>CAZZXY010000013.1:38660-70019 GCA_964658105.1 Verrucomicrobia bacterium Tous-C9LFEB | reverse complement strand
CGGGCGCGTGTGCGGGAGGCACTCACGGAGGCACGCAACCGTCTGGCTGCGCTCGTATCCAATACAGAGGAGGTGCCTGCGGTTGTTTGAGACCCTACCGGAGCTCATCGAACACGGCAGCATCCGCACCGACGCCGCAACCAAAGCGGAGCGCCCGCAGATCCTCGTCCACAAGGCGCGGCTTCAGGACGCTCGCAACATCTTCGACCTTGTCAACTCCCTCTCCGGCGATGGCACGCTGCTGCGCCGCAGCTACGCCGAGATCTGCGAGAACATACGCGACTTCACCGTAGCCGAGATTCCAAACATTCTCGACCCTGGTGCGGAACCCGAGTTCCTGGGCTGCGGCGCGCTCCATCTCTATGGGCCGCACCTCGCCGAGGTCCGCTCCATCGTCCTGCACCCCGAGGCACGCGGCCAGGGGGCCGGTGCTGCGTTGCTGCGCGCCCTGCTGGCTGAGTCAGAAGAGCATGGCGTCGCTACCACGTGCCTGTTCACGCGCCTGCCCGACTTCTTTGGCCGCTTCGGCTTTCGCGTGGCCGAACGCAACGCCATGCCCGACAAGATCTATAAGGATTGCCAGGCCTGCCCGCGGCTGTACGCCTGCGATGAGGTTGCCATGCTCAAAGGTCCGCTGCCCGATATGGCGGTGCTGGGTCCTATCGAGGTCAAGCAGCCCAAGCTGGTGCAGGTTCAGATCACGCTGACAGACACGGCGCGCTGAGGTATAGAGCGGTTCTTCCATTGTTCCGCGCATAACCGAAAACGGCCGTTTCCGGGTCAACCAGCTGGGACACACGATACGTTCTTACCGGCCCTCTATGATGGCCTCCCGAATCTGCTGCGCCCATGGCTCGTTCGAGACGGATAACTCCGGTGCCGTGGCGTACATCACCTTCCTCACCACGCAAACAGAACATCATCCCGCTCCGCCATCCGAATCTCACGCCCAAACAGCCCACTCAACCTTTCTGCCGTTAGCAGCTCCCGCCGATCCCCATCGGCCACGATCCGGCCCTCCTGCATCATCACCACACGCCGCATCTCCGGCAGGATGTCGCTCACATGATGCGTGATCATCAGAATGGCCGTGCCCGCCCGCGCCAGTTCGCCGAGCATCTCCCGCAGATCGTGCTGGGCTGCCAGGTCCAGCGCGTTAGAGGGCTCATCAAGCAGCAGCATGCGGCCGTCGCCGGTACCCGCCAGTGCCCGGCCAATCATCACGCGACGCTGCTGCCCCGCACTCATCTCGCCAACGAGCTTGCCGCGCAGATCCTCCGCACCAACCATCCCCAGAAGCGCGGAAGCCCTCTCCTGCATGGCCTCCGTCACATGCAGGTTTGGCCAGAGCTTCGAGCTTGAGAAAAACCCTGTCAGCACGGCCTCGTAGCCCGAGATGCCGCGCGTTGCCTCCCCCGGGAGCTCGGCGCTGACCACGCCCATCTTGCGCCGCAACTCCGTTACGTCCCAGCGCGGCCGCCCGAACAGACGCACGCGGGTCGCGGGTCCTGGCACGGGATAGAGCTCACACGTCAGCGCCTTCAGCAGCGTCGACTTGCCGCAGCCATTCGGCCCCAGAATGACCAGATGTTCCCCTGCGGCGACGTGGAGGTTTACATCCTGGAGCACCACCCGCTCGCCACGTGCGACGTTCACATGCTCCAGCGCAATCACCGGCACATCAGTCACTGGTCCCCACTCCTACTTGTCTTGCTGCTCAATGTCCAAAGAGATCTGCTGGCTGGTCATGCTCTAAATCGCTCTCGTCGCACGCGCCAGAACACACCGAGGATGCGGCGCCCCGCTAAAAACGAGGCTCTCAGATCGCCTGAGACCTTGGACACGCCCCCGATGCGACGCCTGTAGTTGACAGGAACTTCCCGGATACGGAGCTTCATCTTCACAGCCTTTACCTGCATCTCGAGATTCCAGCCATAGGTCATCTCGCGCATCTTCATGCGCTCGAGTGCCTCACGCCGGATGACCCGAAACGGCCCCATATCGGTGTAGCGGAACCCATACAGCAGCTTCACGAGCCGCCCAATCAAGTGCGCCGCGAACACCTGGCTGCCCAGCATGGAGCCGGGTTCTCGATGCCCACGGATGCGCGAGCCGATGACAAAGTCCGCCTCACCCTTCAGGAGAGGCGCGAGCAATGCGGGCATCTGGCTGACATCGTCTGAGCCATCCCCGTCCATCATCACGATGGCCGTCGTCGTGGGCAGCACCGCTGAGGTCCCAGCCGCCATGGCCGCGCCGTAACCGCGTGGCGAGGTCACCACGCGCGCCCCGGCCTCTGCGGCAGCGGCGGCTGTTCCGTCCGTGCTGCCGTTGTCCACGACGATGCACTCATCGATGCGATCCCACGGCATCGACCGCACCACCACTCCAATCGACTCCGCCTCATTCAAAGCCGGAATCACTACCGAGACACCTGAAGGCATACCGATCAGTCTACCGGGGATGCGTGCTGCTTTTGAACCGGCGCGTCCCGGAATGTAATCACCTTCAGCGGGTTCAGAAGGCCAGGACCTCAAGCCCTAACGCATCTCCTCCGTCCGCGGATAGCGTGCCGTTACCACGGTGGAGATACCGCCGCGCGGCCGGAAGTCGCCCTTCACTTCGGCCCAGACCGGATCTGTCGCCTTGACCAGATCATTCAGCACCTGGTTGGCGATGTTCTCCTGAAAGATCCCAAGGTTGCGATAGCAGAAGAGGTATTCCTTTAATGATTTCAGCTCGAGGCACCGCTCCCGCGGCATGTACCGGATCGTCAACACGCCAAAGTCCGGCAGGCCGGTTTTCGGGCACACACTTGTAAACTCCGGGTCGTCGATCAGGATCTCGTATGCCGCAAACTGGTTGCGCCACGTCTCGATCTCGGGAAACTGGTAGTCCAGCCCGGCTTTCGCGTGGTCGTCCGTGTAGCCCGTTGTGTGGCCCTGCTCTTGTTGCACCATACGTTCTCCTCCATCAGCCAGCCTCCTAGGGCCGGCGTTCATGTCCATACGAGAAGAAGCCCGGCGCGAAGCCGGGCTTCTTCGTTTCACCAGCTCTTGTCAGTTGCGGCGGCCCAGCGTAGGCTGATCGCTCCCCGAAGTCGGAGTGGTCGAATTTGGGTTGTTTGACCCTGCCGTCCGCCGGAGTGTGGGCTTGTTGCCACCCTTTTTGTCATTAAGTCCGCGCTTGTTTTGGATGCGGGCCAGCCTTGCCTTCACGACATCGAACTCCGATGTCGTCACCATGTACTCGGGGCGCGCGGGCAGGATCGTCGCAATCTCATTTTCCACATTGTCGATCCGGTCGGGCGTCGCCGGGTGATCGCTGAACGCCCTTGAGATCGCTCCCGGCTTATGTTTCTGCAACGCGTCCAGTTTTTCGAAGATGCTGACCATGCCCTGCGGGTCGTAGCCGGCCTTGTACATGTACTGCACGCCTAAGAAGTCCGCTTCCGATTCGAACTGGCGTGAGAACTGCAGAAAGGTCAACGGCACCGCAAGTTGCGAGGCCTCGTAGATGCCGTACCCGGTCCACGTCCCCTGGGTAAAGATCATGAGCGGGATGGAGCCGAGCTGCATGTAGTTCAGCCGCGTCATCTCCCGTGCCGCGTGGTGCGCCGCGACGTGCGAGATCTCGTGGGCCATGACACCGGCGAGTTCATCCTCGGAATCACAGGCGAGAATCAACCCGGAGTTCACGTAGAAGAAGCCGCCCGGCAAGGCCATGGCATTGATCTCATCCGTGTCCAGAACCTTGATCGTGAACGGCACTTTAGCGTCAGAGTTCCGCACGATGTTCTGACCCACCCGGTTCACGTACTCCACGATGACGGGGTCCGTCACCAGGTGCGAGGACTTCTCGATCTCCATCGAGTACTGCTTACCGTTGGAGATCTCCCAATTTGTCGAGAACCAGTTGCCCATGCCACGGCCGCCGATGTTCCGCGTACCGACGGCATTGACGTCGTCTTCGCTGCCCTTCTTGATCTTTGGATCCAGAGCTTCACCCGGAGAAGGGATCGCATCGGCCTTCGCAGTAGCTCCATCGGGAGTGGGCAGCGGCTTGCGGTCGGTCTTCGCATCAGGTGTGCCGGCTTGCGGCTTGTTTCCGCCATCCGGGGTGCCGGGCCCGGGGCTCACCGGCGTCGACGATGCCGGGGAGTTCTGGCCGCCAACAGGATCACTGGAAGGAACCGGCTGCTGCGCCATCAGCAAACCCGCGGGGACCAGCAACGATGCAGCAAAGAGCAAATTTCGCATGGAGAACCTCCGGCGAGTCGGGCTCCTGCCGTCGGGCGCGGCTCTCCGTACCATATTAGACGGAATGGGGCACCTTTGGTTGCAGTTTCTTCGCCGGCTCTTCACCCCTAACCCGGCGTTCTCTACCAGTTGTTGTACGTGCCGCCGTCGGAGGCCAGACCCTGCGCGCCGGAGTGTACGTCGCTGATGCCGCCCTGGGTTTCGGTGATGCTGGTCAAAGTGTCACTCTGGCTCGTGTTCCAGGTGTCCGCGTGATTCGTGATCGGATCCACCGGAATCGACTTCAGGTAACCAGCCTGCACCAGATCGTCCAGCGTCTGCGGCGCCTGTTCCTTGTCGACCGTGTAGCTGTCGATCGCCGAGCGCATCGTGTGCAGATCTTCCCGCAGCACCGCTTCCCGCGCCTTCTTGACCGAATTGAGGTAGCTGGGAATAGCGATCGAGGCAAGCAGGGCGATGACCGTCATCACGATGATCAGCTCGATCAGGGTGAAGCCATCCATACTGCCCTCGAGCAGCAGGCGTTCTTCCCTTTTCTTTGCCGGTGTGTTCATCGTCGTATCCTGACTCGCTACCAGGTGTTGTATTTCGTTCCGTCCAAAGCTGTATCCGTGCTCTTCGAGTGCACATCGTAAACGTTTTGGCCGCCGAAGGTGTCCGCATCCGCGTCGTCCTGGTTCGAGCGGAGCCCCCAGTCGTTCGACTTGGTCATCGGGTCCTGCGGAACAGCACGGAGGAATCGCATGTGTTTGTCCTGGATATCGACCCCTGTCACCAGCGTGTCGAGATCCGGCGGGTAGCCATTGGAGTCGGGCTTTACCTGGATGCCACCCAGGTCCGCGGCATCTTTATAGGCATCGATCGCCCGGCGCATCTCCCAAAGATCGGACCGTAACTGTTTCTCCTTGCGTCGCTTGACCTCGAAACGGGCGATCGGGACCGCAGCCATTGCAAGAATGCTCAGAATCGTGACAACGACGATCAGTTCGATGAGTGTAAGCCCGGCGTTTGCTGGCCACATCTCCTCCTTCCGGGCATCCCTGCCCTTCTGGTTCCAACGACCGACTTGCCTGACCCTGAACATCCTTGCTCCTACTTCACATGCACGACACCCTGCGTTCCAACCGCTGGAAGTGTCGTCCCCTTACTGTCCTTTGCGCCAATCTTGATGAGGGACAGCGGAGAGTCGCCGGCCGCATTCGCCTTGAAGGTCAGCGTGCAGACCACACCACCCCCGTTGACACCAGCAGTCTGGGGAGGCCGTGAGGCCGAAATGGTGACCGTGCCATTGCCCTCGTCACGGTGTACGAGAGCGACGGCCTGACCGTCGCGACCGAGCAGGTCGCCAGAATCGACATTTACCAGGGTCAGAACGCGTGGATCAAACCGCATCTGCATCGGGACCTCAAAGAGGTCATGTGCGTTCGCGGCAACCACGGAGACCTGGAACGTTGAGCCTACGGCAGGTGTTGAAGACGACGGGGAGACGCTGAGGTTCACCGGGGTCTGATTCGCTGCCGCCGGGATGTTCACCACGGGGGCGGCTGGCGCTGTTGGGGTTGTCGGCGGTGTAGGTGGCTTATCTGCACTTGCAATCACGCCCATCATCGAATTTGCTGCATTCGCGGCGGAGGTGGACGGGCTGATCGGACGCTCCACGGCGCCACTCAAGGCAGGCTGGGCCGTTCCCGAGGCTCGCCGGATCAGCTCGACCGAGCTGCTGGTGCCGGTATAGATCGGCCGGGTGTTGTCGGCGGTGACCAGCGACTCACGCACGATATGCGGGATGATCAGAAAGACGATCTCGTCGGTCTGCTGTTCCTTGGACTGGCTGGAGAAGAAATACTTCAACAGCGGAATTTCACCCAGACCAGGGGTGCCGCTCACGGAACGGGTGTCCTGCTTTTGCAGAAGGCCCGCGAGGATGGACGGCTCTCCGTCTTTTAGCTGGATCGTCTGCTCCGCCACGCGCTGCGAGATGATCGGTTCGGTGACGCCGGAGATGGTCACGTTGCCGTTGGTGCTGGAGATTTCGACCTTCATCTTCAGCGACACTTCGCGGTCAAAATGCACCGTCGGCGTCATATCGATGTTCACACCCACATCGATGTAGGTGAACTGCGTTTGCACGCCAAGCGATGCGGTCGTGGAGAGCGTTGAACTGTAGGATCCGGTGGCAACCGGGATCTTGGAACCGATCTTCAGCTGCGCACGCTGGCCATCCGACGCGCGAATGCGTGGGTTCTGCAACACGCGCGTGTCGTTGTCGGTCAGCAGGGCGTTCACCGTTCCGCCCGTTACCGTGACAGCGAAGTTCGTCGCGTTCAGGTTGCCCAACGAGTTGAGGG
Source organism: Verrucomicrobia bacterium Tous-C9LFEB (assembly GCA_964658105.1). Classification (GTDB taxonomy): domain Bacteria; phylum Acidobacteriota; class Terriglobia; order Terriglobales; family Acidobacteriaceae; genus Granulicella. The sequence goes on along the minus strand of CAZZXY010000013.1, from coordinate 63,412 downwards.
TCAGATTGGTTGTTGTCGTATTGGTAGTCGTCGTTCCGTTGCTGTTGGTATTGGACGTGCCCGTGCTCGTCGACGTCGCAGACGCGCTGGAGGCCTGCGGCGTAAGACCGAAGCTTTGCGGCAGCGTAATCCCCAGGTTGCGTAGCTTGTCGCGGCTGACTTCCAGTACCGCCACATCGACGATGACCTCGGACCGCGTGCGATCCAGATCGTTGATCAACTTTTCCGCAAGTACCAGTTGATCGGGCGTCGCACGCACAACGATCGCGTTCTGGCTATTCACCAGGTAGATCTTGACCGTGGGATCCAGCAGGTTGCGAAGCGCCACCATGATCTCGTTGGCGTCGTTCTGCTGGGAGACGTTGGTGAGGTAAAACGTCTGCACGGCCAGGTCGTCCAGATCGGTGCGCTTGTTGCGCGTGTTCTGTGCCACAAAGATCGTATTGGGCGTAACTGGCTTCCAGAAGGTTCCGCTGAGTGTCTCCACAATGCGCAATGCGTCAAAGAGCGGAACACTTGTCAAATCGACCTGCACCCGCTTGGAGGTGTACTCCGGATCGAAGATCACATTGATCCCAGCCAGCTTGCCGATGGCCTGGTAGATATTCTTGGAGTCTTCCACCATGTGCAGCGTGATCGGATCGTTCGAAACCGGCTGCAACTGAACCGGGGCAGCCAGCGAGGCGATCTCTTCCTTTGCATCACGTTGCTGCGGAATCTGGGTGTCCACACCAGGGATGAGCGTTTGCCCGGGCTTCACCCCATTCTCAATTCCGGCTGCCGTACCGGGCGTTATTGGCGTCGCCGGCGGACGCTCCGTAATCTGCAGTTCCTGCGCCGCGGCCTCGTTTCCTGGATCGATCTGCAGTGCCCTGGAAAACTCGTTAATTGCCCCTGCCACGTCACTGGATTGGCGCAAAACACGCCCGCGGTCCACATGGAGGTTCGCCGCCGTGTAGCGAATGCGTTCATACCGCTCGCGATAGCGGAGGTCTTTGGGGGCTTTCAGGTGAGCCTGACGGTACGCCTCGAAGGCGGCATCGTAGTCCTCACGCGCTTCTGCCTGCTGACCGCGCTTGTTCCAGGCGCTGGCCGATTGTGCGTGGGCAGCGCCGTGCGCGATGCCAAGAACCAAAATCAGAGCGAAAACGGCTCGAATGCCCTTGATCCACCCCAGCCCAAATCCGTAATCAACCGTTCTGCCCTGCGTCATTTCCTCGACCCGCTCCCGTTGCCTCCGGACGTTCCGCATACCCGTCGTCCGCAGGCTCGGCATGTCACGCCCGTTACGGCGCACAAGGGGCTCCTGCTGTGCGGTGTCCAGCGACAGGTCGGGATAGGGAGATATTACCATTCGCACCATCGGTCCTTAGGTTTGTTTCCGGTCGTACACACGGACTCCGCCCCGGTCGAAATACAAAGGCGATGACGAGGGGGCGACTCTCCTGTCTTGGACGAGCGGGAGCGCCCGTCGTTTCCCCTCCGGCTACAACTTCCGGTGCAGCCGCATACGCTCTGCTAGCATCCATTACCGGGGCTTGTACTTCCCCTAACGGCCGTCCGGCCGCTTCCAAGATGCCCCGATCTCTTTCCAATCCGACCGTCCCGACCACGCCCAAGGCAGGGCCCGTGAAGGCGAAGGACCGCGACCCGATTGCGATGGGCTCCCGGGATGCCGCGTTCAACCGCTCTGCGGCTTTTCACTACTTCCTTGAAGACAGGTTTGAGGCAGGCGTGGCTCTGCGCGGTACCGAGGTCAAGAGCATCCGTGAGGGCAAGGCGAACCTGCGGGATGCGTATGGTTTGCTGAAAGATGGCGAAGCCTTTCTGCTGAATGCGCACATCGGCCCGTTCTCTCACGGCAACGAGATGAATCATGAAGAGCTGCGTACCAGGAAGCTACTGCTCCACAAGCGCGAGATCGAGAAGCTGACGGCAGCTACAAAGCAGAAGGGATACACGTTGATCCCTGTCCGTTTCTATTTCAAAAATGGCAAAGTGAAGCTGGAAATTGCGCTCGCCAAAGGCAAGCAGGACTGGGACAAACGGGAGACCGAGCGCAAAAAAGAAACCGACCGCGAGACAAAGGCGGCCATCGCCCGTTCTCAACGGCGTTAAAGCTTGCACAGGGTGCAGCTTCGGTTTCATCTAACATCGCATTGTGACCTCTAAGCTGCTCTTCCAGGACCCTGCCGGCTTCGCGACCCCGCTCCTCGTTGTCTTTGCCGTCGACATCGCCTCCGGCAAAGGGGCTCAGGCCTCCCCTGCACTTCTGATCACCTCCGACGCGGTTGGACGCGTCGCGACGCCCTGGCTGACGTCGGGCGAGTTCAAAGCCAGCTCAGGCGAGACACTCCTGCTACACGCGCCGGCCGGGCTGAAAGCGGAACGCCTGCTGATTGTTGGTCTTGGCAAGGTTGTCTGTCTGAACGCGCACGAAGTCCGCAAGGGTGCGGGCGTAGCGGTGCGGTTCTGCAAACCACGCGCAATACACGATCTTGCCTTCAGCTTCCCGGAAGACCGCGCGCTGGCGGACGAGCACCTTGACTCGTTGCTCTGCGAGCTCACCGCACGAGCCCTACTCGAAGGTTCCCTGGTCGCAGACTTTGACATCGATACCTATCGTTCGGATCGCAAGGACAAGAGCATCCACACACTCACCCTGCTCTTCAACGAAGGGGAGGAAAAGAATCGCACCGACGCCCAAGCTGGCTTCGATCAGGGCATCATCCTGGGAGAGAGCCAAAACTTCGCACGGTCGCTTGTGAACGAACCCGGAAATATCCTGACGCCGACAGAGCTGGGCCGCCGCGCGCAGGCCATGGCAGGCGAGGTCGGTCTGCGTTGCGAGGTCCACTCAACCGACAAGCTCAAGGAGCTTGGCATGGGTGCATTCCTTGCCGTCGCGCAGGGCTCCGTGGAGCCGCCCGCCCTGATCGTCCTCCAATACGATCCACCCTCCCGCCCTCCCGAGGGTGCACCGACGCTGGGTCTGGTAGGCAAAGGCATCACCTTCGATACGGGCGGCATCTCCATCAAGCCCGCCGAGAACATGGACAAGATGAAGTACGACATGGCCGGCGCCGCCGCCATGCTCGGTGCGATGCGTGCCCTGGCCCTGCTGAAGCCTGCGGTGCGCATCCTTTGCGTCTGCTGCTCGGCAGAGAACATGCCGGACGGCCGCGCCTACAAGCCGGGGGACGTGCTCACCGCAATGTCGGGCAAAACCATCGAGATCCTGAACACCGACGCAGAAGGCCGCCTGGTGCTCGCCGATGGCCTGCACTATGCCCAGCAACTCGGCGCCACGCACCTCATTAATGCGGCGACGCTCACAGGCGCCATTGGCATCGCCTTGGGTCAGCTCAACGTCGGCCTTTTTTCCAATGACGATGCGACCGCCGATCAGTTTCTATCCACCTTGGCGACCAGCGGCGAAAAATTCTGGCGCATGCCCTGCACCGATGACTATCGCGATCAGATCAAGAGTTCGATTGCGGACATCCAGAACACGGGAAACTCACGCTACGGCGGTTCCATCACGGCTGCCATGTTCCTGAAGGAGTTTGTCGGCGATACACCCTGGATCCACCTCGACATCGCCGGCACGGCCTGGATCGACACAGACAAGCCCTGGCAGTCCAAAGGTCCGAGCGGCATCGCCGTCCGTTCGATCACGGAGTGGGTACGCAGCTACGCCCGATAGCGTGTCCGCCCCGATCTACCCCCCGTAGTTCACCGTGTCGGGACGCGCCAGGTAGTCCGTGAGCTTCGTGATGCGCAGGAGCTCTTTGATCCGCGGCGACAGGTGGACGAACTCCAGCGTTCCTGAGCCCTTGTGAACGGAAGACACCTTCAGCGAGACCAGGACGCCAAGGCCCATGGAGTCCACAAACGCCAGGTCAGAGCAATCGATGATGATCCATCCGCCCTTCACGATCAGGGGGTAAACGGCCGCCCTGATTGTCTCGGTATCGCCTGCCACCAGGCGTCCATGGCAGACAACGCGGATCACCTTGCGCCTGCCTTCGTCACCACTTTCGTTGATTTCGCAGCGAAAGACCTCCTGAGCCGTTGCAGACATGGATGGGTCTCCTTTGCAGTCGGCCTGATCGTACGCCCCGTTCTGCCTGCCGTCCACGAATTCCCCACCGCGCCTTCACCCCTGACGGCGAAGGAAGGTGAGCCCGCTCCGGGGTTCCGGGCCAGCTCTACATGGATGGCGGCACCGTGATCCCAAGCCAGCCAAGCACCCGCACCGACTCCCGTCGCGCCACGGCGGCGGTGGCCAGCAGCAGCGCCTTCCGTGCCGGGTCGGTCTCCTTGAGAATGTTGTGCCGGTGGTAGAAGTTGTTGAAGCTCTGCGCCAGCTGAAAGGCGTACCGCGCCAGAATCGCCGGTTCCGCCGCAGCAATGGCCTGCTCCAGGGTCTGCGTCAGCCGCGAGGCCATCAGCCACAGCTCCCAGACATCCGTCTCGTCCCCCAGCAGCGCGGAAACCTCGGAAGCCGCGATCCCGGCCAACGCCTCCGCCTCGCTCACACCCGCCTTGCGGAAGATGTTCGCCGCGCGAACAGCAGCATACTGCACATAGGGCCCGGTCTCGCCTTCAAAGCTCAGTGCGTCGCGGTAGTCGAACGCGATCACGGTGTTTCGCGTGAAACGCAGCATAAAGAATCGAAGTGCGCCGATCCCGATCGCCGACGCGATCTCCTCGCGCTCGTGCTGCGCCAGCTCAGGGTGACGACGCTCGACCTCCTCCATCGCGCCGCCGATCATGCGATCGATCAGGTCATCGGCCTTCACGCCGAAGCCCTTGCGTCCGGAGACCTCGATGTACGCCCGGCCCTTGTCCTCTTCCTTCAGCGTGTAGCCAAGCTCTTCCGCACACCGCGGCGTGAGGGCCACCATCGCGTAGTTCAGGTGAACGTAGTGCTCGCTCTCCTTCACGAACCCAAGCGCACGCAAAGCCTCTTTGACCTGTGTCTGCGGATCGTCCTGGCGCGAATCGATGACGTTGTAGACAGCGCTGGCATGTCCGAAGCTCGGGTGAGGATCTTCGCCCTGCTCGGTCGAGATCCAGCAGGTGTGATCCGGGTACTCATGGAAGCGGGCGTAGCCGAAGTCCAGGCCCAGAAGACCAAACTTCCAGAGGTGATAGGCGATGTCCTTGCCGACGTAGGTGACCGTGCCGTTGGACCGGATGATGATCTTGGCATCCTCATCCACCTCGCCCTCCGCAAGCGGGGGCGCACCGGCCCGGCGCATCACCCAGCAGCCAGCGTTCTTCCCCGAGACCTCGTGGTACAGCACGCCTCGTTCCACCATCAGCTTCCGCGCGGCCTCCCAGAAGTGGAGGTGCAGAATCTCGCTCTCCCGCGGCAGAAAGTCATACTCAATCCCAAGCCGCTCCATCGTGGTCAGGTGGGCCCTGAGCACGGACGTCGCAATCAGGTCCGCGATCTCCGCCGTGTCGTTATTCCCCGCCTCAATGGCATGCAGCGTATCGAGACGCAGCTTCTTTCGCTGCGCGGCGTGCTCCGGCTCCTTGTCGTACCACTGCGACACCTCCGCGTACAGGTCCCAGCACAGGTAATCCAGTCGCTCGTTGCTCTCCAGCGTTTCGGTGAGCCACTGCCGCACGTCATCCAGCGACATGCCCCTGAGCTCTGTAACCGCGACGACAATATCTGCTACCTGGACCCCGGTGTTGTCGACATAGTTCTGCACACCCAGGTCATAGCCCTGTTTCCATCCAGCCTGGTCCCCAGTGCCCGCCCGCAGCATGCGCCCGAAGCTGTCGCCAAGGATCGCGTTACGCAGGTGCCCGACGTGCGCTGCCTTGTTGGGGTTGATGCTCGTGTGTTCCAGCAACTGGAACCCCGGCCCGCCCACGACCGCATGCTCATCTGCAGCAACGCGCTCGGCGACGGCAGCCCGGTCCAGCTTGATGTTCAGGTAGCCCGCGCCGGCAATCTCCACGCTGGCGACCCCGGGCATCTCGGCGAGCGCTGTTTGCAATTCCCCCGCGATCACGCGCGGCGCCTTCTTCAGTGGCTTGGCCAGTTGCAGCGCGACCGTCAGTGCCATCTCGCCGAAATCGATCTTCGGAGGCAGCTCAACCGCAAACCCGGGCAGCTCGATCCCGTACCGCTCCTTGACCAGCTCCGTCACGCGAGCCTGAAGCTGCTCCTGCAGAATCCTGTACATAAGTGTGTCCTTTTCGTCGGTCCGCGCTTAGGGCAGCTGCGCCGGCAATGTTTCCAGCTCCTCGGCCAGCGGCTTGCGCCGGGCACGATGCAGCCTGTGCATCAAAAACCACCCACCACCCACACCGGTAAGCGTCACCAGCAACCAGGAATGAATCAGCAGTCCGAAGATGGTTGCCGCCGAGTCCGTCACCCCGTGCCGCAGCAGCGCGTCCTTGCAGGCAAACTCAAAGGGTCCGATACCGCCGGGCGAGCTTGGGATCAGAAAGGACAGATTGGCTTGGGAGACCGCCTGCCAAGGCCCGGCCCAGTCCGTACGCAGGCCCACCAGGTGCACGGCAGAGACATACAGCAGACCCTCAAACGCCCACGCCGCAAAGCTGACCAGCACCAGCAGCAACGTGCCGACAACACCGATCTGCCGGATGCAATCCAGTGCGAGCAGCAGCCAATGCTCCAGCTTGCGAAAGGTCGCGTTGGTCGTACCCGCGAAGGTCTTCTGGATCAGCGGGCCGAGCGTCTTGGCGCCAAAGACCATGATCAGAAGGCCGATCGTGGAAGCCGCCAATCCAACCTTCGCCGCCATGCGCAGGTGCGGCGAGACGACCCTTCCCGTGTGCATCGTGACTACAAACAGCACAGCCAGCGAGAAGATATCCAGCAGCTTCTCCAGGATCACCGTGCTCAGCACCACCGACGGCGTCGCCCCGAGGTCATCGGCGTACGTGAAAATGCGCATCACGTCGCCAATACGGAACGGCAGGATATTGTTCGCGGCCAGCGAGGTAAGCAACACCCGTGAGCAGTCGCTCAGGCGGGAGTTGTAGCTGCGCAGCATCAACCACCAGCGATAGCATCGCGTCCCGTAGCCCAGAATGCTGAACAGGACAATGCCCACAATCCATACAGGGGCAGCGAGACGAAGGCTGCGAAACTCCGAAAAGTGAAAGCCCCGAAAGGTCCACCACAAAAAGAAGGCGCTGATCGCGAAGCCCGGAAGGGTCTTCAGCAGTTTCAACCGGCCTTCACCTGTCTCCCTCGTAACTACCTGTTCCATGCCCTCGCCAGACGCCACCGAGGTTGCGATTCACACAAGCTGTCGCGTGGAGACGTCTTCCCATTGTAGCGTCCCGTGGGGGACGGACCTGCCCCGAAAGCAGGATCTCAACGAGAAGGTTCGTCGTACCCCGGGAGTGACGGAATCTCCGCAGTGTTGCTCTGGGTGCCCGCCGGTTCCGCCGGGGTGGGCAGAAACGGTCGCGCTCCCTGGGAAATAGCGGACGGACCCGCCGCGTCGCCCGGGGATAGCAGGACGGACAGCTGCCCGGCAGGCGCGGACCGCCAGCCATGTCCGGCACCCGCCTCCCGGAGCTCTGCCGTGAGCACCTGGCCGGGGTCCTGCGCCGGCGCAAGGGCCTTCGCCTGGCGGGAAAGCTCAATCGCGCGCGCCTCGTGACCTCGGGCCTGCGCGAGTTCGGCGGACACGGTCAACATCTCCGGATCTGACGGAAAGCGCTCACGCCCCGCCCGCGCCCAGCCCTCGGCGGTCCTGTAATCCCGGGCAGCGATCCCCACCCCGATGGCCGAGACCAGATCATGCGCCGGAGCGTTCGAGAGGTCCCGTGCCTTGTACAGCGCGACGGCTTCCTTGGGCAGCCCCACACCCGCGTACCCATCCGCCACCGCGCTGATCACATTCGGGTTTCCCGCAAAGGCCTCTGCTGCGGCATTCAGCACGGCCACAGCCCGCTGCTGATCGCCGGCGGCGGCCAGCGCGCGTGCGTGACGCACCGCCCACCCCGTCCAGATCATCTGTACCTCGCGACGCTGCACATCGGTCAGGTCTCGCCGATCGTCCAGGTACGCGAGTTCGCGGTACAGGTTGGCGTCATCGTGACGTGAAGCCAGCAGAGCCGTGATGCGCAGCACCAACTCCAGCGGCGGCGGCAGTTTCTGCGAAGCAAACACTGTCTGCGCCCGCGCATAGGCATGCAAGGCCTCGCTGGGGCGCTCCGCACCGAGATACGCCTCGCCGACGGTCACCTGAAAGGTCGCATCGCGATCCAGTACGGCACGCGGCACCAGCGGGACCTGCGCAAGCGCAGCAATCGCCTCGCCGTTATGCCCTCCGGCGTGCAGCGACTGGATAAGTCCCTTCCATGCGTTGGGACGCTCTGGCTGCCGCTTCACCGCATCAAGAAACAGGTCGGCAGCCCGGGCATTCTCTCCGTGGCTCAGCGCCATCTCTCCGTCCGCCGTACGCTCCCCCGCCAGGGAATCCTCGCTTCGCGCAGGCGGAACAGGGGCAGGAGGAGGAGCGACCGGCTTCGGCGGAGCGGCACTTGGAACGGCCGGCGGCGCGGTCTTCGGGTGCGATGCTGGCCGTTGGGCCGGCCTGGCCGGGGCCGTGGGCGTTGCAGGATTCGTGGCGGCCGGGCTTGCCGGCTTCGCGCTTGTCGAAGAAGATTCAGGCGCCGCACCGTTCGCCACGGGCGTGCTCGGCCGGGAGGATGGCGCAGGCGTCGTTGTCCTGGGGACGGGCGTCGCAGGCGGTCGATCAGGATGAACTACCGGCGGGGCGGCTGCGGGCTTGGCCGGGGGTGGCGAGGACGGAGGCTGAATGGCCGGCGGCGGCTCCACGCGGGCAACCTGTGTTCCAGCGCCATTCCTTGCCGTCGCCAGCGCCTGCTGATAACTCGGGTCTCCCTGCAGCGGCGTCTTTACCTCCGCCGGAACCCGGGAATCCGTCGCAAGGGCGCCTGCAGCCTTTCCTGCACTCGCCTGTGAGATCACCAGGCCGCGCCACGCTGTGGGACTCATGGGCCGAACCTGCGTCAGTCGCGTGAAGACGGGAATGGCTTCCTCGGAGCGCCCGGCTTGGAGCAGCACCGTGCCCAGCTGCTCCAAGGCCTCTGGATCGCTCGGCCTCTCACGGGTCGCCTCGCGCAGCTGTGTCTCGGCCCCGGCAAGGTCGCCCCGGGATCGCGCTGCTGAGGCCCCCTGTAGCGCCAGGTCGTACTGGGCATTCACCAGGGTCCGCGTCAGCGCAAGGCTGCGATCCCCGTTTTCCTGCGCGCGCTCAAACAGCGTCACGGCTTCCTTCAGGTTTCCGGCACTCTGCCGGACGTAGCCCAGGCCGGCCAGCGCCCGGGGATTGGTCGGATCCCCGTTCAGGATCTCGCGAAAGATCCCCTCCGCGTCGCTCATCCGGTGCCCGTTCAGCGCTGCAAAGCCGGCCTGCTCCTGGGACAGAAACGCCCCGTGACGGGGTGCAGTTCCCCCCGTGGACACGGTGCGCAACGCGGGCCTTGTCATGACGCCCACAGCCGCGGTCGTCTCTGGTCTCGTGGTGCCTGGGACTGTGTGCGGTGCCTCGGCTGCAGCGGAAGGACGTTGTGCCACCACGGACGGGGAGATCGGGGTTCCCGGGGCGGGTTTTGGTACCGGTTTGGCCGGCGCTTCGGCTGTACGCGTCGCGGCAACAGTGTCCGGTCTCTTCGCCGAGGGGGAGCTGAAGTTGGCGGCAGCGTCTCCGGCCACCCCACTCCCGCGAAGCGCAGCCACGGCCTCCGGGTTGCCCGGGTAGCGCTCCAGCAGGGTGCGCCCCTCCGCTCTTGTCCGTGCACTCGCCAGCAGGACACGACCCAGGGTCACCGGGTAGCGAGCGTCCGACGGGTACCTGTCCCCGAGGGCGCGGAGGCCCGCGATGGCTTGCGGCCGGCCCTCCTCGGTGGCGGCCTCCGCCTGGTAGTACGCCAGTGCCGGCGCACCCGGAGGCGGGGTCAGTCCGTAAACTCGCTTGTAGAGAGCGAACGCGCCCTGGTTGTCGCCGGATCTGGCCAGCCGGTCCGCCTCGGCGATCTCCGCGGAGGCATCGTGCCCTTTTCCGCTGTTCTCCAGGCGAAGGAGTTCAGGGCCCTTCGGATGCGTTGCACGCAGGCGGTCGAGATACTGTTTCGCGTCGGCCTCCCGGCCCTCCGCCCGCGCCGCACGTACCAGGCCGGCCAGCGCTTCGGCGTCGTTTGGCTCCAGCAGCAGGACCTGCGACCAGTCCTGCCGGGCCAGATCCAGTCGGCCACGCCCCTCCAGCGTACGGGCGCGGCTCAACAGCACCGCCGTGGGCGAACCTTCTTCCTGTGCGCCCGAGGCAAAGGCCTGCGGCCCGGGCAGCAAGGCAAAACCGAGCGCCACGATCGCGGCGTATCCATGCGACGGCAATCTCTTCATCGCGTCATTCCTGCCCGCCCGGAATCAAGTTCGTCACCCCGGATGGCTACAGCCTATCTGGTTCCGTTTCGGTTGTCTTAGGTTTTTGTCCGGTTTTCCACGGGTTTTTCGGGCTAATGTCAGAGTCCTTTGGAAACCGGCCTGTTTCGCAAGCGGCGCGAAAGCCCGGGGACATAAAGAAAGGCCGCAGCGCAACACGGTCCTTGACAAACCTCCATGAAGCCACACACCCTTCTCAAGTGCACATCGCTCCCGAGGTTTCCCGCTGCGTCATAAAGTGTCTTCCTGCACATATAAACTGCATTCCTGCACAGTTCGGTCCGCTGCCCTTCTCCTCGCCTCCCTGCTCCCCGGCGGACTGGGCATGGCACAGGGACCTGCGACCTTTCGCAACACGTCACTGGCCCCGGATGCACGTATCAACGATCTGCTCTCGCACATGACACTGGACGAGAAGATCGACTGCCTGGGCACCAACACGGCGGTGCCGCGGCTCGGCGTGAAGAGCTTCGGGAGCTCCGAGGGCATTCATGGCGTCGTGCAGCGCGGGGGCGGCAACCGTGAGCGGGCGGGGATCTTCACCACGCAGTTCCCCCAGCCCCCCGGCATGGGCGAGACATGGGATCCGGAGCTCGTGCGGCAGGCGGCGGGCGTGGAAGGCGCGGAAGCCCGCTACATCTCGGAGACGCCAAAGTACGATCGCCAGATCTATATGCAGTGGGGCCCGCAGGCCGATCTGGCGCGCGATCCGCGCTGGGGCCGCAGCGAAGAGGTCTACGGCGAGGACCCGTTCTTCAACGGGACCATGGTCGTCAGCTTCGTTCACGGTCTGCAGGGGGATAACCCCGACCATTGGCAGGCGGCTGCGCTGCTGAAGCACTTTCTTGCCAACAGCAACGAGAACTTCCGCACCAAGTCGAACTCGGTGTTCGACGAGCGCCTCTTCTGGGAGTACTACTCCGTTCCCTTCCGCATGGGCTTCGTGGATGGCGGTGCGCGTGGCGTGATGGCCAGCTATAACGCCTGGAATGGCACGCCCATGGTCGTCAACCCGATCCTGAAGTCGATTGTTGAGAACAAGTGGGGCGTCGATGTCCTGTCCTCTGACGGTGGCGCGGTGAAGCTGCTGTGGACCGACCACAAGCGCTTCCCTGACCAGAAATCATCCGTGATTGCGTGCCTGCATGCGGGCATCAACCAGTTCCTCGACACCTATAAGGAGGAGACGGAGGCAGCGGTCAAGGAAGGTTCCGTAACGGAGCCTGAGATCGATAGCCTGCTGCGGCGGAAGTTCGTTGTTTCGCTCAAGCTGGGACTCCTCGATCCGGGCCAGGAGTATGTCGCGCCGGTGGCGCATAGGGGCGGGGATGGACAGCCTCCCGCAGGCGTACCCGCATCGGCCTCGCAGCGGCAGGCGGCCCCGGTCGCCACGGCAGCTGAGCCATGGGACAGCCCCGAGCATCGCGCGATCTCCGAAAAGATGGCGTTGGAGTCGGTGGTCCTGCTGAAGAACGAGAACAACACGCTTCCGCTCGCCAAGACCGGCCTGAAGTCGATCGCCGTGATCGGACCGCTGGCGGACACGGTGCGCTGGGACTGGTACGGTGGGACCCCACCGCATAAGGTCACGCCACTGGACGGGATCCGGGCGGCTGTTGGACCCTATGTCCGGGTCAATTATGCGGCGAGCGAGACCGGTCAGGAAGCGATCGCCGCTGCACGTGAATCGGATGCTGCCGTGGTGGTTGTCGGCAACGACCCGACATGCGGGCCGGATATGGGCCGTGACTGGCACGCTACGGTGGACGGCGGCGGCACGCTGCCCTGCACCACGCCTTCCGATGGCCGCGAGGGTCGCGACCGCGAAACGCTGACGCTGGAGCAGGAGCAGCTGGTCAAGCAGGTCTTCGCCGTCAATCCGAAGACGATTGTTGTGCTGATCTCAAGCTTTCCTTACACGATCAACTGGAGCCAGCAGTACGTTCCGGCCATTCTGCACATGGCCCACTCCTCAGAGGATGAGGGCACGGCGATCGCGAAGGTGCTCTTTGGCGACTACAACCCCGCGGGCCACCTGGTGACCACCTGGCCCGCCTCGACTGACCAGCTGCCGCCGATGATGGACTACAACATTCGTGACGGGCGCACGTATATGTACTTCAAGGGCAAGCCGCTGTATCCGTTCGGGTATGGGCTGAGCTACACGACCTTCAAGTACAGCAACCTCCATCTGAGCAGCGAAACGCTTCACGCCGACGGCACGCTGGAGGCCACTGCGGACATCACGAACACGGGCACGGTGGATGGCGATGAGGTGGTGCAGCTGTATGTGGCGCACGAAGGCTCCAAGGTGACCCGACCGGCCGAGGAGTTGAAGGCCTTTCAGCGTGTCCATATTGCTGCCGGCCAGACGGTGCCGGTGAAGCTGCACTTGAAGGCTGCGGACCTGGCTTATTGGAACGAGGCGGCGCACGGATGGACGCTGGAGCGCGATCGTGTCGAGGTTCGGCTGGCTGCCTCTTCTGCCGACATTCGGCTTCACCAGGCGATCGATGTTCGTCCTTAACCAGCATCACGGGCAATCACGTTTTTCATGGAGTCACGCCAAAGTATGAAGTCCTTCGGCTTTCAAGCCTTATCCTCGACGCTTCGCAACGGAGCAATGCTGTCTTCAGCATTGCTCTTTGCTGCGCCTTTTGCCTTCGGACAGACGACGCATATCAGCACGGACCGCGGTGAGGCGACCGTGCTGGTCGAACCGTATGCGCCCAACATCGTTCGCGTGAGCCTGAGCCTGCGTAAGGACGATGCCCTCGCCGCGCCCGGCTACGGCATCACCGCGCAGCCTGCCCCTTCTGGCTGGACGGTGAAGTCCGGTGACAAGGGAGAGGTGCTGAGCTCAGGTGCGCTGTCGGTAACGTTGGCGGGGCAGCCGAAGGGGCACGGCAAGATGCCGGAGACTTCCAAATTCTTCTCCGGGTCAACCGGCTATGTTGGCCTCGACATCAAGACGGGAGACGGCAAGCCGCTGCTGCACATGAATGGCTGGCAGATGGCCGTGCCCAACTACAAAGACGGCACACACGGTATTGAAAACGACCGCCGTCCGACCGATCCGCCGTTCTTCACCGTGGGTGCCAGCTTCGGTGCGGCCGACGACGAGCACGACTATGGGCTGGGGCAGAACCAGGAGGGCTACCTGGATCGCCGCGGTCATGTGATCCGTTGCGCGCATGACTATGACGCGCCGTCGGGCCAATCGGTCTGTGTGCCCTTCCTGGTGACGAACAAGGGCTACGGCCTGGTCTGGGATAACCCCTCGCGCACCACGGTGTCGCTTGGCTTCAACAACCAGAACACGTTCAAAAGCGATATTGGCCAGCGCGTCAGCTTCTTTGTGATTGCGGGTGATTACGACGCCATCTATCGTGGCTATCGCCTGCTTACCGGGGACACGCCGATGCTGCCCAAGGGCGCTTACGGCTACATCCAGTGCAAGCAGCGCTACAGCACGCAGGCCGAGATCATGGAGGTTGCGAAGGGCTACCGTGACCGCAAGCTCCCCATCGATAACCTGGTGATTGACTGGTTTACGTATACCAAGATGGGCCAGATGGATATGGACCCGCAGGCGTGGCCCGATCCGGTGGGCATGCTGAAGCAGCTGCATGCGATGGATTACCACGTGATGATCAGCGTGTGGCCGCGCTTCACGCCGGGCAGCCGCTACTTTGACCTGATCCAGAAGAATGGCTGGTTTGAGCACCTGGCCGACGGCACGCCGACGAATGGTCTGCCCTACGACAAGGCCGGTTCCGATATCGACACGACCAACCCTGACGCGGCGAAGTGGTACTGGAGCATCATTAAAGAGAACTACGTTGACAAGGGCTTTGACGCGTTCTGGGCCGATGAGACGGAGCCAGACATTCCCCCGAACGGCTCATACTTCAAGGTGGGTCCGGGTACGCAGTTCTTCAACGTCTATCCGCTGTTTCACACGGCCGCCTTTTACAACGGCATGCGTGCGGACATGAAGGTGCGCGCGCTGATCCTGGCCCGTGACAGCTATCTCGGCGCGCAGCACAATGGGACCATCTTCTGGTCGTCCGACATCAGCCCGAACTGGGACACGCTGAAGCGCCAGGTGCCCACGGGCATCAACTTCGCGGCGAGCGGCATGCCGTATTGGTCTACGGATATTGGTGGGTGGCAGGGGCTGCCCTATTCGCATACGCCGCAGCATCCGCCGCTGCTCGACCCGAGCGACGCGCGCGACAACGTGGGCCACTACGATGACTACCCGGAGCTGTACACACGCTGGTTCGAGTACGGCGCGTTTCAGCCGAACTTCCGCACCCACGGCACGCGCAATCACAACGAGGTCTGGAGCTATGGCAAGCAGGCGCAACCCATTCTGGAGAAGTACCTGCGGCTCCGCTATGAGTTGATGCCCTACATCTACTCCCTTGGGTGGCAGGCGCATCAGACCGGCGCACCGTTCATGCGGGGTCTTTTCCTGGACTTCCCCAATGATCCAGAGGTTGCCAACATCGGGGACGAGTACATGTTTGGCCCGGCGCTGCTGGTTGCGCCCGTGACCGACCAGGGACAGACTTCTCGGTCTGTTTACCTGCCCGCGGGGAGTGATTGGTATAACTTCTGGACCAACGAACGCATGCACGGCGGACAGCGCATCACCGTCCAGGCCCCGATCGATACGATCCCCGTGTTCGTTCGTGCGGGTTCGATTCTTCCGCTGGGTGCACCGGTGCAGAGCACCAATGAGAAGCAGGCCATTGCCAAGGTGCGGGTTTATCCGGGGGCCGATGCTCATTTCACGCTGTACTCGGACGATGGCAATACCTACGCCTATGAGAAGGGCGAGCATGACATCACGGAGCTGCACTGGGATGATGGCGCCGGCAAGCTGAACCACACCGGTGCGAAAGCATGGGACGGGGTAGATGGACAGATCGTCGAGATCCAACGGCCAGCACATTAGGCTGAGAACACCCACTGATCACAAGGGCCCCGGAGCCAATTGGCTTCGGGGCCTTTGCCTTGGCGTATAGAGGCGGGGGAAAGCAGGACGGAAAGCAAAAGGGGGAGTGCGCCAAGTGGCGCACTCCCCTTCTGTTGATGCAGGTTTGAGTTGAAGGTTAGAAGTCGAACCGGAGACCGAGTTCCATGATGCGACGACCGATACGGAGCGGCGCGTAGCCCAACTGCGGGTTGGTTGCAGGGCCCGCGTTGGCGCTCTGCAAGGCCGTGCTGAGATCGGTGGCACTCGAGACCTGGTTGTAGTTGATGGTGTAGTTCGCCTGGTTGACGTTTGTGAAGGTGTTGTTGGCGTGATTCAGGACATTGAAGGCGGCGACTCGGAGCTGCGAGCTGAGGCCTTCCGTGATCTTGAAGCGCTTGGACGCGGTGAGATCGGCGTTGAAGAAGCCCGGTCCCGGGAGGAACGGAAGACGATACGCCCCGTTTGTGCCCAGAGCGGGCAGACCGAAGGCGGAACCGTTGAAGTACTGGTGCGACCCTGAAGTCTGGTTCACGGCACCGACGAGCGTGTTCTGGAGGTTCACGTTCGGCGTGCCGAGGATGTTTGTGCTGCTGACACCGACCTGGCAAGTGCCCGTTCCGGACGTCGTGGTGCAGGTGCTGACGTTGTTACCGACCCGAGCCACGGCACCGACGGGCACTGTGACGTTCCCCGAGATACCGAAGTTGGAGTTGATGATGGACGGAAGGTTGGGTCCGCTCTGGTAGTTGAAGATACCCGAGACTTCCCAGCCGTTGGTCACCAGGCCGATGTACCGCTCCTTGACGAGGTTGCCTTCTTCGTACGAGTAGGACGCATTGAAGATGTGGCGACGGTCGAACGGCATGCTGGCGTAGTCATTCGCGTAGTTGAACGGATCCGACGGGTAGCTGTACGTGGCCGAACCACCGATACCCTGGATGCCCAGAGCCTTCGAGAAGGTGTAGTTCACGTTGTAACGAGCCGGTCCGGTCTGGCGAACAAGGCCGACCTGCAGGCCGTTGTAGTTGGAGTAGGTATTGTGCTCAGGCACGAACACGCGGTTGTAGAGTGGGAACCTCTTGTAGCTGTCGATGTGCGCCTGATCGAGAGACCCGATGCTGTAGTTATTGCTGGTGAGAGGCGTTGCCGGTCCGAACAGCGGGAACAGCTGCCCGGCGGTGCTGACGGTGTCCGCGCGCGAGTTGGGCTGTGCACCGTAAAGTGCACCCACGGGCAGGGAGTTCAGGTCGTCCAGCACGGTGTTCTGGGTCGAGCCGTCGTTGAGCAGCTTATCGCTGGAGTTGCCGACATAGGCGATCTCCAACAACATCTTGCCAGGGAGCTGCTGATCGACAGACAGGTTGTAGGTGCGGACACGAGGCGTTTCGTCATCGGTCGGATCAAACGCGTAGACGTTGGAGTCCTTCACGAAGCCGGCGGCACCCACCTGCGACGCATAGGAGCTCACCGATGAGAGCAGCAGGGGGCCGGTAATCGCGAAGTTGCGCTGACCGATGACCGTGCTGCTTTGATTGGTCGCGTCGTTGTAGGCATCGTGTGCGCGGTAGACGCCGAAGCCGCCGCGAACCACGGTCTGGCCGACACCGGTGACGTCCCAGGAGAAGCCTGCGCGCGGCTCAACGAAGCCCCAGCGCGTCGGACGGCCGCCATTGGGAATCGAGGAGTTGATCCCGTGCCACTGGATACCGGGAAGGAGGGCGGCATTGACGCCAGCATCGTAGTCGCCTGGCCGGAAGACCGCGACGCCGACGTTGTGTGTGTCCTGCCAGGGAGTAAGGTGCTCGATACGAACGCCAGCGTCCACCGTCAGACGTGAGCTGAGACGCCAGTGATCCTGCACATATCCCGCGAGATTCCAGAAGAACAGGTTGGGCTCTGAGGCGATGTTCGTCTGGTTGTACTGCTGAATCATGCCTTCAGCAAAGTTGGCCAGGTAGTTGCCGCCGTTGCCGCTGCCGACCGGACCTGTGGAGTGGACCAATCCGGCTACCGGATCGGTAAAGGTCTCACCGAAGTAGTAGTTGGCAATGGTGCCGTTGGTGTTGATGAAGGGAGCAATCTGCGGATTGTTGTCCCACTGGTAGAAAACGCCACCCTTGAAGCTGTGTTTTCCCAGCACCTTGGAGACGTTGTCGCCGGCGATGCGGACCTGCTTCTTGGCGAAGATACCGCCAAAGCTGGTGTCAGGCGTGCGGAGCAGCGGGAGACCGTCGTTGCCGTAGTCTTCCAGCGTAGGCTGCACGGTGCTGCCATTGTTGAACACACCCTTGTACGGGTTGTTCGAAATGGCTGCCTGGTTCTTGGCGACAAAGCTCTGCGCAAAGTAGGCACCGGCTGCGTAGAACTCATTGGTGAGTGAAGGGCCAAAGATGTGGGTGTAGTTGAGACTGGCCACGTGCGAGGATACCGGGCTCAGGAGGCCGCCACCCGGGATGTTGATGCCGCCCAGGTTGCCGCGAGCCGAGTAGTACTCGTTCTGCGGAACGCTGGAGGCGCCCTTCTCGATGCTGTAGGAGCCGAAGATCTTGTCCCGGTCACTGGCGGCGTAGTCTACACGGCCACGCGCCTGCCACAGATTGTTGTTCACCAGGTTGGTGCTGATCCAGTTGTAGGTGCCGTTGCTGATGGTGTTCGGCAGAGGCATCTGGTTCAAAGCGATCTTGCCGAACGGATCCAGATAAGGAGCAACGTTGCCGTTGACCAGCGTCTGACCCTGGGGACCGGTGACGGGGACGCGGCAGATGTTGGCATCCAGATTGCTGCCGTTGCCGCTGTAAGTGCAGGCGCTTCCATCCGCAGTTACGCCGTAGGAGGGTCCGAGATACTGCTGCAGCTGTGTCTGGCTGAAATCGCCAGCACGCATCCCGGCGGTGGGCACCAGAGCTGTCAGCGTCGCCGCAGCAGCGTCGCCGTAGGCATAAGCATTGCGCTGGGCATAGTCTTCTGCGCCGGCGAAGAAGGTGAGCTTCTTGGACTGGCCGAACCTGGTACCCGGGATGGCAATAGGACCACCAAAGGTGAAGCCTGGATAGACGTACCGATCAGGCGGTTTGGACTGGCCGCTGTACTTCGCGATCCAGTCGGTCGAATTCAGTTCCGACGCCCGGGCAAAGGTGTACAGCGAACCGTGATATTTCGCTCCACCGGATTTGCTGATCGCGTTGATCACGATCGGACCGTGCGCAGTGTCAGCCGAGAAGCTGGAGGTCTGCACCTTTACTTCGGCGACCTGCTCGTAGTTCACGTTCTGCAGCGCGCCACCGAAGGCACCGGGATCGGTGATGTCCACACCATCAGACAACAGGGCCTGACCGTTGACCGGCGTGCCGTTGGCTGCGTACTGGCCGAGCGCACCCTGCGGACTGACCTGGGCCGGGTCGTAGGGTGTGTTGCTGAAGTTGCCGGCGCCACCCTTGGAGATCGCGAAACCGGGGAGAATTTTGAGCAGTTCGGTAACGTCGCGGCCTTCTACCGAAAGGTGCTGGATGTCCTCGGACGAGATCAGAGAACTCTGCTCACCGGAGTCGATGTTGATGGTGTTGGCGGCGGTGGTGACTTCGACAGTCTGATTGGCACTGCCGGGGTTCAGCTTGATGTCACGGACGGAGCGCGTGTCACCCGGGTCAAGGTGGATGCCAGTCTGCTGAAAGGGGGTGAAGCCCGTGGCCTTGATGGTGATGACATAGTCGCCGACCGGAAGAGCCGTGAAGTTGAAGGCGCCGGAGTCATTGCTGACCGAGGAACGAACATCACCCGTTGCCGCGTTTTTGACATCGATCTGGGCTTTGGGGATAGAAGCGCCGGTGGCATCGGTCACGATACCGCCGAGCGTGGCCGTGGTGGCCTGGGCGTAGGCGGCTGGTGTCAGCCGGATCATGCCGGATGGCACCATCAGGCAGGTCGAGAGAACACCCGAGCCTACCAATGCGCGCTTGAGTCTGCGTCTTGTTTTCATAACTGACTTATTGCTCCTTGTACTTTTCAACGTCACGGCTCCGAAGATTTCTGTGGCACTGCTTGCTAAAGATCATTTGGACCATCTGGCAGGATTGTGCCGGAGCCCCTTCCGGGAACCCCGTACCTTAAACCTGCTGAAGGATTCTCTGAAACGCTTCAGCTATGGTCCGAACCGGTTTTTATCCTGTTAGAAATACGGTTGTCAACCTGCCGGGGGATTTGTCGCGCGCCGAAAGATCGGGGCCGTGCCCCCAGCCATTCCTGGCCAAAGCAGCACCGCACCCGATCAGCAGCTAAGCAAACGTTTTAGGAAGTGAGAGCCTTCCAACGGTTATCCAATGCAATTACTTTGGGCATTGCCGAAAATCGGTCAGCGATCCCCAAGCACGGCCACACCGTAACGGGGCAGCTGCACCGAAGTGGTCTCGCCACCCTTCAGGAGGTCCGTCATGGATTTGGGCAGAGGGACGGTTTGGGGGTCCTCGCCGTAGTTGGTCAGGATGACCGCACGCTTGCCTCCGCCCGAACGCACCGCCACGTCTACCCCGGCCGGAACCCCGGGCAGTACGGGTTGGAGACCGGCTTCGCCGAGCATCCATTGCGCCGCGCGCCCTATGGCGTGCTCGTCCAGGGCCGCACCGATGTAGGTAATGGACCCTTTGCCCAGCTTTCTGGTGACCGCGGCTGGTTGCCCGTCCAGCCAGCCGTTGCTTTTGCCGTAGCGCATCAGGACCCTGGCCTCAGGCGAGGTGACCTCCAGTTGTTCGGCCCAGACCTTGGTGTCCGAAGCGCCCCAGTCGCCGCTGACCGGCACGTTGGCGTCCAGGGCATACCACTGGGCGACACGGGCGCCCAACATCCCGGCCAGCGGACCTGGCTGTCGTTGCGGCCACAGACCGTTGTCCTCGTCCTTCAATCCGCTGCGCTGCCCCAGGACGAGGTGGCCCCCGGAACGCACATAGGCCTCCAGATTGCGCGCAGCCTCCGGTGTGATCACGTTCAGCGCAGGGGCGACGACCAGCTTGTACCCGTCCAGCGGTGCCGTATCGGCAACCACGTCCACGGAGCGCAACAGCCCGTGCAGCGGCCTGTAGTAGCTCATGAGGGAGGCCACCGGGTCGAAAGCGCGATTGTGCCGCTGCCAGTTGATCGCCCAACGGCTGGGGTAGTCGTGCAGCACGGCGACATCCGAGTGCACGGTCGTGCCCTCCAGCGCCGGAGCCGCCTTCGCGAACTCCTGCCCGATCTGTTCAACCTCCGCGTACAGCGGCACGGGGGTGCCATCAGCCCCGACCAGTGTGCCGTGATACTGCTCCTGCCCGTTCAGCGCGCTACGCCACTGCCAGTACTCGACCGCCTCGGAGCCGTGGCCGACGGCGTTCCATGCCATGGCCCGAACCTCGCCCTTGTCCAGGGCGTTGTTGTCGGGTGACCAGTTGACCGAGCCGGGCTGGGTTTCCATTACCCAGAAATTTTTGCGCAGGAAGCCGCGCGTGAGGTCATGACGCGCACCGTTTTCCGCCGGGTCCAGCTGCCCCGTTCCAACGTAATCGTCCCAGGAGGCGAGATCCAGATCCTGCGTGACGGTGTAGTGGTCATACCCATCGAACCACCCCATCAGGTTGGTTGTGATGAACTGCCGCTTCTCCGCATGAGCACGGATGACGTCCAACTGAACCTTCTGATAACTGCGCCAGGTGTCGGTGACAAACTCCTTCCAGTTGAGCAGCAGCCCCGGGTTGCCGCCCTTTTCTTCGATGGGAATCTGAGACCAGTCCTGGTAGGTTTCGCTCCAGTACGCGGTCGTCCAGCGCTTGTTGAGGTTGTCCAGGGTGCCGTATTTGGCTTTGAGCCATTGCTGAAACTGGGCCCTTGTGGCGGGGCCATAACTCTCGGAGGCGTATTCGTTGTCGATCTGCCAGCCGATCACGTCGGGATCCTTGCCAAACCGCTCGGCCATTTTCTCGGCCATCTGTCGGGCCAGCTCCCGGTATTTCGGGTCGCTCCAATCGAACTGCTGCCGATTGCCGTGCTCGTCCTTGCGGCCGTCGTCCTTGGTCCGCAGGGTTTCGGGGTACGTCTGCGTCAGCCAGGCCGGTGGCGCCGCGCTGGGCGTTCCCAAAACCACGGAGATGCCATGCTTTTCTGCCAGGCGCACGGCACGAGAGAGCCACTCCAGCTGAAAGTCGCCCTCCCTGGGCTCCATCGTGCTCCAGGCAAACTCCCCGATGCGCACGAGGTTGATGTGGGCGGCCTGCATGAGCTGCAGGTCGGCCTCCCAGCGGGACTCCGGCCACTGCTCGGGGTACCAGGCAGCGCCCAGCATCAACGCCGGCTTACGGGGGGCGGAAGGCAACGGCTGCTGCGGGATCCCCACGGCGGGCAGGATGAATCCAAGGGCGACAAGTCCTAGTTGAAAGCGTTTTCTCATGGCTAACAACGCAATTTAACAGGAGTATGGGTCCCTCGTCGCACCCCCACCTCGCGCACCTCTACAATCCTGATCGGCCCCCTATGCTCGCGCGACTCATTGTGAACGCCGACGACTTCGGTCTCACCCACGGCATCAACCGGGCCATTGGCGAGCTGCACGACGCGGGTGCCGTTACCTCCGCGACCATCATGGCGGCTGGTGCTGCGTTCCCCCACGCCGCGGCTTTGGCCCGCAGCCGGCCGGGTCTCGGTATCGGGTGCCACGTTGTGCTCACGGACGGCTTGCCGGTTTCACCGCCGAAGGCTATCCCCAGCCTGATCGCCCGGGACGGCCGAACCTTTCGCCAAAGCCTCTTTTCCTTCCTGGGAGCACTGGCCACTCGTCAGATAGACCCCGACGATATCGAGCGCGAAGCCGTTGCGCAGATTGAGCGAGTCCAGGACGCCGGTCTGGTTGTCACGCACATGGACACGCATAAACACACCCACATCCTGCCGTTCGTCCTGAGGCCTTTGCTGCGGGCTGCCGCTCGTACCGGCGTTCGCGCCATCCGCAACCCTTTTGAACAGCCCTGGGCGTTTCCGCTTTCGAACGGAACAGCCGCACGCACCTCCCAGCTCCGGGTCCTCGGGCCTTTGAAGAGGAGCTTTCTTCGTCAGCCGGACATCGAAGCCGGCCGTGTCCGCACGACGGACGGCACGATCGGCGTGTCGGCTACAGGGCATCTGGATGGGAAGACTCTCAGTAACCTCGTGGGGGCTCTTCCCGCGGGCACATGGGAGCTTGTGTGTCATCCGGGCTACAACGACGGCGAGCTCGGGGCCGTCGCGACGCGGCTGCGCGAGTCGCGTGAGGTTGAGCGGGACGCGCTGCTCGCGATTCTTTCAGCCACGGCACGCGAGAGATCTTTCGCCACGGATTCGCACCTTTCGGACCCAGAACTCATCCATTACGGCAGCCTCGCCGAGACGGCAGACAGCCTTGCATAGGTCTCGGCTGCCGCGGCACAGCAAGGATTGGCAGGCGGCACCGCGTTCGTTGAGGGACTGGATGTCCTCCCCAACGGTCAACCAGGCACAGGGCGAGATGCCCTCACCCCAGAGCACCCGCCCATGAAAATTGGTATTACCTGCTATCCCACCTACGGCGGCTCCGGCGTTGTTGCCACGGAGCTCGGCATTGAGCTGGCGGCTCGTGGACACCAGGTTCACTTTATTACCTACTCGCAGCCGTTCCGGCTGACGGGCCGGGAGCGCGGGATCTTCTACCACGAGGTGCCGGTCTCGAATTATCCGCTGTTCGAGTACCCGCCGTATGACCTCGCGCTGGCGACGCGCATGGCCGAGGTGGCGGAGTTGTACGGGCTCGACCTGCTGCATGTGCACTATGCGATCCCGCATTCTGTGAGCGCACTGCTTGCCCGCGACATGCTGGCCACGCGTGGCGTGCATCTGCCCTTCATCACCACGCTGCACGGGACGGACATCACCCTGGTCGGCCTGGATCGTTCCTATCTGCCGATCACGCGGTACGGGATTGAACGCTCGGATGGCGTGACGGCCATTTCGGCGTACCTCCGTAGCCGGACCGAAGAAGCCTTCGGCATCACGCGACCGATCGAGGTGGTTCGCAACTTCGTGAATTGCGACGTCTATGTGCGCGACCCGGCGCTCTACGCGGAGCAACGCCCGCAGTATGCCGAACCCGGCGAACGCCTCCTGGTTCATCTTTCCAACTTTCGCCCGGTGAAGCGCGTGCTGGACGTCATCGAGGTCTTCGCGGAGGTCTCGAAACAGGTCCCCGCCCGGCTGCTCATGATCGGCGACGGCCCGGACCGTTCCGCGGCGGAGTTTCTCGCCATGCGCCACGGCGTGCTCGACCGTACCCATTTTGTGGGCAAGCAGGACAACGTGAACGAGCTGCTCGCGCTGGCCGACCTGATGCTTATGCCTTCCGAGATGGAGAGCTTTGGGCTGGCCGCGCTGGAGGCCATGGCGTGCTGCGTTCCCACGATTGCAACGCAGGTCGGCGGTGTCCCTGAGCTGATCGAAGACGGTCTGAATGGGCTGCTTTTCCCGGTGGGAGACACGGCAGGCATGGCGAAGGCTGCCATCGAGCTGCTGCTGCACCCAGACCGCCTGGACACCATGGCCAAGGCCGCCCGGCAACACGCGCAGCAGCATTTCTGCACAACGCGGATTATCCCGCTGTATGAACAATTTTATGAACAGGTGCTGGCCCAGCCGATTCTGCCGTGAGCGTTCCGGAAAGCGGAGACCATTGCCACTGCAGGTTCCTGCTCTGATCTCCTCCCCTTTACACAACGGTGGGGGCCTATTCTTATGCGTACGTGCCGCCCCGCGCCGCGCGAGGAGACCTCTTCATGAAGCGCCCTTCCCTCACGCCGGTTCTGCCGGCTCTCATCCTGCCCTTCCTGGTGCTCACGGCCCCGGCGCAGGATATGACTGGCACCTCGCATCCAGACCAGCTTCCGAACAGCACCGCACCAGCAGACCACTATGTGAAGCCCTCGCAAGCGGTGGGGGCCCCCGCGGCTGCCTACCAGGACAGCTATCCCGCAACTTCGACCGAGCCCCATCTCCTGCCCCGTGATCCTGACGCTGCCGTCGTGCAGGCGGCTCCCGGATCTTCTCCGGCTTCCAGTCGGTACGTCCCCTACGCACCCGTGCAGACAGCCTCGGCAGCGCCCGTGCATACAGGGCCTGACCTTACCGACGGGCAGATCGTTCTCGATGTGCCGACACGTCCGCATGAGATCAATCGCGGCACGCTGTTGCACGCTCGTCTCCGCGAGACACTGAATACGCAAACCACTGCCGAAGGCGCTGTTTTTACCGCGGAGTTGATGGCCGACGTCG
>CAZZXY010000013.1:0-38650 GCA_964658105.1 Verrucomicrobia bacterium Tous-C9LFEB | reverse complement strand
CCCCCCCCACGGCGAGGTGATGTTTCCCCTTGGCTCGCTGATTCGCGGGCATGTTTCGTCGATTCATGGTGGCAAGCGGATCTCAGGCGGCGCTTCAGTGCATCTTCGCCCTGAAACGATCTCGCTGCCGGATGGAACCCTGTACCACCTCGACGCGCAGGTGACCGATCTGGACAGCACGCAGGATCTTCGGGTGAACGATGAGGGCACGGTCGTTCTGCGCTCCAACCCCAAGGCTGCCGCGGCTGTGGTGGGCGGTGTGACGGGCGCAGCTGCTGTGACCGGGGCCATGCTGGGTGGAGGCGTCGGTGCAGCTGTCGGTGCGGTAGCGGGTGCCAGTATCGCCACGGTCGTTTACCTCAAACGAGAGGTGCAGGCGATCCTTCCGGCAGGGACAGACATCATCTTTGCGCTGGAAGAACCCCTGACCGTTACGCCGCGCTAAGCAAGGGCAGGTCGGCTGGCGGTTTGCTTTGCCGCTGTTTCGATTTCAGCGAAGCCGGTTGCTAACGCATCACCTGCGCCAGCAGCCGGCGCCAGTTCTTTTGGTTCTTGCGGAAGCTTCGTTTGAGGTCATCCAGCGTGCGCTGCAGGTCGTGGTTATCACTCATCCCGCGCCAGGCAGGGTTGATGCTGAACCAGGGATAGTTCTCGTTGCCAAGGTAGATCGCGCGCCGGAGCCAGTGCAGCGCCTCGCTCTCGTCCCCTTCCACGGCAAAGTAGGTCGCGAGCCGATAAGCCATCTCGCTGTCCGCTTCTGCTGCTCCCAGCACGTCCTCGCGGATGAAATCCGCAGCTCGCTTGCGATCGCCGAGCTGGACGTAACACATGGCAATGGTCGGAAACACGATGCGCACCGAAGGGTCGTCGTGAACGACGCCTTCCAGCGTATTGATCGCCTTTGAAAGCTGGCCCAGCCGCATCTGCTGGTACCCGCTTGAGATGCGCAGCAAGGGCTGGCGCGGCTCAAGGGTGAGGCCCTTCTCAATCTCGTCCCCGGCAATCTCCAGCTGGTTCTGATACTGGTACACCCGCGCGCGATGGTTATAGATCATCGCGGCGTTTGTGGGGTTCAAGCGCAGGGACTGATTGAACTGGTCGAGCGACTCCTCGTACATGCCGTCGATGCGCAGCGTGAGCCCTGCCACAAGGTGTACGTTCCAGTCGTTGCCGGCATCCTGCAGCAGGTGCTCGATGCCGTGCCGCGCACTTTCCTTCTCGCCACGGGAAAGCAGCATGTAGACCCTGTAGAGGTTGGCCTCGGCCGAGGCTGAGTCCTGCTCCAGGGCCTTGT
Organism: Verrucomicrobia bacterium Tous-C9LFEB; assembly: GCA_964658105.1. GTDB lineage: Bacteria > Acidobacteriota > Terriglobia > Terriglobales > Acidobacteriaceae > Granulicella. The sequence continues at coordinate 37,356 of CAZZXY010000013.1, read as the reverse complement.
CAAACGCGCGGCGCGCTTCCAGCACATGCATCTGCCCCCCGAGGCCGTGGCGTGCGTACTGGAGGTGCGTGATGCCCAGGCCGGTCCACCCCGGGGCATAACCGGGGTCGTGTGCGGTCACGCGTTCAAACATGCGGCGGGCCTTCTCCAGCTCGTCGCGGCTGCCCGTTCGGTTCATGAACGACGACAGCAGGGCGCGGGCCTGTAGATACTCCTCGCTGGCGGCATCGCCGAGCGCCGGCAAACGGGCTCCGTCGCTCACGTTGCCCTGCAGCGCACCGGCACCGCGCAGTTCAGCAAAGACCTCGTCGCAAATCTCTGTTTGTACCGAAACGAGATCGAAGCTTTCGACGCTGATGGAACCGCCTGTGCGGACTCTTTCGCCCTTGACGTCCAGCATCTGCCAGTTCAGGTCGAACCCGTTCTCCGAGCGGAGAAAGCTACCCGCCAGCACGAAGTCCACCAGCAGCTTCCGCCCGATTGTCAGGGGATCGAGCTGCCGCGAGTTCACGTTCATCAGCGAGCTCGAAGGACGCACGACCAGCGACGGTACCTTGGCCAGCCGCGCCCCCAGGGCGTCCGCGAGCGCCCCTCCATAAAACGGCGTTGCATCGGTCTTGCCCAAATTCGTGAAGGGGAGCACCACGATGGTCGTCCGGTGATCTCCCGTCTCGCTGGGACTGGAGTCGCGGAACCGTTCCGCTAACATGGACAGGATGCCGGTCGTCCGCTTTTCTTCTTCGGGGGACTGCAGATCGAGCCGCTGTTGCGCGGCCATGTATGTCGCATTGTTGCCCGGCATCACGGCGACATCCAGACGCAGAGAGTTCAGTACCGTCTTGAGCGCCTCCCGTACATCGGCGGCCGAGGCAAAGCGTTCCGTGGGCTGCTTTTCGAGGCAGCGATAGATCACGCTTTCAAGCTCGCTGGGAACGTCGGGCACAATCTCCCGCAGACTTGGCGGCGAGGCAAACTGAATGGCGCGGATACTCTGCAGTTCCTGGGCATCCGCCTTGTGGAAAGGGTGACGGCCGCCCACCAGCTCGAACAGCAGTACGCCCAGCGCGAAGATATCGCTGCGCACACTGCTCTGCCCCGTCACGAACTGCTCCGGGGCCATGTAGGCGATGGTTCCACCGCGGGCGGTGTAGGTAGCGTCCGGGAGAATGGCTGTATCCGGCTCCGATGGGGTGGTCGGATCGAATTCCACCTGCTCGCGCTTGAGCTGGCGAGCCAAACCGAAGTCCAGGATCTTGATGAGCCCGCCGTCCGTAAGCATGACGTTGGCCGGCTTGAGATCCCTGTGAAAGATGCCCAGGTTGTGCGCCGCCTGCAGACCGTCTGCTATCTGCATCCCGCTGGAGAGCACAAGCTGTACGCTCGCAGGCCCTTCCGCGATGACCTTGTCCAGGCTTTTACCCGGGATGTACTGCATCACGATGTAGGCTTCGTCTTCCTCTTCGCCCACCTCGTAGATCGAGCAGACGTTGGGATGATCGATCGCCGAGGCGAGACGTGCCTCGCGAAGCTGCGTGACCCGGATCTGCTCTGGCGTCTGCGAGCCACGCTTGAGCAGCTTCAACACCACGGGCCGCTGCAAAAGCGTGTCATTGGCGAGGAACACCACCCCGCTGCCGCCTGAGCCGATCTTGCGCAAAAACTCGTAGTGGCGGATTACACGCCGCTTCATAGGATCATTATCGCAGCCACCTGCCTTGGATGCTGCGGAACGACCACAACCCGCAGCCCTCGCCTGGAAGAGCCCCCGTCACGCGATGTATAGTACATAGAAGTTCTTGCAGACGTTTCCGTTTAGGAGCAGCTTTTCTGACGCGAAATGCATCACACCCGCGGAAACGTGAGTACGACAAGTTTGGCCGGTCCACGGCCCACTAACATTGACGACCGGGACGGCATGCAAGCAACAATTCTGCTGATTGACGACAACGCAGTTCAGGCGGCGACCCGCCAGGCCATTTTGAAGCGCGCAGGATTCTTTGTGATCGCTGTTCTAAGCCCGGAGCGGGCGCTGGAGCAGTACCGCAACGAGGAGTACCCGGCCCCCATCAACTTGATCATCACAGACCACATCATGCCTGCCATGACGGGTGCCGAATTTGTGAAAGAAGTGCGGAGCTTCGACCCCAAGGTGCCGGTGCTGGTGATCAGCGGTCTCCTGGAGGCCGAAGATGAATACCAGGATCTGAGCGTTCACTTCCGCCTGAAGCCTTTGCTTCCGGACGACCTGCTTGCGAGCGTGAATCGTCTGATTGCCGAAGGCAGCCGGGACGGCGACAGCCGCTCGGATGGGCGAAGCTTGACGGCCTGAAAGACGTATCTCCTCCCTGCGCCGAATACCGCGCCCCCCACGCCCGTGGTCTCCGCCTGAAAGTGCGAGAATATGGGTTGAAGGGAACACCTTTCGCGCATGCTGCATCCCATGCCCTCATTCGGGAGTTTTTCACTGCTCCTAGCACTCGCGCTCAGCGCGTACACGGTTCTGGCCGGCGGCCTTTCGCTGTGGGCCATAGCCGGGAATCGTCCGCTCGCTGTTGCACCTGAACGGCTGCGTGAGACCTCCCGGCGCGCCGGAATTGCGAGCTTTGCCGCCCTTTGTTGCGCCGCTTTTGCGCTGGTCTGGGCCGCGCTGACCAACGATTTCTCGGTGGACTACATCCTCCACCACACCAACCGCGCGCTCGCCACTCCCTACAAGTTCTCCGCCCTCTGGTCCGGCCAGGAGGGCTCCCTGCTGCTGTGGGCGCTGCTGCTGGCTGCGTACGGCTGCGTGCTGCGCCTGCGCCACAAGGTGGATATCACCCTGTCTGCGTATGCCTCGACGATCCTTGCCGGCATCCAGGTGTTCTTTCTCCTGCTGCTCGTCTTCGCGGCGCCCCCGTTCGCGATTGTGCCCGGCGGCGTTGGACCGGCGGATGGGTTTGGCCTGAATCCTCTGCTCCAGTACCCGGAGATGGTGATCCATCCGCCCATGTTGTACCTGGGCTATGTGGGCTTCTCTGTGCCGTTTGCGTTTGCCCTGGGCGCCCTGATGATGCGGTATCCCGGCGAGCGGTGGATTCACATTACCCGGCGCTGGACCATGGTGACGTGGCTCTTTCTGACCTGCGGCATCTGCCTGGGCATGCATTGGGCCTACGCCGTGCTGGGCTGGGGCGGCTACTGGGGGTGGGACCCCGTGGAGAACGCCAGCCTGCTTCCCTGGCTTGCGGCAACCGCGTTTCTGCACTCGGTGATGATGCAGGAAAAGCGCGGCATGATGAAGGTCTGGAACGTGTGGCTGATCTTCACCACGTTCATCCTCACCATAGTAGGCACCTGGCTGACGCGTTCGGGCCTGGTCAGCTCCGTGCATGCCTTCGCCCAGAGCTCTATTGGAACCTGGTTTGCTGTGTTCCTGGTCTTTGTTTTCTGCGTCTGCCTGTTCACGTTCTTTCGGCAGAAGGATCACCTCAAGAGCGAGAATCACCTCGAGTCGCTTGTTTCCCGCGAGTCCAGCTTTCTCTTCAACAACCTCATCCTACTGGCCTCCTGCTTTACGGTGCTTTGGGGCACCTTCTTTCCCATCCTGAGCGAGTTCGTTCAGGGGTCCAAGGTCACGGTCGGGCCGCCGTTTTACAACCGCGTCATGGTGCCGATTGGTCTTGGGCTCATCTTCCTGACCGGCGTCGGTCCCCTGCTTGCGTGGCGCAGCACGTCGTTTCGCGCGATCCGCCGCAACTTCGTGCTGCCCTGCACCGCTATCCTGCTCACGGCCGCCGTACTGATGATCGCCGGCGTACGACCCTGGGCGGAGGACGACCCGACCAGCTCTGTGTATGCCCTCATGTGCATCTCGCTGTCCGTCGGCGTCCTCATCGCGATCTCGGCCGAGTTCCTGCGCGGCGCCAACGTGGTCCGCACCCAGACGGGGCGCAACCTGTTTAGCTCCGCCATCCTGCTGACGCGGCGTAATACTCGCCGCTATGGCGGATACCTGATCCACTTCGGCATCGTGGTCATGTTTATTGGTCTTGCCGGTGCGGCCTTCAACCAGTCGCGTGAGACGGAGATGGGCTTTGGCGATTCCATCTCCATCGGCTCCTGGAAGCTGCTCTGCCAGTCCTTCTCCCAGGACTCAAATGCCAACTACGACACCGATTACGCCCTGCTGGATCTCTACCACGGCAACAAGTTCGTGACCCGGCTCAGCCCGGAACGCCGCGTCTACTTCCCGGACACCGATCACGCCCAGGCCTCGACTGTAGTTGCGATCCACTCGACGCTTGCCCGCGACCTGTACGTTGTCTTCGAAGGGCGCAACCCGCAGACCAACCGCCCCGACATCAAGGTGTTCCTGAACCCGCTCGTGAACTGGATCTGGATCGGCGTGGGAATTGTCATCTTCGGCACGGCAATTGCGCTGGTTCCGTCGTTGTTGCCCGGCAGCCAGCGTGCGACGGCCTCCGCGGCGGCACTTGCCAGATCTTCCCGACGGGAGCTCTTGGGGTCGGAGAGGCCGGTCGTTGCCATGGCGGCACCGGGAAAGGCCGGTCATGCTTAAGCGCTTATTCCAGGTTCTCGTGATCTCGCTCAGCGCGACGATCATGCTCGGCGCGGGCGATCCGAGCACACGGTTCGACAAGCTGGGCCATAAGCTCATGTGCACCTGTGGCTGCGCGGAGATCCTGCTTGAGTGCAATCACATGGGCTGCCCCGACTCACCGGGTCTCATCGCGAATCTGCACGCGCAGCTGAACTCCGGGGCCTCCGACAGCAGCCTTCTGCACTGGTTTGAGAACCAGTACGGTGCAACGGTTCTGGCCTCCCCGATCCGCGGTGGATTTGACCTGGTAGCATGGATTGTTCCGTTTGCCGTTCTGGCGCTCGGCATGGTTGCTATCACGTGGGTCCTCCGCCACTGGCGGGACCGGCACGCGGAAGCCGTAGTCCTGTCGGGCTCCGGTTTGAACGGGGTACTGGGTACGTCCGACCACGTCCGCGAGCGCATCCGGCGCGAGACAACGTTTGAACCATAAAGCGGTGTCCGCCGCGTAGAAGCTGCCCGACACCCCCCAACCCCCACGTTGGGGATGGGCAGATGCTGTAGAAGCTGCTACCTTTTGGGCGAGGTTCTGCTAGACACGTCCATGACCCGCCTGGAACTTCTGCAGCTTGTTGTCGGTCGGGCCCGGGCCAACGGCTTCGAGTTCCGTCGGTGGTACACCACCCGTCTGGGTCTGCCCTGGATCTCAAGCGAGGCCGCCCTCGCCCTGCTCGACGCGCAACGCCGCTACTACGCGCTGATCTTCTCCCACGAATTCGCCAGAACCTTCTGGAAACCGGGCGCGGAGATCACCTTTGACGTCCCACCGCAGGTCTTTCGGCGATCCATGCCGGACGGGTCGATTCGCACCGTGCATCGAAAGCCCTTTGTGCGTCGATCGTCACGCCCCAATGCCTGGCGGTACCATCTCCGCCAGATGGCTCTCGCGGAAGAACCCCTTCGGTATCTGCGCAAATACCTGCACATCGAAGAAGATCTTCTCGCTGAGGACGACGCTGGCCAAGCCACAGCGTCGACCACGGACGCGGTGCTGCCGGGCAGGAACGGCCGAAGTGCCTCCCCCATGCGTCCCCTGCCTACAGAGTTGCCGGAGTTTCTCCAGCGTCCGTACAAGCCGGCAGAAAACTGATTCTGCCCGGGGAACAAGGCCCGCGGTTACCCGCCCGTCATCTCGCGGAGTGACTTCTCCGCAGACTTCTTCACCTTGGGCACGGGGTCCAGTTCCAGGCAACGCCTGTAGGCTTTCTCGGCTTCATCGAGCTTGCCAAGCTTTCGTGCGGCATCGCCCAGCGCCAGGTGTGCGGCGGCATCGTCCCCATCCAACGACACCGCATCCCTGGCGCGTTCGTAGGAGCCTCTGAAGTTGCCGTTGTTGAAGTAGAAGCCTGCGACCTGAACGTCTTCCTGCTCGCGCTCCGACGGGCTCTGCCTGGGAACCGGCGGCAGCTTGTGTCGCTTGCTGCGCGGAACAGCTGCCGGGTCGTTCGCGTCCGGGTCAGCGGCGCTGCTGCCCTTGCCGGCCTCATCATCCTGCCCCGCACCGGCCGATGAGCTGCTCGAAGAGGAAGTGCCGGCGGAAGAAGAAGTCGAATCTCCGGAACTCCCCGCATCCTGCAACGGCGAACCCTTCGGAGGGCTCGACGCCCCTGATGGCGCGGTGGGTGTCTGGGGCGTGCTGGGTGCGTCCGTTTCGCCGGGATACGGAAAACGCTTCCCTGCCGGTGCCCCCGGCGCATCGTTCGACTGCGGCTGCGGTGCGGCTACCTGCGGGGCCGTCGGGGCCGTCGGACTGTTCGGTGTCTGTATTGCGGGCTGGGTCTCGCCCGGATATGGGAAACGGTCAGCGGCGGGAGCCGCGGGTGTGCCCGTGACACAGCCGGTGTTTGGAATGAGGTTGCCCTGCGTGTCGCGCACAGGCGGACAGGGCGTACCCGGCGCCGTGCTCTGAGCACGCAGCGGCGTACCTCCGGCCAAGAAAGCCCCACTCACGACCAAACCGGCCCAGAACCTTGTATACAAAGCGCCCACAACTCTATTAGACGGCAAACAATGATCTACGCAAACAGCCTTGTGCTGTCGTTCTGCCGGGGAGTCAACTGCCCGGGCTAACTGCTACACTCTCCCCCATGCCGCGTCCCCCAAGCTCCCCCCGGCTCAAGCGCACAGGTCTGCGCAACCCACCTCGCCTCCTGATTCGCTCGTCGGACATCCATGCGGCCGGCTGCTACACCCTCGACCCCATCGGAAAAAACTCGATCATTGCGGAGTACGACGGCCCGCGCATCCCCAAGAAGGTCGCCGACGAGCTGTACGGTGGCCGCCCGGTGACGTATCTGTTTGGGTTCGGCGACAAGGGCGAGGTTATCGACGGTTTCGCTACGGCCATGTTCCTGAATCACTCCTGCGACGCCAACTGCGAGACCGAGGAACGGGACGAGCGGATCTTCATCCGGGCCATTCGCGACATCGCTGCCAATGAGGAGCTTGTCTACGACTACCATCTGTATGACTCCGACCTGAGCGAGGAAGCACCGTGCTACTGTGGCGCGTCCGCGTGCCGCGGGACGATGTATTCGGAAGCCGAGCTCGTCCGCCGCGCCCGGCTGCTGAAGCGTCAGGCCGCACGATCCCGTTAAGCAGACCCCAGAACCGTATTTCTTCTGCGCTACCTCATCACTGATCGGCATTGGACGGCACGAAACGACTTGAAGATTTCAAAGGACCCGAGCTCCCGAAGAGGTGCTACGGACGGAAGAGCCTCCCTGGCGACCCTGTCCGCGCACCTCGGCCTGTCTGCCGCCGCCATCTCCCGTGTGCTCAATGGAGCGCCCGCTGCTCGCTCGATTCCGCAAACGACCCAGGACAGGATCTTCGAAGCAGCCCGGGCCATGAACTACCGTCCCAATGTGCTTGCCCGGTCACTGCGGCGCGGTCAATCGATGACGCTGGGCGTTCTCGTCCCGGAGATCGCCGAGGGCTACACCGCCCTTGTGCTCTCCGGGCTCGAGCAAGGGTTACAGCAGGCCGGGTATTTCTACCTGCTGATCAGCCATCACCACAAGGCCGAGGTCATCGAACAGTGCCTGGCGACGCTTTCCGAACGCGCGATTGACGGCCTGATCGCCATCGATACGGCTCTGCCCGAGCACATTCGCCTGCCCACGGTCACGATCTCCTCAGCGGAGGCGCACGATGGCGTGACGAGGATCGTCCTGAATCATCGCCGCGCGGCGGAGCTTGCCGTCGGCTATCTTGCAGGCCTCGGTCACCGCCACATTGCGGTGATCAAAGGCCAAGCTTTCTCCTCCGATACAGAGGTTCGCTGGGGCGCCATCCAGGCAGCCGCGGAGGCGCATGGTGTGCCCATCCATCCGAGCCTGGTAGCGCAATTAGAGGGCGATACCCCGACGCACGAGCCGGGGTACTTCGCCGCACAGCGCCTGCTCGCCTCAGGCATCCCATTCACGGCGATCTTCGCCTTCAACGACATCTCGGCGATCGGGGCTGTGCGCGCACTGCGGGAAGCCGGTCTGCAGATACCCCAGGATGTGTCCGTTATCGGCTTTGACGATATTCAGTCGGCCGCCTTCCAGAACCCGAGCCTCACCACCGTCCGCCAGCCTTTGCGCACCATGGGCCTGCTCGCCGCGGAGACGATCATCAGCCGCATTGGCGGCAGCTCCGCCCACCCTGGCCCGGCGACCGTGCAGGTCGATCCCGAGCTCATTCTCCGGGAGTCCGTGACCGGGGTGCGTTCGGCTTCTCCAGTCCCCGACCCGAAGCCGTGAATACCCGGACCCGATCCATCCTCTTCGCCTTTGCCTTTTTCCTTACGGGGGTCGGGACCGCCTTGCTTGGCGCGACGCTGCCGGCCACCCTGCACGAGTGGCGACTCTCGGACGGGCACGGCGGCCTCCTCCTGATGGCTGCATGGGGAGGATCTACCAGCGGAGCCCTGTTTGCCCGGGGACGCCTGGAACGCGCCGTGGCCATCGGACTCGTACTCTCGTCCTTTGGTCTCTTCGCACTCTCCACACACCAGCCGTCGGGCCTTGTTCTTTGGTACGCCGTGTACGGCCTGGGACTTGGTCTGACGATGACCGCCATCAGCCTGCTACGCTCCCGCGAAGCCTCCCCGGCGCAAGCCGACCTCGAGCTAAACCGGCTGAATCTGCTTTGGGCTGCTGGTGCATGCGCCTCGCCTGCACTTGCCCTTCACTCCCTTCGCCTGCTCTCCGTGGCCACTCTCTACCGCTCGATCGGGTCAGTCTTCGCGGCTGGGGCCGGTGCCATCTACATCCTCTCGTTTTCTGGCAGGAATGCGCCCCCCGCATCGTCGAACAGCCTTTCGCGCCGCCTCGCATGGGCTCCCCTGCGTTTCTGCCTGTTCGCGGCCTGCAGCGTCGGCCTGGAGAGCGCGATTGGCAGCTGGTTGACCACCTATGCCGAGCGTTCCGCCCTTGGGGTCCGAATAGCCGTTTCAGCAAACTCGGCCTTTTGGCTGGGTCTCCTGCTCAGCCGCGCGGCACACTCGGTCAAAGCTGCTGGCTGGCTGCATACCCGCAAGGCTCGCGCTCTACACATTGCAGCTGTTGGGGTAGCTCTGGCCATGCTTCTGCTTCTTCCAGGTCAGGCCGTGATCCCGCTGGCAGGCCTTCTCTGTGGGTTCGGCCTGGGGCCACTGTATCCCTGGGTTCTCGCGATCACTCTTCCGAACTACCGGTCCGTGACGGTCTTCGTTCTTGCCGGGGTGGGGGCGTCCCTGGTGCCCTGGCTCACCGGCGCTCTCTCGACCGCTGCGGGTTCGCTGAGGATTGGACTCCTCGTGCCCACTGCCAGCTTTGTCGCCCTGGTATTCAGTGCGATCGCCATGGGTATGGCCGACGCCGATCCTGTCTCCGCAAACCAGACAGCGGACAGGGTTTGACGTTCGATCCAAGCAGGTTGAAGGTCGCGGGAATACGTTAGGATCACGCTAGTGCCCAGAAAGCCCGGATGGTGAAATCGGCAGACACAGCGGACTTAAAATCCGCAGACCTTTACCGGTCGTGGGGGTTCAAGTCCCCCTCCGGGCACCACACTGCAGGGCTGATCTCCCTTGGATGGTGTCAGAATTGAGGCACACTCTTACATGCTGCGAGGGCCGTTGAGACAACAGGGGGCACGGACGAACGTTGCGCTGCGGAGCCGCTTTGCCTGGGCGTCTGCTGTCTGCCTGGTGATGGTTCCGCCAGCGAAAATTTCCGCTCGCCCTGCCGCATCGACACCGGTCGCCATCACAACGAGTGCTATGAGCCAAGTTACCGTCCCGAAGGTCCTCCGCCTCGATCCTGCTCTCGATCAGCTGCTCGCACCGGATGCCACTCCCACCGTCTTCGCCGCGGGCTTCACCTTTACCGAAGGCCCCATGTGGTACAAGGGCCGGCTCTGGTTCGTCGATGAAGAAGCCGACCGCGTGCACGCCGCCACCCCTGACGGCCAGGTCACCACGATCGTCGACTACACCCACGGCCCTTACGCCAAGTCCGCCGGCACCCCGACCGGCTCACCAAAGGGCGCCACTACCGGGCCCAACGGGATGGCCACTGCTCCGGACGGCACTGTCGTTGCCATGCAGCAGTATGCCCGCGACGTGGTCCATCTCACCGAAGACCCGTCGAACCCGGCAGCTCCCGTCAAGCAAACGCCCTACTTCGACAACTACAACGGCCACCACCTGAACAGCCCCAACGATCTCGTCTTCGCCCCTGACGGCTCCTTCTATTTCACCGATCCTGACTACGGCCTCAAGCTCCGTGACAAAGATCCCGCGAAGCAGCTTCCCTACCAGGCCGTCTTCCACGTCGTGAATGGCAAGCCAACGCCCGTCATCACCGATTTGCCCACGCCCAATGGGATCGCGCTCTCGCCCGACAACAAAACGCTGTACGTCAACAACTCCGGCCCGGACCAACGTGTCGTTGCTTACCCCATCCTCCCTGACGGCACGGTGGGCGCCCCACACGACCTCATGACTTTCACCGGTCATGAAGGCGAAGGCGTTCCCGACGGCCTGAAAGTTGATTCGCGCGGCAACATCTGGACCAGCGGCCCGGGCGGCATCCGCATCCTCACGCCCGAAGGCAAAGTGTTAGGCCAGATTCAACTTCCGGAGGTCGCCGCCAACCTGGCCTGGGGCGGCTCCGACGGACGCACCCTCTACATTACGGCACGAACTCACCTTTACAAACTCCAGGTTCTCGTTCCGGGCAACCTGCCTGCGTTCCGGCGCTGAGACAGTTGTACGTTGCGGGTTCTAAGTTGTAAGTTGGGACCTCGTGCACACCTTCGCGACTCAGCGCTGCATGCACTTGCCTTCCGGTTGTCATCCCCGAAGGGGATCTGCGTTTGCTTTCGTACCGTTATCCCGCACGGAATCCGCAGCTGCTCTTCTATCTGCCCTTCCCCGCACGGGAACCCTGCTTTGCTCACCACGAACTCTCCCAAGGACCCCATGGACCGCCGCCACTTCACCAAGCTCTCCGCCCTTACCGCAGCCGCGACCACGCTCCCCACCTGGGCCCAGAACACAGCCTCACCTAACCGCAAGATCGGCTTTGCCGCGGTAGGCCTGGGCGGCATCTCCGACATCTTCATGACTGCCGTCGCCAAGTCCAGCAAATGCACGATCACGGGCCTCGTCTCCGGTCATGCCGAAGCCAAGGCGCCGAAGTACCAGAGCCAGTTCAACATTCCGCAAGACTCCATCTACACCTACGAGAATTTCGACAAGATTGCCGACAACAAGGCCATCGATGCCGTCTACATCGGTCTCCCCAACTCCATGCATGCCGAGTACACCATCCGCGCCGCCAAGGCCGGCAAGCATGTGCTGTGCGAGAAGCCCATGGCCATGAGCTCCGACGAGTGCCGCACCATGATCAAGGCCTGCAAGGACGCGAACGTGAAGCTCATGATCGCCTACCGCGTCCACTATGACCCGCTCTGGCTCAAGATCCGCGACCTCGCCCGCTCCGGCGCGATCGGCGACATCCAGGGCTTCCAGGGAGGCTTCTATGGTCCGGGCATCAGCGGCTGGCGGCTCGATAAGAAGTTTGCCGGCGGCGGCTCCCTCTTCGACCTCGGCATCTACCCGCTCAACGCGATCCGCTGGATCACCGGTGAAGAACCCGCCAGCTATGCCGCCCAGGTCACCACGACCAACCCCGGCCCGCGTTATGCCTCGATGGAGGAGACCATTGAGTGGAACCTCGTCTTCCCTTCCAAACGCATCGCCAGTTCAGGCTCCAGCTATGGCCAGGCCGGCCCCAACTTCGTCACCATCTCCGGGACCACCGGCTACATTCACGTGGAGCCCGCGTATAGCTACAACGGCCTCAGCTACACGCAGCGCAAAGGCGACAAGATCGTAGCGCAGGAAACCAGCGCCGAGCAGGGTCCCTATCAGTTCACCCTTGAAGCCGACCACCTCACCGACTGCATCCACAACATCACAACACCCACCACCCCCGGAGAAGAAGGCCTCGCCGACATGCTCGCGATAGAAGCCATCTACAAGGCCGCTGGCCACCCCGTGGCCTAACAAGCAACTTGTCTTGTCCTTGTTTTCTTCTTGTCATTCCCCGAACGGGAACCTGCTTTTGCTCCAGCATCTGACGAAACCGTGAAGGGCATGGTGCAAGCCGTGCCCTTCGTGACTGCGTCTATCTCCCGACAAGCCCTGAGAACCCGACGCGTTCCCGTCCCTCCCGGGGCTACAATCGCGCTCTATGAGCATGGATCCCGCATCGCTGATCGCATTCCTGGTAGCCGTGAGTTTCGCGGCGGGGCTCAATGTCTACGCAACCGTAGCCATGCTCGGCCTTCTCGCGCGGACGCACTGGTTTGCCCTGCCCGTGGGCCTGGGCGGGCTGGCGGATACCTGGGTCATCGTCACCGCGGTCGCGCTGTTCTGCGTCGAGTTCTTTGCCGACAAGATTCCACTCTTTGACGTTGTCTGGAACGCACTACACACCTTTGTTCGCCTGCCAGTCGCTGCCCTGCTGGCCTACCGGGCCAGTGCGCACCTGTCACCGGCGATGCAGATTGCCGTGACGGTCGCAGGCGCCGCAGTAGCCGCCGTGGCGCATGGATCCAAGACAGCGGCGCGTGTCGCCGTGAGTCCGTCGCCGGAGCCCGTCTCCAACGCAGCGCTGAGCGGCGCAGAAGATCTCGCAGCCATCGGTCTGACATGGGTAGCGACGCGACATCCTTATGTAGCCGGTGGTGCAGCGGCAGTGAGCCTGCTGACGGCGGGACTTCTGGCACGTATGCTCCTGCAGGCACTTCGTCGTCACATCGCGGCCTTTCGCAGCCGATTCGGCGGAAGCCGGCCGTCCCTGGCGCTTAAAGACGGCTGACGGTACCGGTCGTCGAACGCTCCCGAGCGTTGCCATCCTCGAGCAAACGCCAATGCGAGACCAGCCGATCCCACACCGGCCACCGACGAAGCAGGAAGTCCACCACAAACGCAATCGCAACGGAGAAATACAGCCGCTCGTTCAAGCCGAACATCTTCGGCCCTGGCGCAGCGAGTCCCGTGGTAAGCCCGAACCATAGCCCCAGCACATAGGTGTACATGGGCAGACTCGGCGCCAATACCATGAAGGGCACCAGCCAGATCACATACCAGGGATAATGGGGGGAAAACAGCAGCATGAATGCAAATGCGAGCGCTCCAGCACCGCGCACAAACGCAGGCGTCATGTCGCGGCCAGCAGCACGCTCAACTGTTGCCCGTCGCCAGCACCACCAGCAGATCGCGCCCAGTACGGCTACGCACAGCAGGTAAAACGACGCGGTCGGAAGCCAGCGCATCTTGAGCCGCCACCGTGCGAAGTCCAGCAGGAAGTACCGCGCCCCGCTCTCCATCCCCTCTTCTTTGGTGTACCCGGTGAACAAAAAGCCAAACACCAGCCTGCCCACCCGCGCGTACATCGCGTACCCAATGGCGACAACAGCCACCAGAGCCGTCGGCATCCGCCAGTCCCGTCGTCGCCACAGTGCAGGAAAGAGCACCAGCGGGTAAAACTTGGTCATCACAGCGAAACCCAGGAAGAGTCCCGTCAGCCAGGGCCGCTCCCGCCAGCGGAACAGCAGGGCCAATGCCAGGAAGCCGATCACCGCCGCATCCACGTGCGCCGCGTCGCCGATCTCCCACACCAGCAAAGGACACCACGCCAGCAGCAGCACCTCCGCCACAGGCCGTCCCATTCGCTCCAGGATCTTTGCCACGCCCCACGCGGCCAGAGCCTCAAAGGCCAGCATGGTCAGCTTCATCGCGTTGACTGTCGGCGCAAACCACGCGGCGGCCCAGTAGAGGATCTGGGCTACCGGCGGGTAGATCGTCCGCGCGTAATCGCGCCGGTTGATGTTGTCGAAGATCTCTTGATTCGGCCCTCGCAAAGCCGCCAGCGCCGGGTCGCCCGGCACATAGCGGTAAGGGCTGAACCCATGGTGCTGCACCATTCCATCCCACACGTACCGATACATGTCCGACGACAGAACCGGATCCTGCAGAAAGGTCATCAGGTGCATCGCCACGGCAAACCACACCACGATCCACAGTGTGGCCCGATTTACCGGTTGTGTGCGCACGATCAGTACCGATCCAAGAAAGACCAGCACAGACAGCAGCGACACATCCTCAAACCCGATCCAGAAGCGGCTGATCTCATTGCCAAACTGATGTGCCAGCCACACCAGCGCAAAGCCCAGAACACAAAGCGCCGCATTCGTCAGCCGCGCATCGCCGTCACCCCATTGCTCAAGAACACCCAAACGTCGCATCACGCCAGCTCAGGCTGCGGCGCATCCGCCGCGCGTAATGATCCGCCTCGCCGTTCCTGGAGAAATTGTCGCGTATGCCGTGCGTCGTAGCCGTCGGCATGCACAAACCCGGGACGACGTCCCTGCAACAACTCATCCTCCAGCACGGCCAACGTGATCGCCTCATCCACGTCGTACCAGGTTGGCAATTCGATCAGCTCCAACCCTGCCTCCTGCACCTGCCGCACTGTCTCGTCATACACGCTTGGCGTGCTCCAGGTGATGTTCTCGAACGGCTCGCGATGCGGCGCTTTCACCCCGATTAGGTAATAGCCTCCATCGGCTGAGCCACCCAGCACCACACGGTCACCCGGCTTGCCCAGCTCCGCAACCGCAGCCTGCAACGCCGCATGCGGCATCGTGGGCGAATCGGAATCAATCAGGCACACAGCCCCATACCCACAGGCAAGGAGGTCCCGCGCAGCAAGCCACAGCCGCTCACCGAAGCCGTCGCCATGCTGCGCAATCAGTATGAAGTCATCGGGCAGCAAGCCCTCAAACGCTGCCTCGTCGCCGACCGGTGTGTAGCAGATCAGACCGGCAGCACGCCCTTCGGCGGCGACCGCAGAGATATTCTCCGTGGTGTCTCGCAGGAAGCACACATTCAGCGCCGCAGCCTCTTCCGCTGTCAGCGGCGGCTGCAATCGCGTCTTCACCTTGCCGGGCCGCGGTGCTTTCGCCATCACTGCCAGCGCAACCTTGTCACGAAGCCCCGCGTCGGCTGGAGCGGCTGTTGAAAGAATCGGATACGGCAACGGGTGGAGGTACTCCTGTCAGGGGTTCCCTCCATCCTAAATGCGCAGCACAACGATTGGGTACGAGCTCTACGGCTCGCCAGCCGTGGGACCGGCAGTGTTTACGCCGTGCGGGATGCGATCCTGCACGGGAGGCAACGGCGCCCGGAGCTGATGGGAGCCTTTCTGGTACCAGTACGCCACCGAGTAGAAGTTGTCGGAACGAGCATTGGCATGGCCGTGTTCGATGGTCATCTTGAAGGAACTCTTGAAGGGCACGGGCGAGTCCAGGTGGAAACGGTAGACCATCCACTTCGCCCCGCGATCATCTCCGCCGTTCACCGGATTGCCATACTGTGGGTAGGCGAATGTGGGGCGGTTTGATCCAAATGGATTGATGCCGCAGTTGCCATAGCACCAGGCGCCCAGGAAGTAGTCCTCACTTCCCGTACCGGTGATGGAAGGCTTTTCCGGGCTGTCGATAAACATCATCTCATCGCCCTCACCCCACCAGTCCCCCTGGTTCTGCAACACGTTGAACGTGACGCCTATGTACTGCCCTGGCCCTTCCGTCTGCAGGATGACATAGTTGTCTTCGCCGTTCAGGTTCTTCTTGCCGTTAACCGCCGGAACACCGTTGGAAGTCCAATCATCGGTCGAGCCCTTGTTTGGTTGCGCCTGCCTGTACTCCGCGTAGAAGTACATCAGATCCGAGGGCAGGCTCGTGTGCTTCTGCCAGTCGATGTTGTAGTACACCGAGCCCGTGGGCTTTTCCCCGTCGTTCGTGATCGTTATCTTGGCAGACTTGCGAAACGGCATCGAGAAGAAGCTGTTCAATGCCTTCTGCGAACCCACGCTGAGTGGTGCCGACGCATACATGAAGTACTGCCCAAGACCAAGGCCAAAGAAGTCTCCGATGGGCGCCTCCACTGCGGGGAGCGTGTCGCCGTCCCAGTAGATGCGCAGCACCAGCTTCTTCAGGTGGTACGCCTCGGGCGAATCGATCGTGAACCACATGTGCGTGATGATGCCGGGACCTGTGACCTGGCCCAGCGTGCGCGTCTCGCCGGGCATGATGGGGTGCGCCCTGTCGCCATCATCGTTGCCCCCGGTCAGGTCCGACGAGGTGATGCGTTGCTGCGTGTAGTTGCGTGGGACGGCCAGGCTGGCAAGATCCTGCGCCCGCAGCGTTGGGGCAGCCTGCAGCGCGCCCAACAACGTGAGCAGCAACGCCAGATGGGTGAAAGCGAAGCCTCTTTCCTTCGTTACAACGCAACGTGCTTCCATTTGGGGGATCCTTCTTGAACATGATCTGTATTCATTCGGCGTCGCGACGTCTCGGCGCTTCGTAGTGCAACCGGCAAAGTGGTGTATCAGTGCGCGATAGCATGCTGCATTTCTTCCAGGGAGACGCGTGCTGTCTCTGGGTAAGCAAAGAAGACAAGAAACAGATCCAGCACCATCATGGCCGCAAAGAAAAAGAACGGCACCGCTCCGGAGTTCTTGGCCAGCAGCGGAAAGACTGCGGAGATGATGGCATTGGCAATCCAGTGTGAGGAACTGCCCAGGCTTTGTCCCTTGGACCGCAGCCGGTTTGGAAACACCTCGCTGATATAGACCCAGACCACCGCGCCGTGCGATACGGCGAAGCAGGCGATGAAGCCCATCAGCAACCAGACCAGAAGATCCAGGTGCCGATGCGTCTGGAAGATGTACCCGATGCTGCCGAGGCTAACAATCAAGCCCATGGTCCCAATCAGCAGCAGCTTCTTGCGACCGAACTTATCGATGATCGACATGGCGGCCAGCGTGGCGACCAGGTTGGTAGCGCCGACCGCAATTGCTTGCAGATTGGCGGAAACACGCGACGCACCTGCGAAGCTGAAGATGTCATTCAAGTAATAAAGGACGGCATTGATCCCCGTCAGCTGGGAGAACATACCGACTGTGATAGCGACCATCACGGGCACGCGGTACTTGCGCGCAAGCAGCGAGTCCTGCACACCCGTGCCCTCTTCCCGAAGCGCGGCGATGATCTGCCGCATCTCCAGTTCGGGCTCGAGCACGCCAATGGTGCGTAGAACCTCGAGCGCCTCCGCATCACGCGATTGCGTAAGCAGCCAGCGCGGGCTGCGCGGGATAAAGAACAGCATCACGAGAAACAGGGTGGCAGGTACCGCCGAAACCCCGAGCTGCCAGCGCCACTCCGTCAATCCGAGATGCATGGCCCCCAGCGCGGCGTTTGAGATGTACGCCAGCAGGATGCCGACCACGATATTGACCTGGAAGAAACCAACCAGGCGGCCGCGCCAGTCCGTTGGGGCCAACTCTGCGATGTACATGGGGCCGAGCACGGATGACCCACCAATGCCGATACCGCCAAGGAAGCGGAAGAAGATCAGCGAGGGCAGGTTCCACGCAAGCGCACAGCCAAGCGCGGACAGGACATAGAAGCTGGCCATGACGCGCAGGCTGTCGCGCCTGCCGAACTTCTGACCCGGTATGCCAGCAAAGATAGCGCCAAGCACAGTGCCCCAAAGCGCGCTTGCCACCGTATTGCCCAACGCGGCTTGCGAGAGATGAAACTGCTGCGTTAACTGCGCCGTGGTACCCGAGATCACGGCCGTGTCGAACCCGAACAGCAATCCACCCAGGCCGCCAACAATCGTGCTCTTAATAACGTGTGACGATAACCGCATTCTCCACCCTTCACAATCTCAGCTTGCTCTTTGAAAACGACTCGTAGTCGCGATCCCGGACAGTGCTCTAGCCAACGCCTACGTCACCGCAGAGATGAACAGCCACCCCGAGCTGATGCAACATCGAGGCCTTCACAGAAAGTGCTTTCACTGCGTCCTCTTCTGTGGGGGCGTACGCGATGCTCACATGATTTGCCCTGTGACGGCCCATAAAGCTGTCGCGTGAGACGCCATGAAAGACAGCGCTCACCATCGGCCACTGGCTGGTGGTCGCGTTCCAGCGCCGTTGGGTCTCTTCGCCGGGGAGCTCCAGCACCGCACCCAGGCCAAGATCCACATGCAAAGCTCCTCCATCCACGAAGACGCGGCTCCACACGATGGGCCCTTTCCGTCCGACTCCCTTGAGTGTGCCGCCACCTAACGGGAAGTACATCGGTGGCTGACGATCGCTGGAAGTACCGGCATAGCCATCCACGAAATGATTCGGCGGCGCGCCACCGGAGATCTGCAGCACCCACACAAACTGTCCTTCGTACTCGGCACCCCAGCGCACATCATGCAAGGTAGTTGAAGGATCGAAGCCCAGGGCACGCCACACGCGATTCGTGACGACGCCGTCGACGCCCGCGCACTCATCCACCTCGTTGAAATGCGGCAGCGGGCCGCCTGCGTACAGTTCTTCCGTCGTGCCCTCGCGGTACACCGGGGGACGCTCCTGATTGTTCAACAGCCCTTCGACCAGATCGGACGCGGGCACCATATCCTTCAAACCCTGCTGATACTGAATGCCA
This sequence comes from Verrucomicrobia bacterium Tous-C9LFEB, assembly GCA_964658105.1. Lineage (GTDB taxonomy): Bacteria > Acidobacteriota > Terriglobia > Terriglobales > Acidobacteriaceae > Granulicella. Next base: position 18,701 of record CAZZXY010000013.1, on the reverse strand, counting down.
ATCGAATCGCAGGCAAAGTCATCCGCAATCCGCGTCGCCGCGATATACATCTTGCACTGCTCCAGGATCTGCCCGTCGGTAAGGTCGGCCTTCGGATCGGGGCCGGTATGGAACTGAAGACCCTTCCCGTCCAGCCAGCTGCGCACTCCGGACGCCTCCTCCTCGGAGACGGAGCGCATACGTGCCACCAACGCCGATTGGCTCAGCCTCTCTTTAAAGAAGCCGGCAGGGTTCAGCAGTTCGTCATCAATGATGGCGTTGTACATGCCCATACATCCCTCGTCGAAGACACCCAGAATGACCTTGCGTGCCTGAAGCTCTCCCGCGAGTTGGCTGCCCAGGGCACCCGCATCGGCCGGCAGGCTCTCTGGCTTCAGAGCGCGTACGTGCGACAGGTCATGCGTAACGGTGCCCTTTGCGATCCACTCCTGGAGCCGACCCAAAAAGTAGTCATCGTCGAAGTGTTCGCTCCACAACGTCGAAAAAGGCACGCCTGCCTTCACAAGCGAGCCGTTCAGGTTCAGCAGACCGACCAACCCGGGCCACTGCCCGGACCAGTTGGCCACCGTAAGAATGGGACCCCGATGGCTTCGCAATCCAGGCAGCACATGGTGGGTGTATTGCCAGGCAGCGGTTGCGAACACAAGGTTCGCCTGCGGATCGATCGTGGCCGCGATATCCATGCCCATGCGCTGGCTCGACACAAAGCCATGACCCTTTCCCGGATCTACCGGAAATGCACGCCGAAGCGCGACGCCCTGCTCCGCAAAGCACCTTGTCAGCTGCTCTTCCAGCTCACGCTGTGCCGGCCAGCAGGTCACGTTCGCTGCCTCGCGTAGATCACCACTCGTAATAAGGACCGCTTCCTTCAAAGGGAACCGGTCAGTTGTCTCACTGACTGCCATCGCTGTCTTCTCCGCTCGCAAAAGTTAGAAGTGATTCATCGCAACAGCACCATTCGCTGTCTTCAACAGGTCCCCTTCACCTCGGGGAGTGCGCATCTTGTGTATCCACGGAGGAAAGCAGTGGAGGCGCCGCGCGCGGCCCAAGCGTTGTGCGCTCCACGGCGCGATGGGCGGCTTCATCCTGCGACAACTGGTGAAACTTGCCCATCGCCTGCTCCATTGCCTGCTGATTCCCCGTCACACGATAGGCCCTGGCCAACAGGTAATACGGCTGCGCCCCGCTGGCATCCTTTGCTGTGGCCGTCTCCAGGCTCCTGATCGCGCCCTGCGCGTCTCCGTTGCGCAGCAGTGCCTTTCCAAGCAAGGCATACGCATCGGCAGGCGGGTCGTTCAATGCGACGGCCGAGCGCAATGTCGCTATCGCGCCAGGGCCATCGCCGCTGTCCAGCTGTACCCGTCCAAGCTCCGTGAGCACCTGCGCGGAGTGCGGTTGAAGTTGCTGCTCAGCCTGCAACTCCGCCACAGCGTCCGCATAGCGCTCCTGCAACATGAGGCAGTAGCCGAGCGCCTCGTGTATTCCCGGCAGACTCGGATCCAAGCGCAACACCTCGCGATACTCTCCGACCGCGGCATCCTGCTGCTGCCTGGCCGCAAAGCTGTCGCCAAGAATCTCATGCGCCCGATAGGACTCGGGAGCGTCACGCAGGATTGCGGCAAACGCGGCCTGCGCTTTCAGTTCTGCCTCCCGCGCCTGCTCATACAGCGCTTTCTCCCGTGCCTCGTCTCCGTTGCCGCCCACTTCTCTTCGTTTTGCTGCTTCAGCTAACGTGGCCTTGGCGCCTTCAGCATCCCCACTCATCCCCTGCTGCTCGCCCGCGAGTTGCAGGAGCCATGACCCGCCCGGCGCGAGCGACGCCAGGGCGCGCGCCTTCTCCTGCCCAATCGCGACATAGCTTTCAGCCATCGCGTACTGCGCATCCACGTTCCGGGGCGCAAGGGCCAGCACTCGCCCGAACTGCTCGGCAGCCAGTTCGTGCTGCCTCTGCGCCGCGAACGTATAGCCCAGCCAAAGATTTGCCTGAAGATCCTCGGGGTTGAGGCGCAGAGCGATCTTGAGTTCCTTTGCGCTCCTGTCATATTTCGCCGAGCGATTCCACGCGAGACCAAGAAAGAGGTGCGGAGCAAACAAGGTAGCGTTCAAGGACTCTGCCCTTTCCAAGGCCTGAATGGCCGCATCCATCTGCCCATCGCAATATAAGGCGATGCCCTCGTTCGTGCGCAGCTCGCCACTGCCGGGCATCCATTGCGCGGCCCTGCCGTACTCCCGTGCCGCCGTGTGGCAGTCCTGCGTAGCCTGCGCCTGCTGTGCTGCCCGCAGGTGCTGTTCCAGTGCGGAGGGGGCCGTCTGCGCCAGAGCAAGAGGCACACCGCAGAAAGCCACACCCGCAACTCTGAACCAGGCCGCCAAGTCTAGAACTCCAACTTCAATGCAAACTGGATCATTCTTGCACCATTCTGCTGGTCTGTCAGAATGCCGAACACACTGTTTGAATTCGCCAGCGAAGCCTGTGACAGACTCGTGGGAGCGTTGTTGAAAATGAATGTGTTTGCATTGCCGCCGTTGGAAAACACGACCCGGTTAAAGGCGTTGAAGAAGTTGGCCTGAAACTGCAGGTTGGCTCGCTCATACAACTTGAAGCGCTTGGTCACCGAAAGGTTTTCGTTCAAAAACCACGGCAGCCTCAGCCCCGAGATGAAGGTGGGTGCGTTGCCAAAGTCGCCTGCGGCCGGGAAGGCAAAGGCTGCAGGATTGATGTAGAACTGGCACGGATTGCGACCCACCTGGTTGGGAAGGATTGGGCCCGAGCAGCTCTTGTTATAGGACGGACTCCGCAACGGCACACCCGGAACCAGGTTGGGACGGAAGCTGTACCCGTCCGTTGCAAAGTAAGGGTTGGATGTACCGAAGGCGTCGTACTCGATATGGATCGGCCGTCCGCTCTGGTACTGCTGGATACCAGAGACCTCCCATCCGCCCAGCACCTCGTTCGTGACCCCGCCCTTGTTCAGAAATGCTTTCCCTTGGCCAACAGGCAGCTCATACGTATAGCTCAGCGCCACCACCTGCGGGATATCAGAACTGGTCACGGCGCGCGCCCCGCGAGGGTTGTAATAATCCTGATAGAACGAGGCTGAATACTGCGCATTCTCGGCGCCCGAGCTTGCCCCGTTGTTTGAATCAACGTTGCCGATCGTCTTCGAGAACGTGTAGGCCAACAGGAAGGTCAGCCCATTGCTGTAACGACGCTGCAATGAGGTCTGCAGGCCGTTGTAGGAGACACTGCCAATCGGATTGATGGGGTTGTCCACGCTGCCATACTGCGGAAACGGGCGCAGGGCTTGACCAATCGTTGCGGCTGCCGGACCCACCGCTGCGGCGAACCCTGCCCAGGGTGGTGTGATCCCGGCCGCAGCCGCCGCAGGGCTGTTGATGGGCTGCGCCAGAAACGCGTTCAACGGTAAACCAACGCTTGCCGCCGCAGGGGCGTACTTCTGCACGTTGGCATAGTTGATCTCATTCGGCTTGGACCACACACCGATGTGGTACGAGTGCGATCCCACGTAGGCGATCGAAGCAAGCATCTTGCCCGGCATCTCCTGCTGCACCTGCATCGCCCAGTTCATCTGGGTCGGAGGTGAACCTGCCTTCGGATAAATGATTGCGGGATTCGTAAGGCCAACCAGGATACCCGGGCTAAGTACTGGTGGCGTTACGCCTCCTGACGGAAATCCATTGTCCCAGAAGAACGCGGGGTCGCCCGCAATGTTGCTGGGCTTCGTTGCACTTGCGCTCCCGGAGAATCCAATGCTGTACTGCGAGGAACCAATACCGTTCTCAAGGTTGTCGTTGCCATCAGGTCGCACGATGGAGAACCCACCCCGAACCGCAGTTTTCTGATCCGGAAACGGCGTCCAGGCAAAGCCGAGCCGTGGCTGAATCCCCTTATAATCTGTCACACCAATGCGCTTCTGCCCATTGCGTCCCGTTCCGTTGCCATAGAACTCGTACGCCCCCGGCAGACCACCTGCGGCAGGGTTCGGCAGATCCACATTCACCGTCGACACATAGCCGTTCACCTCGGTACGGGGCAGCATCACGTCGTAGCGCAGGCCGAGATTCAGAACCAGATTCTTGCGCGCCTTCCAGTCGTCCTGCGCATAGATACCGCTGTGCAGCCATCGGTATCCCTGTTCAATCGGAAAGCTTGCGTTGGAGAAATCCACTGCGCCGACCAGAAAGCTCGCACCGGAGTTTCCCGTGCCAACCGGGATCGACTCTGGCACACCATTCGCAAAGCCTATGCCGTTCAGCCCTGTCTCCGTAGGGTCAAATGCAAACTGCGGGGTGCCCACCCCTGTTTCGTTGCGTTGCAGCCGGCGCAGTTCCCCACCCACCGTGAGGCTGTGCCGTCCATAGGTGAGGCTCAGGTTATCGTTCACCAGGAAGCGATTTTCGGCATCATGACTCGATCCTCCTGAACCCACGGTCGTAGACAAAGCCCCGAGCAGATTGATGAACGGGTAGGGTGCATCGCCCGCGGGCGCAGGCAGGCCATTGATCCCAAGCGCCGTGAGACCAGGGCCCAGCGTGCTCGGGCCGCTGGTGTTTGTGTCGCGCAGGAACCCCGCATTGAGGTTATTGGTCACGCGTGGGGAGTGGGTGTAGTTGTACGAGAACCGCACCTGCGTGGTGGGCGCCACGACAGCAGAGCTGCTATAGCCATTCAGCACACCGTTGTTGCCGTTGTTGTAGGTCCCCAGGAAGACGCTGCCGGACACGTTGTGCTTGTTGTTGATGTTCTCGTCGATTTTCACGACCAGCCGGTGCTCGTCGTTCTTGGTTGATTGCACGCGGAAATAGTTGTTGTTGATTCCGTCGTTGGTCGCAGTCGGAAACGCCTGCAGCACGTTCTGGGAAACCGCGCTGACGCTTCCGCTGGGGATCATGTTTTTCGGAAACGGATCACGCACAATGTACTGGTTGCCATTCGGTCCAGTGACCGTGCGGTCGGAGTGCGGATCGTAGATCTCGCCGTTGTAGATGGGCCGTCCCAGCGCATCCGTCATCGGTGTACCGCTGGCATCTACGATCTGCGTGCCCAGGGATTGCGTGAAGTCGCCGCCCCGGTAAGCCGTGGGAAAGGTCGTCAGGCTGGCGTTATTGGAACTCGGCCGCCAGGAGAACTGCGTGTACTCGACGAAAAAGAACGTCTTATCTCGCCCGTTATAAAGCTTGGGGATGCGGACCGGACCGCCAAAGGTGCCACCGTACTCATTCTGCTTCAAGGGTGCGCGCGGCTGGCCGAGTGCATTGCTCACATAATCGTTGGCATCCAGCTTATCGTTCTGCAGAAACTCAAAAAGGCTGCCATGAAAGTCATTGGTGCCCGACTTGAATGCGAACGAGATCGCACTGCTGGCAAAGCCATATTGCGCACTCTGGTTGTTGTTGATGACCCGGAACTCGCTTATCGCATCGATCGGCGGATGGTTCAGCGAAACATCCCCTGACAGCGCCGTGTTCGCAACCGGGATGCCGTCGATATACGTCTCGTTGGAACTGCTCGGCGATCCGCTGATGTGCAGGCGATAGTCCGGTTGTGCGCCCGGTTCGGAGCCGGCCACGCCCGGCGTCAATGTTACAAAACTCAAGGGATTCCGCATATCGCTGCTCATCGGAACCGGAAGGTTTGCAATCTCCCGCGGTGTAATCACCGTCCCGATCTCCGACGTCTGGGTCTCGACCTGGTCATTCGTCGCGCTGACCGTCACGTTCTGTTCCACATTCTGGGGCGCTAAGGTCACGTCCAGAGAAACGGTAGACCCCACGGCCACCACAATGTGCTGCTGTACCGTTTGGCCAAATCCGGCTTCTGTGGTCTGGAGTGTGTAAAGCCCGGGTGTCAGGTCCACGAACGAATACGCACCGGCTGCGGCAGACCTGGATTTCAGAACAGCCCCCGTTTGTTCGTTCCGCAGCAGCAGGTCAGCCCCGGGCGCTGCCGCATTCTGTTGATCGTGCACCTCACCCTTGATGGAGCCGCGGTTCACCTGGCCAGGTGCGCTTACGGAGACCAGCGAAAGAACACAGGCAATGGCCGGCAGCGCACGGAGTTTGAGATTCATACGTTGGCACTCCAAAAATTTAAACCTTTAACTGCGCGGTGAATCTCAACACCGACCCGCCACACCTGTCAAGATCTTTTTCTTGGCTTCGCCCCCGACCCTTCGCGCTCCACCCGCTTCGCCGTGGAGTCCCGCAGCACCAGCGAAGGCCGCACCCGAACCGTGACAGGCTCTGCCCCCAGCTTGCCTTCAATCCGGTCCATCAGGATCGAAGCCGCACGAAAGCCCATGTCGAAGCTCGGCTGGATCACGGCCGTAAGGTGTGCGTGAAACACGTGGTCCACCGTGATGTCATCAAACGTCGCAAGCGCAACGTCCTCGGGATACCGCACGCCCGCCTGCTCAAACGCAGCCAGCGCACCTGCCGCCATCACGCCGTTGCACGTAAAGATGGCTGTCGGCCGCGAGCGAAGCTTCAGAAGTTCCAGGGCCCTCACCCGGCCCGACTCATAACGGAAGTCCCCTTCCGCAATGAGCTGTTTTACTAGCGGCAGACCCGCCTGCTCCAGCGCGCGCTTGTACCCCAACAGTCGCTCGTACCCGGTCTGGAGGTGCAATCCGCCCGTGATGATACCCACACGACGGTGTCCCTGCTCGATGAGGTGCAGCACCGCATCCCGTGCACCACCCACGTTGTCCAACAAAACCGCATCCGTGGACACGTCCGGCACCGTTCGGTCCAGGCATACGACTGAAACGCCGCCGGAGACTACCTCCGCGATGTGGCTTACCTCGTGGCTGCGCGCGTCCTCTGCCGAAGCCAGCAGGATGCCGTCGACGCGGTAGGAACGCAGCGCTGTCATGATGCGTCGTTCACGGCTTGTCTGCTCATTCGTGTTGGCCGTCAGAAGAAAGTACCCGCGCTCAAACGCCGCATCTTCTGCCCCGCGAATGATCTCCGGAAAAAATGGATTCGTAATATCGGGCAGAACAAGCACCAGCATGCGCGTCTGCTTCACCTTCAAACTGCGCGCTATCTCATTCGGCGAATAGTTCAGTTCGCGGATCGCCCCACGTACGCGGGTGGTGAGCTCTTCACTGACGCGCCGCGTTCCACGGATCACGTTGGACACCGTGGCGATCGACACACCAGCCCGCTCAGCCACCTCGATGATCGTCGCCATTAGGCGTGAGTGTACCGAAGGCTGTCTGCCTGGCGCACCCTCGTTCTTCCCTCACATGGGGGCTCACGCGTCCGGAGCGCGTCCAGCAAGGCTGGCCGCGCGGCCTGGATCGATCCAGACAAACATTCTTGTAAAACGATTAAATCCGGTGCTAGCATGCTCCTGCTTTCCCGTTCACACCTCATGAGCTCGCATCGCTTGGTCAGCCCCATCCCGCCCTTTCGCCGCGTCCCACGCACACTGGCCGCGTTTGCCTTGCTGTTTGTCTTGTCCGGCCTCGGCTTCGCGCAGAGCTCCCTTTGGGTGCGTCCCACCCGTGCTGGCGATCCGCTCATTTGGGGACGTCGCGACGGCATCGTCTTCGGTCTGCAGTCAAACGGCGGCATCCGCGGACCACGCGGCCTCATCCGTGTCGGCCCCTGGAGCGGGGGCAATCTGCAGAACGAACTCTTGAACTTCATCGCCGTCGAGCCCGTCGTGCAGGGCCCCGGTGCACGCTTCGATCGCATGGCTTTCAGTGAGTTGGAGATGAGCGAACTCGACCCGGGCCAGCGCGGAAAGCGTATGTCGGTCAACGATACCGGCGAAGCAAACGCAGTCGCCGGGAAGCTTAAAACCGTGCACATTGGCCGCAAATCCATCGAGCGTCTCTCTGTACGCATTGATGTCGAGCGCTTCACCGCCAACGGCGCCCATGTCTACCTCGTCGTCTCGATCGACAGCGATCAGCCCAGCGAGCTTCAACTCAGAGCGGTCGCTGAAAAGGACAGTGCTCCGCTCGAAGAGCTTACGCTGACCGCCACCATGGGCAACTACGAGCGCCTGCGCCTGCTCTGGCTCAAGGACACGATCGCATCGAGTCGGCAATCGTTCGGCGACTACACCGGCGAAGCCTTCGTTGAGGGCCCAGGCTTCCCTTTGCCTGACATCCTCCGTGACCCCGATGGCGGGGCCATCACCTACGCCACAACCGATGAGCCCGATCCAGGCACAACCCCTGGCAATGACGCCGCGCATTGGCCGTATACCTTGCCGAAGCTGACCCAGTACTGGCGCGTGCCGGGCTATGACGTCCAGCCCGACCTGCGTGTTCGCGTCAATGCGAGACGTGTCTACTGGGCCTCGACGGCTCCTGTGCTCGGCGGCATTGCCTTTGAGAACTTTGAGATGCGTCAGCGCTATGTGCCCGGCCAGACCTTCATCTATGGCATCTCGCCGCTCGATCCCCCACTGCTCTTCCGGGGCCGCCCCACGCTGACGCCCTACAACGGTCAGCACTTCGAAGACGGAGCCAAGCCTCGTCCATGACAGCTCGCGTCGCGTTGGCCGCGATCCTCCTCTCTGCTGCGGTAGGTCCTGCACACGCAGACGAAACGCTCGAAAGCACCGCGCTTCGCGTACAGGTCAACGTTCAGCATCAGCACGTCTCGGAGCTGCTCTCGGTAAAGGACCACGGCAATTGGCTCCCTGCTCTGGACGGCTCTGCATCCCTCCACATCCGCGACGCGTCGGCCACGCAATCGTGCGCTGCGACCGCGGCGGAACGGATCCCGTCCGGCTTGCTGCTGACCGGCTCTTGCCAGGACACAGCCACGTTTGAGCAGCGCATCCTCCTTGGTCCCGAGCCGGACATGCTGCACGTCGCCACCCGCCTCCACCTGAATCCCAATCGCACTCTCTACTCCGCAGAGGATCGCTATAGCTTCCTTCCCTCGCGTCACACGGTCACAGACGCACACACAGGCCCGCTGGACTTCATCTGGTCGCAGAACATCAAGAAGGAAGCCGATGATCTGGTGCCCACCAACGGCTTCAAGTCACCCGTTGTCATGCTGCAGCAGGGTCCTGTCTTCGCGGCGCTCCTGCCTGATCTCAACGACCGCCATCTGGAAACGCGTGCGCTGGATCTGGACGTCACCTCCGGTCCGCACCCCTGGCTCTCCTTCGGCGCGATCCCCACAGAGCCGCATGATCATAGCTTCTTTCGCCGTTCTCCCCGGACAGCTCTGGTCCCCATCGCCGACACGATCCATTACGAGTACTCCCTGGTCCTCTCCGCGCAGCCACCCCGGCAGGGCTACCGTCGCGCCGTTCGTCTGTTGTGGCAGAATACGGGCCATCCCCAGCTGCTCGCCTCAGCGCGAGAGCAACAGAACGCCCTGCGCCCGGAACTGGACTCCTTCGACTCCTGGCGACAGGAGGCCTGGGACACCGACACGAAGCGCGACTACACGGGTTTCCCTTGCGGAGATAAGCGCTGCGGCACACTGGCCAGCAACCGCAATCCCAATGGTGACTGGAAAAACACGCAGCCGGACGCCTGGTTCAATGCATGGTTCCAGACCCTGCGGACCGCCTACGGTTGGTACGTCTTCGGCCGTGCTCATCACGATGCCGCCGCGATGTCACAAGCCGAGTCGGTGCTCAATCTCGCACTCACCGCACCGCGCAAAGACGGTGCTTTCTCGTCGATCTACCTTCTCCACGAAAAGCAGTGGCTGCCAGGGGACGGCTGGGCCAGTTACGCCGACAGTTACCACACCTTCTCCATGTCCTGGACCGCGTACTGGATGCTTCGCTGGGGGGAAGACCTCGTCCCGCAGCGCAGGGCAGAGATCCTCAGCTTCCTCCGCCCCTACGGCGACTTACTCCTCCAACATCAGGCGCCAGGCGGCGTGATTCCGTCCTGGTTCGTCGCCTCTTCACTCGAGCCACGGACCGAGTTCAAAGACTTCAACGCAGAAACCGGCGCCTCCGCTCTGTTCCTTGTTGCGCTGGCAAAAAGCACCGACGATCCCCGCTATCTCCACGGCGCCGAGCGCGGCCTCGAGTTCGTACAGCGCGAGGTGCTCCCCAGACAACGCTGGTTTGACTTCGAGACCTTTCTCTCCTGCGCGCGCAAGGACTTCGACTTCTACGACCGGTGGACAGCGCAGTACCCGGGGAACAATCTCGCCGAAATGCAGACAGTGCAGGCCATGCTCGCTCTCTACAACGCCACGCACCAGCAGCGATACCTCGATCTCGGCACGCAGATGCTCGACTACCTTCTGCTCACGCAGCAAGTGTGGAACAACCCACAGTTCACCCCCATGCTTCTCGGCGGCTTCACCACGCAGAACACCGACGCGGAATGGAGCGACGCTCGCCAGGCCTACATGGCCACGCTCCTCGCCGACTTCTATCGCGCAACCGGTTCATTCGAGTACCTCGAGCGCTCTGTCGCGGCCGCGCGTTCCACCTTCGCCGTCGCTCCCTGGGAGAACTGGGCGCACACGGGCTACATCGATGAACCCGGCGCGCTCACCGGGTTTCACTGGGGCACCGGCAGTGCCATGACCTCGGTGGAGATTCTCTCTCCTCTTTTCGGCGACGCGTTCATCGACCTGGCAAGCAGGAGGGGCGTGGGCGTGGACGAATGCACACTCACGGATGTGGCTGTGGAAGGCAACAACATCTCCTTCCGCATCACATCGCCCGCCCGGCCACGCACCTTCCTGCTGCGTGTCGCGGGCGTCGATGCCGGCCAGACCTACACTGTGCAGTGGAACGGCAACCCGCCTCAGCGCATCGCGGGCTCGCAGCTGCTTGCTGACGGACTTCGCATTGGTCCGCTTCCCTCCTCAGGTCGCTAATCCAGCCTGCCACTTAATCGCCCTCGAAACCCCGGTTCCAGTGCGCGATCACGCGCGTCTCGCGCTCCGATCCCAGCACACTCACCGCGCCTGTCCCCAGCGCAAACAGCTGCCCACCCGTCGCCGGCAGTCCGATCCACCGCGCCGCCAGGATCCGCAGGATGTGTGCATGGGCAAACAGTGCAACCTTCCCGCCCTGCGGCACCGCAGCCAGCGCCCGCGCAATCACCTCGTCCGCTCGCTCGCCCACGTGCTCCACGGGCTCGCCACCGACGATGGGCCGTGTCCAGACGCTCCACTCCGGGTCGTTGTATTTCGCGCGCATCTCCCTGGTCGTCTTTCCCTCGGACTCCCCGTAGTTCCACTCCTGCAGGTTCTCTTCCACCTGCATGGCATCGGCAAATCCCGCAATCCGCGCCGTCTCCTGCGCCCGCTGCCGAGGACTCACCAGCACCGCCGCAAACTGCGTCCCCTTCAAATAGTCCCGCAGCTCCTCTGCGCGCTCCCGGCCATGATCTGTCAGCGGGATATCGGTGAAGCTCGTATGCGCGCCGCTCAAACTCCACTCCGTCTCTCCATGCCGCACCAGCCACAGCTCCGTGTTCGCCTCACTCATGTCGTTCTCCTCGTCACCATTCTCCACTGTCCAGCTCTCTTGTTTGCATCCATCCCGAAACCAGCCCCGGCTGGAGGACATCCAATCCTCGTCAGCACAAAGCCTCATACCCACTCACACAAACTTTCAGGAGAATGCATGATCCCCACAAACGGCTACGCCGTCCAGTCCGCCACCGATTCGCCCGCGCCCTTCAAATACGAGCATCGGGATCCCGGCCCGAAGGACATCGTGATCGACATCGATTTCTGCGGCATCTGCCACTCCGACATCCACCAGGCCCGCAATGAGTGGAGCAACGCGCTTTACCCCATGGTTCCCGGCCACGAGATCGTCGGTCGCGTCGCGCAGGTCGGCTCTGATGTCTCCAAGTTCAAGGTCGGCGATCTCGCCGCCGTCGGCTGCATGGTCGATAGCTGCCGCGAATGCGCCTCCTGCGCCGATGGTGAAGAGCAGTACTGCGATCGCCACGCCACGGTCTTCACCTACAACTCCAAAGACAAGCAGGGCAATTTGACCTTTGGCGGCTACGGCGAACACATCACCCTCGACGAGGCCTTCGCCCTCCACGTGCCCGCTAATCTCGACCCCGCCGGAGCCGCTCCCCTGCTCTGCGCCGGCATCACCACCTACAGCCCCCTGAAGCACTGGAACGCCGGCCCCGGCAAGAAGATCGGTGTTGTCGGCCTTGGCGGTCTCGGCCACATGGCCCTCAAGTTCTCGCATGCCTTCGGCGCGCAGACCGTCCTCTTCACCACCTCAGCCAACAAGATCGAAGACGCGAAGAAACTCGGCGCCGATGAAGTCATCCTCACCCGCGAAGAAGGCTGGGCTGCAAAGCACGCGGGCACTTTCGACCTCATCATCGACTGCGTTTCCGCCGACCACGACGTCAACGCCTACCTCAACCTGCTCCGTCGCAATGGCGTCCTCTGCCTCGTCGGCGTGCCGGAAGATCCCTCCAAGATCAACGCCTTTTCCGTCCTCGGCCGCAAGACCTTCACCGGTTCCATGATCGGCGGCATCGCCGAAACACAGGAGATGCTCGACTTCTGCGGCAAACACAACATCGTCTCCGACATCGAGCTCACCAGCTTCGACAAGATCGAAGAAGCCTGGGATCGCGTCGTCAAGAGCGACGTCAAGTACCGCTTTGTCCTCGACCTCAAGACCCTCAACAGCTAGACAATCTCTGTCGCTGCTTTCCGTTGTCATTCCCAAAGGGAATCTGCGTTCTTCCCCCTAGTCACTGACTTCACATCCGGTCAGATCCATCACCACCAGAAAGGCCCCGCATAAAGCGGGGCCTTTCTGCTCTTAAACCACCGCAGCTACGCCACCTTGCTGATCAGCCCATGAGGATCCAGCACAAACTTCTTCGCCGCACCCTTGTCGAAATCCTTATATCCCTGCGGCGCATCATCCAGCGTAATCACCGTCGCATTCACAATCTTTGCAATCGGCAACCGATCATGAAGAATTGCCTGCATCAGCTGCCGGTTGTACTTCAGCACGGGTGTCTGCCCGGTGTAGAAGCGGTGTGACTTCGCCCATCCGAGCCCAAACCGCATGCTCAGATTGCCCGTCTTCGCTGCCTTATCCTCCGCACCCGGATCCTCCGTTACATACAGCCCCGGAATGCCAATCGACCCAGCAGCCCGCGTAATCGTCATCAACGAGTTCAATACTGTGGCCGGCGCCTCCGCCCCATTCTGCCCATGCGCCCGCGCCTCGAAGCCGACCGCATCGATCGCCGCGTCCACCTCGGGCTTGCCCACAATCTGCGCAATCTGGTCCTCCAGCGACGCATCCTTGGTCAGGTCAATCGGCTCATAGCCTACCGATTTCGCGTGCGCCAGCCGCTCAGCATTCATGTCACCGACCATCACCACGGCCGCACCCAGGATGTACGCCGAAGCCGCCGCCGCCATGCCCACTGGCCCTGCGCCGGCAACATACACGGTCGACCCCACACCCACGCCTGCGTTGACCGCGCCATGGAAGCCGGTCGGCAGAATATCCGTGAGCATGGTGAGGTCGCGAATCTTCTCCATGGCCTGCGCCTTGTCAGGAAACGGAATCAGGTTAAAGTCGGCATACGGCACCATCACATACTCTGCCTGCCCGCCTACCCAGCCGCCCATGTCCACATAGCCGTACGCACCTCCGGCGCGGCCGGGGTTTACGTTCAGGCAAACACCGGTCTCCTGCGCGCGGCAGGTGCGGCAACGGCCGCAGGCCACGTTGAACGGCACGGTTACCAGGTCGCCCTGCTTGATGTATTCCACATCCGCGCCGCACTCAATCACCTCACCGGTAATCTCGTGCCCCAACACCATCCCGCTGGGCGCGGTCGTCCGTCCACGCACCATATGCTGATCTGACCCACAGATGTTCGTCGAGACCACGCGCAAAATCACGCCATGATTGATCTTCTTACCCGCAGGATTCTCCAGCTTGGGATAGTCGATCGACTGAACTTCAACGTGATTCGGACCAAGAAACACAACGCCACGATTCGAGGCCATTGCCAATCCTTTCTAAGAAAGCGAGAAATTTGAACGTTCGTTGAACGGAGAACCCGGGTCGGGCAGAATTGTGTATTGCTAGACAGCAGCCATCCTATGCTTATCCACCAAACGAGTCGCTGGGTCACACCACGGCAGTCATTTGCGACGCGGTTGGATGCCTCGGTCTAGGTTTCGCCAGCGCAGAGGAACTCTGGTCATGAGCCTTGGATGCATCGCGCCATCGCCAGGTCGACCGTGCGAAGAGCGCCCCACCCGTTGTATAAGGCAGAGGTGCGCGTACTGATCCTTTGTCTGTTCTCTGTAGCCATTGCCCGAGCAACGCCTGTCCAGCTGCGGGTGGAACACCAGTCACAACCGCTCGCTGTGGACGTCACCTCGCCGCGGTTCTCGTGGCAGAGCGACGCGACCACCCCGGATTGGCTGCAGACCGGCTATGAGCTCCGTGTAGCAACCGCACCTGAGAAACTCGAGCATCCGGATGTCTGGGACTCGGGACGCATCGCGAGCTCTGCATCGGTGGACATCCGGTACGCGGGCCCGGCACTCTCCGGCAGCGTTCGCTACGTCTGGCAGGTCACGACGTGGGACAAAGCCGGCCACAAAAGCAAGTCGGCAGTCGCTGCCTTTGACACAGCTCCGGGTGCGTGGACCGCAAAGTGGATCCGACCGGAGAACAGCGTGGCGCAAAAGGAGCTCCAGTACACGAAGTGGGTTTGGTTGGCAGGCAATGACGCCAGGCACACTCCCGGGGGGCAGAAGGTGGAACTTCGCTACCGTCTACATGCCGACGAGATACCGCGCGATGCACTGTTGCACATTGTGGCGCGGGGCAACTATGTAGCCAGCGTGAATGGGGTGGAGACGGGCCGGCACACGGGCTGGAGCGCCTTCGACACTGAGCCGATCGTGCACCTCCTGCACCGGGGCGAGAACGAAATCCTCGTTGGCCTGGAAACAAACGGCAAAGCCGGTGAGACAACCACAGCGGCCTTCGCAGCCGCGCTGGAGGTTACCTCGGCCCAGGGCGCAACCGAGCGGTTGTCCACCGGGGCGACAGCCTGGGAGGGCCGGTCATCCGCGAGTGGATCGTGGCAGCCCCTGCAGGTTATCGGCCCCATGGACCTGCCATTCTCTACAGGCGTGGACCGAACCAGTCCAGCCGCTGGCCCGGACCGCATCGCGACAGAAGCATCATTGCTGCGCAAATCCTTTGCCCTGCGTGGACCGGTGCGCTCGGCAAAGCTCTCCGTCACGGCCGTCGGGGCTTACAGGGCATACCTGAATGGCAAACCGATCGGCGATGTGACCTTGCTGGATCCGGGCTTCACGGACTTCAGGAAGAGGGTGCTTTACCAGACCTACGACGTCACCGCTGCGCTCCGTCCTGGCGAAAACACCCTCGCCGCGCTGCTGGGTGGTGGCTGGCATGGCTCGCCATTGACCTGGCAGGGCACGCGCTTTTTCGCCGGGCCCGAGCTCCTGCTGGCCCAGCTGGATGTGACGCTTATTGACGGCACCCACCAGGTGATCGGGACCGACGAAACATGGAAGTCGGCACCATCCCCGATCCGCTCGTCGGAGATCTACGGTGGCGAGATCTACGACGGCCGCCTACTCGACCCGTCGTGGAACTCCGTAGGTTTCGACGACAAGAGCTGGCCCGCCGCGGCCGTCGGGAAGGCACCCGAAGCTACCCTGACCGCGCAGCCCGACCTGTCGATTCATCGGACCGCGCAGCTCCATCCGGTGTCGGTCACCAGGGTCGGCGACAGCTACGTGCTGGACATGGGACAGAACATGGTGGGCAATGTTGCGCTGCATGTCAGGGGGCCTCGCGGGACCACCGTGCGCATGCGCTATGCAGAGCGTCTGAACCCTGACGGATCGATCTATACCGAAAACCTGCGCAATGCTGTGGCGACGGACTTCTACACCCTTGCCGGCACCGGCGCGGAAACCTACACGCCAGCTTTCACCTTCCATGGGTTCCGCTACGTCGAGCTCACAGGCTTCCCGGGCGTACCCGTTGCATCCGCTGTCGACGGCCTCGTCTTCAACAGCCTGCCGGACAAACCCTCCCTGCGCTTCCGCAGCGCCAGCGAGCTGCTGAACAGCATGGGAGAGCTCGGCCTCTGGGGACAACGCGGCAACTTCGTCTCCATCCCGACAGACTGCCCGCAGCGCGACGAACGGCTCGGCTGGATGGGCGACGCCGGCGTCTTCTGGCGCACGGGGACCTATAACTTCGACATCGCCAGCTTCACGGGAAAATTCATGATGGACATCGGGGACGCGCAGCAAGCGTCAGGTGACTTCAGCGACGTGTCGCCGGATATCCTGAACTGGGGCGATGGCGCGCCCGGGTGGGCCGATGCCGGGGTGCTCGTGCCCTATGCCGCGTGGCTGCAGTACGGCGACACGGCGACACTTGAACGGCACTGGTCACAGATGAATCGCTTCATGGACTTCATCGCAGCGACAAACCCGAACCATCTCCGCACCCAACACCTCGGCAACAACTTCGCAGACTGGCTCGCTCCGGACCCGCATACGCCCGCCGAGTTGATCGGCACGGCCTACTGGGCGATCCTGGCGCGCGACATGCAGGCGATGGCGACGGCGCTCGGTGATACGCAAAAGGCCGCGGGGTACGCGACGCTCTACAAAGACATTCGCACCGCCTACCAGAAGGCCTACGTGCACGGGGACGGCAGCGTCGCCGGCAACACGCAGTCCGCCTACGTGGTGACCCTCTACGCCGGGCTCGCACCCGAGCCCTTGCGCGCCGGCATGGTGCAGCGCCTCATCAAGGACATCGAAGCGCACAACAATCACCTCACCACAGGCTTCCTCGGAACACCCTTCCTGATGTTCGTGCTCGACGAGAACGGCCGCTCCGACATCGCCTTCAAGCTGCTCCTTCAGGACACCTATCCCTCCTGGGGCTACATGGTGAAAAAAGGCGCTACCACCTGGTGGGAGCGCTGGAACGGCGACACGGGCGATCCGAGCATGAACTCCTACAACCACTATGCCTTCGGGTCCGTCATGGCCTGGGTCTTTCGTCGCGTCGCCGGCATCGACTCAACCGACGGCAGTGGCTTCCACCACATAACCGTCACGCCGCACTTCGACGCTGCCCTGCCGCAGCTCCGCACCGAATACGACTCCCCCTATGGGCCCGTCGTCACCGAGTACCGTGCCCATCAGTTCACGCTCACCCTGCCGGCCAACACCACAGCGACCCTCACCTTGCCCAATCAGGCTGCCGTCGAGATCGGCAGCGGCTCCCACACCTACCCCGTTCCATAGTTCCGAAACCCTTTCCACCTTCGCCCATCCTTCGCTTATCCTGTAAGGATGGATTTCCAGCTCGTCACCGAGTACACCCCGCAGGGCGATCAACCAACCGCCATCGCGCAACTGGTCGATGGCGTCAGCTCCGGCGAAAAGGATCAGGTCCTGCTCGGCGTCACCGGGTCCGGCAAAACCTTCACCATGGCCAAGGTCATCGCCGAGCTCAACCGCCCCGCGCTCATCCTCGCCCATAACAAGACCCTCGCCGCCCAGCTCTTTCACGAGTTCAAACAGTTCTTCCCCAACAACGCCGTCGAGTACTTCGTCAGCTATTACGACTACTACCAGCCCGAAGCCTACATCCCCTCCGGCGACCTCTACATCGAGAAAGAATCCACCATCAACGACGAGCTCGACAAGCTCCGTCTCTCCGCCACCCGCTCCCTCTTCGAACGCCGCGACTCGATCATCGTCAGCTCCGTCAGCTGCATCTACGGCCTCGGCTCGCCGGAGGCCTACTACGGCATGCTCATGCTGCTCGAGAAGGGGCAGAAGATCAAGCGCGCCGACATCACCCGCCGCCTCGTCGAAATCCTCTACGAGCGCAATGACGTCGACTTCCGCCGCGGCACCTTCCGCGTCCGCGGCGACATCATCGAGGTCTACCCCACCTACGACGAGAACGCCTTCCGCATCGAGCTCTTCGGCGACGAGATCGACTCCCTCTCCCAGATCGATCCCCTCTTCGGCACCGTCCGCCAGAAGTACTCCCGCCTCCCCATCTACCCTAAGAGCCACTACGTCGTCCTCCCCGAGCGCAAGACCTCCGCCATCAACTCCATCGTCGCCGAGCTCACCGAGTGGGAGGCCCAGCTCGAAAAAGAGCATCGCCTCGTCGAGTCCCAACGCATCCACCAGCGCACCCGCTTCGACCTCGAAATGATCAAGTCCGTAGGCTTCTGCCACGGCATCGAGAACTACTCCCGCCACTTCTCCGGCCGCCTCCCCGGCGAAGCCCCACCCACGCTCCTCGACTACTTCCCCAAGGACTTCCTCGTCTTCATCGACGAGTCCCACGTCACCGTCCCCCAGCTCCACGGCATGTGGCACGGCGACCGCTCGCGCAAACAAAACCTCGTCGACTACGGCTTCCGCCTCCCCTCCGCCATGGACAACCGCCCCCTCCGCTTCGAGGAGTTCGAAACCCGCGTCGGCCAAACCATCTACGTCTCCGCCACCCCCGGCCCCTTCGAGCTCACCAAGTCCGCCGGCGTTGTCGTCGAACAAATCATCCGCCCCACCGGCCTCGTCGACCCCCAGGTAGAGATCCGCCCCGTCAAAGGCCAGATCGACGACCTCTTAGCCGAGATCCGCGACCGCGCTGCCATCAACCAAAGAGTGCTCGT
>CAZZXY010000012.1:67490-75781 GCA_964658105.1 Verrucomicrobia bacterium Tous-C9LFEB | reverse complement strand
CTGCTCAGGATGACGAGAGTTTTCTGGGGGTGGGGAGTGGTGTGCTCAGGCTTGTGCCTGCGGCCCTCGCGCGGTCCGAGACGTGTGGCTTTAGGTGTGTGGCTCCGTTCGACGGCCAGGTTGGCTCCTTGATGAGTTTGGAAGGAACGTGCGGTCAAGCGGTGGTGGCGGGGATGCGGACGCAAGTAGGATGGAGAGAGCTGCTGCACGGAGAGCAAGACGAGCGGCCGAGGAGACCATGCCGACAGAACTGTATTTTGAAGACCTGCACCCTGGGATGACCTTTAACTCGGACCGGAGCTACAAGGTGACGGTCGAGGAGATTAAAGAGTTTGCGGAGCGGTATGATCCGCAACCGTTTCACCTGGACGAGGCTGCGGGCGAGAGCTCGTTTTTCAAGGGGCTGGCGGCTTCAGGGTGGTTGACTGCGGCGATCGTGATGCGTCTGCGCGTGGAATCCTTGCACATTGCGGGTGGGATCATCGGTGCCGGTGTGGAGGAGATGCGCTGGACGCAGCCGGTGCGGCCGGGGGATGCGTTACGGACTGAGGCGGAGATCCTGACGATGCGGTTGTCGCAGTCGCGACAGGATTTTGGGCTGGTGCGGTCGCGGACTACGGTCTTCAACCAGCGCAATGAGGTGGTGATGCGCAGCGTCGTGAATTTTCTGGCGCCGCGGCGTGTTGCAACTTAGGGCAGGGTAGGGAGTCCTTGCGGAACCTTCGGTTTTTCGCCTGTGTTGGCGTATGCTCGAAGGGTGCAGATGACCGTATTAGCCTCGGGATCGAAGGGCAATGCGACGGTCGTGTCGGCGGGTGCGACCAACATCCTGGTGGATGCCGGGCTGAGCTGTCGCGAGCTGACCCGGCGCATGGCTCTGGTAGGGCAGGAGCCGTCGGCTCTGACGGCGATTCTGATCACGCATGAGCACCTGGACCATGTTGCCGGACTGGCTGTGCTGGCGCGGCGTTTCAACGTGCCTGTGTTTTTCACCGAGGCCACGCACCGGGCGTGGGTGCGGATGCTGACCCCCCGCAAGACGATGACATATGCCCAGTGGCTGGATCAACTCCAGCGCGAGCGGGAACAACGAAACAGCCAGCCCGCGGGCGGTCACCTGCCGGCGCACGTGCATCGTGCGGCTGAGGATAGCGCGGGCGCTGGCGCACTGGCTGAAACTGGTACCGGCGCATTGGCGGAGGCAGAAGAATCCTGCGAAGCGGAGGAGGAACGCCCTGCCGTCAAGCGCGATCCCGCATTTCTTCCGGCGGTTGAGTATTTCCGGGCTGGACAGCGGTTTTCGATTGGCGAGATCGATGTGAATCCTTTCACGATTCCGCACGATGCCGCCGATCCATGTGGCTTCGTGTTTCACGCCCGCAAGGAAAGCCTGCGGATGGCCATTGCTACCGATCTTGGGTATGTGCCGCCGAATGTGAAGATGGCGCTGCGGGATGTGGATGTGCTGCTCATGGAGTCCAACCACGATCTGGAGATGCTGAAGGATGGACCATACCCCTGGTCGTTGAAGCAGAGGGTCCTGTCGCGAGTCGGGCACCTGTCCAATGCGGCGGCGGCCGACTTCCTGTTGCGGGACTACGATGGCGGCGCGCACACGATTGTGCTGGGGCACCTGTCCGAGCAAAACAATCTGCCGGAACTGGCAAGGATGGCGGCAGAAGGGGCTATTGGCGACCGGCTTTCCCTGTTGGGGAATCGGGTTGTGCTGGCCGCCCAGGAAGCACCCCTGGAACCTATTTGTCTCTAAGGCACCCGCGGCGCAACTTCTTTGCATCGTGCGCGTATGCAGTAGAATCAAGAACGGAACGGCTTATGGGATCTTATACGGTGACAACCCGGCGACCCCGTCAAAGCACCTGCAATGATCACGTTGTGGGGGCGATTCTTTCGGGCTGGCGGTATGACATCTCCAGTGTGCCTCCGGAGTTGCGGGTCGACTACGAAGACCATCTTCGGACGTGCGAGCACTGCCACCATCGTCAGCGCCTGCACCGCACGGTCGATATCCTCCTCTTTGCAGCGACGACGCTCTCATTTGCGGCCTTTCTGCTGGCAGCCGTGGTTCTGCATCGCTTGCATGCCCTGAGTCACCTGAGCGGGGTGCATGTGCCGCTGCATCCAGAAACCGATTTGATCCATTCGCATATCCCGTCCAGCATCACGCTGAGCCTTCAGGCTGTGGCGATCCTGGGAATGCTGGTGTCGATGGTGCTTTGGGTGTTGGTTGCGGTGACGACGCCGATTCCCGGCATGGTCTCAGAGATGCGGGAGCGTGTGGTGCCCGGGATGCGGGAGCGTCTGGGTAAGCAGGCCGCCTAGGGAAGGGTTCCCGGCCTTACGTTGATGCGATGAACCAGGCAACGCAGGATGGTGGAGAGGTGTCCCCGGACACCGCCATACACGAGATTCAAAGCGCCAAGGCAGCTGCGGCTCCGCCGTCGCTGCTTGGGTATCCTGCAACCTACCTCCTGATCGGTATCAACGTTGCTGTGTACCTCGTCATGTTTCGTTTTGGACCTCTGCCAGAGGTCCTGCGCAGCCATGGATTCACAGGAGGCCATCCGGCAGGGTGGATGGCGCAGATCTTCACGGCACCCTTTGGTGAACGGGTGCTGACGTACTTCGGTGGATGCACGCCGGATCGAGTTCTGGCGGATGGGCAGTGGTGGCGGCTGGTGACCTCCATCTTTGTGCACGTTACCCTGCTGCACCTGCTGCTGAACATGTGGTGCCTGTGGAACCTGGGGCTGTTTGGAGAGCCGTTGCTGGGCAAACCCGGCTTGATTGCGGTGTATCTGCTGACGGGAACCGCGGGGATGCTGCAGTCGGTTCTGCTGAGCCTGCTCTCAGGACATCTCGGCGTGGTGGTGGCCGGAGCCTCGGGAGCGGTGTTCGGCATTGCCGGGATCCTGATTATTCTGCTGTCCAACCGAAAGCTCGCTGCGCCGTGGGCGGAGCTGCGGAGCCTGCGCAGGCAGGTAATTTTCTTTGCCCTGGCAAACCTGCTGCTGGGTGTCTTGCCGGATCTGCTGCCACGCCTCTTCCCGGGCCTGTTTAGGATGCTGCATCTTGATCCGGGCTCGTTACCCAGCATTGATAACAGCGCGCATCTGGGAGGCTTTTTCTGCGGACTGGCCCTGGGTCTGTCGCTGTACCCGCGGTTGACTTCAGGCCGGTCCAGCTATCGGGCGAGGCAGGTGCTGGTGTTCTGTAGCGCGGGCCTCCTGCTATTGTTGCTGAGCTATGCGGTGGCCAGCTTTGCGCGGTCGCTCGGGGCGTAGCCGTCAGTCTGCGGAGACGACCGCGGTGGCTGCAAATTTGCGGACCATGGCGAGCAGCAGGCGACGGTCCCCGTCGTTGAGATTGCTGGCATAGCGCTGGATCTCGGTAAGGAAGTGAATCTCGGATTCGTTGAGGCTCAGTCCGGGCATGTCCCGCACGGGATCATCGGCGAAGAACTGACTCAAGGGCAGGTCGAGGGCGATGGCGATCTTCTGCAGGGTTTCGAGGGAAGGAACCGTGTGGCCATTTTCGACGCGGGACAGATAGCAGCGCAGCAGACCTGTGCGCTTTTCGATATCGCCCTGCGACATGCCGCGTTGCAGCCGAAACTCACGGATGGTCACACCGATGTTGATCGGGGCCGGCTGCAAGGGGAGTGCCGGCTCAGGCGGCAGGGCAGTATGCATGTTTGCCATTAGCGGGAGAGTAACGGGCGCTGGTGCCTGCCGCAAGAGCGAAAATCTCTTCGCCCCCCCAATCGAACCAGCAGAGATTCTTGTATGGAAAGAGACCTGTATCGACTTAGAGACAGCCTTGCAAGTGATAGAGGTTGACTCCGAGGGAAAGGTGCAGGGCTAACCCATGAACATGCCGCCGTTGACATCGAGGGTGTGGCCGGTGATGTAGCCAGCGGCATCGGAGGCGAGATAGACGGCAGCGGCGGCAATGTCGTCCACGCTGCCGTAGCGAGCCAGCGGGATATGGGCGAGGATGCCCGCCTTTTGATCGTCGGTGAGGACGTCGGTCATGGCTGTCTGGATGAAGCCGGGAGCGATGGCGTTGACGGTGATGGCGCGGGAGGCGAACTCGCGCGCCAGGGATTTGGTAAGTCCGATCAGGCCGGCTTTGGACGCCGCGTAATTGGCCTGGCCGGCGGCCCCGGTCTGCGCGACGACGGAGGTGATGTTCAGGATTCGGCCCCAGCGGGTCCTCATCATGGGGGTGAGCAGGGCCTGGGTGAGAAGAAACGCCCCGGTCAGATTCGCGCGAAGAACATCTTCGAAATCGGCCGTCTTCATGCGGAGTGCGAGGTTGTCGCGCGTGATCCCGGCATTATTGACGAGGACGTGGATGGCGCCGAAATGGGACAGGACGGCTTTGGCGCCTGTCTTGATGGAGTCCTCGGAGCTGAGGTCGAGGGCAAAGACTTCGGCGGTGCCGCCGGCGGCCTCGATTTCGGCCTTGACCTTGGCAAGTTTCTGTTCATTGCGGGCGGCCAGGGCGAGAAGGCAGCCGTCTGCGGCCAGACTGAGGGCGATAGCGCGGCCGATGCCCTGAGAGGCTCCGGTGACGAGGGCGATACGTGGTTCGGGGGCGGGCATGTACGTTCGGGGCTCCTGGGCGGTTGCGTCGACCTCAGGATAACGGACGTGTTCTTCAGAGCCGTCCGATCGATATACTGACGGCTCCATGAGTCCGTTGCTGTCCCAAGCCGCCCCCGATGTTACGCCCCCCCCTGAGAAGGCCACCGAAGAGGTTTCCACGGCGGCAAGCGTCGCCAAGGCGGCGACAACGGATGTGTATGCAATCCACGGTGCAGAGCCCGAGGTGCTGGCCTACGCGATGGCCAAATACTCGCGGTCGGCCTTGAGTCTGCGGGAGTCGCTGGCTGAAATCAGTACACAACGGGCTGAGCAGTTTCTGAACACGTTTTATTTTCAGTATGGACACCGGTCCATTGCCGACCTGGCGCATGTGCCGATGGCGGTGGAACGACTGAGCCTGCTGGCAGCCATCGCCCTGGTGGACGAGACGCGCTGGGATGGACAGGAGCGGTCGACCCGCTATCAGGACTTTCGGCGATCCGGCTGGTATACACCGGTTCTGCCGGACGGCCAGCGTGCTGTTTTCGAAGAGGCCGTTAAGGGACTTTTTGCGAGCTACGACGGTTTAAGCCAGGGGATGACCGAGGCCCTGAAGCGCGTGGTTGCCCGGCCGGAGGCGATGAAGCCGGAGAGCTACGAGCGGACGCTGCGGGCGCGGGCGTTCGATGTGGCACGCTACCTGCTGCCGTTGGCGACGAATACGTCGTTAGGTCAGATCGTGAATGCGCGGACGCTGGAGACGCAGATCTCCCGGCTGCTCTCGAGCCGGTTTGGCGAGCTACGGGCACTGGGGATCCGACTGCGCGAGGCAGCGAAGGAGCCCGCGTGGAACCTGCTGCGGGACCGGCTGGAAGAGATGGCAGGCGAGGGCACGGTGGATCCGCAGGCGACGCCTGAGCTTCTACGAGAGCTGATGCCCGAGGTGCGGACGGCACCCACGCTGGTGAAGTATGCGGAGCCGAACCCCTACCTGCAGCTGAGCTGCACGGAGCTGGACCAGGCCGCGCGGGAGTTGATGAAGGGCGTACCGATCTATCCGGCGCCGCTGGTCGACCTGCTGGACGATGATGAAGACCTGGAAGTGGAGATCGCGACGTCGTTGCTGTATCCGCACTGCCATTACTCCTACCGGCAGCTGCGGGGTGCTGTTGGGGCGCTGACGGAGGTTGAGCGGGACGAGATCATTGAGCTCGGCGTGCGGCACCGGGGAAAGCACGATGAGCTGCTGCGCGGCTTCAAGAGCGGCGACGGGTTCCGGTTCGACATCCTGATGGATATTGGCGGGTTTCGCGATATGCACCGTCACCGGCGTTGCGTGCAGTTGATCCAGCAGTTCAGCAACCTGCACGGCTATGAGGAGCCGGTGTGCCCGGGACAGCCTACGCTCGCTGAGGCTGGACTGGACGGCCTCTACCGTGACGCCATGACCGCTGCATACACCGCGTATGATCAGGTGCGGACGAGCGGTGCGCCCGAGGCGGCGGAGAACGCGCAGTACCTGCTGCCAATGGGGACGCGGTGCCGGTCGATGTTCAAGATGGACTTTGCCGAGGCGCTGTATATCTCGGAGCTGCGGTCCGGTGTTGCGGGCCACTACAGTTACCGGCTGGTCGCCTGGGCCATGTACAAGGCCGTCGCGGCGAAACATCCGTCGCTGGCGAAGCTGTACAGGATCCAGGACGTGTCGGAGCCGATCGACCTGCTGAAGCGGTAAGGGTCAACCGGAAATTTCGGGATCCTGCCGCGTGGCAAAGCGGAACGGATTGAAGCTGGTGCCGGCGTCGAACGCGTCGGAGTGCTCCGTGCGCTTGAGCGTATTGACGACCAGATAGGTCAGAGGCGTCGCCAGGACCTCGTAGGCGACTTTGAGCAGGTAGCCTTGCCAGATGATGGTCAGGAGCGTGTGGGCGGGCATGCGGCCGGCGAAGGTCAGGGTAATGACGAGCACGGTATCGACTGCCTGGCCGACGACCGTGGAGCCAACGGTGCGGGTCCAGAGGTGCCGGCCTCCGGTTAGGAGTTTGAGGCGGGCCATGGTGTAGGAGTTGGCGAACTCGCCCGCCCAATAGGCGGTGAGGCTGGCGGCGAGCAGGCGCGGCAGGAAGCCGAAGACGGTTACGAAGGCCCCCTGGTTGTGCCAGGAGGGGTCTGCCGGCAGCGCGATCACAAGAGCCGAGACGCCGTAGAGCAGGGCGGTCCCGAAGAAACCCAGCCAGATGGCGCGCCGTGAGGCCGCATAGCCGTAGACCTCGGTGAAGACATCGCCAAAGATGTAGGTGAGGGGGAAGAGGACCATAGCGCCTGAGGTGGTGAACGGGC
The DNA here is from genome assembly GCA_964658105.1 of Verrucomicrobia bacterium Tous-C9LFEB. Taxonomy (GTDB): domain Bacteria; phylum Acidobacteriota; class Terriglobia; order Terriglobales; family Acidobacteriaceae; genus Granulicella. The sequence goes on along the minus strand of CAZZXY010000012.1, from coordinate 68,834 downwards.
CGACACGGACGATCTTCTGCGCCAGCAGGTTGGAGACCAGAAGGACGACGACGAAGGCGGTCGTGAGAGCGTCGAGAAAGCGGAAGGGGCGCACGGAGTCAGGCTAGCGCAGAGGGGCTGAATGTGGCGATTGGAAGGTGCGTCAAGATCACGGGAGTAATGTCCGGGATTCCCACAAAGTCGTAGCTGTATGTTCGCCTTTCCTTTGCTTTTGGGCGACCTTCGATGCTAGACTCAGGCCTGTATCGCCCCATCAGGAGAGCTACCGTGGCAGATGATCGCAGCCGGGCTATTGAGTCCGCCCTTTCGCAGTTAGAGAAGCAGTTTGGCAAGGGCTCTGTGATGCGGCTCGGGTCCAAGGAAGCCATCGTTCCGATCGCGGTGATTGGGACTGGATCGATCTCGTTTGACGCGGCACTGGGTGTGGGTGGCGTGCCTCGTGGGCGCGTGATTGAGATTTTCGGGCCGGAGAGCTCAGGTAAGACGACCATTACGCTGCAGATCATCGCAGAGGCGCAGCGGATGGGCGGCCTGGCGGCTTTTGTGGACGCTGAGCATGCGCTTGATCCGGGCTACGCCAAGAAGCTGGGCGTAGACGTAGATAACCTGCTGGTCTCTCAGCCTGACTATGGTGAGCAGGCTCTGGAGATCACGGAAGCCCTGGTGAAGTCGGGTGCGGTGGACGTGCTGGTAGTGGATTCGGTCGCGGCCCTGGTGCCGAAGGCTGAGCTCGACGGCGAGATGGGCGATTCCCACGTGGGTCTGCAGGCGCGACTGATGTCGCAGGCATTGCGCAAGCTGACCGGAACGGTGTCGAAGTCGCGGACCTGCCTAATTTTCATTAATCAGATTCGCGAGAAGATCGGTGTGATGTTCGGCAACCCAGAGACCACCACTGGTGGACGTGCGTTGAAGTTCTACTCCTCGGTACGCATCGACATTCGGCGCATCGGTGCGGTCAAAGATGGCGAGGTTGTTGTCGGTTCGCGCACGAAGGTGAAGATCGTCAAGAACAAAGTGGCTGCCCCGTTCCGTGATGCGGAGTTCGACATCCTGTATGGCGAGGGCATTTCTCGTGAGGGCGATACGCTTGACCTGGCCGTGGTGAACAACATCGTGGAGAAGTCGGGAGCCTGGTACAGCTACTCGGGTGAACGCATCGGGCAGGGACGCGAGAATGTACGCAATTATCTGAAGGACAACAAAGAGACTTTTGCCCGGATCGACACGGAGCTTCGGAAGAAACTTGGGCTCAAGAAGCCGGATGAGGTCGAGATTCCGGCGGTTCCGGCTGTTCCGCAGAACGGTCCCGCGCAGGCCACTGAGGCTGTCCGCGGGCGTCGC
>CAZZXY010000012.1:3317-67390 GCA_964658105.1 Verrucomicrobia bacterium Tous-C9LFEB | reverse complement strand
CCGGATCGTTTGAAGAGCAGGCGATCGTGAAGCCGGTCGGGACCGTCAATCCAGAACTCCATTGTTTCGGGCTGCAAGAGATAACCGCGCCAGAAGGACGGCCGCGGGATTTCGCCGTCCGGATGCGTGCTTTCGAAGGCAGCGACCTCGGCCTCCAGGGTTGCACGGCTTTGCAGAGGGCGGCTCTGTTGCGAGACAGCCGCGCCAATCTGGCTCCGGCGGGAACGGCTGTGGTAATAGTCGTCGGTCACGGCATCAGGCAGACTCGCGATCGGGCCGGCGACCCTGACCTGTCTGCGCAGAGACTTCCAATGAAGACAGAGCGCGCCATGCGGGTTGGCTGCTAGTTGGGACCCCTTCTGGCTTTCGGCGTTGGTAAAGAAGCTGAATCCCTTGTCCTCGATGTTCTTCACAAGAACCATGCGAATACTTGGAATGCCATCAGGAGTTGCGGTGGCCAACGCGGCAGCATTCGGATCGTTCGGCTCACTGGCCTCAGCAAGGTGCAGCCAATCGCGGAAGAGCAGGATCGGATCTTCTCCCTGCAACTCTGGTCGGGTCGTCATGAATGGACTGATGGCAAGTCGGCGCGCGGAGAAAACGCCAGCGACGGCCACGTATCGTCCCCATCAAAAAAAAGCAGAGTTGCTTGACTCCTGCAAATGGAGGAGCCATTTGCAGGAACGCAGACGTCCTTCGTCCTGCCTGGCAGGTGATCTGGTCGGTGGGTGATGCTACTTCGTAGCGTTTACCAAGTCAGTGAGCGGCTTTATGAAGGTGAACTGCACGATCGCATTGCGCTTCTTCGCTTCCTCGAGCTGTGCCAGGCTGGCCTGTTTCCAAGCCGAAGGAGCTGAGAGTCCCTTACTGAGGTACTCCACCGCTTTCTCTCCTATTTCGCTCAGCTGTACCAGTTGGTTGGCACGACTCTGCAGAAGCGCCAGCCGCGGTGCGGTCTGCATCTGCTCCAACACCATGGGGACGGAGGCGGCTTCGTCACGGAAGAAGGCCAGCAGCGTCTCGCGACTCCGAGCGCTGGCCCCGGTGCCCTGTTTCGGGTCAATGAGGAACTGACGTGTGACCGATTCGATTTCGTAGCGGATAGGTGGATCGGGACGTACCGCATCCACAAAGCTGGTTAGAGGTGTGAGCTGGGAGGTGTGCTGCTGCTGATAACGCTCACCGAAGCTTACCGGCTCGAATGCTTTGGCAAAGGTTTGCAGGGCCTCGATGTTTTCGGAGTCGACAAGGCCCCGCAAGCCCGCGTCCTCGCTCGTGAGATGACGGACGCCCAGTGTCTCGAGTTCGACCGAGACCGGCTCGAGGCGACGGTACATGTCGTCTACATCGCGCAGGTTCTGGCCGGACCAGAAGCGTTCAGCGATCGCAGCAGTGCGCGGCCAAATGCGCGAGTCGATGGTGCGCTGATCCAGCTGCTCAGCCCACATGCAGACCTCGCCACCGAGAATGAGTTTCTGCTGGTCCGGGGTGAGCTTTGTATCGGACGGTACGGGATCGGCCAGGTAGTGCACGGAGGCAGGACGCATGCCGTCCAGGTAATACGGCGCGGATAAGACGCCCTGATAGCCCTGCGCCGCCCCTTTGGCGAGCGATGCCTCGCCGCGCCATGATTGCACGACAACGTCCTTGGGCAGGGCCGGGTTGAAGATCTCATCCCAGCCGACCATGCGCTTGTTCAGGCCGGTCAGGATGGTGAGCACGCGGCCGTTGAAGTATGCCTGTAGCGCGTCGTTGTTCTCAAGTTGGTGGTCCTTCATGAACGCGAGGATGCGCGGGTTCTTCTTCCAGTCTGGCGCCGGGGCCTCGTCGCCGCCGATGTGGACGTATTGATCCGGGAAGATGGTTGCCATCTCGATGAGGAAGGATTGGATGAACAGATAGGTCTCGTCGCGGGTGGGATCGAGCACGTAATCAGAGACACCGAATTCGCGCCGTATGCCTGCGGGTGTGGTGCCGCTGGCCAGCTCTGGATAGGCTACGAGCCATGCTGTAGAGTGGCCCGGCATTTCGAACTCGGGGATCACGCGGATCCCGCGGTCGCGAGCATACCGCACCAGCTCGACCGCGTCCTCTTGGGTGTAGAAGAGGCCGTCTGACCCGAGGGACGTGAGTTTCGGAAAGCGTTTGCTTTCGATACGGAAGCCCTGGTCTTCGGTGAGGTGCCAATGAAAGACATTGAGCTTTACGGCTGCCATGGCGTCGATGTTGCGTTTCAACACGGGCAGGGGCTCGAAGTGCCGACCGCAGTCGATCATCAAACCACGCCAACGGAAGCGCGGCGAGTCCTGAATGCTTACAGAGGGAATGGCGTAGGCGGAGCCCTGCGGCTGCACGAGTTGCAGGAGGGTCTCAAGCGCATGCAGGGCTCCGAGGGTGGTTGGCGCCTCGATGCGCACCGAGGTCGGCGTTGCGGTTAGGCGATAGGACTCGTCATCGTCCAGACCTTGCACCGCGGGACCGTCGGACGCGACGGCAAGGGTCAGCACCGCCGGCTCGGTGTGGAGAAGCTGCTTTGCGATCGGCAGTCCTGTTCGGTCTTCCAGCCTCTGCAGCATTCGCTGCACGGCGCCCTGGAGCCGGGGAGAATTTGTCTGCGGCACGCTCACCGAGAAGCCTGCAGTGATCGCAAGCGAGCCGGTGTGCGAGGTAATCGCGGCTGGTTGCGGCATCAGGTTGTTGCGAAAGGGTGCGGCCGCTTGTGCCATGAGGTTTGGGCTGAAGGACGCGGCGGAGGCGGCAACGAAGACTACCAGCCCGCGGCGGAACTGCTGGATCACGTTGCTTCTGAGGGGGTTGACACCCGCGAATGTGCGCATCGTCGCTTAGTTAAACATAGCGACGCCCCAAGACGCGATGAGGGATGTGCAGGATCTCCCTGGAGGAGCGGGGGACGATCCAGGGGTTGAGGTACTGCTGGATCGCAACAAGGAGTCCATGAGCGCTAAGAGGACGATGCTGTGCAGGAACGTGCGAGCGAATACCGTCCCTCGTGGCCCTTGAGCTCGGTGGGTGGCTGTACCGGTCGCCAGGTTCTGCGGCGACAGCATCTTGCCCATCACGCGTCCCGCGGATTTTGTGGCAGCCATGAGGACCGGACTGAGATAGAGCTGATTGGCGGCGACTACTTCCAGGATGCCGAAGAGAGCGTTGCCGGACGTGTCGCTGCACGGTGGGCGGGCACGGCTGCGTCGAGCCAACGGCAGAACGCTCCAGCGAAGCCCAGAGTAACCGGGTGTCGCTGGAGCGCGTCGTGAGTCACGGTGGAAGGGCACAACCGAGTCTTGAGAGGTGACGATATGTCCACGTGCACTCCCCAACATTTGTCTGCGGGATGATCTATCCACCAGCCCTGGTTGGTGAGATCTTGGTGAGCGCAGCGACGAGCGGTTTGCCCGAGGCCGGAACGGGATCTCCGGACATACGAACGATTTCCGCGGCGTCGATCTGCTTTCCATAAAGGGAAAGGTTGGCGTCATCGTCGGACTCGAGGACGGCGCTTCCAAGGGATGCTCCGGCGAAGAGGCCACCTCTGGCGCGGGAATAGGTGAGGATGTCAACGTTGGGATCGTTCGCGCCAACGGCCTTTGCGCCCGTGGGGCCGGCGACGGCGCTGGCGTCAGCACCCAGTTTGGCTTTGCCAGAGAGGATCTTGGAGGCACCCTGCTGCGTTTCAACCACGAGGACGTAGTCGGTCTGTGAACTGCCAAGCTGCACACCGAGACTGCCGACGTTCATCTTGTACATCGCCGGGGCTGACCAAGCGCCTTCCATGTTCGCGCCTGACCGACAGACAATTACGCCACGTCCATAGGTGACACCAAGGCCAACTCCGACCTTCTTGACGCTGGGGAAGACCAGGACACAGACGGCCTTATCGAGGACTGAACGGGGAATGGCGTCCGGACTCGACATCTGCTGCAGAACGTCCGTCGATTCACTGAGACGGGTCTCGAACTTGTCTTGAGCGGCAAGTGGCAATGCCAGGGAGAGGGAAAGCACTCCCATAAGATATTTGTTTGTCATTGTTGTTACGACCTCGTATTCGGTTCCAGTGCGTGGCGATAGATGTTGATGTATGCCAGTGTCCATTACGAGAGCTCGCTTACGAAACTAGCAAAAGTACGATAAGGAGACATGTTTCAGTCCAGTTCCAAATGAGAGAAGGGCTCTGCTGCTCGCCGCCTCAGAAGGAGCGTCTCGAGAGTACTGCACATGCTTACATACTTCCGGGGACATCGGGCTGTCTTGTGCCGCCATTTACCTTGCCGCAATTAAAGCCCAGATCCGAAAGAGAATTCGTGGATTCAGGCATGTGACGGACCTGCCTGGTTGCATTGGTCTGGCTAGACGTGTTCGCAAACTATTCTTCAGACCTGTCACTTGTTACAGTGTCATTGCCCTCAGAGTTGCTATATCTCTAGTAAGTCTCCAGAAAATTGCACATATTGTGCCAGAGGTCGTGCCATGCATTTATTCAAACGTGCAGCTGCCGAATTTGTCGGAACGTTCTGGCTTGTCTTTGGAGGGTGTGGGAGCGCAGTGATTGCTGCTGCTTTTCCCGCTCTCGGCATCGGGTTCGTTGGTGTGTCCCTAGCTTTTGGCCTGACGGTTCTTACGATGGCTTTTGCCATTGGCCACGTCTCCGGTTGCCATCTGAATCCCGCGGTGTCGATTGGCCTCGTTGTAGGGAAGAGATTTCCGGTGCGGGAACTGCTGCCTTATATCGCCGCACAGGTCACGGGTGCGATTGCCGGTTCAGCGGTGCTTTACGCGATTGCAAGTGGCCGTCCGGAGTTCTCGTTGAGCGGAGGTTTTGCGTCCAATGGTTACGGCGCGCATTCGCCCAACGGCTATTCTCTGGTGGCCTGTTTCCTGGCCGAGTTTGTCCTGACTGCCTTTTTCCTCTTGATCATCCTGGGCGCTACGGACGAACGAGCACCCAAGGGCTTTGCGCCCATTGCTATCGGCCTCGGACTTACGCTGATTCACCTGGTGAGCATCCCCATAACGAATACTTCCGTCAACCCTGCTCGGAGCACCGGCCCAGCGCTCTTCGTCGGTGGCTGGGCACTTTCGCAGCTTTGGCTATTCTGGTTAGCACCCATTCTGGGTGCGGTCGCGGGTGGTTACATCTCTGAGACGTTCTTCCGTGCACCTCAACAACCGATCCGTGTGGCACTGGCCAAAGAGGGTGCACCGCTTATTGACTGACAGTGGCAGCGGCCACTGTTCGCGAACCCGTAGCCGACCGCCGCTGTGGAGAGGGCGACTGAGCAGCCGATGGCGATAACAGGTAAAGTCATCGGCTGGTCACGGCCTTCTCTGGACCATTCCTGGGAGACGCTTGCGGAAGCGGCTTGAAAAAATCCTGCGGTAAGTGCCGACACGGAGCTCGCTTCCCAGGTTCTGTCGGTTAGTGGTGGAACTTCTTTTCCCAGTTCTGAATCACGATGAAGTCCGGTGGAGATGCGCCGGCAGCTGTGGTGACTACGAATCGCTGACCACCAGGAGCTACATCGAACTGAATGTCGGTAGGGGTGCCGTAGCGGGGCGTTCCAGGGATCTGGAAAAGAGCCACCGGGGCATTTACACCGCCGCCTGCCCTTGAGGCTGCATAGAGTTGGGCATCGAGGCCGAGGAAGATGAGCTCGCCGCCGTCGGGGTTCCATCGAACCAGCCACCCGCCAGTTCGTGAGACCTGGGTGCGTCTGCCGACGACGTGCAGCGAGGGTGACGGCTCGAGGGCCTGCAGGTAGATTTCCGGGCGGCCTGACTCGTCGGAGATGAAGGCGATCTGTCGACCATCCGGCGAGAAGGCGGCGCCCCATTGCGAGCCGCCGCTTCGCAGCAGGGGAACGATCTGCTTGCGCGCGATATCAAGCAGCCACACCTGGCGTTCTTCCTCGCCCAGTGAGGTGTCGTAGGCGATGTACTTGCCGTCGCGGGACCAGTCGGTCGGAATCTGGATCTGGTCCGCGGCCAGCTGTTCAGCAGCGGCGCTGTTGAGAAAGGGCTGTTCGTTCCGGCCCTCCTCTGTGCCCAGGAAGGAGAGGCGGGGTGCGGAGGTGCGGCTGCCGCCGAAAGCGATGCGGCTTCCGTCGGGAGACCAGACTGGCCGGATGTGAATGGCTGGAGGATAGGTGAGTCGACTGGACTCCCTTCCGCCCTTCCCGAAGGTCCAGATATCCCGGCTGCCGCTCGCCGGTGTCCAGACATCTGCGGCGGCCTGGGTACCGTCGGGCGACAGGCGGACCGTTCCGCTGAAGGGTGCGGGCTGGCTGGCGCTGACAATGTGCCCCTGCCGGTCGTACCAGCGTAGTTCGGAGAGCGGAAATCCGCTCTGGTAGACGAGAACGCCCGTCTGCGAGGCGGAGAACGAACCGGACCCGCCGGCACTGAAGAAGACGACGTCCTGCGCAATCGCAAACGGCTCACCGATGAGGCGCAACTTATGGGTGTTGAAGGACTGTGCGAAGAGTGAGCCGCCACGGATGAAGAGAAGGTATCCGGGATCGCCGATGTGTGCCGAGGGAGCGTACAGCACGCGCGAATCGGTCTCCATCAACGGGGTTTGCTGCCGTGTTGTGAAATCCACTGTCATCGCGCGATAGTGCCCAATCGCCGTTTCGTACTGGATATCCAGCAGCTTGTCCGTGCCCGGAAGCGATTGGGCCCAGCGGAGCCCCGGCGTGGGCGGCGTGTGACCGCTGCCGGTGCCCATGGAGATCTCGAAAGACTGCCGCGGCCCCAGATCGAGGAGAAGATCGTTCCCGGATCGCCACGCACCTGAGTTGGTCATCATCGGGATAGGGAAGGTACGGGTGAAGTTCGTCTCCAGGTTGATCTGCTTAAGTGTGCGCAGGACGGTACAGAAGATCGACTGGCCGTCGGGAGACCAGAAGACACTCCAGGCACCCTCGGTTCCGCGCACTGGGTGCATCTCTAGGGAGGACAGGTCTCGCATCCAGATCCTCGCGCCACGGTCGTCCGTGACCGTAAAAGCGAGCCGCGTGCCGTCCGGTGAGATAGCGAAGGACTGCCGGCTGATTGGCGGCGTAAAGACCGCGCCGGGCGGAGAGGCGATCGAGAACTGAACCACGGCCGCTGAAGCGGCCTGAGGCTGCGCGCGGAAATGCGCGACCAGGCCAGCCGTCGCTGCACCAAGCAGCACACCCGCCGCGGCCATGCTCCAGCGGCTGAACGAACCGAGGAAAGCCCGTTTCTGCGGCTCCTCTTCACGAGGTTGGGAGGGAATCACTGCGACAGGAGTGCGTGGGCTAACGGGGAGCCGCTCGACGAGGCCAATGAAGCGATAGCCGCGGCCTGGGATTGTGGCCACGTAGTGCGGAGACTCCGCCTCGTCGCCGAGCGCTTTGCGAAGCTTGTTCATTGCGGCGTTCAGACCGTGTTCAAAATCGACAAAGGTCCCGTCACTCCAGATATGTTCCCGCAGCTGCTCGCGTGTGACCACCCCGCCGGGCCGGGCGAGTAACATGCGCAGAATTTGGAAGGGCTGGCCGACCAAGCGAACTTCGATGCCGTTCCGTGAGATCTCCTCAGCGGCGATATCGACCACAAAGGGGCCAAACACCAGCCGCTCAGGAGCTTCGGATTCAGAGCGTTCCACCATGGCAGACTCGCGGGAAGTCTAGTCCCACCTCCAGCGAAATGACATGACGAAGCTAAGTCATTGAGCGCAGGCGGCTTGTTGGATGAGGTGGCATTCCATACGCAAGTGACTTCCAAAGCATGGCGGCCCTGAGGAGCACCGCGTAGGTTTGCCACACGAATGGCAACACAGCCCAGGGAGAGGGCTCCATCATGCGCCTCAACAACAGACTCGTTCTCGCATCAGCCATGGCGCTCTGCACCATGACCGCATCGGCAGATTCTTTCATTTACGTCGTTACCTTCGGCCAGCAGTTTGGAACGGTCGACGTCAATAACGGTGTCTTCAAGGCGATTGGGCCAGGACTGCCCGATGTAAGTGCAGCACTTATCCCGGGAGCGGCGGGTGGATTATTGTCACTGACGGGTTCCGGGAATCTGGTGTCCATCAACCCGTTTACCGGTATCTCGTCCATTGTGGGCAGCACAGGCCTTGGCAACCAGGCGAACGCCTTCGGCACCTTTGGTGGCGCACTCTACGTTACGGATCTGCAGAACAACCTATACAAGCTGAATCCCACCACGGGGCTCGCTACGCTGATTGGTTCGACAGGCATCCCTGCGGATCCTAGCCAGCCTGATACCGCGAACCCTGACGGGTCGTTCAATTTGACCGACGAAAATCTCTTCAGCAAGGATGGGAAGTTTTACGCCACCTTCGACGCGTTTGCGATCGGCACAGATGGCTACACAACGACCGTGCAGGTGCCGCCATCACTATGGCAGCTTGATCCATCAACCGGGGCCGCCACGCGTCTGTCTTCCTTGCCGTTGCACCTCATCACCACCTTCGACCTTGACAGCTCGCTGTATGCCGTCCAAGGTTTTCCGACGGCGGCTCATCCGTTTCCCTCGCCTGAGATCGATCTGAGCGCCTTTGACGTATCGAACGGCACGACCTCTGTCGTCCGGTCGGTTGATTCCTCCGCTGGCCCGATCCTTGGAGCAACCCCTGTTGTTCCGGAGCCGGGATCTCTCTGGCTGCTCGGTACCGGTCTGCTGGCCCTGGGAGCGCGGTTGCGAGGGCGAACGTCCGTGAAGCGCGCTCTCTGATTGTGGGAAGGGAACGGTCTCGAGGGTGCATGCCGCGACCGTTCCCAAGCCGCGTTCCCCTTAGTGTTGTTCGACCGCCGTAATGATCGCCGGACTAATCGTAAACGCGGGCTACGACGACGGAGTTTCCCCCACCCTCGATCGCCGTCGCATCCTGTGCGTAGGGTCGTGCTGCCATGGCCAGTGCGCGACGATTCGTGTTGTATCTGCGTTCGGGTTCGTCACCTTGAATTCGTAAAGAGAGTCCACCACCGCATCCGGAACGAACACCGACCAATACGCCGGATTTAGGTCCTGCTTCATCGCAACGTGAGCACGCATCTTCCTTCGTCTGCCGCTTCCCGCAGCTCTGCGCGGGAGTCCAGCGAGTTCACAACGGCGAAGCGGAGCACTGGGCCCGGGATCGTAAGGCCATATATACGTTGTCCTGCGCCTGTCCAGGGCCTATAGTGCCTGCCATGCAAGAACATCGAAGGGCCTTTTTAGGTGGCTTGGTTTCTGCGACGGCAGCAACCCTTTGCAGCGCGCCAATCGGAATGGCGGAAACGAGGGCGTCTAGGCCCTGCGCGCTTCGGGACCCTTCCGGGTTGAAAGCTGAGATCCTTCACCTTTTCTCGGATCTGCCAGATCGCAAAGCGTTCAAGATCTGGGCTCCTGAGAGCGAGAGTGCTCCCGAGTTTCTCGTGGAGTTGAACGCCAGCAAGCGAATGTTCATGGCGAGCACGATGAAGTCCCTCATCCTCTGTGAACGCCTGCGTCAGCTGGATTCGCCAGCAGTAGAGAAGCGGATTGCTGAGCACGAACTAAGGCTTGATGAGAGTGTGTGGTCTCCAGGAAGCGTCATTCTGAATCCACCCGACCTGACCGGGCTCATAAGCGAGCGGACGGCTATGGAAGCAATGATGGTTCACAGCGACAACACTGGGACCGATATGGTGTTGAAGGTTGTCACCCCGGACGCGGTACGCAGGTTCATCTCCTCAATCGGTTTGAAGCAGACGATGATTCCGGACAGTACCAGAAGCTTCGCGGCGTATCTGTCCGGCGTTCCTAACTACAAGACGATCACCTGGGACGAAATTACTCATCTCCCGCCGGGTCCACTGGCATATCCATTTCTGAATGACGTTCAAACGTTTGCATCCTCTCCGGAGGACCTTGTCTCATTCTTTTCGCGTGCACTGCAGGGACACTTCTTCTCACATGAAAGAACGCTCTTTCAGTTTCGAAGAATACTTTCGCTGGGCGACATCAACCATTTGGTTCCGTTCCCACTCGGTTTGAGCGTTTTCGGGAAGGCTGGTTATGCGGACATCGAGGGATCCCATGCCCGCTCGATTGCCGGAGCCGTTTACTTCCCGAGCCGTTGGATCTACTTCTCGATGGTCTTGAACTGGGATGCCGAGAAGGCAGAGGATCCGGAAACGGTGAAGGCCTTCTACGAAGCAATTCACAAATCTATCTCGCTGCTACAGCAATGCCTTGGAGAGTAAGGAATGATCAGGTCGGGTCCCTTGCTGACGGATCCTTCAGGTCGACGTCTGGCCTCCCCGGCCTGCAGCAGGAGCGGTCTTCCGTTTGAGGGCGTTCAGCGACAACGCCGACAGGCTTGGGAGACAAGGCAATGGCGTGCCTTTGAAGCGGAACACCGCTGGCGGAGTAGGGACTTGCGACACCTCTAAAGACTTATGTGTGGGCGATACGTGAGCCTTCAAAGAACAGCGCTGCCTCGTGCCTGTGAACGGCTTCTATGAGTGGCCTGGAAAAGTTCAAACCGCCGAAGCAGCCCTATGCCTTCGAACTGAGCAGCGGTGGACCGTTCGCGGGCCTGTGGACGCCTGGAAGCGATCCTCTGGAGTCACGACGACCGGCATCTACTCGCGGCTGGAGTCGAGGTGCGGGTTAAAGGAGCAACAAATCTCATGCACTTGAAGAGCTATGCCATCGAACCGACGCCCGCTCCGCACGGGCTCAGCCAACTGGTCACCGACCGGCGAGGCTCCGACACCCGGAAGGGAGTTCCGTGCGTTCTCCCACTGAACCGACGGAGCTTCCGCTTCAAAGGGCCAAACTTTTGCTTGACAGCTCCTCGGCTGACTCACTATAAGCTCTGTCACTCCAGCCTTGACCCAATACGGAGCGTTGAAATTCCATGCCTTGATCTTCCGAAATGGCAGACGGGGCAGCGCGACACCGCAATTTGACCTGCCCCAACCTAGAGGCCCAGGGAGATTGCGACTTAAAAAGCCGGATGTCATGTAAGCGGTTTCCCAGCGTGCTTTCGAGCGACAGGGAGATCGTCAAGTACAAACATCCCGCTTCGGTCCTGCACCAGCAAGAAGTCATATGGGCTTCATGGCGTTGAGATTACGGAGGCTTACATGCGTCGCACCAGGTTTCTACTGCTCGGATTCCTTGTAGCGTTCCTTGCAATCGCGCACCGCGCTGACGCACAGGAAAACGCCACGATTACGGGAACAGTGAAGGACTCGACCGGAGCTGTCGTTCCTAACGTCACGGTCACTCTCACCAATCCAGCCACGAACCAAACAAGGGAAACGAAGTCGAATGCATCCGGAGCGTACGTCTTCGATAACTTGAGTATTGGAACCTTTAACCTGTCCGCCACTGCGCCTGGCTTTCAGCGCTTTGCTGAAACGAACATTGCGGTCAATGTTGCGCAAACCCTGAAAGAAGATGTTTCGCTCGTTGCCGGTAGTGCCGGCCAGACCGTCACTGTCGAGGCCAACGCGCTGCAGGTTCAAACGGAGACCAACGAACTGAGCAACCTGATCACGGGCCAGCAAGTTGTGCAGCTTGCGACGAACGGTCGCAACGTTACTGCGCTCGCTGCCCTCGGCCTCGGTGTGTCGAACAATCTGCCTGCATTTGCTGGCGTCAACGCTCTCACTTCTGCAAACGGCCTGAGCTTTAACGGCACGCGCACTAGCCACAACATCTACCTGCTCGATGGCGGCGAACTGAACGATCGCGGCTGCGGCGGTTGCTTCAGCTCTCTGCCTTCAATGGATGCACTGGCTGAGTTTCGCACCCTCTCCAGCAACTATGGACCGGACTATGGACTTGGCTCAGGCGGTACGATCACGATGGTCCTCAAGTCGGGTACCCGTGACTTTCATGGAAGCCTATGGGAATTCAACCGCAATGAGGTCTACGACGCAAACAACTATTTCAGCAATCTTGCAGGGCAGAGACGGCCTGAGTTTCGTCTAAATGAACCAGGTGGAAATATAGGGGGTCCCGTGTGGATCCCCCACGTGTACAACAAGGCGCGTGACCGGACCTTCTTTTTTGTGAACGAAGAATGGCGCCGTCTCATCCAGGGAACTTCGCCGACAACCACAAACACGATTGCGGCTAGTAATTTCGCCGTAGCCAACCAGGACTTGGTTTACACAGTTCCGGCCAACGCGGCAACGCCGATCGTTCCTGTCACCACGGATGAGGGAAAGCTGAAAATTTACGCAGCCGACGGCCTGGTTGGCGGACAGCCGTTTCATTCCGTAGCAGGCTCACAGAACCAGGTGCTTATTCCGTCGAATCTTTTTGATCCAAATGCTGTGCTCGAACTCAATGCGGGTACGTTCCCGAAGCCCAACTTTGGGAACAGTCAGTATGTATCGTCCATACCGGCTCCCACGAACGTCCACGAAGATGTGGTTCGTATCGATCATAAGATCAACGACAAGCTCCAATTGATGGGCCACTACCTGCACGATTCGGTGACCCAGAACATCTTCCCGCCGCTGTGGGGTGACAGCAGCTATCCAACGGTAGGAACGCTGCTCCAAAATCCGTCCTGGTCTTCGACCATCAAGCTGACGCAAACTCTTTCGCCCACCCTGCTGAACGAGACCGCGTTCCTCTACAGCGGAAACACCATTCACCTTAGCCCAGTGGCAACTCCTGGCAACTCCTTTTCGCAACCTGCCGGTTGGTCAGCCACCAGCTTCTTCCCGACGGCCAACAACGTTGGCGCCCGCCTGCCGGAGATTGATCTTGGGGCGCCCTACGGCACAAACTGGAGTTCGAGCTATTTTCCGTGGAAGAACTCGTACGAGGGATACCAGACCCGCGACGATCTCTCGTGGAACAAGGGCAATCATCAGCTTAAGTTCGGTGCCACCTGGCTTCACGATCCGAAGAACCAGCAACTGCAAGCAAATACCCAGGGGACCGCCGTCTTCAGCCCCAGCACCTTCTCCAAAGACTCCTACATCAACTTCATCCTTGGGGATGCGGCTACCTTCACGCAGCTTGAGTACCTGGCCGGCAAGCATTGGGTGAACAACAACTACGGCGTCTACGCGAACGACAACTGGCATGTGATCCCGAAGCTGACGCTGAATCTCGGCTTGCGCTACGACGCGCTCCCACACGCGTTTGAGCGCTACAACCAGTTTGCAAACTTCAATCCAAACAATTACAACGCCATACCTGTCAATCCCGTGAACCCCGCGGATGGCACTCTTCTGCCTTCCTCTCTAACAAGCACAAATGGGGGGCTCTTTTATCTCAACGGCATCCAGGAAGCGGGTGTGGGCGGCTTTCCCCGTGGGGTGGTGAAGAACGACTATGGCACGCTTCAACCACGAGTAGGATTCGCCTACGACATAAACGGCGATGGGAAATCGGTCTGGAGAGGCGGGTTCGGTATGTTCTTCGAGCGGGTCCAGGGGAACGACGTCTATAACGCTGCCCTGAATCCTCCCTTTGCCTATCAACCGTCAGCAACGAATGTTTACTTCTCTAATCCCAACACCAGCGCTCTGACGGGAACCACGACCTCGCAGGCATTTCCATCGACGCTGACCAATCTTTCCTACCATTACCCCAACCCAGCCACCGCGATGTTCAGCACAGGCTTCCAGCGGCAGCTAGCGCCTTCCATCGTCGGTGTATTCCAGTACGCCGGCTCTACCGGATGGCACCAGAGCGATGATCGGTCCATCAACACACTGCCCCTGAACAGCCCCGCGCGGGAAGGTGTGGCGAACGGGACTGTGACCACCAACTACTATCGCAATTTTCCTGGTTACAGCACCATTACCCAGGAAGAGACCGCAACCAATTTCAGCTATCACTCGCTTCAGGTCGGACTCAGCATCCAGAACAAACACGGCTTCACGGTGAATCTGGCTTATACCTACTCGCATGAAATCGACGATGTAAGTACCGACCTGACCCAAGTATCGGATCCCTACAACATCAATTACGATCGCGGCTCCGGATCGTTTGACAGGCGCCACGACTTTAACGCGAACTACATTTACGAATTCCCCTTTTTCACCCACAGCGCAAATGCCCTCGAGCGCAATCTGCTGGGCGGATGGTCTGTTTCCGGCATCACCGTGGCAGAGACCGGAACGCCGGTGCCCATCATCTATACCGGCAACGACGTGCTTGGACTTGGCGGCGGCACCACGAACCGTCCCAATCAGGTCTCCCATGTTCAGTACCCGCATACCCGACTAGCCTGGTTCAGCACGGCTTCGTTCGCTTCGCCGACTGCTCCCTGGGTGAATTCCCTGAACAACAACCAGGGCTTTGGCAATGCTGGTAAAGACGCGGTCGTCGGACCGGGGCTGTACAACACCAACCTGTCGCTATTCAGAACCTTCTCTTTCAAAGCTGAAGGACCGACGCTGCAGATCCGCTTTGAGACTTTCAACACCTTCAACCACACGGAGCCCAACAACATCGACCCAAACACAGCAGACGCCAACTTCGGCCAGGTCACCACTACTTACGACCCTCGCACGATCCAACTTGGTGCTAAGTTTAACTTCTAGCTTCCGGTTGGTCTAACAACCAGAGGGCGTCGCGTTCAATCACGCGGCGCCCATCTTTCTTTTGACGGTTCGGTTCTCTGATGCTGTCTTCTACGCCTTCTTCTTGGCTGCTCCAAGCAAGGAGGTTACGATCCCCTGACCCTCTCTGGCCGTGACGAGACAGTTGGAGGGAACGTTGGGATGATGCTCCACCAAACCATTCGTCCACCGAATCTCGAGATCCACACGGCTGCTTGTTCCGAGCCCAAAATGTAAGCGACGGTCGTTTACTGAGTAGAAGCTGGATTGACTCACCACCGCTTGGGCCTGCACCTTGTCGCTATACCTGGCTACAACCGTGGAGCCGATCGCGCTGCGGTTGGATGTGGTGCCAACGAGCAGAACTTTCAACCACTTCGTACCTTCCGGTAGATCGTTGCGCAGCAAGGATGGCGGCTCATTCAGGTTGATGACGACCACATCGACGTCGCCATCATTGTCGAAGTCACCCAATGCGAGCCCCCGGCTGCAGTGCGCTGCAGCGATCCCCGGACCAGCCTCTTCAATCAATTCCTCAAACCGTCCATTGCCGAGGTTTCTGAAGATCAGCCGAGGAGTCTTCAACGGGTACTCGTGAAACTGGGCTTCTACCTCCGGATACACTGACCCTGTCGCGACCACCAGGTCAGGCCAACCGTTGTTGTCGAAGTCTGCGAACCCCGCTCCCCAACAGGTATAGCGCGTTTCCACCCCGAAGCCAGCCGGGATCGTGACATCCGTGAAGCCCTCCGCTCCATCGTTGCGATAAAGCACATTCGTGTCGTCTGAAAAATGTGTCTTGAAGATGTCGAGATTGCCATCCAGGTTGTAGTCACCAACGGCAACCCCCATCCCGGCCTGCTCGGCTCCATCTGCACTGAACGCAACCCCTAGTTCCGCACCTTCTTCGGCAAACGTACCGTCCCGCTTGTTCCGGAAATAGAGGCTCGCGGTCGAATCGGAAGCAACATAGAGATCCGTCCAGCCGCTCTTGCCAAAGTCGGCGGCGACTGCGCTCATCGAGTAGGTTCGGGCAGCAGCCTGAATGCCGGTAGCGGCAGACACATCACGAAAGGTCCCATCTCCCTGGTTGCGATAGAGATAGTTGCGGGGCATCGGCAGCCCTCGCGGCCCACAGTTCACAGCGACGCCCTTGAAGTTACAGAACGGGTTCGCCCCCGGCCTGGGCAGCTTATCCACGTGCAGGTCGACATAGTTGGCCACGAAGAGGTCAAGGTGCCCGTCGCGATCGTAATCTAAAAACGTGCAACCAGACCCCCAGCGCGCAGGGCCTCCATAAAGCAAACCGGCTGACTGAGTTACATCTGTGAAGGTGCCGTCGCCGTTGTTTCGGTATAGCACGTTCTGCCCGTAGTACGAGACGAAAAGATCTTCGTACCCATCGTTGTTATAGTCTCCCACCGTGACGCCACTTGCCCAACCGCTGCGCCGTAGACCAGCTATCCCGGTCACATCGGTGAACGTGCCATCACGATTGTTTTTGTATAGCCGGTTTGTCGACTCTGGTAGCGGTGCATCCATGCGCGTGCCACATAGGACAAAAATGTCGAGCCATCCATCGTTGTCATAATCCAGGAAAGCCACACCGCAGCCAACGGTTTCAACGATGTAGTTCTTCTGCTTCAGTCCACCGTAAACGACTACTGCCGTGAGCCCTGCCTGCGCGGCTACATCAGTAAATCTCGCGTGAAACGGAACTCCGCTCGCTTTGCCCCGGGGTAGCGGCTTCACATTCCTGGTCGATATGCCCTGACCTTGAGCCGCCAGAGAAACAACGCTGCCGGCGGTCATGTACAGCATGTCTCGACGGGAAAGACGCGGACGATCCTGGCTCATTCCACTCCCGACTACCAACTCTAAGAAACCATTAGGCGGCACCCGTCAACGGGGACCGGGCGTTACGTTTCCAGAAATCTTCTGGATCAACGAATCATCCGTCTTGCTATGCAGTTCTTTGGTCTTCGCAAATTCGTCAGCCGCTTTCTGTTTCTCTCCGCGTTGCATGTAAAGCCTTGCCAGCCGATAATGTGCATCCGGCTGCGTGGGGTCGAGCTTCACCGCGATCTCAAAACTACTGATCGCATCCGCAGTCTTTTTCTGGTCGGAGTAAACACAACCAAGGTCGAAGTAGGCGAGGCGCAATCGGTCATCCAGTTCGATCGCCTTCTTTAGAAGCGGCTCAGCCCCTTGTGCGTCACTCTGGCGAAGGGACACATCGCCCAGGTAAGCATACGTCTGCGCGTACCCGGGATTATTCCCCACCTCTGCATGCAATTCAGGGATTGCTTTCTCAAACTCGCCCTTCTTGAAATACAGATACCCGAGTTCAAAATGAAGAAGCGGCTCCTGCGGTGCTAAACGCGCTGCTGTCTCAAGCTCGCTGATCGCGTCCTCGGTCTTGCCCATTCCATCCAGAGCTTCCGCAAGCAGCATGTGCGCTTGCACGGCGTCCGGATTTGCCGCCAGGATTTGCTTGAACTCCTGCATGGCGCAGTCGTAGTGACTGCTCCAAAGGCAGCTTTGTGCCAGCACGCTGTGAAGCTCGAGATTATCCGGGGTGGCTGCGCTTGCAGGTTGGAGGTAAGTCGTGGCCTTGGCGAAGTCATGCAAGCCGAAGTAACTCATGCCGAGCAATAGCCCGCTTCGGCCATCCGTAGGGTTCTCTTTCGCTGATGCGGTGAAGGCCGGGATGGCCTCGGAGAAGTGCCCTTGTTTGAACTCGGCAATCCCGAGATTCAAGGATGTATCGGGCTGGTGGGGACTCAGCTTCAGAGAAACCCGATACTGCTCCGTCGCCTCGCCGAGCCTTCCTTGCTGCGCCATCGCGATGCCAAGTGCGGCATGGACCGAAGCGTTGTTTGGCTCGCGCTGTTCTACCTCACGCCAGGCTAACTCCGCTTCGTGGAATTGGCCTGCCTGCAGCAGGCTGGTCGCACGCTGGGTAAGTGCGTCCTGTGCCTGCAGGCGAGCCACTGTCCAGGATGGCAAAAGCACTGCCAACCCAGCCCAAAACTGGGGGCGCAGAGCGAGCCGCGCAATCGCTCTTCGGCGGCAAGACAGCTTCCTGACCTGCTGGCGAGCACCGTGCTGAAACCGAGTTTGCAGCGGCAGCCTCATGTGCACTGGATTATCCACGAAACGGTCGTACATGTGCTAGAGCAACGAAGTGGCTTGGTCTGCACAGGCGTACGGATGTGTATCGGGACCGCGGCACCGAAGACGACGATCTGATCAGGAGACCACGAGACGCGTACATGGACACTGGTTGCTCTGCTGGTGGCTGGCCCCTCTTGCTCCTGCTCTGCGACGGCACAGGTGAGTGTTCAGCAGTGGGGAGCATCGTTTCTGCGACGTCAGGTTTGCGTTAAAGCAAGGGAGTTCCAGTTACCGTGTTCCCGGCTCTCTTGTGGAGTAAGGCTGTCCAGAGCATTTTCGTCAGGAGCCATGAATCTGCGACACCAGCCGTTAAGGCATCTCGGCAATACCCTTGTACACTGCCGGAACATTGCTGTGCGGGTGATGGGCCTGCGCCACAGGGCTGTCGGCCAGCACAAACATGAGGCGCAAGAACCACTCCATCAGCTCGTCCTTACCCGCCGCGAGATTGTCGAATTGCTCGAGACGTGAGCGCACGTTAGATAGCTCAAAGAATAATCTCGCGTGCATTGCCATCCGGGTCGTTTGCCATGCGGCACTGGTTGTCAAAGATCATGGTGGGGTTCTTGTCGGGATGCGTTGGCTGCCAGTTCACGCCTGTCACCGTTGGATCTCCCGTGGCGGCAAACGCGGCCCAGGAACTGGCCATCTTTTTTCCCAGGGCTTGCGCTTCCGGGGTGTCGCCTGTGCCTTGTTCGCAGCGCTTGGTGTTGTCAAAGCAGAACTGCAGGTCAGCCGTGTGCCATGCGCCCGGGCGACCGTCGAACAGGGGAGTCTGCCAGGTGAAGTAGTACGCATAGGCCGGTGCGCCACCGCCGTCGTGCTTGAGCTTACTCATCTTGACGACGTTGTTCCGCATGGAGAGCCCATTGAGACCCGGGCGGCCACTACACATGTAGGAAAGGGTAGCGATCCCTTTCTGGGGATAGTTGGCCTTAGCGCGGCGATGATGGAGCTTGCCTTCTGTTCGCCGTAGGTCTTTGCCAGACCTGCGTGCCACTCTGCGGCGGAGGGTATCGTGCTCATGCTGTTGCCTTCCTCAGAAACCGAGCCGATGAGGATGGGGACGTTCTTACTGATCTCTGGCGCGGCGTCGAAATACGAGCGCATGGTGATGATGTTGCCGTCGAGCGAGGGTGACCAGCCGGCGCGGGGATGGCCGGGACCACCGGGGCCGAACGCCGGGCCGGGAGGATTGACTTTGGTGATGGCGGCGTTGCCGGCGGCGTAGAGCTTCGGCCAGTCCATCTTCTGGAGCGCGCCGAGGTCGTTCGGGGCCAGGCCGAGATCCTTCATCATGACCCGCGACACCTCGCGTTGCTGCTCGCGGTCGGGGATGTTACCGCCGCCGCCAGATTGGGCGGCGGCTCGATGGATGAGCCCCGCCGCGGACGGCATTCCAAGCAGCGTGGTGACCTTGGAGCCGCCTCCAGACTGACCGTAGATCATCACGCGGGCGGGGTCGCCTCCGAAATTGACGATGTTTTCGTGCACCCACTTAAGGGAGGCAACGAGGTCGGTCATTCCGACGTTGACGGAATCTTCATATGCCGAGCCGCCTATCTCTGACGCATCAAAAAAACCGAGGATGTTCAATCGATGGTTGACCGATACCTGAACCACATCATGATGTCGCGCCATCTGCGCACCTTCGTGCGAGGGCAGTTCGTAGGAAGAGCCAAACGAGAAGCCGCCGCCGTGGAAGTAGACCATCACCGGGCGCCGGCCACTCAGAGAAGACGTCCAGACGTTGAGCTTCAGCATGTCCTCGCTCAGCCAGCCGTCGTCCCAGTCCTGAACAAAAGTCTGCTCAATCGCGGCCCAGGGGTGGAGGTTTTGCGGGCAGTTCGCACCGTAGGTGAAGGCGGGGTACTCGTCGGTCCACGGGACAGGTGGCTTGAGGGGCAACCAGCGATTCTCTCTGGCCGTGTTCTGGCCATAGGGCACGCCCTTGAAGGTGAACACACCACCGGCAAGGAAGCCGCGAACAGGGCCGTACTGGGTCCTTGCGATGGCGGCGCGCGGTGTGGAAACTCCGCCAGGGTTCCCGTGTGCGGCGGTTTTGATGCTGTCCGAGGCCAGTGTGGGAATGGGTGCTGCCATGGCGAGCCCCGCTGTGCCAGCTAGCCGGAGAGCTTCGCGACGTGTGAATGCAGGATTACGGGCCATGGGTGTCGATCCTCGATCGGGTATGCCCTCGTCGGGCGTGGAGTTATTCAGGCAGCGCGTACATGCCATTGACGCGAAGCTTACCGCTGACAGTGGAAGCGCCGCTATCGGGCTGTCCACCACCGACGCTGACCGTGTAATCACCCTGCGCGACGATGGGCTCGCCTGACTCCGTGACCATGCCCAGCTCGCGGGGCGTTAGATGCAGGTGAACCCTCTGATTTGCGCCCGGCTCCAGGTGGATGCGTTCGAAGCTACGCAGGGCAGCGAGCGGTGCGCCCTTGACCTCCGGGAACTTGAGGTAGAGCTGAACCACCTCGTCGCCTGCGAGCTTGCCGGTATTCGTCACGGTAACGTCGGCATCCACTGGCTGCCCGACGACGACGGCAGTGGCTGAGAGCTTCAGGTCGCTGTAGGCGAACTTTGTGTAGCTGAGACCATAGCCGAAGGCGTAAAGCGGCTTTCCCTTGAAGTAGCGGTACGTGCGGTTGGACATGCCATAATCTTCGAAGTTTGGAAACTGGTCGAGGTTTTTGTAGAAGGTCACAGGGAGGCGTCCCGCTGGATCGTTCTTGCCGCTCAGGGTCTCTGCGACCGCTGCGCCGCCTTCCTCGCCGGGATACCAGGCCTCCAGAACAGCGTTGGCGTGATCGTTGATCCAGTTCACGGCGAGGGCGCTGCCGTTTACGAGAACAACGGCGAGCGGTTTGCCGGTTGCCGCGACTGCTTCGACGAGGTCTTCCTCTGGTTGTGGAAGGTCGATGCTCGTTCGGTCGCCGCCGAGGAAGCCGGGCTCGCTAACGGGCATCTCTTCGCCCTCGAGCTGGCTGGTGATGCCGACGACAGCGATCACCACATCGGCATCCTTGGCAGCCGCGACCGCCTCCGGGTTTACCGCAGTATTCACCTTTTCATAAATCAGCTGTGCGCTCGGTTCGCCGTTCCGCATACCGCTGGAGATCTCAAGGGCGAACTTACGGCCCTTTTCAAAATGAACCTTGCCTACCGTAGCGGTGACTTCATGACCACTGGCGTTGGAGCTGGCGACCGGCTTGCCGTCGACCTGGACGCGTGCGAAACCCGCGCCGCGCACGCCGAGCAGGTAGTCACCCGTCTCCGTGGGTGTGAGAAAGCCGGTCCACTGCACGCCGAAGTTTTCGCGGCTGGCGACCTCCTTGGGGAGGCTTGCTCTCGTCATGCTCACATTCGGCTCTGTGCGGGTGAGAAGCATTTTGGGGACGTCGTCAAAGCCCTTTCGGCCCTCGTTGTACTCGGCGCGCAGGCCGGACTTGCCGTCCGGAGTAGTTAGCAGATCGTTGGGCACCGGAATCCCGTCAGGACGAAGGAACTGCGTGCCGGGCACAAACGTGATGGTGGCGGTGGGGAATTGCGCGTGCAGACCATCCAGTACGGAAACGATGTGGGTCGGCTGACCGGCGTAATTTCCGATCAGCGGCCTGGTCTGGTCTGCGAGTGGACCCACCACGGCTATCTTTCGGATGCCGGGCTGGAGCGGCAGCACGCCATCGTTCTTGAGCAGGACCATGGCCTCGTTGGCAAGCTTGCGTGCGTGGGCGCGATGCTCCGCACTGTCGAGCTCTTTCTCGTTAATTGTGTTGTAGGGGACGCTTTCGGGAGGGTCGAACATACCGAGCTTCATGCGGGCAGTGAAGAGACGGATCAACGCTGTGTCCAGAGTGCTTTCGGGCAGGAAGCCTTGCTGCACCGCGTCGATATACGCCTTCTCGACAGGCTCACCGAATCGGGTGCTGAAAGTGACACACTCGTTGTCCATGCCGCGGATGACGGAGATGGCGGCGCCCTGCGCCTGGGTGGGCCGGTAACGATGGTTTGCGGCAACGTCGCGCACGGCATCGCAGTCTGAAACTACGTAGCCCTGAAAACCCCATTTGCCCCGTAACTGGTCCTGTAGCAGATACTGATTGGCACAAGCCGGTTCGCCGTTTATGGCGTTGTAGGCGCACATCACAGAGCCCGCTTTGCCTTCAATAACAGCGGCGCGGAAGGCAGGCTCATAGGTATCGACCTCGTCATGCTTGCTGACGTCAACGTCGGCAAAGTGACGGGTGGGCTCCGGTCCGCTGTGTACAGCGAAGTGTTTGGGCGTGGCGATACCGAGGTAATACTTCGGGTCGTCGCCCTGCAGCCCAGTGACATACGCCACACCCATGCGGCCGGTCAGGAAGGGATCCTCACCATAGGTCTCCTGCCCGCGGCCCCAGCGCGGATCGCGGAAGATGTTGAGGTTAGGAGACCAGAAATCCAGACCACCCATGATGCCAGTGTGCCCCTCGCGGAGATTCTGCACATGTTTGATCCGGCCTTCGATGCCGATCTGGGCGGCCATCTTGTGAATGCCGGGCGCGTCGAACGTGGCGGCCAGACCGACGGGTTCCGGGTATTCCGTAACGCCTTCGTTGATGACGCCGTGCAGGGCCTCGCTCCACCACTGGTAAGCGGGAATCTTAAGCCGGGGTATTGCAGCAGAGTTGTTTTGCATCTCCGATGCTTTCTCGGCGAGGGTCAAGCGCTTGACCAGGTCGGTAGCCCTCTGCTCAGGGAGGAGTTGCGGATTCAGAAACGGCATGCCCGCGGTGTCCTGGCCTGCTGCCGCCGATGGCACTGTTGCCAGAAGCAATCCCAGGCATAGCGAGGGGAGTACGAACAAAGTTGTGACTGATGCCGCCATAATATCTCCAGCGTTGAGGGGGTGTCTTACTGGCCGTGAGGCGTGAAGCAAAGATTCTTACTGAAGAAGGGAAGAACGTGGTTTTGAAAGCGATCCGCAACCGCGCTGGTGTGTGTTCCCGAATAGATCTCAAGCCCGTTCGAGATCCCGTACCTGTCCAAGATGTTGTGCAGCTTACCCGCATCCGTGCGGAGGCTGTCCTGGTCGCCGACGTCCATGGCGATCGCGGTATATTGCTTCAGGTTGCCGACGTACTGGTCGAGAAATGCGAGTGGCGCGTTGGCGGAGAACTTGGCGACGATCTCTGGCTGAGGAACACCGTCCTTTGTCGGTAGATCAAAGTACAGAGGAGGGTTTTTGGGGTTCGGTGCCCACGCCGCAGCCGTGGCGTACTCTGCGATGGAGAAGCCGGGATACTGCGCCGCAAGATCGGCAGGGGACTTCGCCTGGAGCGCCTTTTGCTCGCCAGCAATCGCGCGTTCCTTCATCTGGTCAGCAGGACCGGGACCGCCCGCAGCCATCGGCGAAAGGCAGCAGGGACTCATCATGTACAGAACGCCGAAGACCTCAGGATGCTTCATGCCGATGCGCGCTGCACCGTAGCCGCCCATCGAGTGGCCGACGAGGCCGCGGCTTTGCCTGTCAGGGATGGTGCGGTAATGAGTGTCGACGTAGCCAACTAGATCGCGAGCGATGAAGCGCTCGAAGTCCCCCGTGGTCACGGAGCTCGAATACATGGAACCGTTGTAGACGGTCTTCGAGTCAGGCAGAACCACGATCATGTCGTGGGTGCCCTGCGCGAAGGCGCCCTCGATCGTCTGCGGCACCTGGATCTCGTGCGTCCATTGCTCGGCGCCGATGAAAAACCCGTGCAGGGCGTAAAGAACGGGATAGCGAAGTTTGGTGTCGTGCTGGTAGCCAGGTGGCAGGAAGACGATTACATCGCGATCAACAGCATCGCCTTCGAGGTTGCCCTCGAGCGCTGTGCCGTGCACTTTGATGTGCTCTACGCTGACCGGCTTGGCGCCGGGGACGGCTGGGGGGACGATCGTTTGCACCTGTGCGAGGAGTGTGGCACCACTCGCCAGGAAGGCTGCCATCGCGTGTGCGCGAAACACTTTGCCGAGATTGGGGATCATCATTTTGGAGGCCTTTGCTATAGCAGAGGGGGAGGGTGGCGCTGAACGGACTGACGGCTGCGCGACTGCGGCGGTCTCGAGAGCCTGTGAGGAGGCAACAGCGGGTGACAGCAGCGCAAAGGAGGTCAGCACTCTCAGGATGAAGACGGCGGCTCTTGCGCTTGAGCCTTGGGAAGTCGATACATAATTTCGAGAGTGAATATAAACAATCAGAGAGAGATGTCACAAGCGCAATCTCTGCCCAAGGGTGGTCGAGAGCTGCGATGTATTGGTGCTGTCGCGCGCCGTCAGGTATATTTCAGGTCGCGATCAAGCCCGAGAAGCCGGTCCAATACCACCTCGCACCTATCCACTCAAGGCGATGTCAGCAGAACTCACGGGCGGCGTGTGTGGGGCTACAAGCACGCCCATGATCTGCGAAAGCCTTTTCGTGGTAAAAGTCTTCTGAGTTAAGCTCGCATGCTCGTTCCAATTGCGACGCGGAGCGGCGAATCTATCTTCCGTGCTCCGGCTCGGCATGAAGCACAGCCGCACCAGCTTTCTTGCGACGTCGCCCATGAAGAACAGCAAGGTGCAGGGCTCGGCGCGATCCTCGAACCAGCGATCAGAACGTCATTTCTACACTGATCCTGAACCCTGAAACGCAAAGGATGACTGCGCCCAGGCAATAGCGGCTCTCGGTCGGTAGGGTTCTGTTCGCTTCGCCTGTAGCCGGCCAAGGAGAAATGTCGCTGGACCCCCTTCCGCTATCCGCGCCGCAACCGTCCTATTCCATATCTGCAGCTAGATCGACCGGCTTCGCACGGCAGTTCCTCTTGGTGCGTCCATGCTGACTCCGTTCTATGCGCTCTATCAAACATCCTGTGCTGGTCTCTGTCTCGCAGAGTCCGGCGTGGTTTTTTGGGATCGGTCACCCTGCACTGCTTTAGGCGTCGCCGCACTACTCCTGCAAGGCCCAAGAAACCAGTGCCTAGTAGGGCAATGCTGGAGGGCTCAGGTGTTTCGGCTTGAGCAACCGAGATGTCGTACACGTCGATACCTGCATCAGGCGACGCAGCGAAACAATCCGCCTGCTCGGGAACGGCATCTGCGAGACGAAACCACGAAGCTAAAGATAGGGCGCAACGGGAAGGGTACAGAAAGCGGCTGAGCAGCAGGTACGGTCACAGCATACGTTTGGCCATCAACAAGGAAGTCAAACTCCGTTCCGGACTGTGAGCCGTATTCATTTCCAGCCCAAACGCCTCTGTACCAGGAAATGTAGCTCAGACTGAGGGGATAGCCACCGTGGAGGAATGACCGATTGGCGGCGTCTGTTTCGATCGTGAAGAACGGTACGCCATAGTAGCCCGAGTCTTGAAACGTCACAGGACGGATGTGTATGGGCTAGGGACGTTTCGAAACTGATCACCCACTGACGGAAAGCCATACGTCGTGGTCGCAGCAGCATTATCAAAGGTGGACCGAGACGTGTACAGCATCACATCCGCAGAACTCACCCCACAACCGAGAACGATGCCGAATGCAGCTGTCGCAATCCGGCGAGCGTCCTCCAGAGTTGGTAGCACCTATGTGGGGTTCTGGTTTGAACGGTGACGTGAACTCTTGGGGAAAGCCATCGGAATCTGATGTGCCAACGCATCGACCATCGGGGCTTCCGCCGTACTTGGTATCAGCCTCGGCCTTGCTACTGGCGCGGCTGCCGCTCCGGCGCAACAACCCGATCCTTTGGCGGGACTATCGGATCGTTGGACACTTCAACTTGGCGGAAGTTGTGAATGCCTCCTGTTCCATGTTTGTTAAGGTCGATCTCACTTGGTGGAGAAAAAGGTGCACTGTCTTGCTGACACACCCTGCCCTGGGCCGGCAATGTGCCGCTGATGAAGTAAGCCGATTCAGCGTCGCTCGCGCATGCGCTGGAGTTGAGCAGCACTGTGTGTCCGTAGCCGTTCACCGTCAAGAGGCGTGCGTTCGCTAGCTTCTGCGCCATCTCTTGCGAGGATGAGTATGCCGTCGAGGGATCAAAAATGTTGCCGATTACAAGAATCGCAGCCGTCGGTGCGTTCCACGGTCCTGCATAGATGTGCGACGCCGTCGCAGGCCAGCTGGAGCATGGCGCATCGAACCACGCTACCGCTGGCCCAAGTACGCCCGCACGAGCCTGAGCGTTCGCTGCTACTTGGGGGAACATAAGCAAATCGCGGGGATTTGGACTCTCGCCGCACTGAACAGCACTTGACGCGCCATCGCTTTGATAAACCGGAATCACAGCTTGGGTGGCCGAAGCCGTCCTGCTCTTGGTAGTCGTTTTCGTCGACGTTGCCATGGCGGACGAGTTCGTGACCGCCCCGGTTCCTGCGTCGCCGCCGGTTGCTATCCACAAGGTCTGCAGCAGCGAGGCAAGCCCCGTCCATCCTTGGAATCCATCAAACGCCTGTACTGTAAAGATCCCCCGTCGATGCAGAAAGCATGAGCGCCTGCGTCACGGTCGTTCGGTTCACCACGACGGGGTTCGCCGCGAGCCGATCCGACAACAACAAGAACTTGGCCATGGTCGCGGTGGCGTCACCTTTCGCGAATGGGCATTGTGGCGAGCCGGCCGCCGCACACAGACCGATGAACTGATTAAAGGTTTGGCCCGTTGCAGTATCGTTGTTCATACGCTCGCTCGTGCCGAGCAAAGGAGCGCTACCGAAGTAGCCATCGACATCGATATTGCCGTCGAGCACCATCGCCCGTACCTCCGTTGGAAAGAGGTTCGCATAGGTCGCACCGACTACCGTGCCGTACAATACCCCGAGGAAGTTCATCTTCTGTTCGCCAGACGCGCGCCGCAACCAGTCAAGATCGCGTGCCGTATCCTCGGTCGAGACGTGCTGCAGCAACGCCAGTCCCGCGTGAGTGATGCAGTTTTGACTAAACTGACCCTGTAGCTGCGCCTGTCGTTGAACTTGCGCATCACCGATTGGGTAGCCTGCCACGAGCGTGCTCTTGAACGCGCTTTCCTCCGATTGGGAAGAGAAAACATTGCACCGCGGTGCGACAGCAAAGAGCGATTGCTGAAACTGGCGAACAGGCGGAACAGAGTTGGCTTCGCAGGTGGTCGAACGCACATTACCAATCACTAACCCGGATGCTGCATGAGACGGAGTTTACGTAGCCACAGAGCGGAGCACACCTGGCAGATCTACCAGCAGACAAGTGAAACGCATACATAGGAATGGTAACCAACACCAGCATCGTCACGACTTGTTAGCTGCGGCGACATCGACGAAGTTGAAGCAGGCTTGCAGGAGGCTCAGTCACACTCGCATTCGGACGTTAGTACCGATCAACTCACGCCCGAGTTCTCTCTGCCGTGCTCGCCCGCGTACGTTGAGGAATCCCGAACTACATGGTCTCCGCCTTTGCTCCGGTACTGCTTGCAGACTTGCGAGTTGGAAGCCTGAATGGTCTGCAGATGCACTTTTCGCGTCGTACGTACTCCGAGAGCTTGTAAGCACGACTAGTTGGCTGCTCTTTTTGTCAGTATCAATTCTCCTCAGGATATGTACGCTTGGAAAGGGTAGTCAGGAATCTTTGTAGGGTGAAGATCATGATCTTCCTGAGAACCAGGAGAAATGATCTTGTCCTCCGTCATCCGCCTAGCCTCTTCTCTCCTTATCCTCTCCTCAGGAGTAATTTGCGCTCAAACCGCACCAGCAACGATTGAGTCTGCGCTCGTTGGAAAAGAAGTTGTGCTGAAGATCGACCTGCCTGGATCTCAGAAGGGAGTCGATTTGCGGTTCAACAAAGACAGTCCCATGGACTGGAAGGAGTACGACGGCAGGCTCAGAAGCTTCGGCGTTGCACTACGTAAAGGCGACACCGCACGGATTACCGCGATAGTAAGAAAAAGCGATCTGATCGAAGTCCAACTTGATGGCGGAGGCTTCGGCACAGTCCGGGACGACACAACGACCACAGTGACCGCGAAAAAGATCGAGAAGAGCGACTATGAGAAGCGTCTGGAAGAAGAAATCGCGAGCACAACGGACGATGATAAGCGGCGGGATCTTCAACGTGACCTGGACAGAGAGCGGTCCCGGCGTGACCGTGAGAACTCCGCCAATGAGAGAGACGCTAAGTATGCCAGCATCGAAAAAGGTCAGAAAGTCGATGACCAGCGTTCCCGGGGCGGTTCACGCATAAATCTGCGGTGGTCCGGCAGCGCTCCTGAAGACCTGGCCACACCTGAAGGTGTTCTTGCCAGGCTGACTGCCTATCTCACACTGCGCTCCGATGGTTCCTTCCAGATGGCCCCATCTGCTGAGCTGTCCGGATCGATGGGTCCCCAAATCCGTAAAGGCATGACATTCGCAGACGTCTCTGCGCAACTGGGGACTGGGAGGTTGCTCTCTGAATCAGTCTCGGCTGAGGGCTTGAAAACGGAATCGATGCAATATGCCACGAAGACGCAAGCAATCACGGTCACCTTCGTAAACAGCATCGTGGTCAGGTTCAACGTGGACCCAATTTAGTCGTCTCGTTCGAGACACGACTTGTAAATAGGTACCCGAGAGGACTTGGCATTGAGCATTCGCGTAGTTCTGGGCTCGTCCGCTATCGTCGTAGCCATTGCAGGTTGCCGCTCTCACGACACTCCACGCCTTCAAGAGGCCCAACTAAACGCATCCTTGCCAACAGCCCATGTTCCACAGGGTTGGCTCGGACGCTGGGATGGACCTGAGGGCACCTTTCTTGACATCTCTAGGGCAGGAACAAAGTATGTCGTTATCATCCAAGATCTTGATGGCCCCAAAACGTTTTACGGGGTGGATGACTCAGGCCGCATACGATTCGTTCGGAGTGGAATAGGTGAAGTGATCTACTCCGGTGATGGGAGAGCCTCCGGGATGAAGTGGCTTGCGGACAAGAAGCACTGCTTGATGACGAGACCTGGTGAGGGATGGTGTCGGGATTAGCCGCGATGCCTTCCTCATTTCCTTTGCTTGATAGAAGAACCGGGACGGCTTACCTGTATTTGTAAAGCAAAAGTCAGGTCCTTCTGCAGCCAGCCCCCAGCATCCCTTTTGCGTGGCCTTCCGGATCTCCTCGCAGCTGTTCTGCTGGATGTTGCACGATCCATGAGAGCCCGAGGTCACTCTCTTGCAGTCCTCAAACAGGGCGTTGGCCTTTTCTGCACCGTCTGTGGTCATGCATGCATGAGTCTCAAGAAAGGTGGCTCGGGATGATTTCTCATCAGGTTTGGCCCCTTTCTGCTCTTTTGCGTCGGGATGGGCGGGATGGCCATTGCCGTCCGAAGCGGTACAGCCGGGACCTGCCCAGCTGCCGTCTGGCTGAAGAGACGCTCCGTCACTGCTGATCGTACATAACGGTTTCGCTTGCGCTCTGGCCTCCGGCAGACTCAGGAGTGCAGGGGCAAACAGAAGTACGGAAAGCGCTATCGCCGTCAGTGAAGGGGCGAGGCAGCGGAAGGTTTGGGATGTCCTTGTCATACGTATCCAGATGTGCGGGTTGTGAAAAGCTTTACAGCAACTCACTGTGATGGGTCGCGACCAATATGGCCCCGTAAATCCATCCCAGTACTACGTAAAACAGAGCAACTACGATCCCGGCGGGATCGAGGCTATGGCGACCTTGATCAGGAAACGCACGAGGTGCAGGAACGGCATATCGAAACCGACAACAACCACCGAGGTCTTTGGTTCGATGTTTTCCATCGGGAACTCCGTACGCCAAAGGACATGAGCAGATGTGGCGAAGGTTTGCCGGGTTAAGTGCTTGCGTTC
Source organism: Verrucomicrobia bacterium Tous-C9LFEB (assembly GCA_964658105.1). Classification (GTDB taxonomy): domain Bacteria; phylum Acidobacteriota; class Terriglobia; order Terriglobales; family Acidobacteriaceae; genus Granulicella. The sequence continues at coordinate 37,830 of CAZZXY010000012.1, read as the reverse complement.
GTGGCACTGAAGCCATGGTCGCCCTCGGCGAGCTAGACGTGGACGGCCGGATCTTAGAAGGTACGGCCAAGGCCGAACCAGAACTTCCGGTGAGCGTTATCTCCCGCTGCTCCCCCTACGTACATAGAACCGAGGGCAGTGCGAGCGATCAAGGCGAAGCTGCCATCCCATGCTTCGGAAACAGCGCTGTCGATCGGGTTCAGGTTCTGATAAACCTTGCCACCTTCCATGAACGCGACGGCGTATAGCCCTTCTCCCAGTAGCGGGTTGAATTTAAGGAGACTACGCTCGTAGCCACCCTGAACGAGCCAATACTGGTTCCCAAGCAATTCGTTCTTGCCGTAGGAGCCGAGTCGGAAGGGGCCACCAAGCGAAAAGCCCTGTAAGTAGGTCACTTCGGGAGGTGCGCCGAAGCTTGTCCCTCCTGAAGCAATGACGAAGACGGCACCTTTGCTCTGAATGGGACGGTAGGTCGCAACTCTTGCCTCCGCCAGAGTGAACGGATCGTTGCCCGTCGTATTCTCGTGGCGCTCGACGCGTAGAAACGTGTTCGTTCCATTGAAGGGAAGGACAGCGTTGTCGGCTCCCAGATAGTTGAAGCGCAAAAACGTAACATTCTGCAATTGAGAGGGGATCGCGAGATTATCGAAGTCGATCCGCTTGCTAACTGAATACCAATACTCATCCTGTCCAATGCGGATCTCGGCAGCACGCGGCCAGGTATAGCCGACATCGACGCCGCCACCGTCCTGGTTTATCTGGTATTGAGAGGTGCGCGATCCCTCGTTGTAGAAATCGAATCGGGTGCTCGTCGCGTACGCGCGGGGAGCATAGAAGAAACGGCTCTTGGCTGTGAGTGGCTTGTAATACTCGCTCGCGACGCCGTAGCTGGAACCGAAAAAGGCGTCAGTGCGCCACTCGGCACGATAGCCGCCAAGATTGAGAAACGTGAGGCGCCCGGCCATTCCAAACAGCACGTCCCGTGTGTCTGCGCCGTCAATGTTGAGGCCAAGGTCGAGAAACGGAGGTCCGTAGGTCTTGGGATAGGCTGTGATGGCGAGCCCGGGAAGGCCTTCTCGTCGAATAATTGAATAGCCCGCGGCATCGAGGCTGCCATTGCCAACAAAGCCCGTCAGTTTATCGTCGAGCACCTTCGTGTCGATGTTCTTGTCGACAACGATCGGGGTAAGAACGCGTTGGATCTCAGCATTGCCGGCAGAATCCGCTCCCGACACAGCGAGAAACAGCGGGACGGGTATGGCAGTCTTGCGGCGGGACGCGCGCTGCGCGACATAGTCTGCCCACTCAGCGTCGGAGACACGAAAGCGGTCAAGAAGGGCAGCTTTGTTGCGAGCTCCTTCCATACCCTTGGGCCAGATCCTGGCAGAATCGGAGTACATCGAACTCGTCACCCCTTTCAGGTCCGAGCTGATGAGAACATCGGCATTTTCGATGCTGTGCATCTCATTCGCCGCGATCATGATGCCGATCGTGTCACCGGCCGTAGAGAGGAAAGAGCCGGGACGCTGATTGACCGTCTTGCCGGTATCAAGGTAACTGGCTATAACGACATCTGCTCCGTTGGCTCTCGCAACATCAACCGGAAGGTTGTCAAGTGCGCCTCCATCCGTAAAGGTCTGGCCGTCAATGACCACCGGCGAGAACACGCCGGGGATTGACATGGTGGCCCGGAGAGCGTTTCCCAGAGAACCACTGGAGAAGACGAACTTCTGACGCGTGTTCATATTCGTGGCAACACAGCGGAAGGGAATGGGCAAATCATCGAAGCTTGCCAGGCCGAAATCGGGCAGAGTCGCGCGATCCAGGATTAAACCGACTTCCTGGCCTGAATTAAGGCCGGGGGGTAATGAGAGCCCGTGTTTAAGCCCAAAGTTAAGACGATTTGGGAAGTCTTCGCGATCTTGCTTACGTCGATAACTGAGGTCACGAAACGGTGTTCGCCCTCCAATAGCCACATCCCAATCAATCTCCTCCATCACGGTCCGGATCTCATCAGGAGACTGACCCGTCGCGTAGAGGCCGCCAATTAACCCTCCCATACTCGTGCCAACCACGAGGTCAACTGGAATGTGATGTTGTTCCAGGTAGTCGATCACACCGATGTGTGCGAAACCCAGAGCGCCTCCTCCCTCCAGAACGAGGGCGATCCGCGGACGTGGCCTAAGAGGAGCCCCAGACTTGGCTACCTGAGGAATAACAGAGGGCGAAGGAGGCGAGAGGTTCGATGCAATCGTCTGACCCATTGCCGCAGCACTCGACATGCAAAGAAGTGAAGACAGTGCGAGCGTGCACCTGACTATCTTTGCTGAATCCACATAGATCGCGCTCACCGGCTTGTCTCGTTAATGATCACGTCTGACGTTGATGGTTGTATCTTGGACCTGTTTAGGGAACTGGCAAGAATACTAGGGAGTTAAACATAAGGGCGTCAGCTCTCTAGGAACCTTGGTCGGCGCGTTCTTGAACAGACAACAAGAAGTCTAGCAAGCGGAATCGCTTGTGCTCCCTAGAAAGGGACCCTGTTGTTGAAGTCGGTATGACGACGTCCCTGTTTTTGCAAGTGTGTCTCATCATGGTGTTTGATAACTGCTTCTTCCGCCGGGCAGAAGGTTTGCCGAAGTGACTCGTTGCTTCTATCAATCTTTCTCCTACCCTTCTAGAATGAGTAGACGGTGAGTCCACATGGATCCGAACAAATGGAGTGTTACCGAACTTCTAAAGATCAGCGGCTCGGCTGTTTTCTTTCTGTGGATCCTTGTCATTCTTGTTCGGCGAGTCTCTCGTCTCGGTAGGGCACGATACTACTGGATAGCCTGCTTGTTTGTAGTGGTGATTGCGGCTGTCGGATTCATCTCGTTCGGCGTCCACAAGTCTTTTTGAGTCTGCGATGGCTATCCTGTGACCCCATCCGTTACGACAGGTCCTCAGAGCAGAAATCGGATCTACTGATACGTCTCTTCGCATTAGTGCTCATGGCCGCCAGCTGTTAGGTAAACACTTCAAACGATGAGCAAAATGGCTCATATCGAACATCGATGGAGGCCGTGCAAAGCGATCCGAAAGGGTGGCTTGACGGTAGAGGCTGAGGAAGCTCTTTCGCCAGACCGACATCGCCTGGTCAAGGCTGCATCCCTACCGATTGCGGTGAAATCGCGGCTGGTCTAATTGGCAATACAGAAGTCTGGTGCCGATGCACCTAGCCCGTCGCAGCCATGTCTGGTCGCATCGCGGATCTCCTCACAGGTGTTTTGTTGTGTGTTGCATCCGCCATGCGATCCGCTGGTTGCCCTGGTACATTTCTCTGCCAGACTGTTGGCCTTTTCCGCACCCAAGGTCGTCATGCAGGAGTGCGACTCGATATACTCGGCGTGGCTCTGTGTTGCGGGAGAATCGGTCGCCTGCTCGCTCTGATCCGTGTGAGCCGCCTTGCCGTCGGAGTTACTCGTAATGCAGTTCGGTCCAGCCCAGCCTCCATCAACGGGATGTGCTCCTGAGTCGCCGATTGTGCAGAGATGCGGAGGGTTCGATGGTCTAGGTGCCGCGCTGCCCTGATTCTTCCGCTGCTGGTACTGGGCGTTGTCTCCGAGTTTCTGCCACACACTTCTATGTTCTTGGGGATTGTTGGGGATGGTTGTGGCTGGATCCGTCGCATCTGGAGCTACGATGGGCTGCGTTGAGGGTCCGCCATCTCCAACGCGAGCGGTGATGGCGACGGGAACACTGGAGCGAGCGCCTGCAGTCTTGATGGCGTCGCAGCTTCCCTTGCTCACATAGTCGTAGGCGAAGGCAGAGTTCTTGCCGTTGATCGCGGAGTTGTAGACGCCTGGTGCGACACCCTGCTGACTTGGATCGATGCGGGCGTAGATGGTCGCGGTTCCGTCGCTTTTCTGTGATCGCCCAATGGGGATGTCGAGGGATGGTGCCTTCATGGACTTGCTGTACCAGGTCCCCCAAACAGTGATCCTGGTGGCATCGGAGTAGAGATTGAATACGAGCTTATTTCCCCCAAGATCCGTCATGAATCGCGTTCCGTCCGGAGCGAGACCGAGGCTGGGACAGATACGCACCATCTCCTGGAATCTCCTGTACACGCATAGCTCAGGGTTCCGGTAGCATCGTAAGGACGACCGCTCTTCACGTCGACAGTGCCAAAAGAGATGCTGGAGATGTTGAAGCTGCATTTTGGAACGGATGACTGCGCTTTTGCTGCGGGAACGAGTAGTGCGTCGATACAGCACAGAGCGATCGCTGAAGCAGGCAGACGGACCAAACAGGGTAGGATTCGCAGGGGACCATCTCCTGGTGCACGAAATGCACATTACCGATCACCAACCCGGACTCTGAACGAGAACACTTTACATGCAGACATTCCCTGACACAGCTGGCAGAACTCCTAGGACCCTGACAGCCCTGATGAGCGGGGACCTGACACTTCTATCGAGCGCCTACAAATGCATGTTGGCGCCAGGTTGATTTGTCCTGGCTTCTGCCAAGTAGAAGTGTCAGTGTGGTTCTTCGTCGCGGTGCGCGAGCGCGTCTTTACTACGAAGTCCGACCCATAGATCGCTCGCGGATGCTTCCTGTAGCTGGTCTTGTCGCTCTTGGGCAACACTACAACGCCACAGCCCAACTTGTCAGTCATGTGTCATCCGGTGTCATATCCGGCAGTTATGGTGCCTCGAACTCCACACTCCAAGTCGCGCTCGAAGCCCTCGGGCATGTGACAAGCGCGTCGGTGACTCCGATCGCCAAGGCAGCCTCGGCAGTTTCCGGCATGACCTCGGCAGCCATTACGGACACGACCAACGCGGATCCGATCGACCCATCCACTGTCGACTGCCCTGTGTTCTTCGTACGAGCAGGTACGGGCTGTGGTCCGAGCTTCTTCACGCAGAAAGGTATGAGTTCGCAGCCACCGATCGTGCCATGGCGTTGGGTGTGATGGGGAACGGACCGGACATCCGCCCGGACGCGCTTAAGACAAGTCTGGTGTAGTCGACTGCAGGTACAAGCAGGAAAAAGGGGAAGCCTCAGCGACCTCCCCTTCTTGCGCTCATGACTCCGGTTAGGCGAAGCGGCGCTTCATCACACCTGCAATGCCGAGCAGGCCAGTGCCTAGCATGGCGATGCTGGAAGGCTCGGGCGTCGTGGCTGTGACAAGGGTGAGCTCGCCGTCAAAGTCCTCGTACCAATCCGTTTCGACATGCGTGTAGTAGTCCAGATAAACGGAAGCCCGTATTCCGCTGAAGTGTAATCCGGGGGCCGGGTCGGGAACCCCAAGTTCGTCGACGTTGCTGAAGTAAAGGTCTGTACAGTTCTGATTGTCCAGGCAGGTCTCGTGATCGAGATAGGCTCCGTCCTGTAGCTCTTCGTCGAACTGACCGTGCGGAAAAGCGATATCGATTTCCTTGGCTGTTGGTAACTGGAAGTCTACGATGACGGCCACTTGTATGGGTCGGTTGTTGTAAACGTCGTAGACCAATAGCTGGTCGCCCAGGATTTGATCGTAGTAGCCGTTGAGCAAAACGGTGCCTGTATATGTGTAGATCGTGTCGGCGTGGGCGATGGTTGGGAGGACGGCCAAGAGAAGGGCAGCGGCTAAGGTCGTAGTGGGGCGCATAACATCTCCTGTCTTCCGATGACGAGAAGCATACACCCGCGGCTACCTTAGCCTTGACTGACCTAGACGAAACGACGCTTCAGCACGCCAGCCACACCGAGTAGACCAGTACCCAGGAGGGCGAAGGTAGAAGATTCTGGAGTGGCTGCTGTCTCAACGGTGTGACAAAGCCGTTTCCGTACATATAGTACCCGTCCTTTAACAAGGGTGTTAGAGGATACGAAGAGACAAAGTACCCATCAAAATGTAGGAGAAGCACGAGAGCGCTCCAGGAGGGCTTGGGAAGCCATGACATACCGCCGAAGGGGATCTATCTCAATAGAAATTGGTTCACTTGACCCGTCATAGGAGAGGAAATCCGCCTGCTGAACGATAGTGTCCGTAACCAGCAACTGCGGCTCGCTGAAGGAGACCTTTCCGTAATACGTGCCAACATCAAGCGTGTAACTCTCGTCAGCGTGAGCGGCAAGAGAAGACGCAAGAAGGCCAGCAGCGGCCAGAAAACGAAGGCGCATTGATTCTCCTCAGACTGCGTAACGAGGGGATCGAACTACAAGGGAAGTTGTAGATCCAAGAATTTGATGGCGTGTGGTGCCCTATCGAAGAAGGGGGCATCGCTTGATGACGCTCAGTACCCCCAACACCCCGGTGCGAGGATGCTCAACAGTCTAAGCTCTATCGGGAGCAGCGAAGCGACGCCGAGCGATGTAACGGGTACTGGCTTGGCGGCACATAAGTGGCCCAGGACGATACGGAGATTAGAAGTGAGTGGCTGACTGATCCTGCAAGTCACGTAGAAAGTTTATTGGTGGCCCGGGCAGGAGTCCAACCTGCGACCTTCGCCTTAGGAGTGCGCCGCTCTATGCAACTGAGCTACCGGGCCAACTGACGCTAGTGTAACGCGGGCCATCCGGGAAACGGCGGCGACATCCGCTTCGGAGTGGGCACGGGATAAAATGGTGTTCGTGCCGAAGTACTCCATCGTCGTCCCCTTTCACAACGAGGAACAAAGCGTCACACAGCTGTACGACCGCGTGAAAGATGTGATGGAAGACGCGGGCGACAGCTTTGAGCTTGTCTTTGTGGACGACGGCTCCCGCGACCGCACGTACCGCCTTCTCGAGGAGATCGCTGCGGTCGACTCGCGCGTCCTTCTGATCAAGCTGCGGCGCAACTTCGGTCAGACCTCCGCACTTGCGGCAGGATTCGATCATGCCACCGGCGAGTACATTCTGGCGATGGATGGCGACCTGCAGCACGATCCGGCAGAGATCCCCCTGTTTATGGCCAAACTCGAAGAGGGCTATGACGTGGTCAGCGGATGGCGGGCTCAGCGGGAGGATAGTGTCATGCTGCGGCAACTGCCGTCGCGCGCGGCCAACGGGCTCGTGCGGTGGCTGTCCGGGGTGGATATCCACGATTTTGGAACGACCTTTAAGGCATATCGTCGCGAGGTGATTCAAAACATCCCGCTCTATGGCGAGATGCACCGCTTTATTCCGGCCCTGGCGAGCTGGTACGGGGCAACGATCTGCGAGATACCCATTTCTAACCCGGCGCGCGTGTCCGGACGGAGTCACTATGGCCTGAACCGGACGTTTCGGGTCATTTTTGATTTGCTGACGATTCGCTTCTTGCTCAACTACATGACCCGGCCGCTTCACCTGTTTGGCGGCGTCGGTTCGCTGGGTGTCCTCTCGGGCGGCGGCATTTCTCTTTGGCTGCTGCTTGAAAAGCTGCTCTCGCACCGAAGTGTGGGAGCGGAGCATGCGCCATGGTTTGTGATCGCAGCCGTGCTCATTCTGGGTGGCATTCAGCTGATCGGCATCGGCCTGCTGGGTGAACTACAGGTGCGACATTTCTATGCACAGGGTCAGCGCTCCCCATATGCGATTGATCGGGTAGTACGGATGCGACCCAGCGAAGAACCCCTGATCCGGTAGGCGCGGCGGCGGACCCGCGCTAGGCCAGCCCCAGCCGCTACCCAGCGCCAACCCCAAACGCTGCGTAGTGCCTCTAAGTTGCATGCGAGCGATACAGATACAGAAAACAGGCGGGCCGGATGTCCTTCAGGTAGTCGACATCCCCGTCCCGCAACCTGGGGCAGGACAGGTCCTTGTACGGGTTCACGCCTCGGGAGTGAACTTCATTGACACCTACCTGCGCGAAGGTCGCTACCCGGCGGCTCTGCCGTTCGTGCCGGGGCAGGAAGCCGCAGGTACGGTCGAGGCACTGGGTCTTGACGTCTCCGGTTTTGCCGTCGGGGACCGTGTAGCGTGGACCGGTACGCGTGGTACCTATGCGGAGTTCGCGCTCGCTCCCGCAAGCGACCTGCTGAAGCTGCCGCAGGCCATCAGCTTTGAGCAGGCAGCGGCGGTGCTGACCCAGGGGCTCACTGCCCATTACCTGACGCACTCCACCTACAGGATCCAGCCTGGAGACACCGTGCTGGTGCATGCCGGTGCCGGTGGGACAGGCCTGCTGCTGACCCAGATCGCAAAGCGACTTGGAGCGCGCGTACTGACGACCGTCTCGACGGAGGAAAAGGCGGAACTGTCCCGTGAGGCTGGAGCGGACAGGGTGATTCTCTACACGCAGGCCAGCTTCGTCGAGGCAGTCAAGGAGGAGACGCAGGGCAAGGGGCTGCCTGTCGTTTATGACTCGGTGGGCAAGACGACCTTTGAGGACTCGTTGCAGTGTCTTCAGCCGCGGGGCTTGCTGGCGCTCTACGGAGCGTCAAGTGGGGCGGTACCGCCGTTTGATCTGATCCGGCTCTCTACGACAGGCTCGCTGTACGTCACCAGGCCAACCCTGAAGGACTACCTGCAGACGCGCGGGGAGCTGGAACAGAGGGCGCAGGACATCTTCGGATGGGTCGCCAGTGGTGAGTTGAAGGTGCGCATCGGGCACCGCTTTCCGCTGAGTGCGTCCGCCGAAGCGCATCGTGAGCTCGAAGGCAGGCGCACGACGGGCAAGGTCCTGCTGACACAATCGGCCGAGCGTGGAGCCGCATAGCCTCGCGATACACTGGGACTTCGCCAAATCTGCGCAACGGTTCGTCGGTTGCGTTTTCGAGAAATGCTACCGCCGAGGATTGTTCGGGAAGCGCGGTGAGACTCCGCCACTGCCCCGCAACTGTGAAGCGCGCACTCCCTTTCCGGGGAGTGAAAACCGGCCCGGCCTGCTCACTGTGTACTCAGGAAGAGTACGTGGGAAGAGCTTGCCACCAGGCGGCCAGTTTTGAATCGCGCAAGTCAGGAGACCGGTTCCAAGGCGCACGCCTGCCACGCTCTCGGAGGGAGAGCGGAGGAGAAACTTCATGTCCGACACATTGCGCCCCCGTGGCGCTGCATCAGGCTGGCCGCTTCCTGCGCCAAGAATCAAGAACCATCGCCAGTCCCATAAAAAACGCCAGGCGATCACTGCCGTGGCAATGGCTTTCTCTTCCTGTATTCCCGCTGTGGCCGTCGTGGTTCGCGGCCGCGTAACCGATCCGCTCGGCAGGGGCGTAGGTGGGGCGCGCGTGCAATTGGTCGAGGGCGGCAAGGTGATCTCAATCGCCTATGCGAGTTCGGACGGCACGTATGAGCTGCGCTCGGGCGACTCGGGACGTTTCACGCTGCTCGGATCCGCCGGCGGCTTTCTGCCCGGCATCGGTCAGGATTTCTACGGTGGCACAACGGATGTCGTCCTGCAGGACGTGGTCCTTTCGACGGCCACCGTGCAACAGCAGATTTCAGTCGCGGCAACAGCCATCCCTACACCGCTGCCCCAACTCACGGCGCCAGTAACGGTGATACCGGGTTCTAACTTCGCCACCCGGCTCGGGGTTACGGAGGAGATCCGACAGACTCCCGGGGTCTTCGTCGCGCAGACGGGCCAGATGGGCAGCGTCAACACCCTGTTCGTGCGCGGTGGGAACTCCACCGCAAACCTTGTGCTGGTGGACGGCATCCCTGCGGAGGATGTGGGTGGCACCTTTGATTTTGGGAATTTCAGTGCATCGGGCATTGGCACGATGGAGATCTATCGGGGGCCAGACTCCGCCGTCTACGGTACGGATGCTGGAGCGGCCGTGGTGGCCATTACAACACCACGGGGAACGACTCTGAAACCCGTGCTGAACTACACCGGAGATGCGGGTAACCTGCACACCTATCAGAACGCGGTGACGGTTGGTGGAACGCTGCGCAAGTTGGATTACTTTGCGGGCTTTGATCGGCAGGACACGTCAAACGCGCTGCCGCGGGATGAGTATCACAACGCCACATCGGTCGCGAACATCGGTTACGACTTCAATGGCAGCACCAGCCTGCGCTTCACGGTTCGGAACAAGGTCGCGGCTGTCGGTCTGCCCGGCGCGTACCAGTTCCTTGGGCTCACCACGGACGGCAAGCAGGGCGACCAAGACCTGTACGCGGGCGGAACCCTGGAGCATACCGCAGAGAGCAGCTGGCACAACCTCGTGCGGTACGGCATCGCCCGCAAGCGCGAACAGGCGGTGTACTTCACCAATCAGGGAAATCCAATCACGTACACGTTTGAAGGGGCATCCGGACCTTACGATTTCACGGAGTATTTCGGCAACAATGTCACCATCCAGGGCGCCAACGGCTATGCCGTCACCGGTCAGGCGAGCATCATCACCGGCAACGACGATATGGCATCGAACCGGGACCAGCTCTACTACCAAAGCGATTGGAGTCCTTCGCGGCACTTCAATGGCCTGTTTGGCTTTCGCTATGACAACGAGCGAGGTGTCTTCAACGAAGCGGCGTTCGGCACACACGAGGTCACACAGCGAACGAACTTTGAGTACAACCTGCAGTTCCAGGGAGAGTTCTTCAGCAGGCTGTTCTACTCGCTCGGCGGCGCTGTCGAGAAGAACCACCTCTATGGGATCGCAGGAACACCACGTTTCGGACTCGCCTATGTGCCCGTGCGGCCAGGTCTGGGCTTTCTGCACGGAACGCGTCTTCGTTTCAATGCAGCGACGGGCGTTCAGGAGCCTACGCTGGCCCTGGAGTACTACAGCCTGTACAACCAACTCCTCCAGGCAGGTGATACTGCCGACATTGCGAGCTATCGCTTGACGCCGCCGGATGCCGAGAAGTCCCGCACCTACGACTTCGGCATCGATCAAAACATTCTCAGCGAGAAGCTGATTCTGAAAGCAGGCTACTTCCATAACGTCTTCGATCGGCAGCTGGAGGCGGTGACTGGGGCCAATCTCGCCACTTACTTCGGAGTGAACTCACCCCAGTTCAACGACCCCAACACCTCGCCTTTTTATTACCTGCCCCTTTACGTAAACTCGCTGGCATTTCGAGCACAGGGCGCGGAAGCGGAACTGGACTGGCAGGCGAGACGTTCGCTGCTGGTGCGTGCAGGCTACACCTACCTGTTGTCGAAGGTTCTGCAATCGTTCGCTTCAGACGCGGTGAACGCCAACCTGGGCACGCCGACGGAGAATCCGGCCTTTCCTGGAATCGCGATCGGGGCGGAGAGTCCTCTCGTGGGAGCGCGTGTGTTTCGGCGTCCGCCAAACAGCGGCTTTTTCTCCCTGAATTACACACGAACGCGGCTGGACCTTGCACTGAAGGGCTCATTCGCCAGCCGCAGTGATGACTCAACGTTCCTGGACGGACTGACGCCCGGCTTCGACAACTCACTGCTGTTGCCGAACCGTGACCTGGACCACGGCTACGTCATGCTGGATCTCGGTGGGATCTATCAGCTGCAAAAACATATCTCTGTGTTTGCGCAGCTCGAGAACGTTCTGAACGACCAGCACATCGCTCCGATCGGCTACCCGAGCCTTCCGTTGACGGCGCGCGCTGGCCTGAAGATCCGCCTTGGAGGGGACTGATCCTTGTAGGGAAGCCGAGGCCGTTGTGGGGGGCATCGCAACGAGCCTCGGTACTTTGAAGCAGTTGTCTGCTGGGGCAATCTGGACCTTTCGCTGGGGAAACCTCATCTAACACATTGTGAGGTTTTCAATGAACACCAGCCGGACCCGTCTCTTTTCCGCCCTCCTTTCGCTTGCGGCGCTTGCGACACCGGCCTTCGCGCAGGAACTCGCGAACGAGGGCCCCGTACCCACAACCGCTCTGATCTCTGTGCAGTCCAAGACGAACGCGCCGTTGAATGCTTCGGCTCTGAAGCTGGAGGTCAACGGTCATGATGCGGACATCGCGTCCGTCACTCCCGTAACCAAGGATGGCGCTCAGGTTGCCATCTTGATCGATGACGGATTGCGCAGCAGCTTTGGCATACAGGTTGAGGACATCAGGCGTTTCGTCACGAGTCTGCCTCCGAATGTGCAGGTGTTGGTCGGGTACATGCAGAACGGAACCGTGCGAAGCAACGGCGGCTTCACCGCAAACCATGAAGTTGCGGCGCAGGCCCTGCGGATTCCGCTTTCGGCAGGGGGCATCAGCGCAAGCCCGTATTTCTGCCTGCAGGAATTTGTGAAGCACTGGCCGGGACAGGGAAACGCTGCCCGCATGGTCCTGATGCTGACCAACGGTGTCGATCCCTATAACGGCAGCGTGTCGCCCCTGAATCAGGACAGCCCGTATGTACAGCGCGCGCAGGAAGACGCACAGCGCGCCGGTGTAGCTGTGTATTCCATCTACTACGGCGACTCCGGTATGCGTGGGGGGCTGGCGAACTTTTCAGGGCAAAGCTACTTGAACCAGGTAGCCGAAGCTACGGGAGGAGAGTCGTTTTATCAGGGCCGGATCACACCTCCAAGCCTTGCCCCGTACCTGGAGAACTTCCGGAAAGCTATCTCGGAGAGTTATCTGGTGACCTTTAACGCAAGTGCCTCTGGTGAGAAGCGTGATTCGCTCACGAGAATCAAGATCAAGTCGGAACAGGCAGGGATAAAGGTGCGTGCACCCCAATCCGTTCATCCCGGCTTCGTGGAACAAGCGAAGGAGTAACAGCTCCAACAACTAAGCACTGGAAGGCCCGGCGAGATGCCGGGCCTTTCCTGTTAAACAAATCCTTGCAGAACAAGATGTCTCACGACAACCGGCTTTCACTCAGGTCAAGCTCACGCTCCAGTGTGCGGTGCGTTGCATCGCCGATGCGGCCGCTGTTCCTGAGCAGATTGAGTTCCCTGCGCTCGTGCTGCACTGTCTCGAGCCCAAGGGTGCGCAACGTGAGGCCCCGTTGCTGATCGATACGGGCGTTCCCATCGGAAACTTCTACCTCGTGCAGTCGATGTTCATACTGGTGGATCAGATCGTTATAGGCATGGGTGGAGCCCTCTTCCGCGCGCGCCAGCCCGTCTCTCAGGTAGTGGAGAGCGGAGCGCAGCAGAATGCCGCGAGCTTCGTCCTGCTCGCAGTCAGGGCCGCCACGGGCAGCCAACCCAAGCCAGCGCACGAGCGGCGGTAACGTGAGGCCCTGCAGAATCAGAGTCACCAGGATGACCGAGAAAGTAAGAAACAGAATGATGTTTCGCTGTGGAAAAGGGCTTCCGTCGGCCAGCGTATACGGAAGGGAACTTGCCGCAGCCAGCGCGACAACGCCCCGCATGCCAGTCCACCCAAGAACGAAAACCTGCTTTCCGTCAGGGACGGGACGTTTTTGGTGAAGGAGCCTGGCTCGCAGGAAGTGGCCGAGACGGGCACCTGGAAAGGACCACACAAGCCGGAGCGCGATCAGCACCGCAGAAAAGGCAAGGCCGTAGAGAACGAGGCGCGCGAAGCTGTAGCCTCTGATCCCCGCCAACACATAGGGAAGCTGCAGACCGATCAGGATAAAGACCAGCCCGTTCAGCAGAAACTCCGCGGCCTCCCAGACACCTTCGGCCTGCAGCCGAACAGCCGGAGAGAAGAGGACCGAACTCTTGCGGCTCATATAGAGCCCGCAGGTCACCGTGGAGATGACCCCGGACGCGTGTACCGTCTCGCCCGCAAGATAGGAGATGTAGGCGACGAGAAACGAAAGCACAATCTCCACCGGTCCGTCATCGACATATTTGTCTGCCCACACAACGATGGCAGCAACGAGTAGCCCAACCGCAACGCCTCCAACCAGAAGCCACGCGAAAAGCAGCAGGCTGTGGACAGCGTGCGGGGTTGTCCCCTGGGTGATCATCTCAACGCCAAACTGGAGGGCAAGCAGCCCGGTAGCGTCGTTTACCAGGCTTTCGCCTTCCAGAATGTCCACGATGTGCTTTGGCATACCCACATGACGTGCGATAGAGGTTGCTGCCACCGCGTCCGTCGGAGAGACCACCGCACCCAGCAGGAATCCAAGCCGCCAATCGAATCCGGGCATGAAGAAGTGAGCCGTCAGCGAAACGCCACACGCCGTAAAGAAAACCAGGCCCACAGCAAGCAGAGAGATGGAGATCAGGTTGTACTGGAACTCGCGCCAGGACGTCTGCCATGCCGCGACGAAGAGCAACGGCGGGAGAAAGAACAGGAAGACCAGGTCCGGCGGGAGAGGAACCCTGGGCATGTGGGGCAACAGCGAACACAGCAGCCCGGCGATCACCAGAACGATCGGGTACGAAATAGCAAACCGGCGCGCCAGCCCTGCGAAGGCGACGATCAGGGTGAGCAAGCCGAGCAGGACAGCCTGCAGGTATCCCAAATGCTCCATGCCGGGAGTGTACGTCGTAGAGGGGCGTCGGAAGGGTAGTAGCGTAAAGCAAAAAGCCCCGGATCGCTCCGGGGCTTCTGTGTCCTGCGGTGTAGCTTGTGGGACTAGTACATGCCGTCCATACCGCCGCCACCACCATGCTGATGGCCGCCGCCCGCTTCCTTCTTCTCCGGGATCTCGGAGATCATGGCTTCGGTGGTGAGCATCAGGCCGGCGATCGAGGCCGCGTTCTGCAATGCTGTGCGTGTCACCTTGGTCGGGTCGATGACACCAGCAGCTACCAGGTCCTCGTACTTGCCCGTTCCGGCGTTGTAGCCGAAATTGGTGTCGTTCGATTCCTGGATCTTGTTGATGACAACCGCACCCTCTTCGCCCGCATTGTGTACGATCATGCGCAAGGGCTCTTCCACGGCGCGACGAATGATCTGTGCACCGATCTTCTCGTCACCCGTCAGCGTCTGCACGAGCGCGTCGACAGCCTTGGCTGCACGAATCAGCGCCACGCCGCCGCCCGGGACAATGCCTTCTTCCACGGCCGCACGGGTTGCATGCATCGCGTCTTCGACACGGGCCTTCTTCTCCTTCATCTCGGTCTCGGTAGCTGCACCGACCTTGATGACGGCAACACCGCCAACCAGCTTCGCAAGACGCTCCTGGAGCTTCTCACGGTCATAGTCGGAGGTGGTCTTTTCGACCTGTGCGCGGATCTCCTTCACGCGGCCCTCGATCTTGGCATCCTGTCCGCCGCCATCGATGATCGTCGTGTTGTCCTTGTCAATCGTCACGCGCTTGGCGGTGCCGAGGTCCTCGATTTTGACGCCCTCTAGCTTGATGCCGAGGTCTTCCGTGACAGCCTTGCCGCCCGTAAGAACAGCGATGTCCTCGAGCATGGCCTTGCGGCGATCGCCGAAGCCAGGTGCCTTGACGGCCGCGACGTTCAGGGTGCCACGCAGCTTGTTGACGACCAGGGTTGCCAGCGCTTCGCCGTCCACGTCCTCAGCAATGATGACGAGGGGCTTCGCGGTGCGGGCAATCTGCTCCAGCAAGGGAAGCAGGTCCTTCATCGTGGAGATCTTCTTCTCATAGATGAGGATGTAGGGATTCTCGAGAGCGGCTTCCATGCGCTCGGGATCTGTCACGAAGTAGGGGCTGAGATAGCCGCGGTCGAACTGCATGCCTTCGACGACGTCTAGCTGCGTTTCCATGGTGCGGCTCTCTTCAACGGTGATCACACCGTCCTTGCCGACCTTTTTCATCGCTTCCGCAATGATGGTGCCGATCTGCTCATCCGCGTTGGCGGAAATGGTGCCAACCTGCGCAATCATGTCACCGGTAACGGGCTTCGAGAACTCGCTGAGGGCGCCGCCCACAACCTGTCCGTCTTCGCCACGCTTGCCGATGATGGCCTCAACGGCCTTATCGATGCCGCGCTTCAGCTGCATCGGGTTTGCACCCGCGGCAACCGTCTTCACGCCCTCGCGAAAGATGGCCTGGGCCAGAACTGTCGCGGTGGTGGTGCCGTCGCCGGCAACGTCGGAGGTCTTGGAGGCGACTTCCTTTACCATCTGCGCGCCCATGTTTTCGAGACCCTCAGGCAGCTCGATCTCCTTGGCGACAGTGACGCCGTCCTTGGTGATTGTGGGCGAACCGAACTTCTTCTCAATGACAACGTTGCGGCCCTTCGGACCGAGTGTCACCTTCACTGCGTTGGCGAGCGTATTGACGCCCCGAAGGATCGCCTGACGCGAATCCTCTCCATGCAGAATCTGCTTTGCCATGATGTTCTCCGTAGAAATCGTGTGTTCGTGAAAAAGGAGTCGCTGATGGTTGAGTCTCGCCACCACTTCGTACATGAGCGAGCCGAACAACAAACAACGGCTTTTTGCCTTCTTTAAGCGAGGATGCCGAGGACTTCTTCCTCACGCATGATCAGGAAGTCTTCGCTGTCGAGCTTGATCTCGGTGCCGGAATACTTGCCGAAAAGGATGGTGTCGCCGCTCTTCACATCGAGCGGGAATACCTTGCCTTCGTCGTTGGACTTGCCCTTGCCAACCGAGATGACTTTGCCCTGCTGTGGCTTTTCTTTGGCGGAATCAGGGATGATGATGCCACCACGCATGGTTTCGCCCTCTTCAAGGCGCTGAACCAGAATGCGGTCATGGAGCGGCGTGAACTTATTGGAAGCCATTGTGCTGTGTCTCCTTCGAACGTTGCGTGCTATGGGGAGGGTGGCCGACGCGTAGCCTTGGGAAGTACAGTGGCCTAGAAGCGCGTTTTGGCACTCACCACTGCCGACTGCTAATGTAGGCTCGGCAGAGCGCAGCTGTCAACCCGCCAAGGTGAAATATGCGTGAATCGCACTCATGCTTTCAGAGTGCCTGGCTGGCAGGGTAGAAGGCGACACGGGTAGGCGCCCCACGGTAGAATCTCCGGCATGCAGCGTCTCGTTCGCCCCGTCTCGCAGTGGACTTCAGCTATCGGCTTGACGTGCCTGTCGCTCATCGCCGCAGGCCAGCAAGAGAAGCATGGTCGGGGGTACAAACCGCCGCCGCCGACCGCGGAAGTCGCCGTGACCGTGGAGAAAGCCTTCAACTCCAAGCCGATGCCCAACGCGTCCGTGATCTTCCGGGCCACCCGCGATGGCAAGCTCACCGCCAACCTGGAAACCAAGACGGACCCGGACGGCAAGGCAACGCTGGATTTGCTGGAGATTGGCAGCCACGTAACGGTACAGGTGATTGCGGGCGGGTTCGCCACCTTTGCTGCTGAGTTTGATCTGACGGACCAGGGCCGGCAGGTTTTGGTGAAAATGGAGAGGCCCCGCGCGCAGATCTCGCACTACGGCGACAACGACGACCGCCCGTCCGGAATCCAGCCGGGAGTGCAGGAGCACGTCGTACCCTCGCGGACGACCGGTACGCCGCCGCCGCCAGCATCGCCAACAGCGCCGTTACAAACCACACCTCCAGCCAACACGCCTGCGACCGCGCAGCCTGGCTCCACGGAGACTCCGAAACCGGGAAGCCCGCAGTGAGCCTGGTTTCTGAACACCTGGGCCATCGGGGCCTGGACGGCCGACGCGTGCTTGTGACGGGGGCCGCCAAACGGATTGGGCGCGTGCTGGCGCTAGAGCTGGCCCGGGCTGGCGCGGATGTAGCGATCACGTACCGTGGATCCAAGACTGAGGCCGAGGCTACGGTCGAAGATCTGAAGACATCGGGTCATCGCGCTCTGGCGACCCCCTGTGATGTTCAGGACGAGTCAAGCGTTCAGGCTGCTGTGGCCGAAGCGTCGGCTGCATTTGGTGGACTGGACCTGCTGGTCAACAATGCCGGAGCATTCGAAACGGCCCCGCTCGAAGCCATCACCGTTCAGCAGTGGGACGCCATGTTTGGTACGAATACGCGTGGCCCCTTCCTCGTCGCCAAGGCAGCCTTTGCGCACCTGAAGGAGGCACGTGGACGTATTGTCAACATCGGCTCCCTGGGTGGGATTCACCCCTGGGCTACGCATGCGCACTACTGTACCTCCAAGGCAGCGCTGCATATGCTTTCGCAAACCATGGCCAAGGCGTGGGCGCCGGAGATCAGTGTCAACTGCGTTGCTCCCGGCATGATTGTGACCACGGGCGACGTAAGCGCCGGCTACGAGTCCTTTGCCTCGAAGACACCTATGAAACGCAATGGGACACCGCAGGACGTTGCGGCGGCGGTCCTGTTTTTCGCGACGGCACCGCACTTCATCACGGGGCAACTGCTGGCCGTCGATGGTGGCCTTGGACTTTAGCGTTGTGCGTAGATGCTTGGTTGCCGTTGCGAGCCAGCGTGCTTCAGCAAACGGCGGACAGGGCTACATACGGAGCAGTCTTTGCCACCAGTGCTCTTTGAACGGTTGCGGGTCGTAAAGATCGGGTCCCTCATCCAGTTCACCCAGGGCATGACCACCGAAAACCGCCATGGGATTCTCCCGGCAGAGAAGATCGGCGTAGAACGCACCGTAACGCTTCGAGATGATCTCGCGGGCCTCGCGCATCTGGGGCGGCCGGCGTTTGGCGTCGTGCGCGTCCGTGGCAAGGAAATGAACCCATCGGTTTTCCAGTAGACGTTCTGCTACACGGCGGGCGTCTCTCCCCATCGCGCCTGTTACCGACCCTGCCGTGACCTGCACCAGCAGCCCGTCACGCAACCAGGGAAGCATGCGCTGTGGGTCGCGTTGCAGGACGGGGTTGCGTTCCGGATGGGTCAGGATGGGGGTGAGCCCCGCCATGCGCATCTCGTAGAACGTCTCCTTCAGATTTGGAGACAGTGTGTAGTCGGGAAGCTCGATGAGCAGGTACTCATGACCATTGATGGTGTAGCGGGAGGGATGGGCGATTGCATCCTGGACGTTGTCATAGGTGAGATGGAAATCACATCCTAAGCCCAGAATGAGAGGAATCTCTGCCCTGTGAAGAGCCTCTTGCAACTCGTCGACTGCGCCCTGAATCCGGCTGCGATCAAAAGCATAGCGGCTGTTCGCGTGGGGCGTGCAGACCACGTGAGTGATCCCGTCCCCTGCGGCTATCCGAGCCATCTCAAGCGAGGTGCTGAGGTCAGGAGAACCGTCATCGAGACCTGGCAGAAGATGGTGGTGCAGATCGACCATCCGCTCAAGATTACCATTGGAACGGTGCGACTCAGATCGAGGCAATCAATCTCGTAGAGCATCACAGGCGCGAAGATAGTTCAACGAGGCAAGACAGCGTAAGATAGCGAGGGTACATAGCGTTGCGATCGCGACGTTCCCAAGATGCGTCTTCAGGAAGGGCACTCAGGATTCATGGCAGATACCACCACGACCGGCAGCAAACCTCGCGTTCTCGTCGCGGACGATGAACAGGTCATTGCCAATACGCTGGCGATCATTCTCAATCAGGCTGGATTCGAAGCGCGGGCGGTGTACAGCGGCGAGAAGGCCATCGATGCCCTGGAGACGTTTCGCCCGGACATGCTCATCAGCGATGTCATTATGACGGGCATGACGGGCATCGAGGCCGCCATTCAAACCAGGGCCAAGCTACCCAACTGCAAGATTCTGTTGTTTTCCGGTCAGGCCGCGACAGCCGATCTTCTGGAGCGGGCGCGGGCCCAGGGGCATGAGTTTGAGATCCTGGCCAAGCCCGTCCACCCAACCGATCTGCTGGCGAAACTGAGGGCGTAAGCAAGCGCTTAGAGGGGCTTGCCCGCACGCTGTCTCTGGATTTCCGTGCACTTGGTCTGGATCAAGTACTCGTAGAAGGCTTGCAGAGTGGCGTAAGTCACACCCGCATGACCGTCCAACACGGCGCCGCGTACAAACATCATGTAAAGCCACTTGATGAGGGGTCGGCCTGGAAGCTTGTAGAAAAGGGCTTTCTGGGCCACACGCCGCTCGTGAAAGTTCCTGGCAAAGAGCGCCTCCTTCCAGGAGGCTGCCATCACAGCGGCGCCACTGGCGAGAAGCTCAGCCTCTTTGGTGGAGTACCCGTTGTGCTTTGCCATCCAGTGGCTCAGCCCCTTGGAAAACGCCAGGTGATCGAGCGGAGCGGTCAGATCCCCAATGGTGCCCGTGACCTCGACGACTTCATTGATGTCACGCGTATAGTGCACTCGTTCGGGTCGCAGAAGCCGGACATAGTAGGGTGTCATCTGCGCGTGTTTGAGCCAGGTGCCCCAGAGAAAATCCCTTCGTCTGAGCCGAAAGGCCGACGTAGTCTCGGGGGCCGTGTGAACGGCTTGGACCAGCTCCGCGGAGAGCTCGGGGGTAGGACGCTCGTCAGCGTCCAGCACCAGCAGCCAGGGATGACGAAACGGGAGCCGTAGCGAGGCGTTTCGCTGGCTGGCATAGCCGTCGAACGCCCGAATCGTCACCGTGGCACCCCCCATCCTTGCAATCTCGATGGTCCGATCCGTGCTTCCGGAATCGAAGACGTGCACATCGTCGCACCAGGACACTGAGTCGAGGCATGCCGGCAGGTCCTGCTCCTCATCCTTTGTAAGGATCAGAACGGAGATCACGGTTGCGAGCCTCCGATCGCCGTAGGCCTGAGCGCAGCGTCAAGGTGCCGGGTGCGCTCCCGGAGAGGCTGGGCAGGATTTCCGCCGTAGACCGTCCAGGGTTCGAGATCGCGCGTGGCCACGGCACCCAGGCCGAGAACGGCCCCCTCGCCAACCTGCACCCCCGGTGCCACCATCGCCCGGGCGCAGACCCACGCGTACGGCTCCAGGCGCATGCGGTAGCTCAGCAGCGAAAAAGCGGGGTCGTTGTAATCGTGCGTCGCTGCGCAGAGATAGCAGTTCTGCGACAGAATCACATGCGACCCAAGTTCGATCAGCGAAGGGTTGTAGATCTCCACGCCATCCCCGGCGGCCACATGATCCTCACACGAGAGATTCCAAGGCGCCCAGATGCGTGACCCGGGGTAGAAATGGCAGTAAGGGCCAACCTTCGCTCCAAAGGCCCTTAAGAGCATGGCGCGCCAGCTGTGGAAGGGGCGGGGCGAGGGCCGGTACAGGAGCAGCCAGCAGAGGTTCCAAATCGCACGTCGCGCACGGTTGCCGAAGGAAAAGGCGGGCCGGGTATAAGCATCGGCACCGTGCTCGGTACCGACGTGATCGGAGGCACGGTAGTCGGCTGGTCTCGGCATGACTAAAGCGCCTCCGCATGGGTTGGGGCTGGACCCGATGCCTTAGGGGCTGTCGACGTCTCAAACACCCGCAGGATGGACTCGGTATTGCGCCGCATGTCGTAGCTCTGCTCGAAGGTAGCGAGAGCTCTGGATCCCATGGCCGCTCGTTCCTGCGGATCCAGCGCCAGCCACCTGCTAATCAAGCGTCGGGTCCCCTCCAGGGTGTCTGGTTCTACCAGGGCACACCCCGCAGCAGCCACATCGGGGGCGATATTTACGGGGCTGGCCAGAAGCACAGGTTTTCCCGAAGCCAGGGCCTCCACCGCTGCAATACCGAAGTTTTCCTGGTGCGAAGGCAGAATAAACGCCTCCGAGGAGGCGAAGGCTCCCCATTTTGCATCGCCTTGCAGCATGCCAGGCCAGTGAACGCGATCCTGCAGTCCAACGCTGGCCAGCACGGCGTCCAGCTTGGGACGCCATTGGCCCGGATCAGGGCCAGCCATCACCAGGTGCAGGTCCGGGTAAGCGGAAGCGACATCAGCAAAGGCATGGATCAGGAGGTCGCAACCTTTTTTCGGATGAATACGACCAAGAAACAGGAGGAACTGTTTGCCGGCAAGACCAGGACAGCACGCATGAAACGCCGACAAAAGCTGGCCTCGGCCGGAAGGTGGCCGCTCGGAGCCCAGGGGAACCACCATGGGCTGCCAGCGATGCAGCGCAAAGCTTTGCGAGGCGAGATCCCGCTCCAGCACCGTGGTGAACAGGACCCGGTGCGCGCGGCGCAGGACCCAGTATTCGGCAGGCAGCCAGTAAAGCCACTTCTTCAGGTGCTTCGCAGGATAGGTATGTCTGAACCAGGGGTCCAGCATGCCATGCGCAAAGACGACGTAAGGCACACGGCCCGCAAAGGCGCGCATGGCGGCAAAACCCGTGTACTCCCACAATCCGTGGACGATGACACCATCGAAACGATCGCGATTCGCCCGCAACCAGGGAAGGAATTTCGGCCTGTACCAGTCATTGCGGGCCTCGCCAAGCGGGTGCACGGGAAACGGCAGATCTTGCAGGAAGGGTGCCGCCGGGTCATCCAGCGTGGCCAGTTCCGCCGTGTAGCCTTGCGGGGCATAACGCACCAGCATCCGAATTGCCTCGGTGGGCCCGCCGGCCGCTGGGTTGATGGTGCCCACGATGTGCAGAATTCTCATGCTCAATGGCAGGCCCTAGAATACCAACGAGTTTGCCGGGGACGCCTCACGCACGGAGTCTTCCGGTTGCGAACGAGAGGGCCTGCCGCAGCCCGGCAACATCGGCTTCGAAATCCCAGCTTGCGATGCGATCGCTGGAGGCCTGACCCATGCGCTTCGCAGTCTCCGGCGTGCGAAGCACGTTGGCCAATGATGCAGCGAGTGCGTCGATATCCCCCACGGGGTAGACAAAGCCGTTGTACCCGTCAGTAACAAGGTCGGGGGCAGCGCCTACATCGGACGAGACCACCACGGCGCAGCCTGCGGCCATGGCCTCGTTCACGATCAGACCCCAGGGCTCGTGCCGTGAGGGCAGAACGAAGACGTCTGCTAACGCGAGGAGCGCCGGGAGCTCCGACTGGTTGCGAAAGCCGAGGAAGCGTACATGTGGTGCAATCTGGCTATCCTCTGCGAGAATTTGCAGGTTGTCGCGTTCCTCGCCATCTCCCACGATCAGCACATAGGGCTGAATCCCGTGCCGTTCAAGCAATAACCGAGTGGCATTCAAAAGGTGGTCTGCATGTTTCCGGGTCTGCAGCTTGGAGGCAAACAGCAGAACCGGTCGTCCATCGCCCAACCGCAGTGCGCTACGGAGTTCGGCAACCTGGGTGGATGCGGAGGCAGCCTGGCGAGCAAAAAAGGCGTTGTCCACCGTATAAGGCACCGGAAACTGCCTAACCGCCTCGCCCAGAGACTCCCGCCAGTATGCCGCGTTGCGGGAGCCGATGGGCAGGGTTGCCGTGATCATCGGCCGTAGCACCCGGAAGAAGGCTCGTTTCGCTGCTGACTTCGCCACGCTGCGCGGACGGTCACCTGACCAGCCTTCGGCGCGAAGTAACACGGGGATTCCCAGACTGTTCGCCGCGACAATGCCTTGCAGCGCGTTTACACTCGCATAGCCATGCACCCATAGAGCGTCGAAAGCCGGTCTACCGGATGAATCGCGAAGCGCTCGCAGAATACCCCGGCTCAGGGGCGTGGTGGCCGAGACAGTGCCGTTATCCCGCAGCGCAGGAAGCACACGAGACCGGTACCCCTCGAGCAACGGAATATCCCAGGTGACCTCGACGCCAAAGCCGCGGTCCTTATACCCACGGGCGGAGAAGTCCGACCCGAAAAGAACGGTCAGGTCAATATCCGGCTCGTGCGCAATGCGGCGCAGCAGTGGTGCCTGGTACTGAATGGGATGGCTGACAAGGTAGCCAAGACGGACACGTTGCGTCACGGTCAGCCCGCTTCACCGAACGGTGTAGATAGCAGCAATTGCGAAGGAGACCAGGCCCAGAATCGAGCCGAGGGTTCCGTTCGTCAACGAGCTCTTAAGGATGCTCGGCGGCAGGAACACAATGTCATTCGGTTGCATGATCGGGTCCGGTGCCTTGCCGTAGAGCACATCCTTGATGTTCAGGGTCGTCACGGTGCGATGGTCTCCTACCGTTCGGATGATGTGAAGTTCGCTGTACTTCGCGTCGAAGATGGGACCGCCGACCTGGGCTGACACTTGGGAGAGTGTCAGCGGTCCGTAATTTGTAATGGGCACGACCGCCGGGTTGCGGAACTCGCCGGAAACGTACACTACACCGATCCTCGAAACAAGGACAGTGTCTCCGGGAAACAGGGGGATGTTTGCCGCTGCACTATGGAGCGGGTCGTTGCCGAGATCGACGGAGATCGGCTCGGTACGGCCTGGACGAAGAACGGTGACCGTGCGGCTGGCGCCGGATGGCAAACCCCCGCCTACCGAAAGGGCCGCATAGAGACTACGGGTGCCCGCTACCGGAACCACACCGTGCATCTCGCCCGAAAGCGTAATCGTGGCGTTAGGACCTTCAGCGCGGGTAAGGGTGACCTGAGGATCACGATACTGACCGGCGTCGACGAGACGCTGCGCGATGAACTGCTCGGCTTGCGTCACGCTCAAACCCTGGAGGCGGGTCACTCCAATCAGGGGCAGAAACACTGTCCCGTCAACAGCTATCCTTCCGTTGAAGGTGTAATCGGAGATACCGAACAGGCGGATGGAAATGTCATCCCCGGCAGTCAACAGCGGCTCGGGCGTTGTGGGATACAGCGCTGACTGATCACTTGTGGTGCTTGCGACCACCCCATGATCGGCTGTGGTCGGCGGCCCGGTGTATTGAGCGCGGCCCACATCAGCCCCTAAGATGAAGGCGACCAGCAGCAGGCACCCGGACAGAAGGGTGTGGCCGGTACGAGACAAGCAATGTGGGCGCTGACGGAGAGTGTTCACTTCGCGCCATCCTCCTTGTTCGAGCTGCCGTTCTGTGACTCCCACGCATTGCTGTCGACACCTGCCGAAGCGTAGCCGGCGTAACCGGAGTAGCCATAATAGGAGTAATACTCCGGCGAGCTAAGATCCACGGCGTTCAGCGCAATGCCCGATAGCTTGGCTCCGGAGCGAACCAGAAGGTCGCGCGCGCGGCGAACAGCATGTTTGGTCGATTTTCCATGCCGCACAATCAAAACCACCGCATCGGCCTCACGAGCTAGCACGACGCTGTCCGTCACCGACAGCAGTGGTGGAGAGTCCAGCACCACATGGGTGTAAATGCCACGGCACTCTTCCAGCAATCGCCGCATCGCATCCGAGCTGAGCATCTCGGTAGGAAACGGCGGAATAGGACCGCTCGCGAGTACGTCCAGGGCTGGCAGGTCCGGAATATTCTGGACTGCCTCACGCAGCGAGAGACTTCCGGTTAAGACCGATGTCAAGCCTAGTTTTCCATTCAGCCCGAAGCGATGGTGAACCGTGGGCCGGCGAAGGTCAGCGTCGATCAGCAGCACACGGACGCCACGCTGTGCAAGAACTGCCGCCAGGTTCAGCGAAGCTGTCGTCTTGCCTTCTGAAGGAGTAGCGCTCGTCAGCAGGATGGTCTGTGGCTCGCGCCCGGCCACAGACAAGAGTAAGGAGGTGCGCAGCGCACGGAACGACTCTGCAAACTGGGATTTTGGACTGGTCAGCACCAGGAGATTTCGCTGCGCAGGTGTCTGCGTGGTCGGATCCGCCGAGCGGCGTGCCTTGGGAATCAGGGCCAGGGAGGGGAGACCCGAGATCTGTTCGATCTCCGCCACACTGCTGAGGCTCGTATCGAGGCTCTCGAGAATGAACGCCAGGATGATGGCGATACCTGCGAACGTGACCGTATTCACGATCAGCATGGAGCCTTTCGGCTGCAGGGAAGGACCAACAGGCGGAACCGCATTGTCGACCGTGTCGATCTCTTGGGATTCCAGCCCGGCTTGTACGCCGGCGGTGCGCAACCGTTGCAACAGGCCCTCGTAGAGACTGCGATTCGACTCGAACTCCCTCTGCCGGATCGTGTACTCGACGAGATCGTCGCGAAGCTTGTACGCGTTGGCCTTTGCTGACTCCAGGGCACTGCGGGTCTGTGTCTCGTTCGCTCTTGCGGCAACCAGGCTCTCGCGGGCCTGCACCAGAACCCGGTTCTGCTCGTCGTTGATTTGCTGATCCAGGGTGGCAATCTGTGCCCGCAGAGCACGTACGGTGGGATTCTTTGGCCCGAGCGTCACATCGACGCCGCTCAATTGCGCGCGTAACGTCTCACGCTGGCCACGGAGGCCGGATAGCGACTGATCTGCCTGCCCGCTGACACTGGCTACCGAAGCATCCAGGGCGCTGGGATCCATGCCCGTGAGAACACGGTAGCGTGACTCGACCACAATGCGACTGATCTGCGCTTCGCTGGCCGCCTTCGTCAGGTCGTCAATCCCAGCTGTGATTTCGTTGTGGCTTGTATCGAAACCAAGAACGCCCAGGCGCTTGCCCAGGTCGATCATCTCCTCCTGCGAGCTCTCCACCTGCTGCTTGAGGTCATCCAGCTGAGTCGACAGCCAGTTCGACACGCGCTTCGTTGCATCGTAGCGCGACTGAAAGCTGTTCTGGATGTACTCGCGGATGAGTTTGTTTACGATGTCCGCGGAAAGCTTGGGATCGAGGGTGCTGCAGGAGATGCGCACGATATCCGTTTTGGGAATCGGATCGATGGAGATGTCGGCCTGGAGTGCGCCGAGCATACTCGCGCGAACCAGCGGATCGTCAATGCTTACATGGGGTGAGGGACCGCTGGCACCCGTGAACTGCGGATTATTCGGAAGGTCCAGATCACGCGCTACCGTTAGCAGCAGCGTGTCGCTCTTCAGGATGGCCGTCTGCGTCGGAATGTCGTAAGTGTCTTCAGCCAGCGGCGAGGCATTGACCCGGTACTCGGAAGCGGCGCCGCTTCGGATCTCGATATTGCCGTACGCCACATAGAGTCGTGGCTGCGTCGTAGCCTTGTAGTAGCCGTACGCCAGCCCAAGCAGGCCGGCGATGATGATGAGCCACTTGCGCTTGCGGATGACCAGAAGCGAGTCGGAAAGTGTGGTGTCACCCCTGGGCGCGTCGGCAAGGGGAGTGGGCGCAGCAAATCCCGCGGGCCGGGTACTGGACTCGAGACTTTCCGAGGTCATTCCCGTTAGTTTACGCGAGAATGGTGACTTCTGCAGGACAGGTAACACTCGGATGGGGTATGGCGAGATCGCGTCCGGGACTGTAGCATAGGGTTAATTTTGTCAGATCGGTCCACCCCTCTTTGGGGAACGGAGAACCATGCAAACAGGAAATCAGATTGCAGTTGTTGGATCGGGGTACGTTGGCCTGGTCGCGGCCATGTGTTTCGCAGAGATGGGCCACCAGGTTGTCTGTGTGGACAACGACGAACGCAAGGTTGCTGCGCTGCAAGGCGGAGACACCCTGATCCATGAAAAGCACCTGCCGGAGTTGATGACCCGCTATTGCAATGGACGCGTACGGTTTACGACCGATCTCGCCGAGGCAACCCAGATTTGCGATGCGATTTTCATCGCCGTAGGCACGCCGCAATCCGAGACGGGCGATGCAGATCTGTCCTATGTGGAAGCGGTGGCCAGTGAGATCGCACGTCACATCACCTCGTATAAGGTGATCGTGGAAAAAAGCACCGTGCCGGTCTATACCAATGAGTGGATTCGCCGCGTCATCGAGCGCAATGGTGTTCGGCGGGATCTGTTCGACGTGGTCTCCAACCCTGAGTTCCTGCGGGAAGGTACGGCCGTGGAGGACTTTCTCCATCCTGACCGGATCGTCGTCGGGGCAGACAACGGCCGGGCGGCACAGCTGCTGGAGGCGATCTACGCGCCTCTGACTACAGGTGCCTATTACGGCTTCTCGGGCGCCATTGGCGGAATGTGCTCGAAGGACGTGCCGCCTACCCTGTTGCTGACCTCCACCAAGAGCTCGGAGATCATCAAGCATGCCTCCAATGCCTTCCTTGCCTTGAAGATTTCGTTCATCAATGCAGTTTCCAACCTCTGCGAAGCGGCGGATGCCAATGTCGAGCAGGTCGCTCGAGGCATCGGGCTGGATTCCCGTATTGGGCCGAAATTCCTTCGCCCCGGTATTGGCTATGGCGGCTCATGTTTCCCAAAGGATGTGGCTGCTTTCCGCTCCGTAGCGGCCCAGCTTGGTGTCGATTTCCAGCTGTTGCATGAGGTTGAAAAGATCAACGTGCAGCAAAAGAAGCGTTTTCTCGGCAAGGTGCGTTCCGCCCTCTGGACGCTTCGCGGGAAGCGCCTGGCGGTTCTGGGACTTGCCTTCAAAGGCGAAACCGACGACATACGCGAGTCCCCGGCGATTGATCTTGTTGAAATGCTCCTGGCGGAAGGCTGCAGCATCGATGCTTATGATCCCGCTGCTATCGAACGGGCTAAGTCAGAGATCCCCGAATCCAAGCAGCTCCGCTATGTGGAATCCGTAGAGCAGGCGGCCAAGGATGCGGATGCCGTGTTGATCCTTACGGACTGGAATGAGTTCGGGCAACTGGATCTGCCTCGGCTTCACGAACTGATGCGCTATCCCATTATCGTGGACGGCCGAAACCTCTATGATCCTCGCGTCATGCTGGAGCACGGGTTCACCTACATCAGCGTGGGCCGGTCGGCAGTGACACCTGTGCGAGAGACGGTGACGGTCGGCGCATGAGCCATGGTGGACAGATGATTTTGGTAACGGGTGCGGCCGGCTTTCTCGGGTCGCACCTGTGCGACTCCCTTTTGGCCGAAGGCAACCAGGTACTTGGCGTTGATAACCTGGCGACAGGGAATCTGGCGAACCTGAAACACCTCGAGACCGAACCGCGCTTTCGTTTCGAACAGCAAGACATCTGCGAGCCTTTCGACTTTGGGCACGTGGATTATGTCTTCAACTTCGCCTCTCCCGCCAGCCCTGTCGACTACATGCGGCTCGGCGTAGAGACGCTGCGGGTTGGTTCGGCCGGAACCTTGAACACCCTGGAACTGGCGCGGCGCCACAACGCGGGTTATCTGCATGCATCGACTTCGGAGTGCTACGGAGATCCGGAAGTTCACCCGCAGGTGGAGAGCTATTGGGGGAACGTTAACCCCATTGGTCCGCGCTCTGTGTATGACGAATCGAAGCGGTTCTCCGAAGCCGCAGTTTCCGCCTACCTGCGTTATTACGGTGTGAACACGCACATGGTGCGAATCTTCAACACCTATGGGCCAAGATTGCAGGCCAACGATGGCCGTGTCATCTCCAACCTGATGATGCAGGCACTCAGGGGCGATGCTTTAACGGTTTACGGGGACGGATCGCAGACCCGCAGCTTCACCTACGTCTCGGATCTGATTGATGGGATCGTCAGGCTGTCGAAGTCGGATGAGCATGACCCGACAAACATTGGGAATTCGGTGGAATGGACCATTCTTGAGTGCGCCCGGGAGATACAGCAGCTTCTTGGGGCGGAAGGCGAGATCCTCTTCAAGCCGCTCCCGCAAGACGATCCCAAGCAGCGTCGCCCGGATATCAGTAAAGCGCGTCGTCTGCTTGGTTGGGAACCCAAAGTCTCACTTCGTGAGGGGCTGACGCGCTCCGTGGAGTACTTTCGGGCTTGCGTTGAAGCGGAACGGCAATCGGTAGCCTAAGCGACACACAATACCAAGAGGGCGGATCCCAGTCCGCCCTCTTCACTCTTTCGCCTGGTCACTTCCCATTCAGGTGGGTTCCAACCTGCCGCAGCTTCGGGTAAAAGGTGAATTGGAACGCGAAGATGTTGTCTGTCTGGGGCGTGCTTTGGTACACCGGCGCAACCCAGTGCTCATACTGATACCAGGCGTCGAGTTCCAGATCGGGTCGTAGCCGTTTCATGACGTCCAGCTTCAGCTGATTCTGTGTAGTTCCGCCAGCGATGAAATCCTTCGGTGTCTTTTTGTTCAGGTACTCCAGCTGAATCCACTCGTTGCCAGACAGGTGATAGGTGAGCCAAGCCTGGCCACCCTTGGCTTCTCGGCCGATCCAGTCGGCCATGATGAAGCCCTTGTTGGTATAACCGTTGCGCTGGATACCCTCAAAGTAGTTAAAAGAGCCGTTCTGACTGCGGAGGGTTGATGTGTCGGTACTGACCGCCTCTACGCGCAGGTCCATCTGGTGCAGGTGTGGGATCTGCGAAAGGTAAAGGCCAGGGCGATAGGCAGCGCGTCGCGGTGCACTGATTGGCGACACGTCGTCATGAGCAATGGAATCCGTGTACAGCGTCACGTAGTGCCGTAGATAGGGAAGCCGCCACGAGAAGCTGAAGTCGCTGAACCGTGCTCCGGGATCATTCGCCGAGTTCTTGTCGTCGGGATTCGTTTGGGTGTCCTGCAACGAGAAGAAGCTTCGGAAGAAGGTGTGCAGGGTGATTGGCGAATGGCCTTTGCCGCCCCAGATCACTGTTCTCTGGAAGCCAAACTCGAAATTGTTGGTTGGGCGAAGCGAGAACATCTCGGAGTGGACCCAGGGTTCATTGGGAAAGACGTGTCCCTTGAGTGAACCAACGAAGAAGTCGTATCGAAGCGGACCGAAGACCTTGCTGAAGTAGGGGATGTGCATCGGTTCTACCCGGTTGATCCGGAAGGAGTAGATGTTCTCCGCGTTGTTACTCCAGGCCATCGCTCCGCCCTGCGCCGGCCCAAGCCATGCGTCCGACTTGCCGCCTGATACCTCGTGTCCGAGAAGATGGAAGGACAAGTACGCTTCGTCCAGGCGGAATGGGTTCGCTGAGGCAATCGGGCCGTAAGGGATGGTGTCGGAGGGTTCGTTTGGCGGAGCGAACGGTCCGATCTCATCGACGGAAGACAGATACGAGGAGAGACCGAAATCGTACCCAGGTCCTGAAGGCGCATGCTGATACTCGCCCCTCACATAGAGTGAAAAGCGATTCCACTCATTCACGGTCGAAAAGCCGGTCAGATTGTTGAATCCGGCCTGGTACGGACGACCGTAATCGTTTGCGATGGTCTGCCCAAGGTGGTAACTGTCGCGAAGCGTGAGGCCGCTGATGCCCATGAAGCGGCTATACGCGGTATCCAGGCCGTAGACCGCGCCACGGCTCATGGCAGTGCTGAGGGTACCGGCGGGGCCGGGTACCTCTGCACTGAGGTAGGTCATGATCCGGGCGTATATGGCTTGTGCCTGATCGTTATTGCTGTCCTGAATCGCAGAGGCCGACTTCTCGAGCATGTGCAGCAGGCTGCGGCGTGTCCACGGGCGCATGCTGATGAAGGCTGAGTCAAGGTAACCCATGGAATACAGGCGCAACGCTTCGGGATACACCCAGCTGTCGTCTGGTATGTAGCTGGAGCCGAGGTGGTCTTTGTGAATCTGCTCAAGCAAGGGATAGTCCGTCGGAAGCGAAGGAAGGGAAGCGACCGGGGACGGTGGAGCAATTTCAACAGGTGTCGCCTGCGGCTGAGCCGGCCGCACCGCAACGGGCTGCTCGAGGGGGTTGCCGTAGGTTGGCGGTTGCGGGGTCGGCGGAGGGGTCGCAATCGGGGTTTCCAAGGGACTGCCGCTGGCGGGCTGCTGAGTGGACGGCGTCCCCGGCGCAGGAATCGGCGTGTCCAGCGGGCTGGGCGTCACCGGCTGCGGAGCCGTTTGCGGGCTGGGGGTCTGAGGGTTCGGCGGTACCTGCTGAGGTGCCTGTGCAGGCGTCGGCACGCTCTGTGACTTCGCCGGTGTGGAGGCTACCGGGAGAGAGGGCAACTGGGACGGAGAGACGGGCTGCGGGGTCGCGACGGCTGGGTAATCAGGTGTTTGCGCCCTTACCGGCAGTGCGGAGAGTCCTGGGCTAAGGACCGCAAAGGCCAAACCAAACAGAGAGGGACGCAAAAAGTACTGCCGGGGGTGCATACCCAACAGTGTATTCGGTCGACCGCGGCTTCGGCATCTCCGATGCCGCTTGTGAGTCGCTCCTGCGTTACTCCCATCCACTCACGGAATGGGGATTTTGCGGGTTCGCAGGTAGTGTTCCAATCGTTCCAGCGGCGTAGGTAAGGACTTGCGCGACTGGCGTAACTCTTGTCGGGAAGGCAAGGCAGCCCAGAGCGCAGCCGGGCCGCCGTGCGCACGGGCCCGCAGGACAGACTCCTGCATCACGCGATACACAGCGACAGCATCTTGCCCGTCCACCGAGAGGATCGGCAGTTTCGAGCGCCCTGTTGCCTGCTGAAACGCATGCCAATCCAGACGTCCAGTGTCTGCATGAGACGGTTGGCGGAAGACCTCCGCACCGCTGCTATCGGAACACACGAGAACAAGGGGCAGCCGCTCCTGCTGTGCCCAGGTAAGCGCCTCTATCCACTTTGGCTCCGTCGCTCCCGAGCGGAGAAACGCGAGCACCAGCCGGTCCTCGCCGGAGCGCTGGAGTGCGGCTGCCAGTCCTGCGGCCAGCAACAGCCGGGGTGCATCGGGAGGAAAGGATTGGATCGTTGCTCTCTTACCATCCTGCTTCCTTCGCACGCTTCCTAACAGAGTCGAGGCGGCAGAAAGGTCTTCCGCATCCGGTACCAAAAGGTCGCCCTCGCGCAGCTGAAGCAGAGTCCCGGCCAGCAACGCCTCTTTTCCTCGAACGGCCTTGAGGACGGTCGTGGCCTTCTTCGAGGTGTGCTCGTTCAATTCTGTCGAGACTGCTTCCTTGTTCGACGCGTGCTTGAGAAGCTGATAGAGCGCCCGGAGTTCAGCATTGGGCAGTAACGGATTTTCGGCCAAGCTCGGTCTCCGAAGCCCCGGTGTCCTGGTCGGGGCAGCCAGGGTGATGGGTACAAGGAAGTCTAGACGCGTGCAGCGCTGGGTGCCTCTGAGGAGAGGCCGAGCTCAGCGAGCGCGGTCTGCGCCGTCTCTGCCGGCAAAGCGCCATCCCGTGCCAACTTCGAAAGCGCCGCAGCGACAATTGATTCGGCATCGACTTCGAAGAAACGGCGCAGGTGCTCGCGGTTGTCGGAACGTCCAAAGCCGTCGGTTCCCAGGGTGACAAGTCGTGCGCCCAGCCACGGCGAGAGTCCGTCTGGCAGGGCCTTCATATAATCGCTGGCGGCGATGATCGGACCCTCAGCCTCGGCAAGAGTTTGCGTCAGGAAGGCCTTGCGTTCCGGTTGGGTCGGGTGAAGACGGTTCCAGCGTTCTGTTTCGAGGCAGTCGCGGCGCAGTTCGGTATAGCTTGGCACGCTCCAGACGTCGGCTAGAATCTTGTACTTCTCGGCCAGGATGCCCTGGGCACGAACCACTTCATTGAGGATGGGACCAGAGCCGAAAAGCTGCAGCGTAGCCTTGCCCTTCTCGGCGGCTTTGAAGCGGTAGATACCCCGCAGAATGCCCTCCCGCACAGTGTCAATTTCGGGCATGGCGGGCTGGGGGTAGTCCTCGTTGTACATCGTGATGTAGTAGAAGGTGTCTTCGCCCAGCTCGTACATGCGACGCAGACCGTCCTCAAGGATGACCGCCATTTCATAAACGTATGCAGGGTCGTAAGTCTTGCATGTGGGTATCGTGCTGGCGAGTACGTGTGAATGCCCGTCCTGGTGCTGCAAACCTTCACCGAGCATGGTTGTGCGGCCGGCGGTGCCGCCCATCAGGAAGCCTTTACCGCGCGAATCCGCAAACGCCCAGGCCATGTCGCCGATCCGCTGAAAACCAAACATTGAGTAGTACAGGTAGAAGGGAACCATCGGCACCTTGTAGTTGGTGTACGCCGTGCCCGCGGCCGTAAAGCTCGCCATCGAGCCGGCTTCCGTGATGCCCTCTTCGAGAATCTGACCATCCTTCTTTTCGCTGTAGCCAAGAATCATGTCCGCGTCATGGGGCGTGTACTTCTGCCCCTCCGGGGCATAAATGCTGACCTGCTTCATGACCGATTCGAAGCCGAAGGTGCGGCCCTCGTCGGGAATGATCGGCACCACCAGCTTGCCCATCGTAGGCTCCTTCAGCAGGCCGCGCATGATGCTGACGAAGCCCGTCGTGGTCGAAAGGTTTCTTCCCTTGCTGCCAACCAGCCACTCCTTGAAGAACTCGGCGGAGGGTGCCTTGAAGGTTGGCTCGGTAACGGTACGTGCTGGAAGGTAGCCACCCAGCGATTCGCGACGCGCCTGCATGTAGGCGATGGCCGGATCACTCGGCTCGGGGCGATAGAAAGCGGCATCCTTCGCCGCCGCTTCAGGCAGAGGAATGTCAAACTGCGCAACGAAAGCCGACAGCCCCTCGTCCGTAAGCTTCTTCTCGGAGTGCGTGGCGTTGCGGGCCTGCGCCGAGCCCAGACCGTAACCCTTGACCGTCTTCGCCAGAATGACCGTGGGACCGCCTTTATTCTCCAGAGCGCGCTTGTAGGCGTTGTAGATCTTCAGGGGATCGTGGCCGCCCCGATGCAGCCGGGCCAGTTGCTCGTCCGTCTTATCCTCGACCAGCTTGAGAAGCTCCGGATACTTGCCAAAGAATTCCTTGCGCAGGTAGTCGCCGCCCTTGGCCTTGAAGGTCTGGAAATCGCCGTCTACGCACTCTTCCATGCGCTTCAGCAGCAGTCCCTGGTGATCGCGCTCGAACAGCTCGTCCCAGTCCGAACCCCAGACCACCTTGATCACATTCCAACCCGCACCGCGGAACATGCCCTCAAGCTCATCGATGATCCGCTTGTTGCCCCGCACGGGGCCGTCCAGGCGCTGCAGGTTGCAGTTCACGACGAAAATGAGGTTATCGAGACCCTCGCGTGACGCCAGGGAGATGGCACCGAGCGTATCGACCTCATCCGTCTCGCCATCCCCGACAAAGGCCCACACCTTGCGCTCGGTGTGGGGGATCAGGCTGCGGTTCTCGAGGTACT
Source organism: Verrucomicrobia bacterium Tous-C9LFEB (assembly GCA_964658105.1). GTDB lineage: Bacteria > Acidobacteriota > Terriglobia > Terriglobales > Acidobacteriaceae > Granulicella. The sequence continues at coordinate 3,468 of CAZZXY010000012.1, read as the reverse complement.
TCATAAACCGGGCTTGGTAGATGGCATTCAGCGGGCCAATGCCCATGGATACCGTGGGGAACTGCCAGAAATCCTGCATCAGCCAGGGATGCGGATAGCTGGAGAGCCCAGGTTCGCCGCGCAGTTCGTGACGGAAGTTCTTGAGGCGACC
>CAZZXY010000012.1:0-3217 GCA_964658105.1 Verrucomicrobia bacterium Tous-C9LFEB | reverse complement strand
CGGTCGCCGGGATAGGGCACCTCGTCATGCTTGGGGATGGTGTTCAGGTACGGCGTAGTGACGTCACCCGTCGCGGGCACGCCGGCCTCGCGGGCACGGGTGCGCAGGGCAGAGAGAACGGCCGCGCCCTGCTCCCAGTCGTTCGCGACGACCTGATCAAAGGCCTCGATCCACTCAGCGACCTCTGCGGTCAGGTCCTGTTTTACGGCTTCCTCGAGCTTGACTGCCATGGCGTGGTGATTCCTTCCGTGCACTGCGGTTGACGCTTCTACGATAAACGGGCCTTATGACGTTGCGCTAGTTACCGGTGAAGGGAGCGGAAAAGAGGAGAAGGGAGGCGCCGCGCCACGCACCGCTAGCACCGTGCTGGACGCCGGCAACCCTCCATCGAGTCAGACCGGGCTGCGTCCCACGGAAGAGCCGTAGGTCTATGTCGAGTAGTCCGCGTTGATGCTGACGTACTCGTGGGTGAGATCGCAGGTAATGAAGCGGCAGCGGCCCTCGCCCTGGCCAAGATCCATCTCGATGGTGTACTCCCGAACGCTCATGGCAGCGTGCGTTGCCGCTTCATTGAAGTGGGGCGAGCGGACGCCGCCTGCAAAGACGGGCAGGCCTGCGATGCGGATCGACACCGTTTGCGGATCGAAGTCCACCCCGGCATACCCCGCGGCTGAAAGCAGACGGCCCCAGTTGGGATCAGCGGAGGACCACGCGGTTTTACACAGCGGAGACCGGGCAATATTGCGGGCGATCTGTTTGGCTTCCGCGTCGGACCGGGCGCCCGTGATCTCCAGCGTAACAACGTGGGTCACGCCTTCGCCGTCATCCACAATCTGATGGGCGAGCGACTCGCAGACGAGGCGGAGCGCCTCACCGAACGCCCGAAGCACCTTGTCCGTCGCCTGGACGCCGCTTTTTCCGCTGGCAAGCAGCAGCACGGTGTCGTTGGTGGACATGTCCCCGTCGATTGAGATGGAGTTGAAGCTGGTCTCGACCGCGGGCTGGAGCGCCGTCTGCAGTTGCCCGGGTGTGGCGTCGAGGTCCGTAAAAAGGTAGACCAGCATGGTCGCGTGCGGGACCAGCAACGGGCCGATCATGCCGGCTCCCTTCGCACAGCCAAACAGTTGGACGGGCTGCCCGCCGTCCACTTCCAGCGTGGCGCGGGCGACTTTGCGCTTGTTGTCCGTCGTCAGGATGGCGTTCGCAAAGGCCAGCAGGTGTTCCGAATCATGGCCCAGGGCGGCCTTGGCCGTCGGGATCGCGGCGATCAGCTTTTCTGCCGGCAGCGGGACCCCGATGATGCCGGTGGAAGAAGGAAAGATCTCGTCGAAGACGCCTCCAAATTGCTCGGCGACGGCGACGCAGGAGCGTCGGCAGGCCTCAACTCCCGGGTCACCCGTGGCGCAGTTGGCATTCCCTGAATTCACAAGGACGGCAGTGATTCGGCCGCCCGTTGCGGCAAGATGGCGTCGTCCTACGATCACCGGCGCGGCAACGACCTGATTGCTGGTAAACATCGCCGCCGCGCTCGCGCCACCGGGGCAGACCGCAAGCGCGACGTCTGGTTTACCACTGGCCTTGAGTCCGGCGGTGGTGGACGCCCATTCAAAACCAAGGGGCAGGTTACTGGAGTGGGGCCGGGACGGTGCTGTGCTCACAAAGGAACTCTATCAAGCCAGCGGCCGTTTGCTTCAGCTGCATGGCTTCACCACCTGCGTCGTTCGGCTCCACATTTCCGTCCTGCCAAATGCCTTGATGCCAACATAGCCGCGGAGGGAAAGCTTGTCGCCATCGCTCGTCATCGCACCGCGATAGGTCTTGCCGGACTTAGGGTCGTAGAGGTGCCCTCCGTCTGCGTGGTCTGGGTCCGCCAGCTGAAAGCCGTAGCCGATCTGTAGACCGCAGAGCTTGCGGGAGCGTTTCGCCAGGTCCGGGTTCTCAGCGTCTACGGTACCCGGCGCATTGGGCTCCGACTGGATCAGCGTGGCGCACAACTCAGTCCCACACGGGGCAATCTGAACGACGGCGCCGCCGGGCGTGCGCCAGTCTCCCCGGACGCCTTTGTCCTGTGCTGAAGCGGCTGCGAAGAGACCAAGAAGCATGACCGTGAGAGTGGATGCGCGGAGCATGGCTCATCCTATCGCCAAGCCGTCACAGCGTATACTTTGGCGAAGAACACGGGCATTGGCGTGGCAGGCGAGCGCGGCTACCCGGGCGGGAGATGCAAGCGGATGAGCACATTTGACAACGGGGTAGCGACGGCGGCGAGGGGCAATGACCCGGGCGGCGAACGGGACGCGGAGATGCGGTATGGGGTGCCGCAGCCTCGGCGTGAGTGGATCGTCAAGCGAAAGGAAGAAGCTGCGCGTACCGGCGACTGGAACATGAGTCAAATGCACTTCGCGCGTAAGGGGCTGGTCACCGAAGAAATGGCCTTTGTGGCGCACAAGGAGAAGCTCTCGCCGGAGCTCGTGCGCTCGGAGATCGCCAAGGGCACGATGATCATCCCGGCCAACATCAATCACCCGGAGCTTGAGCCGATGGCGATCGGTGTCGAAAGCCTCTGCAAAATCAACGCGAATATCGGCAACTCCGCGCTCGTTTCCAACGTGGATGAGGAGCTCCGCAAGCTCCATACCGCGGTGCACTACGGCGCGGATACCGTGATGGACCTTTCCACTGGCGGCGACATCCCGATGATCCGTGAGGCCATTCTCCGGCACTCGCCGGTGCCGATCGGTACGGTCCCGCTGTATGAGGCGCTTTCGCGCGTCAAGCGTGTTGAAGATCTGAACATCGATCTCTACCTTGAAGTCATCGAGGAGCAGGCGCAGCAGGGCGTCGATTACTTCACGATTCATGCGGGCGTACTGGTGCAATACATCCCCATGGTGTCCAAGCGGATCACCGGCATTGTCAGCCGCGGTGGCGCCATCCTGGCGCAGTGGATGACCGCAAACCACAAGCAGAACTTCCTTTACGAAAACTTCGATCGCATCACGAAGATCATGGCCAAGTACGACGTCAGCTACTCGCTGGGCGACGGCCTTCGGCCCGGCTCGGTAGCTGATGCCTCTGACGAGGCGCAATTTGCCGAGCTGAAGACCTTGGGCGAGCTCACCCGTCAAGCCTGGAAGGACGACGTGCAGGTCATGATCGAGGGCCCCGGCCACGTGCCGATGGACAAGATCAAGGAGCAGGTCGACAAGGAAGTCGA
>CAZZXY010000011.1:4334-77812 GCA_964658105.1 Verrucomicrobia bacterium Tous-C9LFEB | reverse complement strand
GCTTATCGAGGATCGTATTGGGGACGCCCAGCATGCCGATGTCATGCAGCAGGGCGGCGCGACGGACGACGTCGACGCGATCCGGTGCGAGTCCCATAGCGTTGCTGATCAGAACCGCCGCCTCGGTCGTGCCAACGGAGTGCCGGTAGGTGAACGGGCTTTTCGCATCGACGACGTCCGCGAAGCCACTGCAGATCAGGTCAATGTCGCGGGCGGCAAGGGCAGTAGAACTGCCGGGGTCGAGCGCGAGCACGGCGGGTTGCAGGGCCTCGGGATCGCTTTCGGGCAGGCACTGCTCCCAGAGAACCCCCTGCTGGTGCAGGCTCTCCGCTGCGCGCACGAGGTCCGGGTCATACCAGTGACCAGAGCGTTCGGCCAGGGTGTCTATGGCTCGAGACGATCCAAATTCGCTGCAGAAGAGGTCAAGATGCTGGGCGACAGCGCAGATACGACCGAGCAGGGGAATGTCCTTCGCGACCAGATGGTCCGGCAAGCCGTGACCGTTCCAATGCTCGTCCAGCGAGTAAACCGCAGCGCAGATCTCAATCCCCATGCCGAATTTGTGCAGAATGACGGCACCCCGTTCGCACCGCGCTTCGATCACCTCTGCGGTGAGATCACCGGGACTACGGATCATGCGATACATCTGGCGCATGCGGTTTCGCACGCTCTGCGAGGGCGCGACATTATTCCACACGAAGGTGAGTGCTTCGCGATTGGCTCTACCGAGCTTTTCCCGATCAATGAACTTGAAGTGCTGCTTGACCACCTGATCGTCCGCGGCGAACGCGTCGGCCATCCGCGCGGAGTTGCTGCTGCAACCGATATCTTTGAGCAGAAGGGCGTAGTACAGGTCGGCGAGTGCCTGATCAGATAAGCCGATCTGCTTGCCAAGGCGCATCCCCAGAAGGCAGGCACGAACGGAGTGACCGGGACGAGCGCCTTCCGTGATGTCCAGGGCGAAGGATAGTGCAGACAGAATCTCCCCCAGCGTTACAGGCTGACTGGGGGCCGAGTGAAGCGCACCATCGGAAGTGGATACGGTCATCGAGACAACATTTCTGCGCGTCCAGACGCAGCAGGTATACCTAGCTTAGACGGTGCCTTCTGTCCGGAGCAGCATACTTCACTATCTCTGTTTCAGGAGCGAAGTGCAACCGACCCGACGGTACGGAGACGGACGACGAACGCCTGCTCGGGCCAGGTACAGACGTGAATGAGACTTTATGGAAAATTGCGTTGCCCTATTCAGCCATAGGATTCCGGGTGACCGTCTCCACGCGCGTCACTGGCTTCCGCGCAGGAACTTCTTCGTCGCTTCCGCCGGCGTGTAAATTTCCCCGTTGATCAAAAGTCGCCCGGTGTACCGCCGGTTTGCGCCGAACTCCCATGCAACGTCGTGGCCTTCACGAGCCAGCTTTGACCACTTCGAGGTCTTATGCGCGTTCTGTTCCAGCCAGAAGGTGCCGTCACCCGTAACAAACGACCGCAACTGGTCCTGTCCTGTGCGGTCCGTCCAGGTCTGCATGTCGTTCAGCGTGGGTGGCATGACTCCATGGTACGGTCCTGTGCCACTGGCTGCCGAGCGCAGGCCTGTCAAGGCGATTGCGCGATCCACACGCTGGACCTGCACCAGCTTGTTTCAATCTCCGGCACCGTCAGAAGCCCATGTCCTTCACGGCAGGCGAGTTCGGTGCCGTTGTATTCGAGGAAGTTCCAAGATGGCCGACCGATGCGCTGCGGCGGGGCAAGCGACCGAAGGCAGTGCCGACACCGGCATTGCCCATCGAGAAGATTCCACCGGAGACCCAGGAGCGCCATCAGGACGAAAAGGAGTAACTCTAAGCTGTGTGGGGTTCCTGCTTTTGCCTCACACTGGTGGAGAGCTTCTTTCTGGCCCAGCGTGGTGCTCCCTTTATACGGCCGAGATCGCCGGGGAAAACGAACCTGCCGATGGTACTGACGCTGTATATCGGTGTGCTGCCCGTCCTGCTCTACGGCATAGCCTGGGTGGAGCTGCGTGCGGAACCCAGGTTAACGGAGCTGCTCCTTCCGGTCCTGCTGAGTGGCGTCATCTGGGTAGCGCTTCGTTGGATCAGGGAGCGGCTGGTCTGGGTTGGGGAAGACAGTGAACTAGCGGATGGTGAGTTCCAGCTCCTGGGTCTCAGCGGACCGCTGCGCGCCTAGTCTTCGTTTGTCGGGATCGCGTCAGGACGACGAAGGCCTGCTTCCGGAAGCCCGGCTCTTGATCGTCTCGGGCGATACCGAGGTCGTGGTCATCAAGCCCCTTGCACTTAAGGCTCATCAAACCCATCGATGAAACAACTTCCAGCTCTTACGCTACTGTTGAACGTGATGCTCCTCACGGGTGGCTGCAACAACGTCCCCCAGCCCCCGCGGTCCACCAGCAGTCAACGTGAACCCGACGACGACGCTTACAACCGCACTTCCCAGACCGAGTCGCATCATCGTCACCATCATGGCCCGCGCGACGAGGCTTCAGAGGACAAATGGGACATCGACGACCGTTCTGAACCAGGGAACGAGACCTCCGACGGCCGCGGCACCAGCACCTACCCGCCTCGCGGGAGCGAAAGGCGGAGCACCCGTCGGCGGGGCAAGGGTCGCGGCCTCAGCGCTGCCCCTGGGCAGTTCGACTTCTACCTCCTCAATCTTTCCTGGTCGCCCGAGTTCTGCCATGGTCATCCCGGTGCGCCAGAGTGCGCCCAGCACCGCGCCTTCACCCTGCATGGCCTGTGGCCACAAAACAATGACGGCACGTATCCCGAACACTGCAGCGAAGCGCCCGGCCCCACTAGCCCCTCTCAGTATGCTGACATCTACCCCGACCCCGCGCTGCTCCAGCACGAATGGCAAACGCACGGTACGTGCTCCGGCCTGGTACCCGATCAATATCTCGCCCTTGCCCGCCGGGCCGACCAAACAATCCGTATCCCGAACGAATTGCTCACACTTACTCAATCGATTACCCTCACGCCCGCGCAGCTCAGGGCGCTGATCAAGGGCAGCAATCCAGCGATCCCGGCAAGCAGCCTTGCAGTCAGCTGCGGCAACAATTATCTAACCGCGATAGAGATCTGCCTCGACAAGACCCTTCAGCCCGCCAGCTGCTCAGCCGTGAAGACCTGCGGAGCAACGCAGATCCGCATTCCCGCTCCACAATAGGTGAGGAACGACATGCCGCGAAAGCTTTGCCGACTCAGTGTTATGACGGGGCCGAGAGACGGCTTGCTCGTCCGTGTGGAATCTACTCGGGCACCCATAAGCGCAGACTCTGCAGAGCGCTCCAGGGGTGTGCACCTGACGGACTAGGGTGTCACCGTCATCTTTCGCCAGGGGCTCAGCTTCACCATCCCGCCGGTGCCTACCGACCACACTCTCCAGCGGTATACATCTGGCACATTCACAAAGGTGGCCGACACCCTCACCTGAAGGCGCGTACCGTTGTCTGGCACCAAAAAGAGATGCGTGTCGCCCAGGCTTCGCTGCCATTCCACAGCCAGCATGCGCGCATCCCCTGGGTTGTCCCACCAGAGCTCCGGCAGCCCCGATCGAGCGTCACCGTCCGGAGGCGCCGCAAGAGTCACGCCAGCAACGGCCTTCACCAGTTGCGGTTGCACGGATCTTGCGAATGGTTGCAGCTGCGCGAAGCTGGCCGCCTGCCGATCCGGTGCAAGATTCGCGGTCATCTGCAAGACGCGCCAGCGGCCATCTTCGCTTCGGCGCAAGACGACCAGTGGGTGGGCTACTCCAAATGCCTGCGGGGAACTCGCGATGCAGCGCAAAGCGTAAACGGCAAATCTTTCATTGGCGGCCCACGTCAACACGTCGACCCTCATCGCCAGCCCGTTGAGCGCATTCCGCAGAGGCGGGGAGAAGGCGGCCGATCGCATCGCTCCCGCCGGCACCCTGGCGGCCTCTGGGTCGGTGTAGCCGATCTCTCCACCGCTCATGGCGCCCTGTACCGCGCTGACCGCAAGCGAAGCCGGTCCGCCGATGGCCTCTCCGTGCGGCTGAAGCTCGGCATGGGCACGCATGCCATCCTCCAGCCAGATGACGAAGGCTCGAGCTTCCTGAGGATGGGTCGCCGCAGACAAGATGAGCCAATTCTGCCGGTATGCGGAGTCCCAGGTCTGCAGGCGCGATCCCAGGGGCAGAGCACCCTCAGCCTGCAGGCCGAGACTCGTTACGGTCAGGTCCGCCAGGAACGGGTTCTGTTGCCGCAGGTCACCGCCGCTCATCAGCAGATCCGGCTGACCGACTCCACGGCCAATGGCCGCAAAGCGCTCCCGCAGGTCTACCGACTTGACCGGAACAAAGCTGACGGTCAGATTCCCGAAGCTGTCTTTCAGTCTTCGCGCGAACTGCTCCCAGTCTCTTCCCAATGTGGCCGGCTCAAATACGGGTGCCGTTCCAGTGGGCGCCACCGCCCCCGAGGCCACAGCGCTCGCGGCTGCGATCGTGCTGAGATCGTTCCCAAAACTTCCCGCTGTTTGCCCGATCTCGCTTGCGGTTTGTCCTTTTGTCACGGTGGGTAGTGTGCTCGCGCTTTGACCGTAGCTGCCCGCCGTCCGGCCGACCGTGCTTGCAGCTCGGCCGAAGCTCCCCGCTGTCGACGTATGCAGCTGCGCCCGCTCCTGGTCAGCCGTCCGTTGTGGTCCCGATGAGGGTCCGACTACCCAGATCACCAGGCGACCGTGCTCCAGCGAATCCGTCGCAGCCTGGTTCTGAGCTGTGCATTGTCCCAGAGAGAATCCGACCCAAACCAGCAACAGCCATCGCGGTACCCGAGTTGTCTGCATGCTCACCGCCGAGTCCGCACTCAGTTTATGCATTGAATTCCTTCTTCGGAAATGAAGTTTGCACTCGAGCACCCAGGGAAGGTCTGTCCCTAGCACTCCCACGATCCCGGATTAGTGATAACCATGTGCAACGCGGCTGAGGGCAGGACACATTTCGATCGACAAGACCTCCAAGTCACGCTACAGTTCTCATCTTCCTCAAGGAGGTCCCTGACTCAAAGAGAAAGGTCTCTTCCATGCAAAGCGAATCCAGGAACATCGTCGTCTGCTGCGACGGCACTGGGAACCAATTTGGTGATTGCAACTCGAATGTCATCAAGATCTACACGATGTTGTGCGTCAACCAGAGACAGGGTGCGTACTACCACCCCGGCCTCGGAACTATGGGCGCGCCCAACCGGACGAGTTGGCTAGGAAAGAAGCTTTCGCAGTTGGCTGGCCTTGCCTTTGGTGCAGGCTTCCTCTCCAACCTCGGGGACGCTTACCAGTACCTCATGCGGGAGTATAAAGACGGCGACCAGATCTTCCTCCTTGGCTTCTCGCGCGGGGCCTACACCGTCCGAGCACTGGCTGGAGCTCTGCATGCTTATGGTCTTCTCTGCCCGGGCAATGAGGGTCACCTGCCGTATCTGCTCCGGCTGTACTCCGACGCCAGCCGAAAGGCATATGGCAAGAACCTTACACAGATCCCGTCCGATCCGCTTTCTGAAGCGTTCAAGGAGACCTTTTCCCGCACCATCGCTGTCCGTTTTGTCGGCATATGGGACACGGTGTCGTCGGTTGGTTGGATCTATGATCCCGTCAAGCTGCTCTTTGACGGGCAAAACCCAATCATTCAGATTGGCCGACATGCCATCTCGATCGACGAGCACCGCTGCTTCTTCCAGAGCAATCTCTGGGGAGATCCTCTCCCGCGTAGCTCTACCCCCGCTCTTAATGGCGCACAGCAGGACATTGTTCAGGCCTGGTTCCCCGGCGTTCATTCCGACGTGGGAGGCAGTTACGGACAGGCAGAGTGCGCGCCTGCGCAGGACGCCCTACGATGGATCGTCAGTGAAGCAAAGGCGGCAGGCCTGATTGTCAGCGAAGCCAAGGAGAAAGCGGTCTTCGGTGAGAAGCCTCCCGGCATGGACATCCTCAATGCCATGTACCCGCCGCCCAAGCCATTCGAGCACCTCCACCAGTCGTTTACACCCGCATGGTGGGCCCTTGAGCTCTTTCCCCACAAGTACTTCGACGACGCTGGAAGAAAGCATTGGCAATTGGCCCCATGGGCGCATCGGCGAGAGCTCCCCGACGGCGCTCTGCTGCATCCGAGCACCGTCAGACGCCTCCAGCAGTATCCGGAGTACCAGCCTGTGAATCTCAGCCGCGAGGATATTGTTCCGATCGGCGACCGTCGTGGTCACCTGCTCATGCCCAAGATCGAAGAGCAGCTTCGAAGAGAGGGCTTTTCCGCCTATCGGGCCAAGGTGGCGGCCAAGGGCTTGAGCTCCGCAAACCAGTCTTCTCAACCGTAGCTTCTGATTGCATCGCCCCCGCGTCAACTACCCATCCCGACTTTGCGGACCGCGTTACGGGAACACGCTCTCAGTGAGTCTCTCTCCCGAGAGACCCTGCGAATCCAAGACAGCATCTGCTCTCTGTTGCGACAGGTAGATGGTAAGAGCCGCGTCCCCGAGAGTTCGCTTCCTCAAAGGCACCCGGCGTTGAAAAGTGCGCAAGTCCCCACGCGCGAGCCTAGAATGGCGCTCACTTAAGAGTTCGTGGCGCTGGAGGCTCACTTTGGGAAGAAAGAACGTTCTCACGCTGATATGGGTGGTCGGGGGCCTCGGCGCTACATGCATACTCATCAAGGTGTTTCGCCGTCCAGGCGTGAAGCGGTTGGCAGGTGAGCTGTTTCACCAGGCGTGCACGCATCTGGACCAGCGAACGGGCTGGAGCACCTTGCCCACTTTGGGCGGAGTAGTGACGCTGGTCGGGATCCGAAACACCCTGCGCGCCCACAACCTGTACGACACGGGCGTACCTGAAGTGGCGCCGGCGCATCCTCTTCCTGCACACCCGCACGTGGATCGATGGCGTACGGCAGATGGAACATCCAACGATCTGAAGTGCCCCTTCATGGGAAGCGCGGGAACTCGCTTCGGGCGCAATGCGGCCCTCGCTGAGACATGGCAGGAGCCTGCGTCAACTATCATGACGCCGAGCCCGCGCGTGGTCAGCCGCGACCTGATGACACGCCATAGCTTCACTCCTGCTACAACGCTCAATCTCCTTGCAGCCAGCTGGCTACAGTTCCAGATCCGCGACTGGTTCAGCCATGGGCAGAGCATTAAGGACGACCCGTGGATGATCCCTCTTGCGGAACGGGACACCTGGCCACAGCCGGAGATGAAGGTCTTGCGGACTATGGACGACCCGACGCGAACAAGCGCGGACGACGGAACGCCGGCAACGCACATCAATACAGAAACGCACTGGTGGGATGGATCTCAGCTGTATGGAAGCAACGCGGCGGTCCGGGACAACGTACGGTCCGGGGTTGACGGCAAGCTGAAGCTCGGCAAGGACCACCTTGTGCATCCTGAGGCGCAAGCCCTGGTGCAGATGCGAAGTGCGGCCCTGGCCGGCTGGTGGGTCGGGTTGGAGATGTTGTTTACCCTGTTTACGCGTGAGCACAACGCCATCTGTGACGCGCTCAGGGCTTCCCATCCCTCGTGGGACGATGACGAACTCTTTGAGCACGCGCGGCTCGTGAACGCGGCTCTGCTGGCGAAGATCCACACGGTTGAGTGGACGACGGCCATTCTGGGGCATCCGGCGCTTCAGATCGGCATGCGCTCCAACTGGTGGGGTTTGGTCGGCGAGACCATCACCAACCTGTTTGGGCGGCTGAGTGGAAGCGAGTTGGTCAGCGGTATCCCGGGATCGCCGACCGACCACTTCGGCGTGCCGTACTCGCTGACGGAGGAATTTGTCGCGGTGTATCGGATGCATCCGTTGATTCCGGACGACATTACGTTGTGGTCTGCTTCCGACGGACGCCAACTGCAGAAGCTTGGCTTTCAGGAGATCGCAGGCGATGCCGCACAGAATATCTGTGATGACGTGGACCTGACAGATCTCTTCTACTCGTTTGGGCGAATGAATCCTGGGGCCGTTACGCTACACAACTACCCTCGGGCGCTCCAGCAATTTACGCGCCCCGACGGCGTGCTCATTGATCTGGCGGCGCACGACATCATGCGCTGCCGGGAGTTGGGCGTGCCGCGCTACACGAAGTTCCGCGAGGTGCTGCATCTTCGCCCGGTTCTCAGCTTTGAAGAATTGACCGATAACCCGGTCTGGAGGGAGGAGATTCGGCGCGTGTATGACGGAGACATCGACCGGGTGGATCTCATCGTGGGTCTCTTCGCGGAGACTCCGCCGAAGGGTTTCGGGTTCAGCGACACAGCCTTCCGGATCTTCGTGCTGATGGCGTCACGCCGGTTGAACAGCGACCGCTTTTTCACGGACGACTTCACCGAGCAGGTGTACAGCAAGACTGGCATGGATTGGGTTCGCGACAACACGATGAGCTCGGTTCTGCTTCGGCACCTGCCTGAGCTTGAGCCCAGCCTTCGCGGGGTGAGGAATGCCTTTGCGCCCTGGAACCAAGCGTCGTCGGCGGCGGCTTAACAATTTGGACTACCGCGCGAGTGTGATGCGCCTGGTTCGGGGAGCGAACAAGACGCGCCTCTTCACTCTGTCGGCCGTCAGTCCTGGACCCATCGCGCACCTCTTGAGGGGTGAACCTCACGCTGAACAAGGCAACGGTGCCTGGACATGGACGCGCCAAAAGAAGCCTCGATGAACCGCGATCTTCTGGTAACGTACCTAACGGAACGATCGGAGATGGATGAGACGCTTGTGCTCTACGCTACTGCTTTCCAGCGCTGTTTCAGCGGCGTTCGGCCAAACCCCCGCGCACCACGCACCACGGATTTCGCCATCGGCGTGCCGAGCGCTCACGACCGACATGCTGAGCAGACCGCTTGTACTCGACCCGGGATGTTACACGATCAATCAGTTCGTGAGTGTCGGGGCCTCCCTGAAGCTAAGTCCCGGATCAAGCATCATCTTCGGTGGAGGCGCAGGGCTTTCCGTGAATGCCAATGGTTCTGTCGAAGCTGTCGGGACGCCTGAGAAGCCGGTTATCTTCCGCGGAAAAGACGGGACGGCTGGTTCCTGGGCTGGTCTCTCTATAGCCTCCAGAAGTTCACACAATCGGCTCAGTTACGTCTCCGTGGAGGATGCGGGCGTTCAGGGAAGCGATAATGCGGCAATCGTACTTGCTCCTGAAGCGCAACTCGGTATAGATCACACGACGATCAAAGGTTCCCTTGGAACCGGTATCTTCGCCATGGACAAAGCCACCTTCAGCCACTTCGAAGCGAATCGGTTCACCAACACGGACATCCCACTCCGCATCAAGGCAAGTGATCTGGCCAGTATTGACGCTGCTACCACTTTCATCGAAAACAAGAACAATGTCGTTGTAGTCCCGTTCGGCGAGGGCAGGATAGAGGAGGATGCGCTCTGGCGTAAACTCGCGGTGCCTTATCGATTCGAAGCGAGCGTCGAAGTCCAGGCGAAGCTTACCATCGAAGCCGGGGCTCAACTGCAGTTTCGCGAAAACCTGCCGCTGAATATCGTCCAGAACGGCTCGCTCACGGCCATCGGCACTGCAGCGGACCCCATCCTGTTCACCGCAACGGATGAGACGCCCGGCTACTGGGCCGGTATCTTCTTTGAGTCGGCAAGTTCACGCAATATACTTCGCTATGTTGATGTGAAGTTCAGTGGCTCAAAGGGCGGTGCGGTGGGTGGCGGCATCGGCATTACGCACCGCGCCTCGGCGATTGTGCAGTCTTCTGCGATAACCTCCTGCCCGATCGGGATCTTTGTAGCAAGCGAGGGAACGCTGAATCCTGATGCTGCCGCATCCAATCGATATCAGGATGTTCAGCAGAACATCTTCTTAGAACCATAGACCGCAAGGGCAAGGTACCCGGATCGTTTGCAGCCGACATGTTTGGCGATAGCGAGAAACCGGTCCCCAGCGGCCGGTTGCGGAGGCGCTGCTAGGTTACGCTTCAAGGGTGTTTGAGACAGTCCATCGCGATGCTGCGGTTGTCGCCCAAAGAACGCGAAGAGCGGGAACTGTCATCCGCCAAAATCGTCCGGTTTTAGGAAACGATGCGTTTGGCATGAATTACCCTATGTGCTAGGGTGGCTTCACAAGTAAGGGGAACAGAGATGGAACAGGGAACAGTCAAGTGGTTCAACGATGCCAAGGGATTCGGCTTTATCAGCCGTCAAAACGGAGAAGACGTGTTCGCGCACTACTCGGCGATTGTCACGTCCGGGTTCAAGAGCCTTCAGGAAGGTCAGGCGGTGCAGTTCAACGTCGTCAAAGGCCCAAAGGGCTGGCAGGCTGAGAACATCCAGCCTCTCTAACAGGGAAATTGCAGACAGGCATAATCGGGGGCGGCCTTTTGGCCGTCCCTTTTGCGCCTGAAATCAGGGCGTGGCTGCAACCTGCGTCCCCGTGCCCTCTTTGAGAATCAACACCCTGTCGATCCCTGATGCGGGAAACCGCTCCGATAGTCCGCTCGGCCACCGGAGAACGACATCCAACATGGCGGTGTCGTCCCCGAGTCCGAAATGTACTCGCAAGTCGCTGCTCGAGAGATAGCTCCCGCCGCTGCGCACCTCCTGCGTAAAGCTCTTTCCCCTCGTTCGCACCGTCACCCGCGCCCCGATGCCGTCGTGATTGGACCGCGTCCCCACTGTTTCCACCGTCACCCAGTGATGGGCGTTCGGCTGCCTGTTCACCAGCAGCATCGGCTGGCCGCTCATGTTATTCACGACAACTGAAATGCGGCCATCATTCCAGAAATCCGCCGTCGCTAGACCGCGGCTCGAAGCCGGCACCGTCAGCCCCGGTCCGCTGCTTATGCTCAGGTCGAGAAACCGCCCCGTCCCGATGTTGCGATAGAAGAGTCTTGGCTCTTTATAATTGGCGCCCAGATGGGCGGTATCGACCTCAGGGTAGACATGTCCGTTCGCGCTGACCAGATCCAGAAAACCGTGGTTGTCAGGATCGAAAAACATGGTTCCCCAACCGAGATACTTCGTATTCAGCCCCAATCCCGACTGGGCGATCTGCGAGGTGAAGGTGCCGTCGCCGTTGTTTCGATAGAGCGATGAGGTGTCGTCCGAGAAGTTCGTTTTGAACAGGTCCGGTCTTCCATCCCCGTCGTAATCGCCTACCGTCACGCCCATGCCCGCTTGCTCCCGGCCGTCCTCATCGAACGCCACCCCTGCGTCGGCAGCGACATCGGTGAACGTTGCGTCATGGTTGTTGCGATACAGAATGGACGGCGTGCTGTCACACGCGACATAGATGTCAGGCCAACCGTCATCGTTGTAGTCCAAGGATGTGGCGCTGAAGCAGTAGTGGCCGTCTGTTTTCTGTATCCCACTTTTACTGCTCACATCCTCGAAATGCCCTTTGCCCAGATTGCGGTACAGGAGATTCGGGGTGTACGGCAGACCGCGCGGGCCACACATCACAGGCGTTCCCTTCCAGAGGCACGTCACGCCTTCGCCTGGTTTGGGGGCTTTGTCCACGTCGAAATCGACATAGTTGGCCACAACAAGATCCAGCATGCCATCTCGATCGAAGTCTACGAACGAGCACCCGGTTCCCCAGGCTTTTCCACTGCCGGCTACTCCGGCCGGCCCCGCCATCTCCTTGAAGGTGCCGTTACGTTCGTTGTGCAGCAGATGGTTCGACCCGTAGAAAGTCACAAACAAATCATCGTAGCCGTCGTTATCGTAGTCCCCCACGCAAGCGCCCTGGCCCCAACCCTTCAGCTGATCCAGGCCGGCCTCGTGCGTTACATCTTGGAAATGCCCGTTGTGCAGGTTGCGGAAGAGATGACTGCTTGGAGCACGGGTGGACGCGTTGTCCCGCCCCGCGCCCTTTGGTGCTCCGTTTACGAGCAAAATATCCGGCCAGCCATCATGGTCATAATCCAGAATGGCCACTCCGCTGCCCGTGGTTTCGATGATGTATTGCTTCGTGTTCACCCCACCATTCACGTTCAACATGCTGAGCCCTGCTTCGCCTGCCACATCGACGAACCAGACTGGGCCCGGATGCCCGGCTTGCGGAGGATACGGTCCTTTTGCCTCAGGAGCAGCTGCTGTGCAAGCAAATAGCAAAGCCAGCCAGACAAAGCACTGACTTAAAGGCGGTCGCGGAAACATGCCGAGATGGTAAACCGTTGCACGGCTGCCATGTTCCTTCCCTTACGACGGACAGCCCACCACGGCCCTGTTCAGGGAGACATCTCACCGGAATCGCAGTATGCTTCCCGTGCATGCGCCTGCCACCAACGTTGCTGCTCGTTCTCACGCTCACCTGTTCCGGACGGACGCAAACCCCCGCTGCACCGCCACTGCCGTCCACGTCTCTTCAACAGGCAAACACCTTGCTGCAGAGCGGCAAATTCCAAGAAGCCATCGCCATGCTCCAGCAACTCGCCGCCGCCGTGCCCCCGGTGAAGGGAGCGCAGCATGATCTTGGTGTCGCCCTTTACCGCTCAAGCAAACTCGTCGAGGCGGAGCAGGCCTTTGCCGCAGCCATCCGTGAAAATCCTTCCGATCAGGAATCCATCCAAATGGAAGGCCTCACCCTCTACCGCATGGGACAGCCCGCCCGCGCCATTCCCTTGCTCGAGCGTGTCCGCAACTGGATGCCCAGTGCCGATGCGGACGCCAACTATGTTCTCGGCCTCTGCTATCTCAACGCACGTCGCTATGACGAGGCACGTGCAGCTTTTGCTCGAGAGTTCTCCGTCGACCCCGCCTCGGCATCCGCCTACTTCCTTCTCAGCACCATGCTCATGCATGCCGAGCTCCCTGAACTCGCTGCAGAGCAGGCACGCAGAGCCCTTCAACTTGATCCCAAACTCCCCATGGGCCACTTCCGTCTCGGCGAAGTTGCCCTGTACAAGTCGGACATCGCGCTGGCTACGGAGGAATTCAAGCAGGAACGAGCCATCAACCCCGGCTATGCGCCCACCTATGACCGTCTGGGTGCCGTCTACATCCGCTCCGGCCAATTCAATGAGGCGCAGCAGGCACTCACGAAAGCCATCTCTCTGGATGTGACCAGCACCGGTCCGTTCATCCAGATGGGCAAAGTTCTCCTTCGCCGCGAAGACGCAACCACCGCAACCATGTATCTGCGCCATGCCGAAAAGATGGACCCGGCCAACTACATCACGCACACTCTGCTCGCTCAGGCATATCGCAAAACAGGGCAGGAGGAGCTCGCTAAACACGAGCTCGAGTTGGCATCCCGCCTTCACGCAGACGACGCGCCAAAACTCTCGCTCCCCCAATGAGCTCTGGCGGTGTCAGTGAACGTGTACGGTAACCAGATGCGCCTGCAGTGGCACTCCGCCCGTGATCGTTGTCTCAATGATGGCTTCGAAGGGGTGAAGCTCACCTTTCGGACCCGCGATGCGCTGCATCAACTCCGCCGTTGAGTCCGGACCGCAGACAAACTCTACGGCGGCTTGGGTGCCGAACGTCGTCAGTCCGCTAAATACAAGAATGCTCTCGCCGGGCAGCATGCCCGGGATCAGGGCTACGATCGCATAGTCGCGCGTCAAAGGGTGCTCCGGCCTCCAATACACCGTCGGCTCCCCGGCCTTTGGATGGTGATTTTCGATACCCGCCGCCTCCGGGGAAGCAACGATTGAGAAATCCAGGTTCGACTGCAGCGCCTTGAGCGAAGGGTTTTCCGCCGTGGAGCCGATGAAGATCAGATTCCGTACCTTCGCGTCATCCCACGTCATGAGCTGGCTTCGCTTCAGCACAAAATGCGCCTGATGGGCGTCAAAAAGCTGCGTAAGTGTGTAGACCGCCGTCAGCTCCCCCACACCCGTATAGGTGTCCACCAAGTGTGAAGTTGCGTCTGTAGTCTTTTCCATTTGCGGAGCGTAGCTGAGGCCGCGTTTCGCATCTCCCTGGAACAGTGCGTTGCTGAACACTACCAGCGGCGGTCCTCCCGCAAAGAAGGGTTTCCAGAACTGTTCAACCGCCGTGGAGGGTCTGGGATGGCGCACCCAGTGCACGGCCAGGACGCTTGCTACAACCATCGCCGCGCAGCAAAGCACCGCAAAGACAGCATGCTTCTGTGATGGGTTCTTTGAGCTCGGTTCAGCCACGGCGAGCGGCGGCAGTAACGGCTTGCTCTGCGCCAGAACGCTCGCCCCAAACTCTTGGCGTGTCTCCGGGGGCCCTTCCTCTCTGTTTTTAAATACAAGGAGGTAGTGCCCCTTTGGCACTTCGAGGATCACCGGCTCGTGAAGTCCCTCTTCGGCGAAGTAAATCGCAAGTTTCTGACGGAGTAGCCGGGCATGCGTCCTGACGATGCTGTCTTCGCTCGAGTTCAATCCCGGTTGGCGCCTGAAGACGCGCAAGGCTATTTGGTGCTCGGTGGCTTCAGCCGGTGCATCGCGCAGAGCGCAGTCGCCTACATAGAGTAGAAATTCCCGAAGTCTTGCAGAAGAACGGAATGGCGCACTGTTCGCGACACGCTTCAGAAGCAGAGCGCGTTCTTCCTCGCGAACGGGGTGATCTTCTTCCAGGTTTGCTTCTGCGTGGAGCATTTTGGACCGGCCCCAACTATCCCACACGTCAATTGACGGGTCAACTCACGGTTTAGACGTTGCAATCCAGTAGGGAAGGGGTTTGAATGACGCGTGTTCCTTTACATGTTTAAGGCGTCCCCGGAATTTGTAGAGAGTTGCTCGATCCGAGAGCTCTAGGCAGCTTAGGGGACCGGGGGTGTGTTCGCTGACGCCCACGGATCTCGCCTTCTCAGGAGAAAACGCATGCGCCCTTCCACTTTAGAACGGGAACTCGTTCGACTCGGTCTATCCTTAACCGGCGCTCTGGTGGTTCTTGCGTCTTTCTGCTTGTGCGTGAGTGTTCCCGCGGCTGACGCTCAGGCCGTTTACGGCAGCATTTACGGCACGGTTACAGACAAGTCCGGCGCTGTCGTTCCTAATGCCACCATTACGGTCACCGATACCACCAAGGGCACCAGTGTTACAGCCCAGACGAATGGCAGCGGCGAATTCCGTGTGCAACACCTTATCCCTGATACTTACCGCGTGGATGCAGCGGCTTCTGGGTTCGGCAAGACCAGCACCGACCACGTAGCTGTATTTGCCGATACCTCCCCAAAGGTCGACGTGCAGCTTGCCATTGGGGGCGCCGCCACCGCCGTCAACGTCACCGGCGAGGCCAGCCTCCTCGAGACCGACCGCGCTGAAGTAAGCACGATCCTCAACGAACGTGCCGTGGAAAACCTCCCAAACCTCAATCGCAACTTCACGGCCTTCGAACTACTCACCCCGGGCACCAGCTATATCGGCTGGAGCGTCGGCGAGGGTTCCGGCAACCCACAGCGTAGTCAGCAGATTGAAGTTAACGGCCAACTCCCCTTCGCCACCGGCTATGAACTCGACGGCACCGACAACCAGGAGCCCATTAATGGCGTCGCTGTCATTAACCCCAACCTCGACGCCGTCTCGGAGATGAAGGTCACCTCGCAGAATTACGACGCCGAGTTCGGCAAAGCCGTAGCCGGCCTGGTCACAGCGCAAACAAAGTCCGGCAGCAACAGCTTTCACGGCTCTGCCTTCGAGTACCGTCGCTCCGACGCGCAGCAGGCCCGTGATCCCTTCGCCAACGCAACGCCGGATGCCCTGACCGGGAAGTATCTCGCGCCAACCCTGCACAACCAGTTCGGCGGTTCGGTCGGCGGACCCGTTCTTAAGGATCGGCTCTTCTTCTTCGGCGATTACCAGGGATTACGCGAAAAGACCGGTACGGCCACCCTCACCACAGTGCCAACCCTTACCGCACTCACCACCTGCACCTCCGGCGCCAACTGCGACCTGAGCGACTACCTACAGAACGGCCAAGGACAAATCTACAAACCAAACAGCCTCGCAGACACCTCAAACACCAACCGCACGCCCTATGCCGGAAACATCATTCCGGCGAGCGATCTATCGGCTCCCTCTATCAACTTCTTTAAGCTTCTTCCCAAGCCGAACGTCGCCGGAGCGGGCATCATCAACAACTACGCTGCGTCAGGCTCAGGCATCTTCAACACCAATCAATTCGACGCGCGTGTAGACAGCAACACCTTTCAGAAGCTCCACATCTTCGGCAGGTACACCTATTTCGGGGCCGCCCTTTCCGGCAATCCGTATTTCGGTGCTGCCGGCGGGCTGGGCTTCGGCTCCAGCGGCTTTGCCGGCACTGACGCCGCGCGCGATCAAAGCATAGCCGCAGGCGCCGATTACGTGGTTTCGCCCAAATGGAACACCGACGTTCGCTTCGGCTACTACCGCATCAACAACAACACGGTCGGCCCCGATCCGACCCAGCCTCTGGGAAACAATCTCGGCATCCCCAACGCGAACGGCGGTGACCTCTCGCTTTACGGCGGCCTTCCGCAATTCAACGTCGATATCCCTAGTAACGGATCCAACGGAGGGCAGAATATCGAGTACGGTACCTCTGCTAACCCCCGCCTGCAACAAACTTCGCAATACCAGATCGTGAATAACTGGTCGCACAACCTGGGGAACCACAACGTCAGGTTTGGCGCTGATTACCGGTACGGCACCAATCACAGCGTCTCGGTTGCAAGCAACGCCCTCCGCTCCGGCACATTCTTCTTTCAGGCGCCTCGCACCTCAGGGGTTAGCGCTGCCGGGGTTACCTCTACCGGGGTTGGCTTCGCGACGTTCCTTCTCGGGGACACCACACAGTTCTGGCGCACACAAACCGCCAATGTCAGTGCTGCCACTCGGCAAAATCGTTTCTTTCTCTACGCCCAGGATCAGTGGCGCGTCACGCCTAGCCTGACGTTCAACTACGGCCTCCGTTGGGAGCTTTACACGCCTGAATCGGTCACCCAGGCCGGTGCAGGTGGCTTGCTGAATCTCTCGAGTGGCGTCCTCGGCATCGCCGGTGTCGGAGCGAACAGCCTGAGCATCAACGTTGCGAACAACTTCAAAGAATTCGCACCCCGCCTCGGTGTTGCCTACCAAGTACATCCCCACACTGTTCTTCGCGCCGGCTACGGCATCGTCTACGGACAGGGCTGGGCGGGTGACACTTTCGGCGATGTTCTGACCTCCTCGTTCCCGACGCAAATCCAGCAAACCCTTACACCAGCAACCAGCAGCGGAGCCGTATTCAAGCTGCAGACCGGACCACCTACTTACACCTTTCCTGCTATCCCTGCGGACGGAAATTATGTCCTCCCCGATGGCATCTCCCAAACTGCCCGACCCACCCAGGTGCGCCTGCCCACGGTCCCCGGCTGGAATGTGATGCTCCAGCAGCAGCTCTCCTCAAGTACATCACTGCAGATCGGCTACGTCGGCAGCCAGGCGTACCACAACATGTTTGAGTCCTCACCGACCTTCGACACCAACCAGCAAACCATCGCAGGCTTCAATCTTTGCCCCTCGATCAACATCGTCTTCACATTCAATTGCACGCCGCAGGACATCAATCCAGCGACAGGCGTGCCTTACACCGCCAATGATCGGCGTCCCTTCTATAACGGCATTGCCCAGAGCAACCTTGGCGTCCGCTACGGCGTGCCTCACGGCTGGTCCCAGCGTATCGACTACGCAGCCAACCTCGCGACCGGCAGCTACAACGCTCTGCAGGTCGTCTTTGAAAAACGCTACGCCTCCGGTCTGCAGTTTTT
The DNA here is from genome assembly GCA_964658105.1 of Verrucomicrobia bacterium Tous-C9LFEB. GTDB lineage: Bacteria > Acidobacteriota > Terriglobia > Terriglobales > Acidobacteriaceae > Granulicella. The sequence goes on along the minus strand of CAZZXY010000011.1, from coordinate 60,121 downwards.
GACCCATTACACCTGGTCGCACGCCATAGGGCATGAGGCTTACGAGTTTCTGATCGACCCGCGTATCGGACGCGGTAACGGCTACTACAACCGCCGGCACGCGTTCGTCTTCGCCGGCAACTATGACCTTCCCTTTGGCCGCGACAAACTCATCGGCTCGAGTGTGCCCGGCTGGGTCAACGGCATCATCGGAGGCTTCCTTCTCAACGGTACGGTCACCGTGGATGGTGGTCTGCCCTTTACGGAGAACTACTCGAGTTGCAATCAGGATCAGGATCTTGGCATCTGCTTCCTCAACAAGGGCGAAGGTACCCTCGTGACGAAGAAGGGTGCCTACAACGCAGGTGCCCGCTTCGTTCCTTACTTCAAACCCTCGCCCTATGTGCTGGCGCCTCCTGGCCAGCCGAACAATTCGTACGGCGCGTTCTCTCGTCCTGCAGCCGCCACCTTTGGCAACGTCGGTCGCGACCAACTCTGGGGACCTGGTCTGGCGAACGTCGATGCCTCCATCGCAAAGAACTTCAACATTTGGGAGAATCTGCACCTGCAGCTTTCAGCGCAATCTTTCAACCTTTTCAATCATCCCAACCTAAACCAACCGAATTCATGCTTCGACTGCCAGGACGTGAATGGAGCCGGAGTGCAAAATGCCGGCACCATTCAGGGCACGGTCTCAACCCAGGATGGCACCTCGATGCGCCGCCTACAGTTTGCAGCGCGCTTTCAGTTCTAACTGGAAGCTTCCTCCCAAAGGCATGCGGGCCAGCAACTCGCATGCTGCTCTTCATGACATCCCTTTTCGCCGGGCGAAGATACACGGAGCATAGGATGCCGTCTCATCCCGTCCGTTTCGCTGGTCGGCCGCACACGCTGCGCTCTGCACTTGTCTTTCTCTTGCAGCTTGGCCTGTTCCTTCAGGCTGTCCGGGCGGAAGAGCCCACCTCGCAAGTTCCTTCGCTCAGCATCGACACAACCGTCACGCAGCGGTTCGTCGCTGTCCACGGCCGGCGCTCCCTCATCATGGGCTACCCCGAGAAGGGGTTGGAAGTGTGGGCCTATCCATTCCAGATTCTCGATGGCTACCAGATTGGCTTTCAAGGTGAAGGCCAGGCCTCCGAAACAGATGCCAGACCTCTCCTCCGCCGGCTCATTTACACTCCCGACTCTGTCACCCGCATCTACGCCGGCCCCGATTACGTCATACGCGAAAAGCTCTTCGTCCCGCTCGACCGCCCTGCCGCCATCCTCACCTATCAGGTCGAGTCACAGCATAAGGTCAACATCCTCGTGCATTTCACGCCTGTGCTCAACCTTATGTGGCCCGGCGCGCTCGGCGGTCAGGTCACGCAGTGGAAGCCTGCCGTTAACGGCTATGTGATCTCCCAGTTGAGCGAGCACGTCTCCGCGATCATCGCCTCTCCTGACATCCACGCGAACGATCCAACCGTCAACAGCACCTACAACGACGGCAAGCGCTTCTCGTTCACCCTGGAGCCGCACACGCTCCATGCAACAGCGCACCAGAACAGCGCAGCCGCATCGCTGTACGTCGCCCTGGACACCACCGGACACGACGATCCCGCTGCTGCTCTACAGGATGTGGTGACCAACACCTCCGCCGATATCGCCTCCGCCGACAACCACTACAACGCCTTCCGAACTAAGTCCCTTCAGGTCGAGACTCCGGATGCCGAGGTGAACGCGGCCATTGCCTGGGCGCAAGTTGCCCTCGATCAATCCTGGGTCTGCAATCCGCGGCTCGGCTGCGGCCTGGTCGCCGGCTACGGTCCGTCCCGCGAGGTTCGACGCCCACAGTACGCCTGGTTCTTCGGCGGTGACGGTCTCGCTGCCACCAACGCACTCATCGCCGTAAACGACTTCTCCCGCGCACGCGAGGAACTCGAATTCATCATCCGCTATCAGGACAAGAAGACTGGCATGATCTGGCACGAACTCTCGCAAAGCGCTGGCTACATGGACTGGTCGAAATACCCTTACATGTTTGTTCACGTCGATATCAGCCTCGACTACCTCAACACTGTTGCACGGTATGTCAAAGCTAGCGGTGACACAGCCTTCGCCCGCACGAATTGGCCCTCGCTGCGCGCCGCCTACAAATACAGTCACTCCCTCGTAGATCCATCGGACCACATCCCGCACATCCCCTCTGACAAAGAGGGAGGCGACGAGCAGCATCGTCCCTCCGACGACCTCGGCGTCTCCGGAAGCTGGGCCGCCGCGGCACAGAGCTTCGCCGAACTCGCGGCCGCCACAGGCCACGCCGGGGAAGCACAAGAGTCCTCCTCCGAAGCCACGCTCGCCCGTTCCGCCATCAACACGCTCTACTGGGATTCCAAGGAAAACTTCTGGATTGACGGTCACACTCCCGACGGCGCTCCCATCTTCACCCGGCACGCAGGCTTCACCGGCCTGCTCATAGAGCACACCTTCACACCGCAGCGTGAAGGCGCCATTCTTGACCAACTTGCCACCTCCCAATTTGTCACAGACTGGGGAATGCGCGGCGCTGCGCCCACACCCGACTATGATCCCTGGTCCTACACCACGGCCATCACTTCTCCCCTCCAAAGCTCCATAGCTGCCCTCGCTTTCTGGGAGAATCACCGTCCCGCCATTGCCCAGTCCCTATGGCGTACCATTCTCCCCCTTAATACTCTCGATTCTCCCGGCCACCTCCTTGAAGTCCTCTCGGGCAATCTCTACCTTGAGCAGACGGAGTCCGTGCCTGAGCAAACCTGGTCCTCCGCGGGCTTTCTCGATGCCACCATGCGTGGCCTTTTCGGGCTCGAGGTGAATGGAGCGGACAACACGGTCTCACTTAGCCCGCGACTCCCTGGAGACTGGGATCATGTCACTCTTCGACACGTTGCGCTACCACACGCGAGCCTGACGTTTGACTTGCAGCAATCCATCTCTACCATCGACCTCACCATCCTTAACGACGGTCAGGCGTCCTCCATCCGCTTCAAACCACACATACCGCTGGGCGCAAACGTGCAGTCCGCCGAATGCAATGGGGTCGCGGTCTCTTCCCGGTTGTTCACCTTCCCGCAGGACCAACAAGCTGAGCTACGCTTTAGGGCTGCCCCTGGAAGGACCACGTGTCACTTGCAGCTCTCCGGAGGAGTGTCAATCATCTTGCCCTCGCCCACCCCTCATATCGGGGATGAAAGCAAGGGGCTTAAGCTTACGAATGTTCACCTCGACGGCTCGGTTCTCTGGATAGCAGTCGATCTCAGAAACCAAACGGATAGCTGCTTCAAGCTCCGAACTCCATGGGAAGTGTCGAACGTCAAAGGAGCGACCGCTCGCAGGCTCGATTCAGGAACGTATGAGATACAGCCCACGAACCCTGCGACGTACGGCTTCTCGAACAGTCAGATCAGAGTCTCGTTCAAGTGACCGAACCCTGAAGCGCCGGTTGGTCCCTGGGCCGCTTGGATCAGTGTAAGCACTTGGCGCGGCATTACGTCAGGGTCTCGATCCCCGGTCGACGCATCAGAGTCGTTGGGTGATTCTCTCTGACGCGAGGGAAGCTAAGCCGCTGATCGGGGCTCGAGTTGCTGATCTTCAAGCTGATATAACAACCCAGTATGTCTCACCCATTCTCTAAGGAGCTGATGTGATATCGCGTTTGCAGTGTTCGGTAGGGCGCTCTCTTCTGTTAGCCAATCTGATTTTGTTTCTGCCGACAGATGCGGCACCGCAGGGATTGCGCAACCGCGACATCGTTGCGGACGTTGCGCAACCAGGACCTCCTGTCGACCGGTTTTTTGACTTGTCGGTAGGTTCCGACTTTCCCGGCACGCTGATCCGGCCCGACAGTCAGGCGCAGCTGAAGTTCACCGTCGACGAGCTCGGCTTCCGCTACATCCGTTTTCACGCCATCTTCCACGATGTCCTCGGAACGGTGCGCGTGCAAGACGGCAAGACCATCTACGACTGGACGAAGATCGACGAACTCTACGACGACCTGCTGGCCCGCCACATCAAGCCCTTCGTCGAACTCGGCTTTACTCCGAAGGCGCTTGCCACCTCGGACAACAGCATCTTTTACTGGAAGGGCAACACCTCGCATCCGCAGCCCGAAGGCTGGCATGACCTGATTGCTGCCTTTGCTCGTCATATTGAAGAGCGCTATGGCAAGGAAGAAGTCCACTCATGGTTCTTCGAGGTGTGGAACGAGCCCAATCTCTCCGGCTTCTTTGAAGGGGGCGACCAGAAGGCCTACTTCGCGCTCTATGACAACACCGCAAAAGCGTTGAAGAGCGTCGATCCGTCACTGCGCGTCGGCGGCCCGGCCACCGCCGGGGCAGCGTGGGTCCCCGAGTTCCTCGCATACGCCAGGAAAGCCGGAACGCCTGTTGACTTCGTTTCGACGCACACCTATGGTGTCGACGGGGGTTTCCTAGACGAGAACGGAAAGAGCGATACAAAGCTTTCTCCTTCGCCAGACGCGATCGTGGGAGATGTGCGCCGTGTACGGCAGCAGGTAGCGGCGTCAGCGTTCCCCAGCCTGCCCGTGTACTTCACGGAGTGGAGTACAAGCTACACGCCGCGTGATGCCGTGCATGATTCTTACGTGAGCGCTCCTTACATCCTCAGCAAGTTACAAGCGACGCGAGGCCTCGTACAGGGCATGAGCTACTGGACCTACACGGACCTCTTCGAAGAACCCGGTCCGCCCACCGCGGCCTTTCAGGGTGGCTTCGGCTTGCTGAATCGTGACGGCATCCGCAAGCCCGCCTACTTCGCTTACAAGTACCTTCATGCGCTGCAGGGTAGCGCCCTTCCGACTACTGATTCCCAGGCCATGCTCTCCGTTCAAGGCGACCGTGTCACTGCTATAGTGTGGGACTTTGAACAACCCAAGCAGAGCGTCAGCAATCGTCCGTTCTATACCAAGCTGGTTGCTTCCACGCCCGCGGCTCCGGTGACCTTGCGCGTGCTGCATCTGCGTCCCAGCGCGGCGTATCGCTTTCAGGTTTATCGGACAGGCTATAGGGCCAACGACGCCTACTCGGCTTACATCGAGATGGGCGCACCGAAGGATCTGAGCCCTGGCCAGATCACGCAATTGAACATGCTGACGCGCGATCTGCCCGAGAAAGATCAGGTCCTGAAGACGCAGAAGGATGGAAGCCTCACCGTTACCGTCTCGATGAGGAGCAACGACATCGTGCTGGTTACGGTGACGCGCTCTTAAGGTTATGGGATGATTACGCGCCGCCGCTTTCTTCTCGATGTTTCTGGGATCGCTGTTGTCTCGCACTACAAGGAAAGTTCAAAGCGCTTGCCGAGGACGGACAGCAAACTACGAAGGCAGTGTCGTACGAAGTTTCCGGCTACAACCACAACGTAGGGGAAGGCTTCCTGAGCCTGCGGCGGGCGACTTACGCTTCCGCAAGTGGCGACGTGCTGTTCAAGAAGATCGATTACATAACTCTGCACCCGTCGAAGAGTTGCTGGCGCTCCCTTTTCTGCAGCTCGACCAGGTCAAGGATTCACTGCATGCTAACCAGCTTTCGAAAGGCTGCAACTCGCTGCGCGTCATGGCCGAGGCAGTGCGAGGGGGAAAACGCGGTGCCCGGGTGAATACCATCAGCACCGGCATCCTCGTCACACCCCTGGCGAATGACGAACTAACCGGTCCTCGTGGAGCTGGCTGTCGCCGCATGATGGATCTGTCACCAGCAGGGAGGGCCGGGACGCCCGATGAAGTCGGCACAGTAGGGTACGATTCCGGCGGCGCACTCGCACCTATGAAGGAATGCGCGGTGCTTTGGCGTGTTGAAGGTGCAGTACAGCGGACAGCCACAGAAGCGGAGAAATCCGCATCGGGAATCCGTTCAGTACAGCCGGCAGATCAGACGTTCCGGCTTCGTCTGCTGCTGACTATGGAGCAGATAGAAAGCCTGGGCGGATGGCCGGACCGGAGCTCTGAAGTCTCGGAGCCGAGCCGCTTCAGGAAGCTTCCGTCGTTTCGCCCAAGGTGATATCGTGGGCGGCGCGGCTCCAGTGTACGCGCACATTTTTCGCACTGCGAAAGGCGAAAGCCGGCGGTGTTGTGGGTGCGGTGATTGCGAGGAAGTCAGCGCGGTCGACATCTGTAAGAACAAAAGACGGCCGACTGTCCGTCGTCATCGGTGCGATCTCGACGTGGCTCATTTCAAGGTTGCGGAGGTGGCGCAGAAAGAACCCCTGCGACGGCGTGGGGCCAAACATGCCGGGGTCGGGATACTTGTCGGTCTCTTCCGGCGGCACGGCCCGGGCCTGTTGATCGGTGCCGCCGCCTTTGTGCTGCATGTACAGGCTGGTAATCCTGATGTCTTCGATGGGACATCCCGGAACACCGGACAGAATGCAGCTCACTGCCGCGTTGGAGTTGTACGAGACTACGTTGGAGACCAGGATGCGGCGTAGCGTACCGACCCGGGTCGTCTCCTTGGGGCCGCGCAGACGGGCGCCGAGTCGAAAGAAAAGCGGGCCGTAAACGAGGTTGCGCATGGTGATGTTCGAGATCACGATATCCTCGCACAGGGCGCCATCTTCGCTCTCCAGCGATAAACTGCTGCAGCCATCGAAGACGCAGTTGGTAATGGCGATGTTCTTGAAGCCCCCGTTCGATTCTGTGCCGCACTTGATGCGGCCCGTGCGTGGGATGGAGCGCCCCGGCGGGATGATCCGGTACGTGCCGTCCAGCACCGAGCCAAGCTCGTAAGAGCCAGACACCGTGCAATTGCTAATGGTCAGGTTCTCCGTCGCGCGTGCATAGCCGAGGGCATAGCTGGACTTGGGGCAGATACCATCGTCCCACGGAGAATTGACTGTGCAGTTTGAGACGTGGGCGTTCCTGCAGCAATCGATGTCGATGCCATCACGGTCAGTATCGATGGTGAGGTTGTCGACACCCGTTAGCAGCAGGCCGAACCATCCACCCTTCAGGATGCTGAAGTCGCGGAAGATCACGTTGCGGCAGTTCTTGAGCGCGATGCTCTTATTGCCAACGCCAGATTGGCTCGTGTCGTAAATGGCGTAGTCGCCACGCGCCTCATCCTTGACCCAGCCCCCAAACGAGAGGCCCTTGCCGAAGATCAGCCCCGGTCCGCTGATGCCGATGTCGTGCAGCCCCTCACCCCAGATCAGCGAGTTGTGCCAATGGTTGTGGCCGTAGTCCTGGTAGACATCGTTGGTGGAAGGAGGCTCGGCCGCATCGTAGACGCCACCCAGCTCGCCGGTGGTCTGGCCGGCCATTGGTGAGGCAGCTGCCTGGATAACCGCGCCAGCGCTGAGAAACAGGTGCACTTTGCTTTTCAGCCGGATGGAGAAGCATAGAAAGGTCCCAGCAGGGAAGACCACCGTCCCACCGCCGGCTGTGGATGCCGCGTCGATGGCGGCATTGATCGCCGGCGTGTCCAGCTGCCTGCCAGTTCCCGTCGCACCGTATGCCCGGACATTGAAGAACAATGGCACGTCCGACGGTCCGGAGGACAACTCCTGCCCCTGCGCGCTGAAGGACGGCAGCGCAGCGAAAGCTAGCGGAGACAGCTTCAATAAATCGCGACGTCGCATCTGGTCCACGGTATCTTTCCTTTTCCGGCGCTCTTGCCTGAGCTTACCAAGTCAGTTTGAGTAGCGAGATGCTTTCCCGCGGCATGGCCACATGCACCACGATCTCGCCGTTAACCACGTCCATCCACTGCGGCGATTCAAGCAACTCCAAACCATCTCTCGCCTGTAGCTCTGCATACTGATCTGTGGTGGGGTGCTGTGGCGATCCCATGGCCTTCCATACGGTGTAGGAGTTACTGTGGGAGTCGTCAATGCGGTAATGCAGCACCAGCACCCGATTGACCGTCGCGGGTAGCCCGTTCACGGTCACGGCAGCTGGCGCAGCCGTTCCTGCCTCAATGCTGTCTTGGTAGTTCCACAGCATCACGGCGGCTTCGTTGTTGCCGCGCGTGGCCATCGCGTCGACGTCGGGTTCGTCCCGCACGCCGGTCCTTACGATCTCCCCAAGCGAAACTTCGCCCGTGCTTTCCGCAGCGACGCGTGTGCCGCTCATCAATCCGGCCATGCGGAAGAAGTTCAGCACCGGCTTGTCTACGCCGTTGGTTGCTAACGATCGAAACCCTTCGAAGTAGTCGTGATCCTCAAACTCGAACGACCAGCTCAACATGGAGATCAGATTGACCCTGTACTTATCCTGCAGGGTAAACAGCCGCTTGTACGCCGCGGCGGTGTACGCGGGGTAGACGGTGCCGTTCCGGTAGTCGTTTGCCGGGTTCATTTTGCTGGAACATGCGGCGCAACCTTCAGGATCGGCCTCACTAAGGATGATCGGCAGGCTACGGAATTTTGGGTATTGCGCGATCAACTGGAAGCCCCGGTCTGCATCGGTCAGCTCGCTGCTGATGCCCATGGTGACCTTGCCCTGAGCGACCGTTGGATGGCCCTTGGCATGGAAGGAGATGAAGTCCATGGGCACGGCTTTTCCACCTGCCGCGCTCTCGCCGGAGTTCACGTGATCCAGGAAGTTCTTCAAGAACTCGTAGGCTCTCGGGCCACCGGGGGATGTGCTTGCCGGGCCACCGACGCGTGCCTCCGGAAGTGCCGACCGCACGCCCGCAACGGCGAAGTCGTACAGTTTCCAGTACGCTGCCGGTGTCGCATGCCAGTAGTCAATGTCTGGTTCGTTCCAGACCTCGAAGTACCATTGCTTCACGGTGTCGCGCCCATAGCGTTGCACCAGGTGGGCGGTCACCACGCGGATCAGCTCACCCCATTTGGCATAGTCCTTGGGCGGGTTGTTGCTTTTGCCGGAAATGGCGCTTTTCGGAAAGTGAACCTGGTAGGGCTCGTGGTGGTCCGGAAGATCCGCTGCCAGGTCCTTCGGCATGAAACCAAGCTCTACCATGGGCCGAACCTTCGCTGCCTTGTACGCGTCGAAGATGCCGTCGAGGATGGTGAAGTCGTAGATCGGCTTGCCTGAGGCGTCTTCGCGATAAACGTTCGTCGAACTCCATTTCAGCTCCGGCTTGCCGTCGCCGCTAGTCAAAAGGTGATGGACGCGAATGGTTACGGGAACCGGGCTAAGGTCGTGCAACTCGCCCAGAAGTTTCCTGCCATTCGACGTTGTGGTGTAGTTGCCCTCGTCGTACCCAAACCAGCTATAGATCGGCTTGTACGGTCCAAGCGGCCTGTTCAGGTCCACCATGATCCGCACGGGCTTGCCTGTCGATTCCGATGGAGGTGGGGGAATTGTTCCCTGCGCCATCGCCATGTGAGTGGAAAGGAACGCCGTGGTGAATGCGGCAGCATGTCGTTTCAAAAGAGTGCCTCTGTTTGCTCTCAGAAAGAGTACTTCACGTGAGCACAAAGATCGGCGAGTGCATGACGGTCCGAGAACACAGAACAACCGTCACCAGTCGCTTCATCTGAAACGTGTCCCGCAGGGTCTGCTGACGACCCAGATATCCACTTCAAGGCTCTCCTTCGGAAATACTGGACGCGTCTTTTCAGGAATCCACAACCGACGAGTGACAGACTGAGTTCCTGCTGCTCCAGCAGGAACGAGGCTTAGGGGCAGAGGCAACGTTCGCGTCAGTGGTAACCGATCGGGTGTCGCCGGCGATCGCTTCGGTGGCCTCCTGATCGATTCGGCGGTCGTGAGGTCGACTATGTCCAACTATGGAGCCCATGGCTACCGGCCAAAGAGCATGCAGGCTTCACGGCAGGTAAGGAGAGAAAGAGCGCGATGGTCGGATTCGCATACTATCAACACCCGATCATCGCAGACTCTTCTTGCGAGGTGATGTGGTGCTCGTGATGTACAGAACCTAAATAGAAGTGACGGGACGCGATGGTCGTTGACCAGGGTGGGTGCGCGTGTTGTAATTCCCCGCGCTTGATAAAAGCTTTGGAAATCAACACCCAAGGGGTTGCCGTCGATGCAGCTTGCGAGCTTTCTTGTGTTTCTGGTTCAGGGTTCTGATGCTATCGTACGCAGCTCTCCGGTCGTCGGGGCAGGTGATGGGCGTGGGTTCCTCTGGGTGGCGATTGTTGTAGGTTTCCTTGCCCTGCTGCTGGCGTTTGGACTGGCACGGGCGGTAATTGCTTCGGACTCGGGAACGGCGGAGATGCAGGCGATCTCCAATGCGATCCGAGAGGGAGCTGAGGCGTTTCTGAAGCGGCAGTACCAGACGATCGGCGCCCTGGCTGCGGTGCTGGCCGTGGTGGTGTTCCTGGGATACCACCTTTCGCCTCGGACGGCTCCGTATGCGGGCAAGACGGTTGTGAGCTTCCTCGTGGGTGCGGTGTGTTCGGGTCTGGCTGGTTTTACGGGAATGTATTGCTCAATTCGGGCGAACATTCGTGCGGCTTCGGCGGCGCGATCGAGCCTGAATCAGGCGTTGAAGCTTGCACTGCGCGGTGGGGCGGTGACAGGGCTGGTGGTGGTGGCTTTGAGCCTGCTGGGTGTGGCTTCGCTCTTTCTGCTGTTTGGTGGCCTGGAGCATCCCGAGGCGGTGCCGTTTCAGTTGGTGGGGTTTGGCTTCGGAGCCTCGCTCGTGGCCTTGTTTGCGCAGCTCGGTGGCGGGATTTATACCAAGGCCGCGGATGTGGGCGCGGATCTTGTGGGCAAGGTGGAGGCCGGCATCCCGGAGGACGATCCGCGGAATCCGGCGGTGATTGCAGACCTGGTAGGCGATAACGTGGGCGATTGCGCAGGTCGCGGTGCCGACATCTTCGAGTCCACTGCGGCGGAGAACGTGGGCGCGATGGTGCTGGGTGCGGCGCTGTACCCGGTGTTCGGTTTGAAGGGCATCTTGTTTCCGCTGCTGGTGCTGGCGGTGAACCTGATCGCGAGCATCGTGGGCGTCTTTGTAGTGAGCACCAAGGAGACAGAGGACCCGATGCGGGCGTTGAACCGCGGCTTCTATGTGACCTCGGCGCTGGCGCTGGTGGGGCTTGCCGGGCTGGTGTACACGATGCTGAACGGGCCGGGCGTGAAGCCTGGATGGCTGCTTGCCTGTGGCGTGGTGGGGTTGGTGACCGCGTTCCTGTTCGTGTGGATCACGCAGTACTACACGGAGGCGCAGTATCGGCCGGTGATGTCGATCGTGAAAGCGTCCCTGACCGGACCGGCGACGAACATCATCAGTGGGTTGGCGGTAGGTATGGAGACGCCGGCGGTGCCGGTGATCGTGATCTCGGCGGCGCTGCTGCTGAGCTACTACTTTGGCGTGCAGGCGCTCGCAGACGTGTCGACGGTAAGCAACTATGCCAAGGGCATCTATGGGACCGCTGTTGCCACGATGGGCATGCTGAGCTGCGCGGCCTACATCCTGGCGATGGACACCTTTGGGCCGATCACGGACAATGCGGGCGGCATCATCGAGATGTCGAACCAGCCGGAAGAAGTGCGCGACCGCACGGACAAGCTGGATTCGGCGGGCAATACGACCAAGGCGCTCACCAAGGGATACGCGATCGGATCGGCGTCCTTGGCCGCGTTTCTGTTGTTCTCGGCGTATTTAGAAGAGATTCGGGCGTTGGTGGTGGACAAGCTGCATGGAGCTGAGGCAGCGGGACTGGCAGTGTCGATGCCGCACGGATGGAGCTTCACGAACGTGAACCTGGCGGAGGTGCCGGTGTTTGCTGGTGCCTTGCTGGGCGCCATGCTGACATTCCTGTTCAGCTCGCTGGCGATTAAAGCGGTAGGCCGGACGGCGCAGCGGGTTGTGGAGGATGTCCGGGCACAGTTCAAAGAGAACCCTGGCATCATGCAGGGGACGTCTAAGCCGGACTACGCGCGCTGCGTGAGCATTGTGACCTCGGCGGCGTTGAAGGAAATGGTATTGCCCGGCCTGCTGGCAGTGGGATTGCCCGTGGCAGTGGGATTGATCTTCCGGCACTTCAGCCCGACGTATGGAACGAGTGTGTCGTTTGACTCGGCAGGGCGATCGCTGGTGCCGACGATCTCGGGTGTGCCGGTAAACCTGGCGGGCGCGGAGGCTGTGGCGGGGTTGTTGATGGTAGGCACGATCAGCGGTGTGCTGCTGGCAATGCTGATGAACAACGGCGGTGGTGCGTGGGATAACGCGAAGAAGTTCATCGAGACCGGGCAGTATGGCGGCAAGCGCTCCGACGCGCACAAGGCTGCGGTAGTGGGAGACACTGTGGGAGATCCGTTCAAGGACACGGCCGGGCCGAGTCTGCATGTGTTGATCAAATTGCTGGCGACGATTACGTTGGTATTGGCGCCATTGTTTGTGTAGATCGTGCTCAGCGACACGAACTCGAGGAGCGCGAAGAGCGGAAACGTACCCATTCGGGTGCGTCTTCCATCGGTTCGCCATACGTTCGGCCCATCATGGAATGATGACTCCCTCCAGTAACCGACAGTGTCAGGTTCACAGGAGAGTATTGCTGCTACTCGAAGCGGAGGGAGGCTAACCCGCTCGAGTAGTCCAGGACTTCAACAAACTTGGCGCTCGAAGCTGATGATCCTCACCATCCTCCTGGTGTCGCTACTGTGCCTGCTTCAGCCACAAAAACTTTCGTCCCTCTCCAAGGCGGGTTCGATCTCGATACATACGGCAGCAACACAGGAGAACAGATCATGGAAATTTCATTCAGAGGACAGGTGGCTCTGGTCACGGGTGCGGCGTCGGGTCTTGGGCTGGCGGCTGCGAAAGCGTTTGCGGACTCGGGAGCCTCGGTAGTGCTGGCTGATATGAACGAAAAGGAAGTCCTGGCGGCTGCAAAGGATCTCGCGGACAAGGGCTACAAGACCCTTGGCGTGCGCTGCGACGTGTCGAAGGACGAAGAGGTCGAAGCGCTGGTCAAGACGACCGTGGAAACTTTCGGACGCCTGGATGTCGCGTATAACAATGCCGGCATTCAGAACCAACTGGCCGAAGCAGCGGACCAGACACTCGAAGACTATGAACGCGTTATGGGCGTCAACCTACAAGGCGTGTGGAGCTGCATGAAGTATGAGTTGCAGGTCATGCGAAAGCAGGGAAGCGGCGCTATCGTGAACTGCTCCTCCTTAGGGGGCCTGATTGGCGGACCGGAGCGCGGCATCTATCACGCTGCCAAGCACGGCGTGATAGGCCTTACAAAGAGCGCGGCGATGGAGTATGCGGCAGCGGGAATTCGGGTCAACGACATCTGCCCTGGCATGATCCGTACCCCGATGAGCGACAAAATGGAAGCAGAGGGCCAAGGCGAAGCACTCAAGAAGATGTTGGAGCAGAACGTGCCGATGAAGCGCGAAGGCAAAGCCGAAGAGATTGCGGATGCGGTTCTTTTCCTGTGCAGTTCGAAGGCGAGCTACATCACTGGGCAGTCGATTTCCGTCGATGGCGGCTTTGTGATGCGGTAAGGTGAACACCTCTCCGAAAGCGATGTCCGGAGGCGACCTTCAACCTGTGAAGGTTTGCCGCACAGCCGTTCCTGCAGCCCCGAACCGGCGCATGATGCCCGGCCGCCGCCCTGATGGGGCTACTTCATCCCGGACTTGAAGTTCTCACCCTGCACAAAGAAGTGTTCTGTTGGGCGTGGTCTACAGGCTGACTAGGATGCGCTGGAGAGGCACTACCACTCTTGTCGGTGCTCTCTAGCCCAAAGACCTCTAAGCGCGAGCAGCACTGGAGAGGCTCGGATACTCGGGCGTGTAAGTCGCGTACTCGGTGAGGCTTCCCTTTGGGTAATGCAGCGGGAGTCCGGTACTCAGGGGCGTTCAGATGGGTCGTCGCTCCCGTGGCTGGGCTGATACTCCCAGAGGTCGTTCAGTAGCCCAAGCACACCAGAGCCATCTCGGCCGCCACCACCAAACAGCCACATGCGGCCAGCATGGTCCGTCCAGCTGACACCCAACCTCCGAGGCCCTGGAAGATTTGCTCTTGATGGAACGCGGAATGATCCGTAAATTCCTCGGTCGGCGGCACCTTCCTGGATCAGTTTGTGCCCGCCCATCCAGGACCACATCCTGGAACGGGGATGAAACTCCCAAAGGTCGTTAAGCGGGTCGGCGTTTCCGGCCGCGTCGAATCCAACTCCTCCAAACAGCCAGAAGTTTCCCTTTGCATCCGTCCAGCTGCTTGCCTGAAGTCGGCTTCCTGGAATGTTGGCTGAAGCAGGGACACGCAGTGTGCCATAAACTCCGATCTGGCCAAAGCCAATCGGGTTAAAGTAAGGCCCAAGCGTCTTGCTTCCGCCCACCCAGGTCCAATCCCTTGTGGAGGGATCAAACTCCCAGAGGTCATTGAGCACTCCACCAGGACTGCTGGACGCATATCCCTGGCCGCCAAATATCCAGAGATGGCCCTGGTTGTCTGTCCAGGACGCTGCAGCGTAACGCGCCCCAGGACTGTTTCGAGCGTTCGCGACACCTAGACTGCCATAGGTCCCGACGGCGTCTACATCGCTGCTCCCCCCCATCCAGGTCCACTCCCCGGTGGATGGTGTGAATCTCCAGAGATCGTTCAGGAAGCCAATGACACTCGCACTGGCCCCATAACCATCGCCTCCAAAGAGCCAAAAGTTATCTTGAGAGTCAACCCAGCTCATCGCCCCGAATCGGCCCCCAGGAATGTTTTCCTTGCTTGGCCGGCCCTTTATGCCGTAGACCCCTGGCTTGTTCTCAAGCTTGCTTCCAGCCATCCAGGCCCACTCGCGAGTAGATGGTCTGAAGACCCATAGATCAGTTAAGTCGCCAGCGTTGGCTTCGCCATCGAGGCCGTACCCTCCAAACATCCAGAGGTCGCCATCCTTGTCAGTCCAGCTAACGCCACCCTCCCGACCGCCGGGAAGTGATCTGGGAGAAAACTTTCCCAACGTGCCGTACGCTCCCGCCTGATACGTCACTGTGCTGTTTCCCGCCATCCAGGCCCATTCGCGGGTGGACGGATTGAATCTCCACAGGTCGTTGAGCCCACCACATCCTCCGCCCCCATCGAAGCCGGAACCGCCAAAAAGCCAGAGGTTGCCCCGGACGCCGGTCCATCGAACGGTATCGGCTCTGGATCCGGGTGTATTTCTTGAAGAAGGGACTCCCAGAGACCCGTACACGCCCGGCAAACCCGCCGAGGACGGCCCTCCGCCACCGCATTCAAGATCAACGCTTTCCCCACCACTTTCCCAAGCCCATTCGTCGCGCGGAGGCGCTACCTTGTCAGCTGATTGACCGACGTAGGTCGCGATCGCCGGATCGTTGGCGGCCATCGCCGGCACGGAACTAGCGTTCCGAGGCTCAGCAACAGAATCTGCAGTCCTTGCGAGCGAAGTAACGGAAGAGTGAGCAGCGCTGCCTGTGGCGACAGATTGAGCTGCTGCACTCGAGGCAAGCGAGTAACACAGGAGGATGTAAGAGAGGCTTTGAAAGAGGTTGCTCATAGCACCGTGTCCTTTGCTTTCCGATATGCCTCAGGGCCCCTTGTCGTGATGCTTAACGGAGTACTTAGCTCACGGTGTGAAGATCATCACGACCGCCCGAATCGGTTCTATTGGCGAACTGGATCCAGCTAAACCCTGTCTCTCTCAGCGTGAGCCTTGTCCGCCCCTCGCATCGCGAAGGCTAAGTAGCAATGTGGGCTTGCGAGAGATCCCGGCTTCAAGAGACATACAGTAAGTCGTGCAGACCTGGTAAGAACGTGGCCGAAGGACAACGAACAAGGTCACCGATGAACCCATCGATCAATTCGAAGCTAGTTACGGGACGACCCCACTACGCTGAATCCCTTGATACGCCCCCAACAGGGACGCGGCAAGTGAAACTGAAGGCGCATCGGCTAGGGACGACAACACCCAAGGTGGCTGGTCAGATAGGTCCTTCGGCACAGAAGATCAGCCGCTTGGGTGCAGAGCATGCGCGCCGGGACTCGCATGAACACATCATCTGCCGGTAAGAGTCACTTGTTCCAAGAGGCCGCGATAGGAACCGTATGCGTGAGCGACCGTCGATCTCTCAAAGCGCTTAGGAGACGCGATTCAACTCAGAGTGTGTCGAAGCCTCGAGTTCCTCTGCAGTAAATCCTTGCTTTGCGCGGCTTGGAGACTGCCACTGAAACAGCCACCGGCCGCAAGGGCTGGACTGGCAGTCGTTCCCTGCCATCGTAAACTGAGCATCTTGAGGAGGTATTGGTGGACGCGGAAGGAATCGAACCTTCAACCTGTCGATTAAGAGTCGAATGCTCTGCCAGTTGAGCTACGCGTCCGGCACGAACGCACCTTACACAGGCGCCTTCGAAAAGAGACTGTGGATGACCACGTCTTGACTAATGTACCACGGTCCGCCTGCTTCATTGGAAACAGGCGAACCGATATCAACCAGCGAATTCAACGATGGAGGGATGCGGAATGAGACCTCGTTCATATCCCATGTCGAGCAGCTTGCGAATCGCCTCGCGGCCGTCGTCGCCATAGTTCAAGGTGCGCTCATTGACATACATGCCGACAAATCGATTCGCCAGCGAGGGATCCAGGTCACGAGCGAACTGCATCGCGTAGTCCAGGGCCTCATCCCGATGCTCGAGGGCGTGGCGGATGCTGTCTCGCAGGGCGTCCGTGACTACCTTCTGCACCTCCGGGCCTAGGGAACGACGAATGGCATTGCCACCTAGGGGCAGTGGGAGCCCGGTTTGCTCAGTCCACCACACTCCCAGGTCGAGGATCTTCTGCAAGCCATCGCGTGCGTAGGTCAACTGGCCTTCATGAATGATCAGTCCGGCCTCAAACTCACCCGCAAGCACTGCAGGGATGATCTGGTCAAAAGGCACTGTGACGGTTTCCACTTCGGGCGCGAACAGCTTAAGCGTCAGGTATGCCGTCGTCATAGTGCCGGGGACGGCGATGCGCACGCGCTTGATCTCGTCGAGGCTGAACGCTTTGAGTGACACGATCATGGGACCGTAGTTCTCGCCGACAGACCCGCCGCAGTTCATGATGGAGTAGTTGTCCTGAATGTATGGGTACGCGTGGAAGCTCACGGCCGTAACGTCGTAGGTTTGCTCGTGCAATGCCTTGCGGTTGAGCGTCTCGATATCCGTTAGCGTGTGCGTGAAACGGTAACCCGGAACGCGGACTTTGTTGGTAGCAAGCCCATAGAACATAAAGGCGTCGTCGGAGTCTGGACTGTGAGCAATGGTGATTTCGCGAACTTCAGAAGGTGCAGCAAGCATGTAAGTTTCCAGATTTTTAGCGGAACGTGGTGCTCTAGCGCACAGCACGGGAGTGAAAAGCGCGGAAGATTCCAGCCGCTACAAAGATCTTTACGGCTTCACCGGGCAGGAAGGGTGCCACGGAGGCAATCCACAGGGAATACACACTCATTGGATGCAGATGGCCAAGCCAGGCAGCACCCGAGGCGAAAAGGACAACCGTGCCAAGGACACAACCCGTGATCGCAGCCCAGTAAGGACCAGCTTGCGGAGCCAGCCGCCGGGCGGTGAAGCCGGCGATGAAGGCAACCAGTGGATCCGCCAAAAGATAGCCGCCGGTAGGACCGAACAACTGCAGCACGCCACCAAGCCCTGTTGGACTGAAGACCGGAAGACCGGCCGCACCTTCAGCGAGATACGCAAGCACAGCTAACGTGCCGTCCAGCGGACCCAGAACGAGACCCACGGCCAGCACAGCGAGCGGTTGCAGGGTGAAGGGAACCGGAGTGAAGGGCAGCGGGAAGGCCGCATGCGCTGCCAGCGCCAGAACCAGGGTCCCAATCAGACCCGCAACGAGTCTGTAGACGAGGCTGCCTTTGAGCACGGCATAGCGGGAAGGGGAGGCAATCGCGGAAGAGGACATAATTTTTAGAAGGAGTGCAGTTGCTGGGGTAGTGAACGTTTCATGGAGGCGTCAGGTGGCCCGGAAGGCAGTGGAGGAGTGGGTGGCGGGGCCGCTCGTCCACCCGTAGCAGCAGAAATGCCACGTTGCCGCCGGCGGGCTCGGCGGACATGTTGTGCAGCGGCCACAGTTGCCCAGACAAGACCGGCAATGGCCATCATCAGGATGGCGAAAAGCATTCGCATCTCGGTTTCCAGAATACCAAAGCCCGGTGTCCGCTTACGCGAGACCTCTCGACGAGATAGGGAAGATTGCTCGATTGCAACTTTTGGGCGTGCATGGGATGGTTCCGGCCTTGTGTTTCCACATGATTCCTGTCGGGGGCATCGTGGATACTAGGAGGGTCCGCGAGGTCCCTTGTTACCCCAATCACGAGTGCTTGAACGCAGCCGCAGTGTGTACGTCCTGCCAGACGGCGTGCGACCGCGCCTGTTTACGTGGCGTCGGAAGGCTGCCATCTTCGTGGCCTTCGCCCTCGCTCTGGTCATGGGGTACGGTGTGGTGTTCGGTCACAATGGTCTCACTGTTTTCCAGCAGAAACGGGCCGAAGAACAGCACCTGCACGACCAGATGCAGCAATTACAACGTGAAAATGGCCGCCTCCGAGGGCACGTAGACCGACTCCAGAATGATCCTGGCGCGATCGAGCACCAGGCTCGGGAGGAATTGCATTACACCCGTCCCGGTGAAGTCATCTATACGCTGGGACCGGAATCACCCTCAGCGCAGCACCCCACACGCTGAATGTGTGTCGGTTAGAGGTGCGCTGCCCTAAGATGACGGAGGAGCTTTCGTTTGACCTCCTCTGAAATGTTCTGGGCGCTGCTTGCGATCTTCCTTGTGCAAGCCGTCACAGACCTGGCAGTTCTGATCATCGGCCGGCATGAACTGGCCCTGTTGCGGGCGCTGCCCTACCTTGTGAGCGCAGCAGCGGGGGTCTTGCTCTCCACGGCCTGTCTTGACCTGCTGCCCGAGGCTGTTCGCTTAGGAGGGCCGTCATCCTCTGTCTGGGAAGTGTTCCTGGGAAGTCTACTCGCGCTCTTCTGCCTGGAAGCCATCGCGCACGGCAAGAGCGAACTGGGGACCCCGAGAGATGTCTCAACTTCGATGGCTGATGCCGAGAATGACCCAGAAGAGGGAGGGATTCTTCCGGAAGTTCATCATCATTGGCATAGTGAAAGAGGGAAGTCGCAAGGGACGGCACCCCTGCTGCTGGGGTCGGCGCTGCACAGCGCTGTAGATGGCCTCGCGATCGCGGCTGCTTTCGCCGCCGGGCGAGGCCCAGGGTGGAGCGCGGCTGTTGCCGTTGGCCTGCATGAATTGCCCCATCGGTTGGGAGACTTTTCACTTCTCCTCCATAAGGGCCTGTCCCGGCGTCTTGCAGCACAACTTGCGATCGGTACCGGGGCCACTGCATTCGCCGGTGGACTTGTCGTGCTGCTTTTTGGACACTATGCTCAGGCAGCCCGCTGGTTAACGCCCGTCAGCGCGGCAAGCTTCTTGTACATTGCTCTCGTGGACCTTGTCCCCGAGGTTCAATCACAGCGAAAAAGCGGCCGCATGTGGTGGGAGATTGCCTGCCTCGTAGGCGGCGCCGGGCTGATCGCTGCCATCATTCATTTACCGGGAGAGTGAACTTGTTACGCATTGGCGTTGACCTTGGTGGGACGAAGACAGAGGCAATCGCTCTAGATGGCGACGGCCGCGAACTGAAACGTTTGCGAATGCCGACCCCGCGCGACGATTACGACGGCACGATCGGACGCATCGCCAGCCTTGTCGAAGAGATCGAGACGACCTTGGGCGAGACCGGAACCGTCGGCGTCGGTATTCCCGGAACCATCATCGCGGCGACCGGCCTGGTCAAGAATGCAAATTCCGTGTGGCTCAACGGAAGACCTCTGGCTGGAGATCTGTCCCGTGTACTCAACAGGGAGGTCCGCTGCGCTAACGACGCAAACTGTTTTGCTGTCAGCGAAGCCACGGATGGCTCGGGCGTCGGAAAGCCGGTTGTTTTTGGCGTCATTCTTGGCACGGGATGTGGCGGCGGAATGGTGATGCACGGTCACGTCCACGCCGGACCAAACGGGCTGTGTGGTGAGTGGGGGCACACACCTCTGCCTTGGCCTACTGCTGAGGAGGTTCCCGGCCCTGCCTGTTACTGCGGACGCGCCGGCTGCCTCGAAACCTGGATCTCTGGAACGGGTTTCGAGAGGGATTACCTACGGGCAACAGGGGCCGCTTTAAGCGGCCGCAAGATACTGGAGCGCATGCGCCACGGCGACGAGGTTGCGGGCGCCGCGTTTATCCGCTTACGGGACCGGATCGCTCGAGGTCTGGCGATGATTGTCGACATCCTTGACCCGGATATCGTCGTCGTTGGAGGTGGAGTCTCAAACATTGACGAGTTGTATGGAGAAGAGCTTGACCGACTCATCGCCCAGCACACGTTCGGAGGACGGACACATACGCTGGTCGTGAAAAACCGCCACGGAGATTCCAGTGGTGTTCGAGGGGCAGCCTGGCTCTGGCCCGCGCTCTAGCGCGCACCAGGGCTAAAGGCCTAATAACCTCGGCCAATCCGTGGGACTGTCGCACATCAGGTCTGGTTTCGCGAGTTCCAGGGATTGAGGGGCGAGGCCGTAGCGGCAACCCAGGCTGCGTACTCCCGCCCGCCGGGCTGTCTCAACATCGATCTCGGTGTCCCCAACCATCACCACCCCGCTCGGATCGAAAGCATCACCGCGCGGAACTTTCGTCTGCCAGAGCGTCTCTGCTTCGGTCATCAGAGTCAACAGGCCACCTGGGTCGGGCTTTTTCGTCTCAAAGGAATTGCCACCGTAATTGGCAAAGAAAAACGGAGCGATACCCAGGTTCTCGCAGATCTCGCGCGAAGGGTGAACAGGCTTGTTGGTCAAGACCGATAATGGCAGTTCAGGACGACGTTCCCTGATCGTTTCCAGCGCGAGCAGAACCCCGTCATACAGATGAGTATTGTCTAGCTTGTGCTCACGGTAGAAGTCCAGGAAAAAAGCAAACGCGCTCTCGAAGCGCTTCTGCTGCTCGCTTTCTTCCGCTTGCAACTCATCCACGGCTCCTGAATGACCCAGAGCGCGGCGCACCAATATCGACGCCCCGTCTCCAATGAAGCCGGTGATCACTTTATGCGGCAATGGTGCGACGCCGACGTGACCCATGGCTGCGTTTACTGAGAGACAGAGATCCAACGACGAGTTGATTAATGTCCCGTCCAGATCAAAGACTACGAGCCAGGGTGGTTTCACAAGCATGCTTCGGCTTGGATGCCGCAGCATGCAGATCGGTATTGAGGCTTTGAAAGCTAAGCGTATTTTCTGAGGATTCCGAGAACTCTG
Organism: Verrucomicrobia bacterium Tous-C9LFEB; assembly: GCA_964658105.1. GTDB lineage: Bacteria > Acidobacteriota > Terriglobia > Terriglobales > Acidobacteriaceae > Granulicella. The sequence goes on along the minus strand of CAZZXY010000011.1, from coordinate 38,879 downwards.
CCCTGAATGCTGACGTTCGCAGCAGGAGCATAAATCGGGGTCATCTCGGCATTGGACGGCTGCAAACGAATCAGGTTTCCCTCTCGATAGAAACGCTTAAGTGTCGCATCCGTATTGTCTACCAGGGCCACTACGATTTCGCCTTCTCGCGCCGTGCGGGTACGCTCTACCAGGACAAAGTCGCCCGAGACGATATGCTCGTCGCGCATCGAGTCGCCACGCACCTCAAGAGCGAAGACCTCACGCGCCCCAATAATGTCATTCAGGGAGATAGTCTCCGCGGTTTCAATAGCCTCCACTGGTCGGCCTGCGGCAATGCGGCCCAGAAGAGGAAGTCGATCGCTGCCCTTCCTGGCATTGCGCTGAGGCAGGACGTCGATGGACCGACTTCGGTTGTGTGACCGTTGTAGAAGACCCTTGCTTTGCAGATTTGTGACGTGCTTGTGCACGGTGGCCAAAGAGTTGAGTCCAAGACCGGCGGCAATTTCCTCGTACGAAGGCGAATAGCCGTTGCGCGAAGTGAAACTCGACAGAAAGTCCAGGACCTCTTTTTGGCGACGTGTGATGGCCATGGTGGAGATTGTAGCGAATAAAAGGCGAACTGCAAACCTTTTTCGAAATGAACCTCTCAAGCCAACCGTTCCGAAATGGAACCTGCTTCTCTGGGTTCCCGAAACAGGAATAACGTGCCTCGATTCCCGCATTTAGACATTGCTGAAGCGAAGGTAATGCGAAATCTTAGGTGCAGGTCATCGCGGTCAGTAACCAGCAAATCACCTCTCAGAGAAGGCACAGGATCAACGAGATGCGTACACAGGTTCGGCAACAAGAAGCGCAGCAAGGCATTTTCCAGAGCATCCCCGAAGAGCTTCAGCTCCTCCATAACCAGACCCTCGCCCCGGCAGCTTCGGCGGTCGATGCTGCTTCGGTAACGACCTGCGTGGAACGGGACGCGCTTACCCTCGAGCACCTGCCCACTGTGCGCTATATCGCGCGAAAGATCTACGAGCGCCTGCCACAGCACGTTGACCTGAACGACCTCATTTCGGCAGGTCTGGTGGGCCTTCTTGATGCAGCCAGCAAGTATGACCTGAGTAAGCAGGTACAGTTCAAGAGCTATGCGCAGTTCCGCATTCGGGGCGCCATCCTTGATTCGTTACGCGTGATGGATTGGAGTCCCCGCGAACTGCGCCGTAAGGGCAGGGAGATGGCGGAAGCGGCCCGGACACTTTCGAGCAACTTGGGCCGTACACCTTCTGACGCTGAGATCGCCAGCGAAATGGGCCTGAACCTTGTTGCCTTCCAGCGGATGACAGGTGAACTGAAGGGTCTTGACTTGGGAAGTCTGGATCTCGGATTCACTGAGGAGTCTGGCGAAGCAGAGGTGGACTTTGTCGCCGCGCCCTCTTCAGAGAACCCGCTGGCGCTGTGCATTGACAACGAAACACGTGATCAACTGACCGCTGCCATCCAGGCTCTTCCTGAGAAAGAGAGGCTTGTACTTACATTGTCCTACTACGAGGAGCTCACGCTGAAGGAGATTGGGCTAACCCTCGGCGTTGTGGAATCCCGAGTGTCTCAGATCCGCTCAACCGCGGTACGCCGTCTTCGAAAGGCACTCATGCACCCGGTACGGAAGACGGCGAACTAGTACACTCCTCCGAAAAAAAATCGATAAGGAGGGCTAAAGTTTCTCGCATGCACGCCGATAAGGAGGGTGAGGACGAATAGAGATGTCATCGCGACAAGATGCCGCACTGGAGAGAATTCGCCGTATTTCGCTAGTTGGAGGGAGGGCAGCCCCCCGAGTTTCGGAGCGGCTCCGGGTCCGTGCGTCGCCCAGGCCATATGAGGACCCCGTCGCAGAAACGGTGCGTCTCGACAAAGTCCTCGCACTGCGGCAGGCAATCGCAACTGGCACCTACCGGGTCTCAGCAGAGACGGTGGCTGAATGCTTGCTGAAGAAAGCGTTTTGGCAGCACGAAGGCCCTTCAGAGTACCCTGCCTAGAGTGGTGTCGACCGGTCGGCAAGCGAAGAGGCCCGTCGTGCATCCATGGAGGGATAAAGAGAATGGGTCAGTGGTTACAGCTGAAAGCACAGGACGGTCAGGAACTGGCAGGGTACATCGTCAGACCTGAAGGTGAGATCAAGGGCGGACTGGTAGTCATCCAGGAGATTTTCGGCGTGAATGCGCACATCCGCAGCGTCGTAGAAGGCTACGCCGCGCAGGGATACGTCGCAATTGCTCCATCTCTCTTCGACCGGATCGAGCCAGGTGTGCAGCTCTCCTACAACGGAGAGGACATGCAAAAAGCGTTTGCTCTATATGGCAAGCTGGACCCGGAAAAGGCCATTCTGGATGTAGCGGCTGCCTTTGAGCAGATCCGAGGCGAAGGCAACGGCGCAGGCATCCTCGGGTTCTGCTATGGAGGCCTGATGGCATGGCTTTCTGCAACACGTGGGCGCGACGCCGGTTTTGAGCCAAAATGCACCGTTGGCTACTACGCCGGCGGCGTCGGAAAGGTGGCGGCCGAGAATCCAGACTGCCCGGTGATGCTCCACTTTGGAGCGGAAGACACTCACATCGGTTCTGATCAGATCGAGGCCGTACGCAAATCGCATCCAGAGGTCGAAGTGTTCATCTACCCGGGTGCAGGTCATGCCTTCAATCGCGACGTAGATCCGCGGAGCTTCAACGCGGAAGCCGCAGCACTCGCGCGAGATCGGACGCTTGCGTTTCTTACGAAAAACATCTGCTCGTCATAGACCAGAACTGGCTGCCAGGAGGGCTTGGACAGCCATCCTTGTGAACCCAGCATGTTATTCTTTTTCCTGGACACTGAGAGAAGTGACTAGAGCATAGAGAATCAGGAGCAAGTACCCGCCGTGTTGGCACCTGCAAAGAAATCAGAAATCATTACAAGCTTTCGCACGCACGACTCGGACACTGGAAGTCCCGAGGTGCAGATCGCGATTCTCAGCTCGCGCATCAGCGAGTTGACACAGCATTTCCAAACGCACAAGAAGGACCACGGATCGCGTCGCGGTTTGCTGATGCTGGTATCCAAACGGCGTCGGCTGCTCGACTATCTTAAGAAGACGGATTCGGATCGCTACCGCGACGTCATTGGCAAGCTGGGCATTCGCAAATAAGCGAGTTCGGCCGCGAACCACATACGGCTGTGCGGAGTACATACGATCACCATTTTCCTTACCGCGCGGCTCTTGGCCGAAATCCGATTGGCTTTCAGGCCAGGTGTACCCTCGGCTTCGGCTTTGGATCGCAGAGCAGCATGCATGAACGTATGTGAAACCAGCCCCGTCGATGGCGAAGAGCCGTTGTACGGGGCTTTTGCCGCGTCTGCAAATAGCACACTGCGCGGTTCTAACTTCAAGATCTGAACACACGAGAACAAAGGACGAATGATGCAGGACATCACAGTAGAGCTTGCAGGTGGCAAGCAGATTCGGTTTGAGACAGGGCGGATCGCCAAGCAGGCTTCCGGTGCTGCTTTTGTGAGCAGCGGAGATAATGCCGTGCTGGCCACGGCCGTCGCCTCGCCCGATCCCAAAGAAGGCATCGACTTCTTTCCACTCACGGTGGAGTACCGCGAGTTCACGTACGCCGGTGGCCGCATCCCGGGTGGCTTCATCAAGCGCGAAGGCCGGCCCAGTGAAAAGGAGATCCTGACAAGCCGTCAGATCGATCGTCCGATTCGGCCGCTGTTTCCCGAGGCCTTCCGCAACGAGACCCAGGTTGTCGCATTTGTTTACTCAGCCGATCGTGAAAACGACCCGGACGTACTGGGCCTGAACGGCGCAAGCTGCGCGCTCGCGTTGAGTGACATTCCATTCCATGGACCAGTCGGAGCAGTTCGCGTCGGCGTCCTGGAGAGTGGCTTCGTAGTGAACCCCACTTACGCGGAACGTCTCACCAGCACACTCAACATCATGGTGGTCGGTACCGAAGAGGGGATCACCATGATCGAATCCGGTGCACGCGAGATTGAAGAATCGCGCGTTGTGGATGCGATCGAGTTTGCGCACACCGAGATCAAGAAGATCGTCGCAGCGATCAAGGACCTTGCCTCCCGCGCCGGAAAGCCGAAGCGGCAGGTCGCCGAAGTGGAGTTCGATCAGGCTTATGCGGATGAACTTTCGGCAAAGGTAGGGGAACGCCTGAAGGACGCGCTCGATACGCAGAAGTATCCCAAGTTCGAGAGCTACGCCAAAGTCCGCGAGCTCAAGGATGAACTGAAGAAGCAGTTGCCGGAAGGTCAGCCAGAACACGGGAAGAAGCTTTCTAAGTACTTCGAGTTGATGCGCGAAAAGATCTTTCGAGATCAGGTACTGAACGAGCGCATTCGGCCGGACCACCGTGCTTTCGATGAAATCCGCAAGGTGACCATCGAGACCGGCGTTCTGCCTCGTGTACACGGATCCGCTCTATTTACCCGGGGTGAAACGCAGGCTCTCGTGTCGGCAACCCTGGGCACCGCGGATGACATGCAGCGCATGGAATCCTATGAGGGCGAGCAAAAGCGCCGTTTCATGTTGCACTACAACTTCCCACCCTTCTCAGTCGGCGAAGTTGGACGCATGACGGGTGTTGGGCGACGCGAGATCGGTCACGGCGCCTTGGCGTGGCGCGCGATTGAAGCAGTATTGCCCGCAGAAGATGAATCGCCCTACACGCTGCGTGTTGTGTCCGACATCCTGGAGTCAAATGGATCGTCGTCCATGGCAACGGTCTGTGGAGCCTCTCTCTCGCTACTGCAGGCTGGCATCAAGCTAAAGGCCCAGGTAGCGGGTGTCGCCATGGGATTGGTCAAGGAAGGCGAGAACTATGCGGTCCTGACCGATATCGCCGGTGCGGAAGATCACTACGGCGATATGGATTTCAAGGTAGCCGGCACGCGCAAGGGCATCACGGCTCTTCAGATGGACATCAAGATCATGGGCATCACGCCCCAGATCATGCGGGAGGCGCTCGATCAGGCCCGTCGCGGCCGGATATTCCTGCTGGATGCTATGGACGCTGTCATCTCCGCTCCGAGCGAACAAACCTCTAAGTACGCACCGCGGATACACACACTCCAGATCCCGACAGACAAGATTCGCGATCTGATCGGGCCTGGCGGCAAGACCATTCGTGGCATCATCGACGCGACAGGCGTCAAGATCGATGTCGAGGATTCTGGTCGAGTCAATGTGGCTTCGAGCGACGCTGAGGGTCTGAACAAGGCGATTCAGATGATCAGTGACCTGACTGCCGTGCCGGAAGTGGGTAAAACCTATCTGGGCAAGGTAGTCCGTCTGGCAGAGTTCGGCGCCTTTGTCGAGATCTTCCCCGGGACCGATGGTCTACTACATGTCTCCGAGATCGCGGAGCACCGCGTGAAGGACGTCAAGGACGAACTTCGCGAGGGCGATCAGGTTCTCGTGAAGGTGCTTGCCATCGAGGGCAATCGCATCAAGCTGAGCCGGAAAGCTGTTCTCCGCGAGCAGCGCGCCAAGCTTGGCCTGCCTGAGGTCCCGGAAGGGAACCAGGACGCGGGTCGTGGCCGTGGTGAGCGGACCGACAGGAACGAGCGTAGTGAGCGTGGTCCGAAGCCGGAAGCGCCTCAACATGAGGAGACCATCACCATTAACGGCGGCACCGACGACTTCGACGACGATGACGAAGAGTTCGACGGTGACGAGGATGGACCCGACGAGGGCGAACTCGTAACGGCCCAGGGAAGCGAGACAGAAGGCGGCCAAACCGCGCCAGGCGAAGGACGGCCGCAAGGTACCGCGCGTCGCCGTCGTCGTCGGGGCCGTCGCTCGGGCCCGGGCGGTTCAGGTCCGGGTACAGGCAGTGCTCCTCAAGGTGGAACCACCCGGTAAGTCGAAAAGGCTGGTAACTAGCCGCATGGTAAAGGGAGCCGCGTCCACGGACGCGGCTTTCCTCTGCTCATTCTGTGAAGGACTGCTATGAATCGACATCTGCGAAGGTACGTGGATTTGTGGCCACTCGGCCTTCTCAGCGTGCTGGTGAGTAGTCGCTGGCTCATGGAGGAGGCAGTACCAACGGCTTCTTCGAGCCTACTGACCGAGGCTGTAGGCTGTCTCGTTGCTGCAGGTTTCGTCTGCGCCTTTGTGGCGTTTCGGCGATCGAGCAAGGTCCTTCAGAGATCGCGCAATGTTGCTTTCAAGGTTCTTGGCGGCGCGCTGGCGTTCAGTGGACCTGCCGTCGCCGGCAACCTGTTCGGCAGGCACATCAGCTCGAACAACGGGACCCTCGCGCTCGCGCTCGCGCCGGTTGTGATCGCCACGACCCTCTCTATCCTGGACGACAGCGGAGAAAGAGATTTGATCGATTCTCTATGGCCGGGATTGGCGGGAGTCACAGGACTGCTACTCCTGCTGCCTCAGCCAGCCTTCGCGGACTGGATTTCCTGGTGCGCACTTGGGGCGATGCCCTTGCTGACCGGCATTGGTGCAGCGATAAGCGGGCAGGCCAGGAGAACCAAAGAAGCGGGAAACAGAGACGCTTCGTACAGCATGGTCCTGAGCCTCCTTCTGGCCGGCATCCTCTTCGGAGCACTCGCGGTAATTCACGAACGAGGCCGAATGGCGTGGTCGATTTCTGCCTGCTGCCTGGATGCGCTTACGGCCTTCTTAAGCCTCCTTACCCTCGCACGTTTGGGAGCGATGCGCTGGGGATCACAGTTCCTCCTCATTCCCCTCCTGGGTCTCGGGGAGGGGATCGCGCTCCTGCATCCAAGTCTCGATGTGTGGTCCTGGACCGGGATGACCTTGGTTGCTTTCAGCAGCCTGCGCCTAGTGCTTTCTGGAACGGACGAGTCCTCCACCGGTCCTCCCTCCCTTGGTCTCGACATCCCGTTGCCCCGTGGGTGATTCCTCTCCCTATTCGGTCTGCAAAGCTTTTTGTACACTCAGGCCATGGCAGCTTCCATGTACATCGTCGTGGAGGGTGAGGATCCCGGTTTTGACATCTATGTGAACGGCCGAGCGTTGGCACGACAGGAAGCCGGTCTGGAGCGGCTCGCACATACGCTGTGTGTTCAACCGCTGCTCGACTTCTTCTCGGCTGACGAGAATTCCATGGCATTGTTGATCGAAGAGGGCGCTGGGAACCCTGACCTTCTGCACCGCTTGCCTCCTCCGCAGTGGTACCGCCCAGAGGACGGCATTGCCACAGTGCGCGGCCTGATCGAAGCGTTGGAGCAGGAGCCCCGCCGACTAGGTAAAGAAACGGCTGCCGTGCTCAGCGAACTGATGGAATACGAGACAGTCCTGCGAAAGGCCGCTGAACGTAGACTTCGCTGGCATCTGGCTTTCAGCTGGAGGTAGGCGGGTAACGCGAAGACACTTTGCACACGAGAAGACCGCTTTGTATCAGGACGAGCCTTTCGGATCAGCAGCAAGCAGCAGAAAGGGGAGCCTGGAAGGCTCCCCTTTCCCGATCATTGCGGGCCAGCTAGAAAGGCTGGCCGATCGAGGCTGCAGCTATCGGCGTCGCAGCGCTCGAAGTCGCTGGGACGCCACTTGCGCCCGGCGTGCTCCCAGCCCCTAAGCCAAGTTTGATCAGAGCTCGCGAATCAGGCACGAACTTGGTTTGCCAGCCATTCTCAGACTGGAAGCGCTGCATGGCCGAGATGGAGGACGAATCCCAGGTGCCACTCGGGTCTCCGGTGAGGTAACCGCGTTGGACGAGAGCGGACTGAATCTCCGTGGCGCGCTCAGAGCTGATGCCGGCATAGGAGGAGTGCTCTGTAATGTGTCCTGCGTGCGCCGTGCGAGTCGTCGTGGATCGTCGAACGATCGCGTGCGAGCTGGTGTGGTGGTGGGGCCGAACCGTCGCAATGGCGGCTGGGCATAGAGGCAAAGAACTGGCTGCAAGAAGGAGGGCAGGCAGACGACGCATCAATAGGGAACCTCGTGCAGAAAAGTGGAACGGCTATGCCAGCCGCACGATGAGGATCAGGTTACTTCAGGGTGAACGGATCGACAACCCTTGCTGCCGCAAAAGACGTAGTGAACTCGGCACTCCCGAAAAGAAACCGGTGCGCTCATCCTGAGCGCACCGATCTCAGTGCGTTTGGCTGGTTACTGCAACGTTCCGCCGAGCAGCGTTTCGCCATTTGCGGGATTACGCGGGTCACGGATAGCGAAGACGACGTCATCACCGTTCTTGATGCCAGAGACAATCGCGCGATAGTCGGCTTCGCTGCCGACGGGCTTACGGTTGATCGTCGTGATGACGGCGCCGGGGGATAGGCCAACATCTTCTGCAAAGGAACCAGGACGTACCGCGGTGACAATGACGCCCCCGTGGATTCCCATTTTGGAAGCCTGGGCTGCAGGCACAGGCTGCTCGGTGATGCCAAGCTTGGTCTGCCCTGCATCGGCCTGCTCCGGTGTGCTCTCGTCGTCATTTTTGTTGAGGTCTCCGAGGATCTTGGAACGATCCACGATGCCGACTTCCACAGTTTGCGGCTTGCCTTCACGGATGTAACCCAGACGAACATTTGATCCGGGACTCTTCTCCGAGATAATGCTCACCAGTTCATCTCCATCCTTGACCGGCTTTCCGTCAACGCTGGTGATGATGTCATCCGGCTTCAGGCCAGCTTTGGCAGCGGGCTGGTTGGGAGTAACGGTGGAAATGCGAACGCCGCCGTTTGCAAATCCGTACACACGACCGACGGCTGAATTTTGCGCCGCCTGGAACTGAATACCGATCGAGCCGCGGGTCACCTTGTGATTCGGGCTGATGAGCTGGTTGTAGACAGTGATGAGGATGTTGGAGGGCAGGGCAAATCCCACACCTTCAGAACCCGCAGCGCTCGTGTAAATGGCGGTGTTCATCCCGATCACCTCACCAGCCATATCGACCAGCGGACCGCCAGAGTTGCCTGGGTTGATCGCAGCATCCGTCTGAATAAAATGCTGGAACTGCGTGGCATCGGGCGCGCCCTCGGGTCCCTGTTCCAGATTGGAACGGTTCACCGCAGAGACAATTCCGGCCGAGACGGTCTTGGACAGACCGAAGGGGCTACCGATGGCAAGAACCCAGTCGCCAACCTGCGCCCCGCTGGAGTTGCCGAGCTTGATTGTGGGCAGGGGCTGTGCATTCTCGATTTTAATGACAGCAATGTCAGTGGAGGGATCGGTACCGATCACCTTGGCCGGACGACCCTCGTCGGTCGGGTTGTCGGGATCTGTGGAAAGTTTCACGTAGATGTGATCGGCCTTATCCACAACGTGGTTGTTAGTGATGATGTACCCGCGCGGGTCAACAATGAAGCCCGAACCCAGGGCACGACGTGTCCCCTGTTCCTGTTGACCGCCACCGCCATTGCCACCGAAGAAGCGGTTGAAGAAGTCCTGCATGTCACCACCGCCCTCGCCGCCATCGTTGTCGGGACTGGGCACGCCGCGTCGTCCGCGCTTTGGGGTATTGGGCTGCTGCTTGGGGGTCGATTCCGTGTTGATGTTCACCACGGCTGGACCAACCTGCTTCACGATCGTGGAAAAACCGTTCGAGAGCGTCACCGGAGAGGGGATCGTCAAGGGCCGGGCGTCACTGGAACTGACTGCCTGGCCTTCTTTTCCGCTGACCTTGCCCGTAAGCATGGAGCCAGCCAGTACCAGCGCGGAAAGAGCGCCGAGGGTCGTGAAGGTGGTCGCGGGCGTCAGGCGATGGCGGATGCTAGAGCGCAGATCGCCGTCTGGTGTGTTGTTCAAAGCCATGAAAGTGTGAGTCCTCTTGCGCAATTGGGTTGGCCGATAGTGCTGCAGGGAATGCAACCGGCAAAAGCACTGACGATTGGATTCCTCGAATCAATTAGTAGACGCGTGTTGGGGCGAAAAGTCGCCGAAACTGTCGTCACGCTTCCAAGGGTAGGATAGCGGCTTCGGGGGGTACAGTTGGCCCAAGTTCTGCAAGTACGATCCCGAGAAGAATGACTCCTGCACCGATAAGCGCACGTGGCCCAAGGCGCTCGCCCAGAAACAGCAATGAGGTCAGCCAGGCGAAGACCGGTTCGAGAGTAAAGATCAGCGCGGTATGCGATGCGGGCAGGTGCTGCTGCGCCCAGCTCTGGATGGTAAACGCAGCGGCCGTGGCGAGAATGGCGGTGACCGCGAGCGCAATGACGACGACTGGCGTCCAGTGCAGGCGAGGGCTACGGTCGAGCGGAAGGAAGAGCAGCATAGCAACCGTCGCGAAGAGAATCTGAAGCGTGCCGAGCGCACGTGCCGAAACCACCTTGGCAGCCCGAGCCAGGGTAAGCAGGTGGACGGCAAAGGCCACTGCGCAGGCCAGGCTCAGCCACTCGCCCAGATGCATGCCGGACAGCAGTGCCAGGCCGGCACCGGGGTCGCTGGTCAGCAGAACGATACCGAAGAAGGCAACCAGTGCTCCGAGGTACGTAAGAAGGTGCGGGCGCGGTGTTCCCGGGGATCGCAGCCCGGGGATCAGGCTGAGCAGCGGGACGAAGACCACAACCAGCCCCGTAAGAAAGGCCGACTTGGACGGTGTGGTGCGCGTGAGTCCGTAGGTCTGGAACTCGTATCCCAGGGCGAGGCACAATCCGGCCAGAGCGCTTAGCTTGATCTGTTGTTTTTGCAGTTTCGCGAGGCTTCTGCGGTTGGCGGCATAGAGGAGGACAGACGCAAGCGCCATACGCAACAGGTTGAAGACAAAGGGCGAAGCATCCCGCAGGGCTGCCTTCACCAGGGGAAAGGTCGAGCCCCAAACTATCGTCACAGCAATCAGCAGGATATGCGCGAGCAAGCTCTTGCGTCCGGGGGAGGAAGAGCCTTTCATGGCTGTGGTCCCGGAGAGACCTGAGCTGAAGGCATGGGTTCAGGATGGCCAGCCTGGAACCGGGTCACACCCCCCACGACTGTGCGCAAAATGCGAGTCTGCAACAAATCGTGAGGGGAGGCCTTCGTGATGTCCCGGTCCAGCACGACGATATCGGCGAGGTATCCCGGCGCGAGACGCCCCTTCTGCCCCTCGCGAAATTCGGCATACGCAGACGCCTGTGTGTAGGCGAAGATTGCCTCACCGATGGAGAGTCGCTCCGCCGGCTCAAAGGTCTGGGTGCCGGCCTCATTCTGGCGGGTGACTGCGGCGTAAAGTCCACGGAACGGCGAGATGGACTCAACCGGGTAGTCGGTCCCGAATGCCAGTGTCACTCCATGGTTAAGGAACGAGCGCCACGCATAGGCTCTGCTGGACCGCTCCGGCCCAAGGCGCTGTCCGGCCCAGGCCATATCGGTGAGCAAGTGGCTGGGCTGCATGGAGGCAATTACGCCGAGGCGCGCAAAACGATAAAAGGCACCAGGGGAGACCACCTGGGCATGCTCAATGCGAAAGCGGAGTTGACCGGGTGCTGTTGCCGCGGAGTCACATGAGTCGCCTCCACAGCTGTTCCCGGTTGCCTCACCGGGTCCTCGTGCGACCTGCTCGGCGGCCTCGAAGGCATCCAGCGCCATATCGTTGGCGCGGTCGCCGATCGCATGAAACCCAAGCTGGAAACCGGCCTGGGCGCGCTCACTCGCCACCTGGTTCAGCTTGTCCTGTTCATATCGGGGAAGCCCCGCGTTCTCCGGATCGTCGCCGTAAGAAGCGTTCAGCGCGGCCGTCCTGGAGCCGAGCGAGCCGTCCATAAAAGCCTTCAGTTGCGTCAGGTGGAGCAGTGGATCATCTGCAGGATGGCTGGCGCGGCGCTGTTGAAGGATGCTCAGAGGTGTGTCAAAGGCTATCCATTCGGCAAACCGTAAGGGGAGTTTGCCGGTGTGCTCCCACTCTTCCAGCACCAGCCAATCATCCCAGTCAGAGAAGTCCTGCACGCTGGTGACGCCGTGAGCAAGGGCATCGTCCACAGACAACTGCAGCGCTCGTTTGCGCGTGTCGTAGTCGGGTTTGGGGACGTGCGCCTGAATGAGTGCCAGCGCTGGCGCCTCGCGGATGATCCCGGTAGGCTGCCCGTCAGCTCCTCGATCGATCTTGCCTCCATCCGGATCCGGCGTCTGAGCCGTAACCCCTGCGGCGTACAGCGCGGCCGTATTCGCAACACCGATATGACCGTCGACACGGATCAGCAGTGCGGGGTGGCCCGCGGTGATGGCGTCCAGGTCGGCGCGCGTAGGAAGTGCTTTGGAGACCCAGAGCGTGTGATCCCAGCCTCCGCCAAGGATCCACTGCCCCGGTTTTGCCGTACGGATGTACGTCCGGATCCGGTCCTGCATCTCGGCGAGGCTTTTTGCGCCGACCAGGTCTACGCTGAGCCGTTGCTGACCTGCCAAAGCCATATGGGTATGGGCGTCGTTGAATCCGGGCATGGCAAAGGCGCCCCCCAGATCCACGACCGTCGTCTGAGGACCTTTGAGTGCAAGTATCGACGCGTCATCGCCGACATCCACAACACGCCCATCACGAACCGCGAGCGCATGAACTCGGGCCGGCAGCGTGTCTGGATCACCCGTCTTCAGGTGAGCGCCGGTAAGGATGTCACCGTGGAGGAACACGATGTCGGCCGGAGGCTTCTGAGCCGCACAAGGGAAAGCGGGAGCGATCAACAGCAAAAGTCCTGCAAAGCGCAGTGATCCGCGGCTTGCCTGGGTCAGCTTGGAGTGGGTCACGCCACGAGTCTAACCGAGCAGAAGGTGTGTTTCCGACTCGCGCACCTGCTGCGAAACCGTCGTGCAAGCGTCAAGGAGAAGCAAAAGGATGCGCCGCAAGGCAAGCTCCCGCCCAGTCGGGTCGTACCACTCCGCGGTGGAATGCAGGCCGCCACCCGTTCCACCGGCGCCGATGGCGAGCGCAGGGACACCCTGCGAGAGCGGCAGGTTGGCGTCCGTCGACCCGATCCGGGTGTCGGTCGCAATGCCAAGATGACGGTCAACAGCACGCAAACTGTCGTGTAGCGGTGAATCCGGGGCCAGCGCACCGACCGGCCGGGCACCAATACGTTCCACGCGCAATTGCAGCCTCTCGTCCGCTGCACTGTTGCGGGTTTCTCTGGCGATCTCGGCCGAGAGTGTGTGGAGCACCGTGATCTCCAACCGATCGAGTTCGCGTTCAGAGACGGACCGCAGGTCGAGCTGAGCCGTGGCCGCCTCCGGGACGGAATTCACCGAGGTCCCTCCCTGGATCGTGCCCACGTTCAATACGGTGCGTGGCTGCGAGGGGAGGGGCAGGCGTGCGATCGCGAGCAGCGCGGCGCTGAGAGCAAGAATCGGGTTGGGACGACGTGCATCCGCCCACGAGTGGCCGCCCGCGCCATTCACAGTGACGCGCAAACGGCGGCTGCCCAGAGCACGATCCACAACCAGGCCTCTTCCAGCCCCTTCCAGCGCGATGACGACCTTCGGCTTCAGCTCAAAGGGAGGGTGCGCAAAAAGGTGTCGCATGCCGCGCAAATCGCCCTCGCCCTCCTCACCCACGTTGGCAGCAAAGACGACCGGGCACGCCGGCAGCAACTCTGCATCCTGCATCGCCGCAGCAATGGCCAGCAGTCCCGTCAACCCGGCGCCGTTATCGCAGGCGCCTGGGCAGAGAATGCGTGCGCCATCCTCGCGTGGAATGCATATCGTCCCGGGCGGAAAGACCGTGTCCAGATGTGCTGAAAGCAGAACCGCCCGATCTGCCTGCACCGCAGACTCCGGACGGAGAAGAGCCAGGGCATTGCCTTCGGCATCCGTGTGTGGCTGCTCGAGTCCCAGTTGGCGGAAGCGGCGACAAAACCACTCTGCACGGGCTTCCTCCTGAAAGGGCGGGGCAGGGATGGCGAGAAACTCCAGCTGCCAGCGTCGCAGCTGGAGTTCGTGGAGGTGCAGCCAACGGAAGGCACGGTGCACGCCGGCGTCGGAGGCCAGCTTTGCGATCCGGCGTGGGTCCGGCGGCGTCACTGGCAGGTCTCCACTCCGGTAAGGGCATCCTGGAAGAGGACGCCAGACTCCGCATCCGCCGGGTAGTAAACCTCGACCAGGTAGAGGCCACTCGCGGGAGCCGTTGGCCCTGCCTGGGCCCGATCTCGTGACGCCAGGATGCGTGGAAGATCGTCCGCGCGCAGGCTCCCTCGACCAATGTCGACCATGGTGCCCACCAGGTTGCGCACCATGTGGTGCAGAAAACCGCTTCCACGAATCGTGAACCGCAGCAGGTCGTCCACGCGGCTCCAGTCTGCGGCAAGGATGGTTTTGATCGGGTTGGGCTGGCTGCTGAGCCGGACATCTGCGTTCGCGGGCGTATCTATCTCCGGGTCGGCCGGAGGACGGCTGCTGGCGGCCATCGCGGAGAAGTCGTGAGTCCCCAGGAGCAGGCGGGCAGCCGCCCGCATCGGCTCGAGCTCCAGTTGCCAGCGACAATCCCAGGCAAACGGCGCAAGGAAGGGGGAACAGATCCGCTCCTTACCCCCTAGGTTGCGGCTTGAGCCGGGCCAGCGCTCAAAGATGCGGTACTCATATTGCTTGCCCCGTGCGGAATGGCGAGCATGAAACGTGGACGGCACCCGTTCCGCCGCGAGCACACGGATGCCGGGTGGCAGCACGCGATTCAGCGCTCGATGAAGATTCTCCGAGGGAAGCGGAGACTGCAACGTGAAAGAGCAGACCTGCGCGAGCGCGTGGACGCCGGCATCCGTGCGGCCTGCACCCTGCGGCAGCACCCGCTCTCCTGTGATCCGGTGAAGGGCCTCCGCCAGGGTCCCTTGAACAGTGGCAAGTCCCGGCTGCACCTGCCATCCGTGGAAGCCTTGTCCGTTATATGCGAGCGTGAGCTTCCAATGATTCATACAGGGCAGTGCAGGGAAAGGGCAGGAACAATCCATTATTGCGCGCCGCGTTCCTCGACCGCCGATAAGATGGCTGTACTGCTCCGTTAGATGCCGTAGTCGTTTTCTCCTGGAACCTCCAGGACCCGAACGTCGTATGTGCCGGATAACGAAGCGCAAATAGTGAAGGACAGACGGTGAAGAAGCAGAGCAAGTGTTTGGGTGAGTTACGAGCGGGAGCCTGCCTTTCGTTGGTGCTGCTGGGTGCGGCATTGCAGACGCCTATGGCTATGGCGCAAAATCCGGCTCCGGCAACGCCGCAGGCGCCCGCTTCGCAGCAGGTGCCGAACACCACCCCGCAAGGCGTCGGTCCGGCCGCGCCGGCTCCACCCCAGGCTGTGCAGAACGATACAACCGGGATCCCGGGACTTCCCCAGGCGCCAACGCCGATCTCGACTGGACCGCTCTATATGCGGCCCACGGGGGTCAATTACCTGAAGGCCAACCCTTTTTGGCCGAATCCATTGGCGATCTACTCCCCGAAGAACTATCCGGAGACCCGGCTGAGCAATGCGCCGCGCCTGGATGATCTGCTTCGTGACGGGAAGATCTATCTCAGCCTGGCGGACTCTGTCGCCCTGACGCTGGAGAACAACTATGACATCGCGATCGCGCGTGTCAACCTCGATATTGCCGACACGGACATCCTGCGGGCTGAAGCAGGCCAGAGTCTGCGTGGCGTTTCCACGGGTCTGATCACGAATACGCTGGGCGGATCGTCGTCCACCATCGCGGGTGGCGGTGGCCCCGGAGGGACAAGTTTCACGACGGCAGCCAGCACTGGCAATTCAGGCCTCGTGCTGAGTACCAACGGCGGCGGTCCTGCCCCTGAGATCTTCGACCCCGTACTCACAGGAACGCTCCAGTATGAGCGGTCCACGACGCCGCAGCCCGTGACCTTCCTGACGGGCACCAACACGCTCCAGAACAACACCGCCACGTACAACTTCGGCTATCAGCAGGGTTTCTCCCCCGGAACCCTGCTTTCGGTCACCTTCGACAACACTCGCCAGACCACGAACAGCATCAATAGCACCTACAATCCACTGCTGCAGTCCACGATTCGGGCCCAGGCGACGCAGCATCTCCTTCAGGGCTTCGGTACCTGGATCAACCAGCGCTTTATTGTCCAGGCGAAAACCGACCGCCGCATCGCCGACTCCGCCTTTCGGCAGCAGGTGATGTACACCATCTCGCAGGTCGAAAGCATCTACTGGGCGCTCGTCAGCGGCTATGAGGATGTGCAGGCAAGAACGCGGGCGCTGGAACAATCCACGCAGCTTGCCGCCGACGATCGGCGCCAGGTGGAGATCGGCACATTGGCACCGCTGGATGTGGTGAACGCCGATTCGCAGGTGGCCACAGACAAGCAGGCACTGATCTCCTCACAAAGCAACCTTGAATACCAGCAACTGCTGATGAAGCAGGCCGTCGCCCGCAATCTGAACGACCCGCAACTGGCCAACGCGCCAGTGGTGCCCACAGATCGGGTCGGGCTGAATCGCCTGCCAGAGGAAGATGCCAAACTGGAAGATCTGGTCAGCCAGGCCTACGCCAACAACCCGCAGGTTGAGCAGGCTGCACTGGCCATGCAGAACAACAAACTCACGATCCGCGCCGAACGTAACGGGCTGCTGCCCGTTGTCGATGCGTATGGTTTTTACGGTGCGTCCACGCTGGGCGGCCAGCAGAACCCCTTGCTCAACTGCGGCGGCTTCACCTCAACCACCTTTGTTCCATGCCCCCCCAACACGGTCCCCAGCAACGGTTACGGTTCGGCTCTGGAGAACTTGTTCAATAACAGCGCACCCGACTACGGTGTCGGTGTGAACGTGAACATCCCGCTGCGCAATCGTGCTGCACAGGCGGATCAGGTGCGCTCGCAGATGGAATACCGGCAGACGCAGATGCGCCTGCAGCAGATCTACACGCAGCTTCGCATCCAGCTGGTGAACGCACTCTATGCCCTCACAAACGACCGGGCAGGCGTCTCCGCATCCCAGGCCGCGCGAGACTACGCAACCCAGTCCTTCCAGGATGAGAACAAGAAGCTGCGTCTCGGTGCCTCAACCACGGCCAATGTGCTGCAACAGGGGCGCAATCTCGCGACCGCCGAAAACAATCTGAACTCCTCCCTTGCAGCCTACGCGCGCGACCGTTCCACCCTCAGTCAGATCCTGTCCAACACCCTGGACCACTACGGGGTAAGCCTTGGAGATGTGGTGACCGGCAAGGTCTCAGGTGAGATCCATGTACCCGGACTCGTGCCTCCCCAGCCCCCTGCTCCCGCGCAGCCCGCGAGCGCTCCCGGTTCACCTGAGGGCGGCAAATAGGCATCCGGAGCTTTTCACCGGCATCACACGTAGCGAATGAGCATGGAACAGGAAAACCGGCTGGCGCAGGCTGCGTCGGCCTATCTGCGGTCGGCCCGGCACCAGCCGGTGGACTGGCATGAGTGGAGCGAAGAGGCCTTCGCAAAAGCGCAGCGCGAAGGAAAGCCCGTGCTGCTCGATATCGGCGCGGTGTGGTGCCACTGGTGCCACGTCATGGATCGCGAGAGCTACGAGAACGCGGAAACCGCAGCACTGATCAATGAATTGTTCATCCCGGTCAAGGTAGACCGCGATGAACGGCCCGACGTCGACACGCGATACCAGGCTGCGGTTTCCGCGATCAGCGGGCAGGGCGGCTGGCCTCTCACCGCCTTCCTTACACCTGAGGGACAACCGTTCTTCGGGGGCACCTATTTCCCTCCGGAGGAGCGCTACGGCAGGCCGAGCTTCACCCGCGTGCTTCGCAGCATGGCCGAGGCGTACCGCTCGAAGCGTTCCGAGGTCGATGAATCCGCCGCCAGCGTGATGACCGCCATCGAGCAGAATGAGAGCTTCACGGGCCCTGGCGGCGAGCTGGGTGAGCCCCTGCTGGCCAAGATCATCGATTCCATGCTGGGGCAGTTCGATCCTCGCAACGGCGGCTTCGGATCGCAGCCCAAGTTTCCCCATGCGGGTGCCCTGGATCTGTTGCTGGATGCCGCGGCCCGGCCCGGCCCTCAACAGGCGAAAGCGCGTGAAGTGGCCGCCGTCAGCCTGCTGAGGATGGCACATGGCGGCATCCACGACCAGCTTGCCGGAGGCTTCCACCGGTACTCGGTCGACGAGCGCTGGGTCGTACCGCATTTTGAGAAGCTGGCGTACGACAATAGTGAACTCCTGCGCGTGTATACCCATGCCTTCCAGACCTTCGGGGATCCGCGCTTCGCGAGCATTGCTGCAAAGATCATGGGCTGGATGGATAGCTGGCTGAGCGACCGTGAGTTGGGCGGGTTTTATGCCTCGCAAGACGCGGATGACTCCCTGGACGACGACGGTGACTACTTCACCTGGACCCGCGCCGAGGCCGAAGCGGCGCTCACACCAGAGGAGTTCGCCATTGCGGAACGCTACTACCATCTGCGCGCTGTTGGACATATGCACGGCAGTCCCGCGAAGAATGTCCTGCATGTCATCGGGGATGTGCCCGGCATCGCGGTCAGCCTGGGGAAGACAGAGCATGAAACGCAGGCTCTGCTGAACGTTGCAGCCGAGAAGCTCTACGCTGCGCGGCTCAGGCGCAGCACACCCTACGTGGACAGGACCGTCTACACGGGATGGAACGGCCTGTGCATCTCGGCCTATCTTGCCGCGGGCCGCACCCTGAGCTCCCCGGAAGCGACCGCTTTCGCGCTGAAGTCTCTGGACAGGGTCCTTTCTGCCGCGTGGAAGCCCGCTACCGGCCTGTCGCGGGTTGTCGCCTACGGCGAGAGCGGCGGGGCAGCGCAGGCCGTTCCTGCAATCCTGGACGACTACGCCTTTCTGGGAATGGCTGCACTGGACGCCTTCGAGACCACGGGGGAGTTGCGGTACTTCACGGCGGGGGAGCAACTTGCGGAGACGCTTCTCACCCGCTTCTTCGACGGTGCAGAGGGCGGCTTCTTCGATACAGAGCAGGGTGCGGGACACAGCCCTATCGGAGCGCTCGCCGCGAAGCGCAAGCCCTTACAGGATGCTCCCACTCCGGCAGGCAACGCGGTTGCAGCCAGTTTGCTGCTGCGCCTGCATGCACTCACGGGCCAGGAGATCTATCGCCAGCGCGCCCAAGGGACGCTCGAGATCTTCGCCGGCGTTGTCGAACACCTCGGGCTCTACGCGGCAAGCTACGGCCAGGCGCTGCGCCGCTTCATCGCGCCGCCAATCCAGATCTGTGTTCTGGGGGAGGATGAACTCGCGAACGAACTCGCAGCCACGGCAACCGCCCGCTTTCTTCTGAACAAGACCGTCATCCGGCTTATGCGCGACTCGCTGGACAGCCTGCCAGCAGCACTCGCCAATACTCTGAAGCACCTTCCCGGTGTTCACGACGGCAGCCTGGCCGTCGTCTGTCGGAGCTTCGCCTGCTCGCCTCCGGTACGCGATCCGGATGCTCTGGCAGAGCTGCTGGGAGGCTTCTAGGTCGCTGTTGTCGGAGGCGACGTGGGATCCGGGCGCTCCAGCACCAGCACACTCGATCCCGCACCCAACTCGATGCCTTCTTTATCGAACGTAATCAGGATCCGCCGCCGCAACTCGCGCAGAACACCATCCCGCTGATTGGCGCGCACCCGCAGGTTGACCGGATAGGTGACCTCACGGCCGGCAATCCGGTCGACACCGAGGATGTCGGGGTCTTTCAAGACCACGTCGCGGAACGCATCATCGACACGAATCTCGGAGGCGAGCTGCTTCAGGACGGCCACTACACGGTCGGGGTTCTCTCGGGAGCTCACGCTCACAGCAAGCGAAGCAACGGAAAAATCTCTGGATAAATTGGAAACGGTCGCGATCTGGCTATTGGGGATGATGTACAGGGTGCCGTCGCCGTCCCGCAGCTTGGTGCAGCGCAGGGTCAGGTCCTCAACACTCCCTTGAAGACCGGCTATTTTCACCACGTCCCCCACACTGAACTGATCTTCGACGAGGATGAACACGCCGTTCAGCATGTCCTTGAAAAGCGACTGCGCGCCAAAGCTGACACCCAGACCGATCACGCCCGCCGAGGCAATAAATGGGCCCAGGGGCACATGCACTGCACCCAGAATCTGCAGAAAGACATAGAAACCGATCAGGCCATACGCGGTGGCACGAAAGATCCCTGCCACGGTGCGCAGCTGTGCGGAGCGCCGGCCGTTGCCGACCAGGGCATCCGCACGCCGGCGGAGGCGCTTGGTGAAGAAAAGAACCAGGCGCTGCGCCACGAAGGCAAGAACCAGCGCAAAGACAATCTTGGGCAGTCCCTGCTGAAGGAACTCCAGAAGATCGGTGTGCCAGCCCTGCTCGATAGAAAGCAGGGAATGTTCCTCTTGTGGCACTACGGCTGACAGGGGCATGATGGGGGTGTCCTGGAGTGAAGCCTGTTCAGGATAGCGAACGCGGCACACGATTGTGCAACCGCGCACCGCTGCGGGAGGTGAAGAGATGGGCCAGCAAGAACTTCGAATCCAAATGTCAGCAAAATGGGGCCGAGTCGCCTGTATGCTCGCGCTTGCGCTGCCGCTGTGGCCGCTCACGGCCGGGGTGAGCCAGAGCGTGCCGGCCAGCGAACCCGGCCCGATCCAGACATCGCCAGGATCGACACGCCCCAGGCTGGGATCCGATCCCTTGGATCCGGCCAATCCCCTGGGACCCGGAAACGCGGCGCGCCTGGAACACATGCGTGAGGACGAGCGTCACAAGCGCCTCGTAGCGGACACGGCAAAGCTGGTGGCACTGACGAACGAACTTAAGGCAGAGGTGGAGAAAGCGTCGAAAGATGAACTGTCTCTGGACGTCGTGCGGAAAGCTGCCGAAATCGAGAAGCTTGCCCGCGACGTAAAGGACAGGATGAAGAGCTGAGGGTTGCGGCGGGGCAAAACGCACCCTGCCAGGGACGCGTACAATCTTCTGGTAAATCACCGCGAAGGAGCGCCCCGCGTGGCACCAAAGAGGCGAGCAGAGAACAGGGCTACGGAAGGCGTCACGGTGACGGTACGCGAACGGGATCCTGAAGCGGTGAACAAAGGCGGTCTTAGCGATGACCAGCTGCTGGAGTTCTACCGGCTGATGTTGTTGTCGCGGCGTGTTGACGACCGCGAGATTCTTTTGAAGCGCCAGCAGAAGATCTTCTTCCAGATTTCCTGTGCCGGCCATGAAGCACTGCTGGTGGCCGCTGGCATGGCGCTGAAGCCTGCCTATGACTGGTTCTTCCCTTACTATCGCGATCGGGCCATCTGCCTGACGCTGGGCAACACCGCCGAAGAGCAGCTACTGCAGGCCGTAGGTGCCGCTGAGGATCCTGCTTCAGGCGGCCGGCAGATGCCCTCGCATTGGACCAGCCGAAAGCTGAATATCGTCTCCCCTTCGTCGTCCACGGCCACGCAATGCCTCCATGCTGTGGGTTGCGCTGAGGCCGGACGCTACTTTCGATCTCACCCCCGAGCCGGAGAAAAGTCACACGGGAACCCCCACCCTGACTACCGGCAGTTCAAGGACGTGCGTTTCGAAGCGGACGAGGTGGTGTACGTCTCCATAGGGGAAGGCTCCACCAGCCAGGGCGAGTTCTGGGAGTCGCTCAACACCGCGTCTAACCTGAGATTGCCTGTGCTGTATGTCGTCGAAGACAACGGCTATGCCATCTCGACGCCCGTAGAGGCGAACACTCCCGGGGGCAACATCTCCACCCTCGTGGCCAACTTTCCGAACTTCCACTTCGCCGAGGTCGACGGGACCGACGCGGTCGTCAGCTACGAAGCCATGTCCGAAGCCGTGGCTTACTGCCGGTCCGGTCAGGGCCCGGCATTGGTGCACGGCCATGTCGTGCGTCCGTACTCCCATTCCCTTAGCGATGACGAAACGCACTATCGCTCGGCCGAGGAACTGGAAGCCGACGCGCTGCGTGACCCGATCTCACGCATGCAAGCCTGGTTGATCGGCAATGGCCTCGCCGACGACGAGCGGATTCGCGAGATCGAGAAGAGCGTCGAGGTCGAAGTCCAGCGAGCAACAGACCGAGCCCTTGCGGCCACACCACCCCAGCCTCCCAGCATCCTGCGACACGTGTACTCGGAGGACCTGCGGCCAACGGACGCGATCTTCAACAGCTCATCGGCGCCGGCCACGCCTGGAGGTGCCGATCGCACCATGCTGGACGGCATCAACGCCTGCCTGCGGGATGAAATGCGCCGGGACGGGCGCATCGTGGTCTTCGGGGAAGATGTCGCCGATGCAACCCGCGACCGCGATCTCCGGGCCGGTAAATTCAAAGGCAAAGGGGGCGTTTTCAAGGTCACCGCTGGCCTGCAGAAGGAGTTCGGCAACGATCGGGTCTGGAACTCGCCGCTGGCCGAGGCCAATATCACGGGCCGTGCAATCGGCATGGCCGTCCGTGGTCTGAAGCCCGTCGTAGAAATTCAATTCTTTGATTACATTTGGCCCGCTATGCATCAGATGCGCAATGAGTTAGCGGTCATGCGCTGGCGCTCAAACGGCACCTTCAGCTGCCCGCTCGTCATGCGCGTTCCCATCGGCGGCTACCTGACCGGCGGATCGATCTACCATTCCCAATCGGGAGAGAGCATCTTCACCCACACCCCGGGTGTTCGCATCGTGATGCCCTCCAACACGCTGGACGCAGTCGGCCTTCTGCGGACCGCGATCCGCTGCGACGACCCGGTGCTCTTTCTGGAACACAAGAATCTCTACCGGGCCACCTTCGAGCGCGCACCGTACCCGGGTCCGGAGTACACCGTGCCTTTCGGCAAGGCCCACATCGTCAAACCGGGCAAGGACCTTTCGGTGATCACCTACGGCGCTTTGGTCCCGCGGGCGCTGCAGGCCGCGCAGCGTATCGAGCGTGAAAAGGGCATTGAGGTCGAGGTCATTGACCTGCGCAGTCTTGCCCCGTACGACTGGGACGCCATCGCCGCTTCAGTCCGCAAAACCAGCAGGGTACTGATCGCGCATGAAGACATGCTGAGTTGGGGCTATGGGGCGGAACTCGCGGCGCGTATCGGTGAGGAACTCTTCCATGACCTCGATGCACCGGTACGCCGCGTCGCCGGCATGGACACCTTTGTCGCCTACCAGCCGTTGCTCGAGGACGTCATCCTTCCGCAGGCCGAGCGCCTCTTCCAGGCGATGGTGGAACTGGCGGCTTTCTAGCGCAAACGCAACTCCTGGTGCCGTCGAGGGTTCAGGAGGGTGCGGCGGTCATCGGGACCGGTTCGCCGAGGAGGCTGCCCGTGACCACTCGCCCGATGCCCCTGCGCTGCGTGGGTCAGCTTCGACGCATCGTCCCCCGAATCGTTGCGGCCTCCTTAAGCCTCATACTTGTGTTGCCCGCGGCTCTGCATGCCGCGACGCCGCATGGTGCCCCGAGGTCGGCCCCCGCCAGAAAGCACACTGTGCCACCCCTGACACCAACGCAGAGGTCACTCCACGCCCTGAACAGGCTGACCTTCGGCCCCCGCCCGGGAGAGCTAGCTGAAGTGCAACAGATCGGTCTCGAGGCGTGGTTTCAGCAACAGCTAGATCCGGAGCGGATCCCGGACGACGCGTTGGCTCTGCGACTGGCGCAGTACCCGGCCATGCAGCTGTCGCAGGCTCAACTCGTTGCGCGCTTTCCCACCCCTGGCATGCTGCGTCGGTACACGAAAAGCGATCTGGCTCTCCCGCAGGACGACGTCGAACATGCGATCTATGCGGACGGTATCTTCCGCTACGAGTCCAAGATCGAAGAAAAGCAGACAGCAAAACAGGCCCAGGCAGCAGCTGTTGCTTTGACGCCGACTGCGCCTGACGCAGCACCCGTCGTGCGGGTCCCGCCCGGGGCGCAGTCTCCAACGCCCGTGGGAGCTCAGAAGGACTCGCCTGCAACACTGAAGGACGCTGTCCTGCGGCTACCGCCCGCGGCCCGTATGCAGCGTCTGGTTTCGCTGTCTCCAGAAGAGATGCAGAACTTTCAGGATGCGCTTAAGGGGCCAGATCAGGAGCGCCTCCTGGCTGGGCTGAGTCCTGAGCAGATGGAGCAGGTAGCGGCGATGAGATCGCCTGAGCGCCTGGTCGTTTCTGAAGTCCTCAGCACGCGACTGCTGCGGGATGTGTACTCGCAACGTCAGCTGCAGGCGGTCATGACAGACTTCTGGCTCAATCACTTCAGCGTGTACCTGCACAAAAATCAGAACGAGCCGTATCTGCTGCCCGCCTATGAGCGAGACGCGGTGCTCCCGAATGCTCTCGGCAGGTTCGAGGACCTGCTGGTCGCCACGGCCAGGAGCCCGGCCATGCTGCTGTACCTGGACAACGCCGAGAGTATCGGCCCCAACTCCAAAGCCGCACTTCGGTTCACCAACGCGCAGGTCAGGCAGCCGGAGCCCTCAGCACCCAAGGCCAAAGTTCCCAAAGGCATTAACGAGAACTACGCCCGCGAGCTGATGGAGCTGCACACGCTCGGCGTGAAGGGCGGATACACCCAGGCAGACATCATCGAGGTCGCGAAGTGTTTTACCGGATGGACCATCGACCGGTCTGACGAGGGTGGCGGATTCGTGTTCAACGCCAACAGGCATGAGCCAGGGCCGAAGACCGTGCTCGGCCACGTCCTTCCTGAGAGCGGCATGAACGAGGGCCTGGAGGTGCTGCACACCCTCGCGACCAGCCGGGCGACGGCCCAGTTCGTCTCCGAAAAGCTGGCCCAGCGGTTCGTCAGCGACACCCCACACCCTGCTCTGGTCAACCGCATGGCAGCGACCTTCCTGAAGAGCGACGGCAACATCAAGGCCGTGCTCACCGTCATGTTCCACTCCCCGGAGTTCTGGGCGCCGGACGTCTACCGCGCCAAGGTGAAGACGCCGCTGGAGTTTGCCGCTTCAGCACTGCGCGCTACGGACGCCGACGTAGCCAACCCAACTCCGCTCGTACAGGCGGTCGACCGCCTGGGCATGCCGATCTACGGGATGCAGACGCCGAACGGCTATTCGTGGCAGGCGGATGCCTGGGTGAGCAGCAACGCCCTGCTGACCCGCATGAACTTCGCCCTGGTGCTGGGTGGGAACCGGCTCCAGGGAACACGCCTTTCCTGGCTGGAATTCCTGGGTATAGGCACCGCGGCTACCTCTTCACCGGACCCCGGAACAGAACGGCGGCTTGAGCTGGCACTGCTCGGCCAGCCCGCGACGGCACAGACGCATGATGCCGCGCTGAACATGGCCACCACGCCGGGTGTGCAGGTACAGGCAGAACAGAGTTTCCGGGCAACACCGGTCCACTCCACAGAGGCAGTCATGCCCCTAGAGGGTGCGGGTGTCGGGCTCATGATGAAGACAAAGGCGGGACGCAATGCAAATGCTGCAAGTCCCCCAACCACCCCGGAGACACCCCTGACCACCATGGCAGGCCTGCTCCTGGGATCTCCGGACTTCCAGCGCCGCTAGCTGATCGTCCGGCAACATCCGGCTGCTGACCGGGTCCGTACCGTTGAGAGAATCGAGAAAGATATGCCGCAAAAAGCGCTTTACACCGATGCGAGTGACTGGGGCTGCGATCTGCGTGGGCGCGATCTGCCTCGCCGTAAGGGTGTCACCCGGCGCGGTTTCATGAAAAACGGTGCGCTTGCTCTCATCGGCACCTCGGTGATCCCCGCTTTCCTGACACGCTCCGTCTTTGCGCAGGCAGACGTCGCCGCGGCTTCGGGCAAAAAGCTGGTGGTGATCTTCCAGCGCGGTGCGTGCGATGGACTCAACGTGGTCGTTCCGTACGCTGAACCGAACTATTACGCGATGCGGCCGACCATCGCCATTCAGAAGAACGATGTGCTCGATCTGAACGGCTTCTTTGGCCTGCACCCTGCAATGGCCTCTCTGAAGCCCTTGTGGGACGCTGGGCATCTGGCGGCCATCCATGCCGTGGGATCGCCGGATCCCACGCGATCGCACTTCGACGCGCAGGACTTCATGGAGTCGGGCACGCCGGGCGTAAAAGCCACGCCGGACGGCTGGCTGAACCGTGCCCTCGCCAGGGAATCTGAGCGGAGAGAGGTTTCCCCTTTTCGTGCCGTGGCGCTTGGCGGCAAGGTGCCGCGGACCTTGCAGGGGTCCGTACCCGCGGTCGCAGTCGCCAACCTGCAGGACTTCTCGGTCGGCGGACGGGGGTCACAGTCCTTGGCGGTGGCCAACGCTTTTCAGGCGATGTACGACGGCAGCACCGACGCCGTGCTGCACGGCACCGGGCAGGAGACCTTTGAAGCCGTCCGCATGTTAAGAGCAGCTGACCCAGCCAAGTACAAGCCGGTTGCCGGGGTGAATTATCCGAGTACCGCCTTCGGCAACAGCCTGAAGCAGATCGCGCAGCTGCTGAAGGCCAACCTGGGCGTCGAGGCCGCCTTTGCCGATGTGGGCGGCTGGGACACACACCAGAACCAGGGCGGGGCGGATGGACAGCTGGCCAACCGTCTCCGGGAGTTTGCCGACAGCCTCGCTGCATTCTGGGCGGACATGGGCGACGGTGCCGAGAACGTGCTGGTGGTCACCATGTCGGAGTTCGGCCGCACAGCGCACCAGAATGGCACGGGCGGAACCGACCACGGGCATGCGAACGTGATGTTCGCGTTGGGTGGTCGCGTTAAGGGTGGTCGCGTCTACGGGCGATGGCCCGGACTCGCAAACGAGCAGCTCAATGAGGGCCGAGACCTGGCGGTAACTACAGATTTCCGTAGCATCCTCGCTGAATCGACGTATGCGACGCTCGGTACGAGGCACTTCAACGGTGTCTTTCCGGGCTCCGACGTCGGAACGGCGTCGTTTTTGCACTTCAGCTAGTGCAAATTGGTCCTCCCACTTCCGTGGGATGGTCTACATCCTGAATTCGGTAGATGATTCACTCAAAGTTGTGGAAAGCAGAAGAACCTTTTCTCCGCAACTGCGTCTGTAGAGGTGTACTTCAAATTGCCGGGCCTGCTGTTCCCTCGGTCTCCGGCTTCCCCTATCCGCAGCACCCCTCCCCCTCCTTGATCCAGGCTCCCCGTCGAACGGGAGCCTCACGCCTCTCCAGGGCTCCCAGAACATCGGGGGCCTTCGCGCCTTTCGCCTCAGAACGTCAGTGCGACGGCAGCAGCGTCGGCGGTGGACTGGACAGGTAAGTATCCAGAAAGCGCCTCACAACAGGGGTAATGTCGCTGACATTCGCCCCGCGTGCGAGCTCGGCCGTGATCTTCGGGTCGGACGCCCTCTGCGCGTACTCAGGGGCCGCTGCCCCCGTGAAGCTGATGAGCAGCTTAGGCGTTTTCAGGATGTGCAGCGGGTCGGCAAGGGGAAATGGTTCGTGGAACAGCATTTCCACCGGCACAATGCGGGAACGCTGATCGGCTTCCACGCGCGTCGCCGTATCGCCGTCTGCGCTCACCAGGATCAGGCCCGGGACCTGCGGCTGGTTGGAGCAAAGTTGGGTCGCCAGAGAGGCGCCCAGCCCCTGGCCGAACAAAACAATGCTGGAAACGGGGATCTTCCGTGTGCCCGTGAGGTAGTTCAGTGCCTGTTTCGCGTCGCCTTCCATCATGGCCTGTGAAGGGTGCAGGCTGCCGCTCTGACCATAACCCCGGTAGTCAAAGAGGAGGACGTTCAGCCGCGCGTCATGCAGCGCCTTGGCGGCCGGCAGCGCGTCGCTCATCGAACCCTTCTCCCCATGCAGCAGAAGAACGGTAGGGTCCGCCGTTGCATCACTCGGCATCCACCAACCCGCGAGTTGTGGCTTTCCGGAAAGATCGTTTCCAAACCGCACGGCTTCGAAGGCGAGTTGCTGTGACGCGGGTGTCTGGGAAACCACGCGTGAAGGGTGTAACACGAACTCCCACTGACCGATGTAGAAGAAGGCACAAAGCGTGATGTACGAGCAGAGCAGCCCAACGGCAAACACCGCAGCGATCGCTTTCAGGATCCAGCGGGGATCGACCGTCTCCGGGGGAGCAGCCTGTTGAGTGGAGCGAGTTGGTCTGGGAGGGGGCAAAGAGCGGAGACCTCACCTCGCATCTTACGTCGTGTGCAGGGAGGCATAGGTATGGCTGGATGGGTTCGACTTTGCCGTGTAAACGAGGCGCCAAAGCCCGGTGAAGTCATGGAGGTAGAGGCGGATGGCGTACAAGTTTGCCTCGCCAACATCGAGGGGCGATACCACGCCCTGGACAACCTTTGCCCACACCGGCAGGGTCCTTTGGGGCAGGGCTGGGTTGAGGGGCAGACGGTCGTTTGTCCCTGGCACGCATGGGCCTTCAACGTGAACTCTGGTCTGGCAGAGGAGCCGGAGCGCGCGGAGGTCCGGGTTTTCCCGATTCGGGACGAAAACGACGAACTCTTCGCGGACCTTACTTGATTACCAAAGAATGGTGGCGCACAGACAAACTTTCCGTGTACATAATGCTCCTACGGTCGTCGAGGGCTGACGATACTCAGGCGATCAGTACGACAGGAGAATAGGACTCATGACATTCAAGCGCGCATTGCTTTCGGTCTTCGGATTGGCTGTTTTGTTTGGCACACTGGACACGGCAGAGGCACAGTACCACCACCACCATCATCACTGCACTTACCATCACCATCACCGCGTTTGTCGCTAAGGCAAGCGCCGTAGAAGAACGAAAAGGTCCGGCAAATTGCCGGGCCTTTTCTCTTGCCGCTTCCGCACAGGATCGCAACCCGCCCAGACTTGGTAGACTTGATTGATCGCCTTGAAAGGGGAGAGGTCATGCAGGCTATGCTCGCCCTGGAAGACGGGCGTGTGTTTCGAGGACGGAGCTTCGGCGCACCCGTGGAGCGGGTGGGTGAGGTCGTCTTTAACACGTCGCTCACCGGATATCAGGAAATTTTTACCGATCCGTCGTACGCGGGTCAGATTGTCGTCCTGACCAACCCACAAATCGGAAACTACGGAACATCGCCGTCCGACGCTGAATCCGCTCGGCCCTATATCGAGGGCCTGGTCGTGCGGGAGTTCTCGCCGATCAGTTCGAACTGGCGCTCGACCGAGGTCGCCGACGAATACCTGGAACGCAACGGCATTCCGGTTGTCGCAGACGTAGATACGCGCGCCATCGTGCGCCATCTGCGCGCCAACGGCGTCATGCGCGGCTGCCTGTCGACCGATGTCAGCGATCCCGAGGCCCTGGTCGCCAGGGCGCGTGCCCATCGCACGATGGAAGGCACAGACCTGGCCAGTGTCGTGTCGACGCCTGCTTCCTACGAGTGGACGACCTCCGACGAGCGAAACGGCACGGGCGACTCGCTCCTGCCACGGGACAACGCTGGTGCGGAAAAGCCCATGCATGTTGTGGCGTACGACTTCGGCATCAAGCAAAACATCCTGCGCATGCTGACGCGCGAAAACTGCCGCGTCACCGTGGTGCCCGCGAAGACCTCCGCAGAAGACGTGCTGGCCATGCAACCGGACGGCGTCTTCTTCTCCAACGGCCCGGGCGACCCGGAGCCGCTGGACTACGCGCAGGACACCATCCGCGAGCTGCAGGGCAAGACGCCCCTGTTCGGCATCTGCCTCGGCCACCAGCTGTTTGGCCTGGCCCTGGGTGGCAAAACCTACAAGCTCAAGTTCGGACACCACGGCGGCAACCACCCGATCAAGAACCTGGAGACGGGCAAGGTCGAGATCACGGCCCAGAACCACAACTTCAACGTGGATCCGGAAAGCCTGCCGGCAGACGTCGCAGTCACGCACGTGAACCTGAACGACAACACGTTGGCTGGCCTGAAGCACAAGACCGATCCGATGTTCAGCGTGCAATACCACCCCGAGGCAAGCCCGGGTCCGCATGACTCGCATTACCTGTTCCGCGACTTCCGTAAGATGATGGAAGAGTGGAAAAAAGCATAGGAGGCGTCATGGAACTACCTCTGCGCCCGGATCAGGAAGCGCACCTCATCGAGTTATGCAGACAGATGGGGCGCAGGCCCGAAGACTTCGTGCGAGAAGCTGTACTTACCTTCATGGAGGATTATGAGGACGGCAGCGATGCAGAACGAGCGATCGGGGATGTGACGCAAACCTACAGCCAGGAAGAGATGGAGCAAAGGTTTGGCCTGGAAGATCGAGTACCTCAGCCCCTCTCTAAAACAGCTTGAGAAGATCGATCCGCAGATGGCGCGTCGCATCGTGCGATACATGCATGAGCGGATTGCACGTGACGATCCTTATTCGCAAGGCAAGGCCTTAACCGGCAACTGGGTCGGATTCTGGCGATATCGGGTGGGGGACTACCGAATCATCTGCAAGCTTCGTGATCAGGTTCTCACCGTTACCGTGGTCCAAGTCGGCCACAGAAGCGATGTGTACAAGTAATGCCACGCAGGACAGACATCAGCAAGATTCTCGTCATCGGCTCCGGGCCGATTGTGATCGGCCAATCCGCCGAGTTCGATTACTCCGGCACGCAGGCCTGCAAGGCGCTCAAAGCCGAAGGCTACGAAGTCGTGCTGGTGAACTCCAATCCGGCGTCCATCATGACGGACCCGGAGATCGCCGACCGCACCTACATCGAACCGCTCACCGAAGGCTACGTCGAGGCAATTTTGCGTGAGGAACTCGAGCGCATGCCCAAGTCCGGACAGGGCAGCGGCAAGTTCGCCGTGCTGCCGACCGTCGGCGGCCAGACGGCCCTCAATCTCGCCGTAGAGCTCGCCGACAAAGGCGTTCTGGATCAACTCGGCATCGAGCTGATCGGCGCCAAGCTGGAGGCCATCAAGAAGGCCGAAGACCGCCTCCTCTTCAAGGACGCGATGAAGAAGATCGGGCTCGACATGCCCCGATCGATGCTGGTCAACAACATTCGCGATGGCCTGGAGTTCGCCACCAAGCTGGGCTTCCCGGTGGTCATCCGCCCCAGCTTCACGCTCGGCGGCTCCGGCGGCGGTATTGCCTACAACCGCGAGGAGTTAATGGAGATCCTCTCCCGCGGCCTGGATCTGTCCCCGGTGCACGAGTGCCTGCTCGAAGAGTCCGTGCTGGGCTGGAAGGAATATGAGCTCGAGGTCGTACGCGATCTCAACGATAACGTCGTCATCATCTGCTCGATCGAGAACTTCGATCCCATGGGCGTCCACACGGGTGATTCCATCACCGTGGCCCCGGCCCAGACCCTGAGCGACCGCGAATATCAGCGCATGCGCGACGCCGCCATCGCCGTCATTCGCGAGATCGGCGTGGAGACCGGGGGCTCCAACGTGCAGTTCGCCGTGGACCCCCAGACCGGCCGCATGACAGTCATTGAGATGAACCCGCGTGTGTCGCGCTCCTCAGCGCTCGCCTCCAAGGCCACCGGCTTCCCGATCGCCAAAATCGCGGCGCGCCTGGCCGTCGGCTACACGCTGGACGAGCTGCAAAACGACATCACGAAAGCCACGCCCGCCTGCTTCGAGCCAACGATTGACTACGTCGTCGTCAAGATCCCCAAGTGGCAGTTCGAGAAGTTTCCCGGCGCCAACGAGACGCTTGGGCCGCAGATGAAGTCCGTCGGCGAGGTCATGGCCATCGGTCGCACCTTCAAGGAAGCGATGATGAAGGCCATCCGCTCCCTGGAAACCGGCAAAAAGGTTGGTGCGGACAACATCGATCCCCGCCGTCAAACGCAGAGGCTGGTCACCCCGCATCCGGAGCGCCTGAACTACCTCCGCTACGCCTTTGAGAACGGCATGTCCGTTCGGGAAGCCGCGCGACTGACAGGCATGGACCCCTGGTTCCTGCACCAGATGAAGCTGATCGCTGACGAGCAGAGGTCCCTCGGTGAGCGTGGACTCGACGCCCTGGAGGCCTTTGACCTGCAGCTTGCCAAGCGCATGGGCCTATCTGACGAGCGCCTAGCTTCCATCTTTGGCCTCGAAGGCCGCACCGGGGCCGAGCACGTCCGGGCCACGCGCGAAAAGCTTGGCGTCAAGCCGGTCTTCAAACTGGTCGACACCTGCGCCGCCGAGTTCGAGAGCTTCACCCCCTACCTTTATTCCTGCTACGACGAGGAGGATGAGGCCGCGCCGACCTCACGCAAGAAGGTCATCATCCTGGGGTCGGGTCCCAACCGCATTGGGCAGGGCATCGAGTTCGATTACTGCTGCTGCCATGCAGCCTTCGCTCTCCGCGAGGATGGTTTCGAGACCATCATGATCAACTGCAACCCGGAGACCGTCTCGACCGACTACGACACCTCGGATCGCCTCTACTTCGAGCCGCTGACCTTCGAGGATGTCCTCGCCGTCTACCACCACGAGGCCTCCGCCGGTGCAGAGATCGGCATGATCGTGCAGTTCGGCGGCCAGACGCCGCTGAATCTCGCCCTGCCACTCAAAGCCGCTGGCGTGCCCATTATCGGTACCTCGCCGGAGTCCATCGACCTCGCCGAAGATCGCAAGCGTTTCGGCAAGCTGCTCGAAGAGCTACAGATCCCGCAGCCGCCGGCCGCCATGGCGACCTCCGTCGAAGAAGCACTGGCAGGCGCAAGCAAGGTCACCTACCCGGTACTGGTCAGGCCCTCCTACGTCCTGGGTGGCCGCGCCATGGTCATCGCCTACAACGAGGACGCGGTACGCCGCTACATGGCAACCGCCATCGAGTATTCGCAAGAACGGCCGGTGTTGATCGACCATTTCCTCGAAGACGCCCAGGAACTCGACGTCGACGCCTTGTGCGACGGCGAAGACGTCGTCATTGCCGGGATCATGCAGCACATCGAGGAAGCCGGTGTGCACTCCGGCGACTCCTCCTGCGTGCTGCCTGCGGTCGACATGGACCCCGAGGTGCTCAACAACATTCGCAGCTACACGCGCAAACTCGCGCTGGCCCTCAACGTGGTCGGCCTCGTGAACCTGCAATTCGCCGTGCAGCGCGGGGAGGTCTACGTCATCGAGGTCAACCCGCGCGCCTCGCGCACCGTGCCCTACGTCTCCAAAGCCACAGGCATCCAGCTCGCAAAGATCGCCTCCCGCCTGATGACAGGGCAGCGCCTCCGCGACCTCCTTCCGGAGCAGGTCAGAACCGGCAAGGAGCTCGGCACGGGCGATCACTTCTTTGTGAAATCGCCGGTCTTTCCGTGGGCCAAGTTCCAGGGTGTCGACCCGGTGCTCGGGCCGGAGATGCGCTCCACCGGGGAGGTTATGGGCGTCGGCCGCAGCTTCGGCGAGGCCTTTGCCAAGGCCCAGACCGCCGCGGGTCTCATCCTGCCCACAAAAGGAACCCTCTTCCTCAGCGTGAACGACCGCGACAAGCCCGCACTGGGTGCCCTCGCGAAACGCTTCACCGATGCAGGCTTCCAACTGGTCGCCACGCACGGCACGGCGGCGGTTCTCGAAACAGCCGGTCTGCAGGTCGAGAAGGTCTTCAAGGTGGACGAGGGCCGGCCCAACATCGTCGACCTGATCAAGAGTGAGCGGATCAAGCTCATTATCAACACCCCCACCGGTCAGGACGCGGTATTCGACGAGCAGGCGCTCCGCCGTGCCGCCGTGGCCGCGCGCGTACCCATGATCACCACGCTGGCTGCCGCGCGCGCTGCCGTCGAAGGCATCGAGTCGCTGCAGGGTGGCCGGGGCGCCGTGGAGTGCCTGCAGGAGCTGCACGCCGCCCGCCAGATCGCCGAGCAGGAGGTGTTGGCGGTCTAACTGCCAACACCCGCAGTCCTCAGCCAACGAGACGCACCTCGGACCAGCGCAGCCCGGATACACTGGGTAGTGTGCTGCTGCAAGGCCTTTTTGTCCCGCTCACCTGCCCGTTCTACCGCGATGGCGCCAGCTATCTCCGCAAGTTGGAGGGCAATGTCGCCCGCTACTCCCTCAGCCCCGCTTCAGGTCTGATCGCGCTCCCCCCGGGTGGCGAGGCGGACGGTCTCACCGACGCGGAAGCGCACAGCCTGCTGCAGGCTGTCGGCGAGACGGCCGGCAAGGCGAAAGTCCTGCTCGCCGGGGTGGAGCGCTCCAGCGTTTCCGCAGCCCTCGATTTCATCACGGTTGCGGAGAAAGCGCATTTCGACGCCATCCTCCTTGCGCCGCCCCCGGACTGGTCTCGTCTTGTCCACGGTGAGGACGCGCGCGAGCTGGTGGTCTTCTACGAGTCGGTGGCGGATCGTTCACCGCTGCCCATCGTGCTTTGGAGCGATCAGAGGCCACCGGCCTTCGAATTGCCGGTCGAGCTCATTGCCAGCCTCGCAAAGCACCCCAACGTCATCGGTCTTCTGGATGCAAGCCTCACAGAAGACCGGCTCAATCAGGTGCAGTCCAAAACGCAAGACATTCAACGCGAGGTCACGGTTACCACGATCTTTGAGTCCGTCACGCGCCGCATGCTCCAACCGGTGCAGGAGACCGCGGCAGCATCCGGGTTCGTCTCCGCCGAGGCCCTCG
Source organism: Verrucomicrobia bacterium Tous-C9LFEB (assembly GCA_964658105.1). Taxonomy (GTDB): domain Bacteria; phylum Acidobacteriota; class Terriglobia; order Terriglobales; family Acidobacteriaceae; genus Granulicella. Next base: position 4,594 of record CAZZXY010000011.1, on the reverse strand, counting down.
GAACCGGCACTGCAGTAGCCTCCGCCGCAACCGCGATCATCAGCACGATGCCCCCGATCAAGACACGGACAAAGACCGTCGGTTTCCAGGTGCTTACCGCTGCCGCTGCCCACGACATGGTCGCCCTGCTCGCGGCAGGCGCGTCGGGAGGCAGTCCAACCGTGGCCGCCTGCGCACCGCAGGCCTGCTATGAGGCGTACGCTGCCTGGAAGGACGGCGATACCCCGCTCGCCATCGAGCGCGGAGAACGCCTGCGCGCC
>CAZZXY010000011.1:0-4234 GCA_964658105.1 Verrucomicrobia bacterium Tous-C9LFEB | reverse complement strand
TCCGTCTGCTTCTGCGCGATCAGGGCTTCGCCCTTGTGCAGGTGCGCCGCCGGCACCTTGGCGTTATCGGGGTAGCGCTCCAGCACCTGGTCATAGTCCTTGATGGCAGCGGACGGTTTGTCTGCGCGCCGCGCAATCTCGCCGTTGTAAAACAGCGCATTGCCGGCAAGGTTATCGTCCGGGTGCGCCTTGATCAAATCCCCAAATTCAGCGTTCGCCACGGCATACTTGCCTGCCATGTAATCGCTGTAGGCGCCCCGGTACATCGCCTCCGCTGAGGGTCCCGCAGCTGGGGGAGCAGGCTGAGAAGCCAGACCACCAGACCCTGAAGGCGCGTCATTTATGGCCGAACCGGAGCCCGATGTGGAGCCCAGCCCGGAGCCTGTCCCTGAAGCGGGCGGACCTGCAGGCGCTGCGTTGGCAGGCGGCTGGGAACCAGCCCCACCAGAACCGCCGTTCGCCCCGGGCATGCTCCCCAGGATGGCATTTGTCGACTGCGCCTGATTCTGCAGATCGCCGAGCGTCTTCTCCATGCGCTGCATCCGCGCCTTGAGTTCGTCCAGCGTGTCGTTCAGCGACTGGACCTGGCCCGACAGCTGCTCCGATCGCTGACCCTCGGAGTCGGTCTGCGCCTGCAGCTTCGCTTGCAGGGAACTGACGGTGGTGGACATCTTGTTCACCGCGTCTACGTCCTGCTGCACCAGGTCCTTGAGAACACCCATCTGCTGATCGTTGGACTGCTGCATGCGCGCGAGCGAGTCGATCAGCTGTTGCACCTGCGTCTGCAGCTGAATCATGTCCTTATTCACGGCAAGGGCGGGCCGTGCGCTGAGCGCGGCAAAGCAAACAAGGGGAAGAGCAAAGCGTCGGCAAATGGATCGGTTAGACATAGTCTTACTCCAACTGAAGTTGAGACGAAGAAAGGCCGCGTTCGGCGTGTTCTGAACGCGGCCCCGTGGGTTAGCGATCGATCATGAACTGTGCACGGCGGTTCTGCTGCCAGCAGCTCTCATTCTCGTCCGTGCAGAACTGGCGCTCTTTCCCGTAGCTCACCACGCGCACGCGACCAGGGGCAACGCCGGCGTTCACCAGGGCCTCGCGTGCGGAGTTCGCACGGTTCTCCCCCAGCGTGATGTTGTACTCAGCCGATCCACGATCATCGCAGTAGCCGCCGATCAGCACCTTGATCGCTGGGTGCGTGTTCAGGTAACGTGCCGCTCCTGCGACGGACGTTTCAGCGTCCGCGCGGACGTTGTAGCTGTCGTAGTCGAAGTACAGATCCTGGACAGCCGCATGGAAGGCAGCGTCCGATCCCATATCCGACTCATTAGCTCCCGTGTTCGTGTTGCTTGCGGCAGGCACCGTCGGTACACGCACGGTGACGCGAACGTTCGCCTCGGTCGTCCCGCCATCGCCCTTGGCAATCAGGTGGAAATTGGTGGAGTTCGCCGGCGACACCGTCTGGGTCCCGTTCACTGCCACATCACCAATGCCGTCGATCGAGACAGCAGTCGCATTGGTCGTGCGCCAGTTCAGCACGACGGACTGCCCGAGGTCGATCGCGAGCGGATCGGCCGTCAGGGTCGCCGTCGGCGCCGGGCCGGTAGCCGGAGGTAGCGCGTTGGTGGGCACAGGGGCAGGCTTCTTGTGGCAGCCCGCCAGTACCAGCACGGCCAGGCTCAGGGCACAGGCTGCCCGGCTGGCAACCCGGGTGAGGGGCGCAAATCCCCTCGACGATCGGCTTCGGTTCATCCTTGTTCCTCTTTCTGTTGCAACAATCTCGCGAATCTTCATCTCAGCACTGCACCGTACGGCTCAACTCGTACATCGTGACACGACATGCTTAACCTTACCGGAAGCTCCAGTTCGGCATATCGCTGCCACCCTCCGTGAGAGCCTTCCTGCCCGTGCCATCTGCCAGCATCGTCAGGATCCGGGTATGGTCCGCGCGGCCATCGGGCGAGTTTGCGAAAACAACGTGCCGTCCATCCGGTGACCAGGAAGGGAAGTCACACCGGCCAATATCGTGCGTCAGCTGGATCCAACGCTTGGTGGCGATCTCCATCACGTAGATGTCCTGCCCACCCGGTGCACCAGGGCCGTACTTGCGATCCCAGGCATACGCGATGAATTGCCCATTGGGCGACCAGGAGGGTGACGTCGCATACCCGCCATCGGTCATGCGCTGCACTCCGGACCCATCCGAGTCCATGATGTACAGCTGCGGCAGGCCGGTCCGTCCGCTGATCCACGCAATCTGCGCCCCGGTCTTTGGGTTGAAGGTAGGGGACACATCCGGCCCCCGCACGCTGGTCACCTTGTGCGCCGCAGCACCCTGGGCATCGGCGATCCAAAGCTCCGGATCGCCCGAACGCGAAGAAGAAAAGGCGAGCTGCTGCCCGTTGGGCGCCCACGCCGGTGAGATGTTCGTGCTGCCCGGCGAGTTATAGCTCACCATCCGGTTCAGAAGCAGCGAATACATCTTCAGCTGAAAACCGTCGCGGCTTAACGAACTGAACGCGATCCGCGAATTATCGGGCGACACACGCGGCGAAATCGAAATCTGTCCAAGGTGCGTAACGGCGTGCTGATTCGCGCCGTCGTAGTCCATCCCCCAGATCTCTTTGTTGCCGTTACCGGTGAAGTGCACGTAGAAGATCTTGGATTCGGCGATGCCCTGGATGCCCCCGCCGAGGCGGAAGATGATCTCGTCCGCAAACTTGTGCGCGATCTGCCGCGCGGTCTCCTCGCTCGCCGTGTCGTCATAGCGTTTGGCAAACACCTGCGGGAACTGCGCATTGCGCACGTCATCCAGGTAGCCGTTCACCGTGATCCGGCCACCGGCGACACTGAGATTCCCAAACGCCACCATGCCTGCGCTCGCCGGGGCCGCAGCCCACTGGTCCAGCTTGATCTCGGCTGGCGTGCCGGGCTGACCTGCCGGTGCCATGCTCTTCGAGACGAGGTCAAAGATGCCGGCATTGCCCAGGTCGGCGTACAGCGTGGTGTCAAACGCATGCACCAGGTCCACGCTGCTCTGATCCGCGGCGCCCGGCTTGAAGTTCGATGCGGCCAGCCGTAGGCGATCCGCCCCCGTGCTGGTCTCCAGATGAAAGGGATCCTGCGCTTGCGCGGCCAGGAATGCGCCCGCACTGAGAAGAACTGCCGAAGCGAACTTTATGTTGAAGCGGCGCCGAAGTGCCGTCGACCACGTACGCATGCTGCTGAAACCTGTCATTCCCATCCACTCTAGTCGCCCGGAGGCGCAGTTTGTCTAGTGCCGTACCGCCGTTGGTGCCTTCCGCGGCTCAGGGCTGTTTATAGTCAAAGGCAAATTCAATGGTGATGTGATCGCCCGCAGGCAGCGGACCGAAGCCGTCTACGCGTTGCACGGCACGTAACGCGGACTCATCCAAAGTTCCCGAGCCGCTGCGGGTCTCGACACGAACATTCTGCGGGACACCTTCGCGGTCAATATCAAACAGCACGGTCACGCGCTTGCCCTGCGAACTGCGCGGGTCCACCTCGCCTGAGAACCAGTTCTGCGAAACGCGTAGACTGACCGCCCGAAGATAGTACGCATACCGGTTTCCGAACGCCCGGTCCTCCACGCTGGCCGTGGCGGTTCCGTTCTTCGACTGCGAAACGGCTTCGGGCAGCTGAGTCGCGGTGGTCTCCCCCGTGCGCGCCTTGGGCGTGTCCGGCGCAGGCTGCGGATGCTTCACGGGCGGCGCTTCCGTGGGCTGTGCCTTGGGCTCAGGCTTGGCAGGCGCGGTACTGTGCACCGGCGCGGGCGGTGGTGGCTTTTCGGGGGTTTTGGCCTTGATCAGGATGTCCGTGGGCTTGGGCGGTGGCTGCGTCGTTGCCTTCGGCGCGGGCAGCGGCGCCTCGTTTACATCCTCTGAGGCAAGCACCTGTTTCTCCACGGGCTTCGCATGCGACGGCAAGGGAAGCGCCGACACCATCGAGGCTTGAATGGCTCCAACCGAAGCCGTGTTCTCACCCCAACGGTCCTGCTTGCCCGTGTTCAGATACGCGGCTCCGATTAGCACCGCGGCCAGCAGAACATGCAGACCGATGGCTCCGGCCACACCTTCGCCAAGGCGATCGGTGTCGCGAAGTTCGGCAGCGTGCACGTAGGGTGTGGTCTCCATCTCTCGTTCGTTTCGTCTCTTCGGTCTCTCGGTCAGCCCTTCAACAATCTCTTCTCTTTGTCATCCCGTAAGGATCTGCT
>CAZZXY010000010.1:0-77870 GCA_964658105.1 Verrucomicrobia bacterium Tous-C9LFEB | reverse complement strand
CTGAAAGGAGCTGACGGCCGATGATGTGTGGCCCAACCACCGACCATGAGGAGATCCGCCGGTGGGCAGAGGCTCACAACGCCGTGCCTGCCGAGGTCTTCCCGCACTTATTTGACGGCGAACCCGCCGTTCTGCGGTTCCTCTTTGGCGTTGATCCGATTGCCGCCACTGAGCTCAGGCCTACCACTTGGGAGAACTTCTTCGCTCATTTCGATCTGCTCGGGCTGGCCTTGGTGTATGACGACAAACCGACCTATCAACTGTTGCAAGTAGAGGACAAGTCAGCGTTTCGCTTCGATGGGAAGCCGCTCTGACGGGTCGTGTCCGATGGGATCGCGAAGGAATGGCTGTTTCGGATAGGAAGGGCTGACGACTCCGAGGCCGAAGTCACCAGTTGCGTTCGACAGCGCACGTAATCTCTCTTTCCAAACGATTACGCTGAAGAGCTGGCCTAAGCAACAGCAAGCCAGTCTTCTATGCCCCGCTCTTCATGCATCCTCATTTACGGAACCGACTCGAGTCTCATTGAGACCCGGCGGTGGGTTCTGGAAAAAGCGGAGTTCGAGGTGCATCCTGTGCAGGATCTTTCCCAGGCTCGCGAAGTTCTAAGCACGGGAACGGTGGACATCTTTATTCTGTGCCACACGCTTTCCGCCGAGGAGTGCAGTGGCGCCTTGTCTTTAGCGCATCTCCTCCGGCCCGAGACGAAGAATCTGATTCTAGCGGCAGTGTTATCCGAATGTTCCGGAACCGCTCGTGATGCAATTCTGACGGCCTTTGCGAGCCCCCAGCTTCTCATTTCTACTGTGAACGGGCTCGTCGGCCAGGTAGCTTCCACCGTTTAGCGGTCCCAAGGAGCTCTTCGAGCCCTGTCAACCTAGAGTCAAGCCTCACAATGTCTCATTCCCAATCCGATGTGTAGCCCTCTTGTATCCCGATTGCAAAGAAGTTGCATCGAAGTGAGAAAGGTGAACCGGTACTGGTCCGCGGAGGAGCCTCTCCAGCACAAACGTCATCTGACGTTCTCTCCAGGGTTTTTAGGCGCTGGAGGAGTATGGACGACCTGCCCGAAACGACACTTGACGTGAGATTGGCAATCGCTGCCGAAGCGTTGCGCAAGTCCGAGGAGCGAGCGACCGCAGGTCAACTTGCTCTGGAGATGGTTCATGAGATCAAGAACCCTCTTGAAGCATTAGGGCACCTCATCTTCCTAACCCGCGCAGACTCCCGCGACCATGAACAAGTCGAAGAGTACATGCGCCTGGCGGAAGAGCAGATGTCGACCCTCCGCCCGGTCGCCTCTCAGACCCTTGGTTTCGCACGACCCGCTACGTCCCCGAAGGCAATCGAAGCTACTGCTCTAGCTGAAGCTGCGATCCGGATTCATCAAAGGACGATCGCTGCAAAGCAGATTCATGTGGTCAAGGATCTTCCAGGAGAAATAATTGCAGAAGTTTATACCGGCGAGATGCTGCAGGTTCTCTCGAACCTCCTCGTTAATGCCCTCGACGCCCTTCCTCTTGCTGGAACACTTCGCATCCGTATCCGCAAAGGGGCCGACCAGCTCCACTTCGTGATCGCTGACAACGGGCATGGCATCAAAGCGGAGAGTTTCCCGCAGCTGTTTCGCCCCTTCTTCTCTACCAAAGGGGATAAGGGCAACGGGCTTGGCCTTGCGCTCACAAAGAAGATCGTCGACCGCCATCGCGGTACGATCCGAGTCCGGAGCAGCGTACGGCCAGGCAGGAGCGGGACGGTCATTCGAATCTCTATACCTGCCTATTCGCACTCAACAGCAAAGAGGGATTGATAAGCAGGTTTTGAGAATCCAGCGACCAAGGCACGGCCGTATAGGAACGACTTGATCGCTGGGGCGAAAGGGCTTATTCCGGAGCGAGTTCCGTTGAAGTCTCAGTAGCTCTACAAAACTCGCAATACTCAATGTGCTCGCGGAAGGCACGTTGAAAGGCTAAGACCTCCTCACGATGTGGGTGGACTGCAGACGACACAGGAAGAGTTTCCATGACGCGAAGCGTTCCCTTGATCTGAAGCTCCCGACCTATCGCGCAGAGCGGCATGTGAGAGATAGATTACACAATCCGAACCGATAGGTTCGTGACATTCAACGGAACAAATCACGCCTCGCTTATGTCGATGCGACAGTCCGAGCCACCTTGGTACAGAGCACCTTCTTCGCGTATGAAGGCGGGTTTGCCGCAGGGCAGCGACATCATGTCTGTCGAGGACCTTCGTCTTCAGCTGCGAGAAACCGGGGAGTTGTCCGGAGTTTCGTCAAGGTCGGATTCCCTTCACAAGGCACCTCGCAACTTCAGAAGCGAGGTTCGAAGCGACTAATTGGGATCGCTGGATCTTCTCTAGCTCTCGTTGGGCCAGACGCGTGGTCCCTAGGAAGCTAACCTGGCCTACCAACTAACGGACGCAGAAATCCATCCAAACGGCATTCGCGCCTGATCGCCTTGGTCGATACAATTGAGATGGCAAACAGCCCAACAATCCCCACTTCTGCTCCCGATGGGCGACAGCATGGCATCGCTCGCTCGCTAGGACTCGGCCTCATCACGGGGGCAGCGGACGACGACTGCTCAGCCATTGGGACCTACGCCCAGGCCGGAGCTCAGCTTGGCTACAAGGTCCTTTGGACTGCTCCGGTCACCTTCCCCATGATGGTCGCGGTCGTGTACCTCTCCGGCAAGCTCGGGCAGGTAACCGGCCAGGGCTTGTTTAGGGTTCTGCGGTCTCACTATTCGCGATGGTTCCTTTATCTTGTTTTGGCAGGTGTGGTGATCGGCAACACCATTGAGGCTGGAGCGGACATCGGGGGCATGGCCGCTGCGATTGGCATCATGGTGCATCTGCCGCAGTGGGCTATCGTCCTCTGTGTAACCGGGATCTCGCTCGTTCTTCAGATCTGGGGCTCCTACGGATTCATCCGGAACTTGTTTCGGATTCTCGCAATGTCCCTGCTGGCTTATGTCATCTCTGCTTTCCTTGCTCATCCAAAGCTCGGCGATGTTGCTCGAGGAACCTTGGTGCCCTCACTGCACCTCGGCAAAGATGCGCTCTCGATCCTAGTAGCGATCATCGGCACATCGCTTTCGGCGTACCTCTATACATGGCAGTCGAACGAGGAGGTCGAGGAGAAGGAAGCCGAGGGCAAGCACACGCTGCGGCAGCGCCGCGGTACCACCGACGCGGCGCTAAGAAGCAGCCTGTGGGATGTCACGTTCGGCATGCTGTTCTCGAATGTCGTGATGTTTTTCATCATCCTGGCGACTGCGGCCACCTTGTTTGTCGCGGGCAAACACGACATCAACACGGCAACGGACGCTGCTCAGTCGCTCGCGCCTCTGGCGGGTCGCGCTGCGGGGCTACTCTTCACCTTAGGCATCATCGGCGTCGGCTTCCTGGCCGTCCCCGTGATGACCACCGGGGCCGCCTATGATATCTGCCAGACCCTGGGTTGGAAGAACGGTCTGCATCACAAGCCTGCTCAGGCGAAAAAGTTCTACGCCGCGATCACAGTGTCTACTCTTGTCGCGATGGGGCTGAACTTCATCGGGATCAATCCGATGAAGGCGCTGGTTGTTGCCGGCATCGTGCAGGGCTTCTCCACTCCGCCCCTGATGCTTCTGATCATGATCATGACCAACAATCGGGCAATCATGGGGATCGCGTGAACGGTCGGGCGGTGAACATCCTCGGATGGACCACTACTGCCGTGATCTTCTCGGCGTCCGCTGGTCTGGTTATCAGCTGGTTCGTGCATTAGGGGCGAAACATGCAGTCTCAATTAGTAGGCATCCTTCGTTTGACTGGCGGCGGCCGCCTCAAGCTGGTCCAGGCTTCCGTCACGCTTTGTTGCGCAGCCACGGTCTGTGCGGCGCAGGTCTGCAAGGCACCCGACCCAAGCCAGTCCGTTGCGACGGATCGGCCTTCGTTCACTAACGCCAGCACGACCGTTCCCTGCCGCACGCTGCAGTTTGAGAACGGGTTCAGTGAAACCGCTGCACAGGGGCAACGAGGCTGGGAACTGCCTCAAACTCTGGTGCGCTTCGGTGCGACGACCAAGACCGAGCTTCGCTTCACCGCTCCCGATTATTACTGGAACACGGGCAGCGGGAAATCCTTAGCTAGAGGGGTCGCTGACCTCTCACTTGGACTCAAGCAGCAGCTCGGCCTCGTACACGGCTTCGATGTGTCGGCGATGGCTACCCTGAGCATGCCAACGGGAGCACAATCCATATCGAGCCACGGTTACGACGCCACGGCACAGCTACCGTGGTCGCACAAGCTCCCGAGCGATTGGACCGTGGAAGGCATGCTCTCTGTATCGTGGCCTACCCAAAACGGACAGCACAACGTGACCGGGCAGTTCACCGGACTCTTCGACCGGCAACTCACAAAATCCTGGGACGGCTTCGCTGAGTACGCGGGCTCATTTCCGGGGCATGGGGGACCGCAGCACATCGTGGATTTTGGCACTACGTACAAGATCGGCAGCAACCAACAGCTCGACGTCCGCGGCGGTTTGGGCCTGTCTGCAGCAGCAGTGGACCACGTAATGGGAGCAGGCTACTCTTTCCGCTTCAACCTTTATCGCGCTCCGTGATTGCGATACAGTCCTGTACTTGTACCTGAACATGGAAGTTAGCCTCGCTAAGATACGCGTCAGAATAGACAGATCGCCTGAGCGAGCTTACAGCCAGACTCTGCTTATGGCTTGGAATGCTCCCTTCTGGGCTCTCCATCTCGATCCCGGGGCTTACTCCTCTGCCGGTCGACGCTCGACCGTCATAAGCTCCCTGCGAAGCGTCACCACCTGTGTATCACGTCGCTCAGTGTCCCTCTTCGTGATGCGAATCTCTTCTTTAAGGATCAGCTCTTTAGTCAGGATGAGCCGCTCTTCAATCAGCGGGTAAATGGTGGTGTCACCTTCCTGACGTATGTCCGGAACTGCCTCAATTGCCCGATTGAGCACCACACGTTCGATATCGAACGTCAGTACGGCAAGCGGCTCATCGAGCGCCTGCTGGTATTCCTGTACCGACTTCTCGAGGCGCACGGTTCCAGTCGCTACGGTCCGCTTCCCAACGGTGAGTTGCTCTTCCACGATCGGAACGACCAAGGATGCTACCTCGCTGTCAAGCGTTGGCAATGCCTGATGGCTGCTGCTCAACTCTACGTCGGACCTCCCGCCCGAGAGCAGGATCTCCGTTGGGAGACGCACAACGTGTCCATTGCTCATGCGCAGTTCCGTATATGCGCGTGCAAGGTCCAACTCTCCGGCAACGACAAGAACATTGTCCTGCACTGAGGCTTTTGGATCGGTGACTTCTTGACTTGGAAACAGCGTGTCCATAAACTCCTCGTTCCTCGTTGAAGCAACACAGGCCGGACACGTGTGCCCGGCCTGTGCTGCATTCCTTCAGACTTAGTAGCGATCTTCCTTCAATACTTCGCCTGGCAGGTTCTCGACCTCGACCTCAGTCTTGCGGACGGTGTCACGAATAGCCTCGGTATGTTCGCTGCTCTGCTTGCCGACGAGCACTTCTTCAACGACGTGGCTCGTCCTGCCAACAACAGCCTCTTCACCCGTGGCGTTCAACTCAAAGACCGAGCCGCTGCCCGAAACAAAGTCGGCCGCTGTAGCCGGACGATTGACGGCACGACGCTCTACGTTGATGTGCTCTTCACGGAGATTGATCTCCGCATCGACCGGTCGTTCCACGACGTGCGAGTAAATACGCACGCCGCCACGATCGACCTCACGCTTACCGACAACCAGCTCTTCCTCAACGATCGGAATAGCTGTCTCGCCCGAGGTGCTCGCTGTGGCGGCGCCGCCGTATGCAGGCGGGGCGGTGCCGGTCGTCTGGGCTCCGCCTTCGATCTCTTTCGCGCCGTACTCGCTCAGCGTATCTGCCACCTCTTCCGCTTCGCTGTCGTCAACTGTTGCGGTTAGCAGCGCTCCGCCCGCATTCACGCCGGTGGCGTAGTGGCCGTGAGCATGCTCGTCCCCGCCGGTAAGGTTACGGAAGAAGCTGCTGATCTTCTCCCCGACTCCGGTGCCGCCACCACTACCAATATCGGTATAGCCGCTGTCGGATGCCGTTCGCACCTCGGCGCCGTTTTGGGCATCTTCGTCATTCGCCACAATACGGATATTCTGAGCGCTGTAGCCATCGGCTACAAGCGTCTTCTTGACCTGTTCGGCTTGTGCTACGGAGGTAAAAAGCCCTACTACTGTTTTCGACATAGTGTCTCCTTGTACGAGGTTATTGCTGCGAAAAGAGTTCGACGCGGCGATTGTCGGCCTTACCCGTGGACGTCGCATTGGTGTCGGCCGGGTTGGAAGGTCCGAAGCCACCGCCAGTGAGGCGGCTAGCGTCGATTCCCTGCCCCTTCAGGAAGTTAGCTACCGTCATCGCGCGCTGCTGCGAGAGGTCCTGGTTGTGTGAGGTGTCCCCGGTGCTGTCCGTGTAGCCTTCGAGCCTGAGGTGAACGTTGGGGTTCGCCTTCATTGCGGCAGCGGCTTGCTGCAACGTTGCCTGACCTTCCGGGGTGAGGGTGGCCTTGTCCGTATCGAAGTGAACGGTCCCGAGATCAGGAAGCGTAACTGGGACGGGGGCAACCTGCGAAACCGGAGTAGCGGCAGCGGCCGGCTCGTCTCGGTGCCGGGTAATGAAATATGCAGGAAGTGCGAGTAGGAGGAAAAGTGAAACAAGCCATGCCCAGATGGGTAGCTTCTTCTTGGTACCTTCTTCGTAGACTTTGACGCGATCAGCCATTGCGAGTGCTCCTGGGAGTAAAGGGTTTTGTGAAAGATGTCGGCAACTCTCTAGAGCTTCCGGCCGACTGACTCGCGAGTGCTGGCGGGTGCAACTTCTTCGACCTCAACTTCGGTCCGCCGCACGTTGTCGTGGATGTGCTCGGTTCGCTCGGTAACGTTCTTGCCGACCAGCAGCTCTTCGACTACATGGGCGCTCTTGCCGATCACAGCTTCTTCAGCAGTCTCGGTCAGCACTATGGTCTGATCACCCTGGCTCAGATCCGCTTCTGTTGCAGGCCGATCGATCGCTCTCCGAGTCACATTGACATGCTCTTCCCGGAGGCTGACTGACTCATCGATGGGGATCTCAACAACCCGGCGGTACACGCGAACCCCGCCGGCATCGACGGTCCGCTTACCAACGGCAAGCTCCTCTTCGATGACAGGGATAGCCGTTCCTTCAGCATGAACGCGGGTCGCCGCAAACGGTGCTGCAGTTGTGCCCCCGACGGCTGCTTCATCGATCTTTGTAGCACTATGGTCCCCGAAGATCTTCTCCACCTGGGACACAAGGCCAGATTCTGCTGAGACCGCGACAATGACCCCGCCGTTTTGCAGGCCTTCCTCAAGATGTTTCTGATCGCGAGCTGGCACACCAAGGGCAAGCAATTCGTGCTGTTCCGCTCCTTGCGGATCGGACTTGTCAAACACGGTGATGGACTGTTGGGAGACACCTGCCTTGAGCAGATCCTTCAGGGCTGCTTCGGCTAGGCTCCGGTGGTGGAACAGGCACACGAGAGTGGTTATTTCCGTCGTTTCATCCATACAAGAGTCTCCAGTGAAGATGGGGTAATCCTGCAGGCAGGAGTCGCTGATGAACCTTCTCCAAGAGAAGTCGTGCACAGAAGGAGGACTCGAGCCTTTGTTGTTGATGCTTATCCTTAGGAGGTCTCACGCATTCGGGTCGACACCTGCAACGCTCTAGACCAGATTGTTTGAGTGTCCAAAGCTGCCGGCCGTTGTCCTGAGTCTGCCTTCAGTGATCTGAAAACTAGGTGTGTTCCTTGTTGATCAATCTAAAGCCCCCCTAAATGCTGGGAAAGGTAAGGTTTCTTAGGGACAGAGATGTGATGTAGCTGAAGTTTGCGTTCGCCTGAGCGATTTGGTGATCAGGTTTTCAGATGGTAAGGCGGCCATACTCAAGGGCTCTGACCTCTACGGGCTAGCACTTCTTCCAAAACCAAAAGATCGCCCTCCACCGGGAGAGCCTGACGCGTAAAGACCGCTCCTGGATGATCTGTGACGACTACTCAGGAGCAAAGCTCGCGCTGATCTGCTCCATCCTCCAGATTGGTCCACCCTCATACAATTGACCTTCCTCGCGGACGAAGGCAGGAGGGGTTCCTGGCAGGATCCAGATGTGGTAATTCGATGGCTCTTTGCCGATCATGGGGGCGACTAGGCCGGTAACACCACCAAATTCCACATGGAGCACAAAGTCGGTAGCGGTGCGCCGCATGCCCCCGACTTTGAAGGACAGATTTCCAGCCGGTTTGATTGAAATGTGGATCAGCCGGGGCTTCGCACCTGGGGCGACATACGAGATCTTCGTCTCGGGTGTGCCCGGAAGGATGTTGAGCAGGAGATTGGGGGGAAGCCCGTTTGAGACATCCGGCGGCAGGTCCAGATGTTCTTCCTTCACCTTTCCATTGTCTGTCCGGGAGGTGATCTGCCCGGTGGCCGCATCGATCAAGACATCGGTCGGCTTGGGAAAGGAGGGGCCATGCTGAATGTGGTGGTCCCGGATCAGCCGGAAGATGCGACGTTGCGTAAAGACGGTAACATCGTCGTCCACCGAGCCGTCCCGAAAGCGGAAGATCAGTCTGGAGCTGACCTGATCTCCGCGAACGGTCTGTGTGACTTCGCCGGTAGCGATCGATCTGCCGTCCAGAGTCTTCAGAGTGAGAAAACCGTGCGAGGATCCCTGGCGATAGCGGACTGCGATTGGCTCCGCACTACCGAGAACAGCACTCGCACACAAGAAGAGGGAGAGAGCGCCTGAGAAGCGCAGGAAAGGTCGATTCATGAGAGGGGACTTTCCACTTGAGGTGGTGTGGCGCGAAGGTAAGCCGCGCAAAACATGGAGCTAGTGTTTCCGCGCAAGGATAAGTTTGAATCAGTGCCTCTGTTAGAACCCCGAAGTTCTCACTTACTCTCCCTTCCCTCAGAAAACAATGGAACAACCTGGGGGGGCCTGAGCCGGCCTGAAATCGAGAGCTGTCTATTCATGCCCGGAAGTATGTTGCTCACGCCACAGCTGCAGCAGCAAAGGAGGTATGTCCGAGAGGACCACCTTCGTTTGGCTCGCCCTGGCGTGACATTGGAGCACAACGAGATCATCAGGTGCAGAACGGACACCCCCGGCCTGTGATGATGAACGACGATCGACCGCTTTCGCCGCCCGGAAGCTCCGCACACCCGGCAGCAGTAGCCATCACGATCCAGAACCACTTCGCGTAGTCCCCTAAAGTATTCCTCGTTTTGGCTCCTCAGCGTGTAGCAGGTCGAGCACTGGTTTAGCGCAAGGATCCGCGTTCCCGCAGCGACAGTACATCGCAAGTTGAGCGACCGATTTCACTCCCTGCCCCTTCGGCTACCGGTATACGGTTTGACGGCTGATCCCCAATGGCGGGCGAGGGCCGTCTTCGAACCCCCGCTGTAAACCTGCGGCGCAACTCCTTAGCCTGACCAGGTGTCGGCGAACGCTTTCGGCCCAGGTAGGCGCAGCCCCGCAGTTTAGCAGAGCGATTCCCTCACGCTGCAGTTCCCGGATCAGATCGCGCTCAAACTGCGCGAAGGCCCCCATCACACTGAGAAGGAGATGAGACATGGGCGAGTCCTCTCCAGTAAAGGTGAGGTCCTCCTTCTCGAAACGCACGTGGATCCCCCGCCTTGTGAACCCGAGCACCAATCTTAGAAGATCGTCCAGGTTGCGGGCCAGTCGATCCATCGCGTGACAAATCACCGTGTCCCCCTCGCGAACGTAGCTCGTAAGCTGTTCCAGCTGAGGGCGGAGCATTGTTGCACTACCTCAAGCTGCACGGCTTCGCATAGCTAAGCAGCCGTCACAATGGCAGTTCGCCGTCCTCAGCCGCCTTCGCCGCGGCCCTCATCATCTCGGGACCGTTGTTCCGGACGTACCAACAATCGGACGGGCCTCATAGACTTCCATCTCTTCGGACTGTAGGGCCGCAGCAGATCGAGGAGCAGCCGCTCCGTCTCTTCCCTGTCGAGCCAGCGATCGTAGTCTCGCGCGTGGAGGATCACCGGCGTGCGCGGGTGGATCCGGCTCATGATCTCATTCGCTTGGGCGGTCACGATGGCAAAGGATCGCAGCCAGTGACCGGCACTATCCTTCCAGGCATCCCACAGGGGCCCGCAAAGGCGAAAGGTCTGGCCGCTGGCCAACTCGAAGGCGTAAGGGCTGCTTCGGCGCTTACCTTCCTTCGCCCACGACCTGTCTCTTTCCAAAACGGATGTGCCGGGCTAAGAACTAAAGCATTCTCGCTTTGCATCACAACAGAGACCGTTCTGTTCGCCATAGTGGCTACGCTTCAAACAACCGCTCCAATCAAAGGATTCCCATGTTCATGCGTTCTGAAAAGCTTCTTATTCCCTTGCAGAAGCCCACCAACCCCGACCCGAACGGCGCCGCCGCTATCCAGGAGCTCCTCGGCGGCAAGTTCGGCGAGATGTCCACGCTAAACAACTACCTCCATCAGTCTTTTGGCTTTAAAGAGAAGAAAAAGCTTAAGCCCTTCTACGACCTCGTCGCCAGTATCACCACCGAAGAGCTTGGTCACGTGGAACTTATCACCACCGCCATCAATCTAATGCTCGAAGGCTCGTATCCTGAGGCTGATCCTGTCAGTGGCCCTGGCGTCGATGCCGCCAACCTCCGCAACACCCACCACACCATTGTTGGCGGCGGTGGTCATCAGGTCATGGACTCCATGGGCCACTTCTGGTCCGGCGAGCACGTCTTCTCGAGCGGCAACCTCGTCGCCGATCTTCTGCACAACTTCTTTCTTGAGACCGGCGCGCGCATGCACAAGCATCGCTGTTATCAGATGACCACCAACCAGGCGGCGCGCGACGTCATCGGCTATCTCATGGTTCGCGGCGGCGTTCACCAGGCTGCGTACGCGCTCGCTCTGCGCAAGGTGACCGGCGTCGAGATCACCAAGATGCTCCCGACGCCCAACATCGACGACGCCAAGATCCCCGAAGCTCGCAAATGGCAGGCGATCGGCTCTCACCGCAAGCTTTATACCTGGTCCAATGAGGGAGAGTACGCCGATGTCAAAGGCGTCTGGTCCGGCCCTGCGGACTGGGCGGATGGCGAAGAACTCGAGGTTCTCGCCGGAACACCCGAATACGCAGCCGAAGGTCCAGTCATGGAAGAATGCCGCACCCTGTTTTCGCCTGACTATGCGCCTGAAGAGATTTACGAGATCGCCGCACAGCTCATGCAGAAGGGTGGCATCTCGCCCCTGCAGCCAGGCGATGGTCTCCATTCCCGCTTCCAGGGCAGCACCACCGACAGCCCAGGCGCCACCGCACAACCCGGCCGCAAGACTACCCCCAATCCCACCAAGCCAAAGAAGAGCAGCAAGTAAGCTACATTGCCGCATCGAAGGCTGTGACCTAAACGGTCACAGCCTTTACTTCGGTATGAAGACGTACTATCTGCCTTGCAGATTGAGAGAACCGAATGGCAAACGTTTATGTTGAGGCGCGTCCAAAGGGCCGTCCAGAGGGATCGCCTATCACGGATTACGTCGTCGAGAACGCCGCAGACCAGGTTCTCGAGACAACTAAAACTCAAGAGGATGCGATTGCCTGGGCCAAAGCTCACGGCCGTCACCCGCTCGTTGCTCGCGTGTGACATCTAAACGACAAGAAGAAGCCCGCGTCTTCGCAAAAGATCAGCGGGTGAGTCACACGGCCATCGTCGAGAACAAGCAACTTGGTCATGTGCTACGCATCGTGAAGGCGCAGCAGGACGTCCATCACTCTCCCACAGTGCAGACCAACAGCAGCAAGGGTGGATATCAGAAGCGAGGCCGCAGAATCTACGGCCCAAACTACGAAATCGGCGCGCCGTCGGCAAAAGCGTTGGAAATGACGAGCTGATGGAAAGCGTGGAACGATGAAGCAGTCCCACGCTTCCCACAGCTCTTGGGAATCGCCAAAGAACGGCGATTCCACATTAAGCACCGCACGACGACGACGGCTCTATACTGTCACTTCTACTTGGCGGAAGCAGAGACAAATCAACTTGGTTCCAACACCAAATGGTGCCTGGCTGACCGAATCAGCTAGAGGGTGATGACACAGTCGGGCGGAGTCCCTGCTAGCGCCCCGTAAAGCTGAGGGAAGCAGCCAGCCTGAACGTTAGGCACGAGTCCCTTCGGACGGACCTTGCCGCTGCCACACAGAGCGATTAGATCTTGGTTCTCGAGAGCGTCGCTCGAGGTACCCTCCGCAAGGTTCCGACGAACGGCGCATTGGTCGCAAACCATGAGTAGCATGCCGGTTTTTACGGCCATGTTAGGTAGACGCTCACCGACAGGGTCTCCTAACCGCAGACGGAAAAGCTTGTCGTCGAAGAAAAAGATGCCTGCAACGTCAACACCGTGAGTTCCGCTCTCAAGTTGCGGGAGAATCATTGTAGCGAGCTTAGTAGTACCGGAAAGTGGCGTGGCCAGGATATAGGCAACTTTCATTCTAATTGCAGTCCTTTCGGGGGGCGAGACGGCGACGAGTAGTCAGATTAGACTCGGAATCCTCGACCCACAAGAAAAGGTCGGATGATAGGCGATTCCACCCTCTGATGGAATCGCCTTATTATTAGGCGCAGGTAGGATGATGCCAAAAGGAGTAGTGATGATCCGGAGGAAGTTTCTGAAAAGCGTCGTGCAGTGGGGTGTGGCGGCTCTCGTTGGAAGCCAAACTGCATGGGGGTGCGAGCGGCAGACGATTGCCTTCGCGGTGATAGGCCTCACCTGCTCTATTTGTGGCCGTGATTCTTGAGACGTTGCTTGGACGGAAGCATGCTGTGCTGTTGGAGGTCGCCACCTACCCGAAAGTGCTCGAACAGGTAACCTTGAAGCCTCAAAGCACTGACGCCAGAAATCGCGTTAGATATCCGCGAGATTGTTTTCAAGCTCGGTTGATTGCTGAACAGTGTTAGCGCTGTGCGACCAGATCCTCGACGTCGGATGAGGATTTTGGGCGGGTATTTGCTGTTAACCAGAAACATTTCTTGATGCGAAGCAGTAGTGTTCACCACAGCCGTGCGTAGGAGCGACGGACCTGACTTATAAAGTGAGTGTCCTACTCCAGCTATACAGGACTGCGAACTGACGCAGTATGC
Source organism: Verrucomicrobia bacterium Tous-C9LFEB (assembly GCA_964658105.1). Lineage (GTDB taxonomy): Bacteria > Acidobacteriota > Terriglobia > Terriglobales > Acidobacteriaceae > Granulicella. Next base: position 64,641 of record CAZZXY010000010.1, on the reverse strand, counting down.
CTGGCTCATAGCCGACTCGGGCACAGGCATCAGATGACAGCGTATAACGACTCACGTCGGTGGCTTCACGTCTTGGTCGCGCAAATTCGCGCTGAGAGATCACATCGTTCCAGCGCGAGACTTTCCTTCTGGTGTGCTCAGCTCCTTTTTCATTTAGAAACGGTGACAAGCGTAGCTGCGCCCTACGTAGGGTAACTACTTACGTGACTGACCAACAGGATGGATTGGTAGATTGGAGATGCGGTGACATCGCAACGTGAATACGTGATGGTTCCTAGGGAGCCCACGGCACAGATGCTTAGAGATGCTTGGGCCGATGCGAACGACGAGGACGCAGCGGGCGTATGGCGATCGATGATCGCCTCTTACGAGGGCTCGTTAGAGGACGTTAGTAGCGGAAAGTCGGACAGCGACAACGGTTGACTGCCGGATTTGCGATACTCCAAAAACCGATTCATCACTCTCCACGTTCTTTGCGTGATCTCGTGAACGACCTGCTCTGGGATATGTCCACGGTCTCCGTGCCGCGTGTTTTTTGCATAGTCACTTACCCACTCTACGTAACGCTGCTCAAGGTTCAGGGCCGAGCGAAGCATCGACCATCCCCTTTTCGGCTCTTCGTTGGGAGCTATCGCCTTGCGTAGTCCGTCCAAGACCCTGCCGCAGTTGGTGGGTGATTGGTGGTGTACCGCCATGATGTGACCTAGATCATTGAGTGCCCCTAGTAGAGCGGGTTCTTTGAAGACCAAGGCCAGCACGTCGGCGAGTTCGTCATTTTCTTCTTGCCCCTTAGGTGGGATCGTGAAGGCGGTACATAGCGCACCCAAAGAGGTGTCTTGAAGGTTGATGTCCGCACTCGTCCCGTCCGGAAAGTGAATCGTATCCAAAACAACGACCAGCCCAAGTCCAGTTGCAAACGTGCAAAGATCTAGGCACCCGCGAACGAGGTTCATGCCCCTGGCATACAGGGTGCTAAGGAATCGAGGTTCATACCAATCCAGGTTGCAGCTGACTTCTAAAGCTGAGTCTCTGATTTGCGAGCTCATGATTAGGGGGAATCCCAAGTCTCCGACTCCCCAGTTGATGGTCACATCCATAAAGCTCACGTGAACAACTTTGGGGAACACTCTGCCGAGCAGGCGATACGTGGGCATCGGAACACTCTACGCAAAGGACTACAATCTGTCACATGGAAACGAAGCGACCGAGACCGCATCCTGAGATGAGTGAAGGACCGGAAGCATTCGAGCGGTTCCAGCAAGCCGTGAAGACCGTGCTGAGGGTGCCGAAGAGCGCACTGCCGCCAAGTCCGTTTGGGCAAGTTGACAAAAAGACCTCCATCGCAAAGGCGCCTCGTCCGAGGGCTTGAAAGCTTACGCAAGAAGGAGATTTCTAAGTCTATGACCACACCGACGGGTTCAGTAATAACCCCACTCGAAGAAGCCCTCCAGGTAGGAGGCCTAACCAAGCGGGGTCAGGTGGCGCTCGATTCTCAATGGCTATATATCTGAGTAGCAGATGGTGGAAGAATCAAACGTGTCTTGCTTTCTGACTTCAATCCGGGCTTGGGCTTAGGGTCCTGATCCTACTGGGGCTCAGTTGATACTTTCACAATCTGCGCGGGTTCTGGTTTAGAGGGCGGTGGCCCAACGAATTCAAAGCGTAAGTCTGCGACCTCCGCCGAACCTTGACGGGACGTTGCTGATACCGACTCATCTAGTGAGGTTCCGCTCAGCGAAACCGTGGCAATCCCGTATAGGCCGGGCGTTATAACCGATCCAATCCGGGCATCCAATTTGAAGTTCGGACCGCCAAGCCATGTGACCAAAGTCTGCATGCTAACGTCCTGTCCAGGAAACATGGAAGTCGGCGGTTCGGGGTAGGTGGCCTTAGCCAGGAACAGCGTAAGAGATCCCGTGAAAACGGTATCCAATGGCAGGCTAATTTCCCTGGGAAGAGTTACGTAAAGCGTGATCGTGTCCCCGGCTGATATTGCTTAATCTGTGATTCCACTTTGTTGCGCTCCTTCTGGCCTAGCGTTTGTAATGGAGGAATACCCCGGACGGTACGGCGTCCGGGGTTCACTGGTGTAGGGTTGGTTTATCTTTTGGACTGGGAACTCGAATGTGCTGAGTCTCAGTTGTGCGGGGATAACGAACTGCGTTCGAGGGACGAACGAAGCGGCCTGTAATGGAGCTACGAGTGACGATTTTGGTCGTCATAGGTTCACTTCCTAGTGTGAGCTTCCGGCTCACGCGGGTGGCATTGGTGATTGGATTACCCGTCTCTCTTTAGAGACAGGGATGTCCTCTTAACTTCTTACTTGACTTGTCAGGGGGATTAGCTCTAGGCTAAAGGAACTGGGTACCCTCTGGGTCCAAGCACACTCGGATTTTCGAATCAACCCCACCCTCCTCAAGGTGGGGTTTGTGCTGCAAATCTACGCCTCCTAAGTACAAGTACCAGCGTGGCATTAATTTCGCCCTGCCGCAAGCGAATTTTGTTCGCCTTATCTTCTAGGTGTGCGCCTCCCCCGCTGCTGTCTCTGGCCTTCCTTCTCAGTTAGGCAGCGGACTTGGGTCTACTTGTTTTCCCGTGAGAGTGTCCCAAGTGAGGCGTTTGCCGACGATCTGAGAGCAAGCAAACTGAAATCGGTCGAAGTCAGTCATGTTCTTTCTTTGGTTGTAGCGGAACGCCTGTTCGTCAAGGTAGCGAAACAGGTCGAAGGGTTCGACACTCACGTAGGTTCCGCTGATTCCACGTTTCAACAGGGACCAGTAGTTCTCAAGTCCGTTCGTGTGAGCGCGACCATTGACGTACTCGACCGCATGGTCAACAACCTGATGCGCGTAATCTCCCGCGAGTCCTTCATAAGAGAGAAGATAGTCGGTATACAGGGCCGATCCCGCTTCAACGTGCTTGCGAACCTAAGACTGAAGGGCATGTTTCTTGCGGTTCGCAACGACGGTCGTGCGAACCTTGCCACCTCGCTCAAGGATGCCCATTACGGCAACTTTATCTTTGGTTCCGGTGCCAGTGATGCGACGGGCCTTGACGCTGGTATGCATGTTGCGGGCCTTGCCACCGATGAACGTCTCATCCGCCTCGACTTCACCTGAGAGCATGTTGTCGAAGGAGCCCTCATGGAGAGCGAAGCGAATGCGGTGAGCCATTTGCCAAGCCGATTTCTGGGTTATGCCCAGATCGCGGGCGATTTCGCATGAGCTAATGCCGTTCTTGCAGTTCACGATAAGCCACATAGCAGCAAGCCACTTATCCAAGCCAAGAGCGGAGTCTTCGAAGATCGTTCCAACCTTCAGAGAGAATTTAGCCTTGGGGTGCTTGCCGTAGCACTTGTACAGCTTCGCAGCCGCAAGGTGAGCAACCTTATCTGAGCCGCAGTGAGGGCAACGCACCTTGCCATCTTCCCAGCGAAGTGAAACTAGAAAATTGCGGGCGTTGTCATAGTCTGCGAAGTAGATGATTGCTTGCTGTAGTGTGCGAGGGCTTTCCATGAATTTAGTATCGGTGCTGACCACTGGTCAGTCAAGTAAATAATTACCCTACGTAGTTATGGCATAACTGCAAGCACGCCGACAAAATGCACGAAAGCTTTACACCTTTTAGCCGGAACCAACCACCTTCACAACGCCTCGATCTTTTGATCGATTAACGTTTCGCCCATATGGTCGTATCCACTTCATGTGGTGATACCTCATAATCCGACCTGTATAGCCACTCCTTCGGTTCGCTGCTAGAACCAGCCAGGTGCAACGGATGTCCTTTGCTTTCGCTCGCAGTATCTGCAAAGCCGCGCTTCATACGTCCTTCGTTCCCTATTCCTTGCTTTGTTGTGTTGCATCCAACTGCGCCGCCTATTTCGCACTCGCTTCACTGATTGTGCTGGGGAGCGCGTCACCGATGTTGGCCCAGCAGTTTGCAACCTTGAACGTGACGATCGTGGACCCGTCCGGGGGTCTGGTTCCTCAGGCAAAGCTCTCGGTGATCAGTTCCGACACAGGCCTTATACGAACGAAGTTGTCGGACAGACTCGGCCTCGTCGAGATGCCGGGACTGCCGGCGGGACAATACACATTAAGCGTTGAGGCACCCTCCTTCGCGCAGTACCAGACATCTCTCAGTTTGACCCTTGGTCAGATCGCGTCGATGCAGGTCACGCTCCGCGTAGGCGCCACAAGTGAGCAGGTGGAAGTTCTGGGGACGACCCAAGACCTGGACCGAGAACGAACAGATGCAAGCCAAGTGATCAGTCCTCGTGAGATCGCGGATCTCCCGATTGCAGGTCGCGACTTTGTCGACTTCGTGCTACTTACCCCAACAGCGACCGTAGGCCGCAATTTCAGTACTGGCGCCCAGTCTGCGTTTCAGGAAACCGTGCTGGAGGTCAGCTTCGGCGGCCTGCGCGAGACACACAGCGTCTTCTATGGATTGGACGGCACTGACTACAACACAAGTGTCTCCGGTGTCCAACGGGTCAGCCCCTCACTTGACTGGGTGCAGGAGTTCCGCGTGCAGAACGGTCCGGACGCCTCGGACGGTCTAAATCTGGGCGGATCAGTGAACACTGTCACAAAATCAGGAACAAACGATCTCCACGGCACGCTGTACGACTACTTTCGAAATAATCAGATCAACGCAAATAATCTTCTTTCCGCGCCAGGCTTCAACACGCTGCGCTTCAACCAGTTCGGTGCGAACGTTGGTGGCCCCCTACGTAAGGACAAGGTCTTTTACTTCGCCGGATACGAAGGACAGCGCCGGGCTCAGTCACCCCTTTACTCGCGCTTCGTGTTGAAGTGCATTAACTCGGAGGGGTGCCTCGGGCCAGGATCTCCGAGCATCAACGAAGTGAAAACACGCTTGGGTCTTGCACCGGAGAACCTTGGCTCCATTCTTCAGATCAACGACTACAACAACGCCTTCGGAAAGATCTCCGAGGTGCTCAGCGATCGCAGCACCCTGGCAGTCGGCTATCTCTACACCGATGTACGCAACGGAAATACCGCTGCAGCCTCCCCAGGGCAGGGTTTGCCCTCCAGCTATCGTGATAACCACATCCACGACCAGACGCTCTATGGAGATCTCTTTCACCTCCTGAGCAACCGATGGAGTTCGGAAAGTTCCCTCAGCTTCGGACGTCGCTCCTTCACGATGAACCCGGTGGGAGCCGGCTATGAACCCGCCATCAACGTCGCAGACACGCTCTACAGCGGCGGCTTTCTGGGTGGAGTGAGCTACTACAGCGAGTATCGCTTTCAGGCCAGAGAAGCCGTGACTTACACCCGCGGCTCGAACTCTCTGAAGGTCGGTGCGGAGTTCGAGCCCATATGGTTCTCAGCCCAGACACCCTACTTCACCCCGGGCGTCGGTATCTTCAGTCAGCAAAGCTTCTTCGGCGCCGGTCCGTTCGGCGGAGCCCCCTTTGGGCCTGGGACTGCCGTGGAATTCATCTTCCAGCAGCCTCGTTCGCAATTCGGGCAGCAGGTCCCACAGCGCGCTCTGCCCTTTGAAAAAGGCTTCTACACCGGCCCGGATGCAGCGTTGCGCCAGGACGCGGACTCGGTGAAGTTCTGGCATAAGCTTGCCAGCTTTTACCTTCAGGACCACTGGAAGCCTCACCCCAATCTAGCCCTCTCCCTGGGACTGCGTTACGATCTCGATGTCTTCCCATCAGCGGACGATCTCCGCATCATCGGCAAAATGAATCCCACCAACTTCGACAATGTTCAGCCTCGCGTCGGCGCGGCGTACTCTTATCGTGGCGGAAAGAGCGTTCTACGCTCCAGCTTCGGCCTCTACACCGGATCCTTCGAGTACAGCAGCACTTTGAATGGCTGGCACGGCGCGTCGGCCTTCACGCAGATGAAGCAGCCCCTCATCCCCGAGTTCAGCGATCATGACGATGATCTCGTAGGCTTCGGGCCGGCCGGAATGGTCGGCACCATCGGACCCGGCGTTTCGAGTTCCGCCTTCTCTAACTTCACGCATCACGGGATCTATCCCAGCCCCGCCACGCTTAAGCAGTTTCCGCTTGGCTTCGTGAAGCGCGACTTTCCCCACGCCTACTCCGAACATGCAAATCTTGAGACAGAGAATGAGATGGGCGGAGGCTGGTTTTTCACTCTTGGCTATCACTATGTGCATGCCATCCACCTCATCAGTTCAAACACGATCAACGGAGTTCCGAACGGCAATCTTATCGACGGCAGGCAGAAGTTTTCACCAGCTGATCCCGGGTTCGGCTTCGCACTGTACGCCACACCCTCGGGTTGGTCAATTTACAATGCCGGCACTGCCAGTGTCAGAAGAGAGTTGAAAAATCACTACAGCATTATGGCGAACTACACGTTCGGCAAATCGATGGATGTTGCGACAGAGACTCAGCTTCAGGACGAACCCCAGAACTACCTGCAGCCGCAGCTCGATCGCGCAGTAGGCGACAACGACGTTCGCCACCGCTTCGTTCTCACCCTCTTGGCCGAGTCTCCGAAAGAATGGATCGCACCTCTTCGCAACTTCCAAGTTTCCATGCTGAATACCCTGGAGAGCCCGCAGTACTACACCATTCTGGCCGGGTCCGACATTAACGGCGATGGTTTCCCCTTCAACGATCGTGTTGGCAACATCGGGCGAAACACCTATCGTGGTGCGGCTTACTACAATACGGACTTCCGGCTGCAGAGGCGCTTCAACTTCAACGAAAGACTAAATGCAAATTTGAGCGTCGAGTTCCTCAACCTCTTCAATCGTGTCAACGTCCAGGACGTCGATCAGGTCTATGGTTCTGGAGAGTTTACCGGCCCCATCCCAAGGCAGTACGGCGACGGCATCTCCAGTTCCACAAATCCGACCTTCGGTTCGCCCACGTTTGCAGGGGCAGCACGACAGATTCAGTTGTCGGCCAGACTAAGCTTCTAGGGAGAAGGCCCCCTCTCTTCCGGAGTTACCGATGGAGACTTTGATGTCGACCCAAGCGAACCCAAGACGCCCCCCGCGCGGAACCTACCGTCCTCGGCCAGAGACGCTCTCGCTCCTCAAGACCTCAGGAAATGTGATCAACGGTCTCGATGAAACGGAACCGCGGAGAGCATCACCGTTTTTCTGGCATCCGCCCACGCAACATCCTTACGGTGAGCTGCAGAATGTCGCCCGGCAAAGCTCCCGCAAGTGTCCCGGATCGGCCCCCGTTTTCATGGCCGCCTACAATCATCCGGACCTGGTGCCTGTTAGCGAAAATCGAAACCAGGCACCTGCTCAAGAGCAGTCCACTGCGGTGACAGCCTTCGCGCTCTCCCACGAGATTGATGCTGTCGGCATCACGCCGATGGACCCGCTCTACGTCTTTGAGGGCTACGCCATCGATGAGCCCTGGGTGATCGTGCTCGTTCTCGCCCACAACTACGAGCAGCTAAGGCAGGTCCCTTCCGATGAAACAAACGGCGTGGGAGTGACGGAGATTGGAGTCCAGTATGCGAGGGGGACGCGCGCTTCCTTTGCTCTCGCTAACTGGATTCGCACTCAGGGCTACAACGCGCACGCATATCCCGGTCCGTCCGCCGACGCTCTCTTGCTCATTCCCCCGGCAATCGCCTCGGGTCTCGGTGAGCTCGGCAAGCACGGATCGCTGATCAGCCCGCAGTTCGGTTCGGGTATCCGCTTGGCCGGCGTCACGACCGACATGCCGCTGGTTGCGACAAAGCCTGTCCAGTTCGGTGCGGACGAGTTCTGCAAAACCTGCCAGGTCTGCACGAACGCCTGCCCGCCGGCCGCCATCTCCGAGCAGAAGAGGATGGTTCGCGGTCAGGAGCGATGGTACGTGGACTTCGACAAATGCATTCCGTACTTCGCGGAGTCCGCCTCCTGCGGCATCTGTTTCGCGGAATGCCCCTGGACCAGGTCGGACGTGCGTCCCAAGCTGCTCTCCACTATGGCAAGGCGTTCGGGCAGTTCCCCGGAGCTCCCCTCGCCGCCAGGAGACCCCCGTGGCTGAGGCCCTCGATCCCGAGAGTTCGTTCCACTACGCAGGTTGGAAGGTAACGCTCGCCGCGTTTATCGGTGTCATGGTCAGCTTCGCGGCGATAGTGCCCTACACCTTCAGCCTGTTCCTTGTCCCGTTACATGATGCCTTCGGCTGGAGGAGCGAGGCCATATCCCGCGCCTTCGCGATCACCGCCCTTACTGTGGCGGCGTGCTCGCCCACGCTCGGTACATTGCTCGACAAGCTGCCTCCGCGTCGCATCATCCTGCCGAGCATCCTGATCTTCGCCTGCGGGATGGCTTCGCTTGCGTTGCTCAGGGGGCACATTGCGCAGTTCTACGCGACCTATCTCCTGCTTGGCATCGTCGGCAATGGCACCGCGCAACTCGCCTACTCTCGCGCCGTCCTTACCTGGTTTGAACGCCGCCGCGGACTCGCAATCGCCGTCATGCTCACGGGTAGCGCCACCGGGTCCATTCTCCTGCCCATCATCACGCAGAGGGTGATGGCATCTCAAGGCTGGCGAGCCTCCTACGCTGTTCTCGGAGCACTGGCGCTTCTCGGCCTCCCCCTCACCGCGTTGCTGGTTCGGAATCGCCCTACTCCGGATACGCCGACACAGCCCGCCGTCTCGCACGGAAGTATCGGGAAAACAATTCGTACACGGGTCTTCTGGCTCATCGCGCTTCCCGTCATGCTGGCCGCATTCAGCGCGAACGCTGCCATTGCACACCTGGCTGCTCTGCTCACCAGCCGTGGCGTGCATGCCGGCAGCGCTGCACTTGCACTCTCGATGCTCGGCATCTCCTCGATCGTCGGTCGGCTCATCACCGGGTATCTGCTTGACCGAGTCTTCGCTCCCCTGCTCTCCCTCGCGGTCCTCCTCCTCTCAGGCCTAGGCGTGCTCCTTTTGGCGTATGCCAAAACAGCGCCGCTGGGACTCTTGGGCGCGTTTCTGCTTGGCTTCGGAGGGGGCAGCGAAGCCGATGTCGTGCCTTACCTGATCGCGAAGTACTTCGGTCGTATTCGGTTCTCAACGCTTTACGGTCTCAGCTGGACCTTCTACGCCGTGGGAGCGGCAACCGGCCCCGTTCTGATGGGACATAGCTTCGATACACTGGGCACTTACCTGCCCGTCAGGGTCGCTCTTTTCGCCTTGCCCTGCCTGCTAGCTGCTGCCCTTCAACTTGCAATTCCGCCCTATCCGGGAAGCATCTCAGACGCCGCACTCGCGACCAAGATACTCGCCAACTCTTCCGAACCAGCACTCTAACCTCTGTCCAGGAGAACACATGCCCCACATTACGCTTCCCGAGCTGCCCGGCATCCGCGGCCCAATGGCCTTTCGTCCCGAAACCTCCAAGCCGCTGAATGAGCTCGTAGAGGTTCTGCTCCGCCACCCAAACTCTCTGTCGGCCGGCGAGCGCGAACTTATCGCCACTTATGTTTCAGCAAGGAACAACTGTCACTACTGTCAATCAATCCACGGCGCGATTGCGGCTGCGCATCTTGATGGCAACGAGGCCGTTGTGCAATGCGTGAAGCAGGATTTTCACGAGGCCGACATCTCCCCCAAGCTGAAGGCGCTGCTCGCCATCGCCGGCCAGGTGCAGCAAGACGGCAAGAACGTCACCAAGGATGATGTTCAGCGAGCCCGCGACGAAGGTGCTACGGACATCGAGATACATGACACGGTGCTGATAGCCGCTGCCTTTTGTATGTACAACCGCTACGTCGACGGCCTCGCGACTGTCCAGCCCCAAGACCCCGACCTTTACCGCCAGCGTGGCAAGATGGTCGCCCGCGATGGTTATGTCGCGGCCAATCTACAGAACGTCACGGATCCACCTGCTGCAGAGTCAGCAGCTAGAAGGTAAGGCGTGCTTCCTATCTAGCTTGCCGTAACGGATCTGCTGGAGGTGTCCGGATACGAGAACCCTCTGAAACGCAAACCTTAGCCGCGACGTTGAAAGCATACTGCTGCCGTTGCGACCGACTGTTTAGTGAAGCAAATAGAACTCCAGGCCGTTCACTGCTATATGCAGAAACGAAGTCGATAACGACTTCTTCGTTGCCACAGGCTATCGGCCCTCTACTCTTCTCTCGGACAACGTCGTGATCGGTCGAAGAGCACGTCAAATAAACGGAACAAACGGCTGATGGTGTCTCAAAGCCTCTCGGAGCTTATACCTAGGGCGTCTGATATTGAGGATCTGTACAGTCGGCTGGTAGGAGCAAAGCAATTGTCAAGAAGGTATAGTTCCGCCGGATGATCTCCAGGACCAGCTCACTGCCAGGCGGATCAACACTCCGGCAGATCGCCTAGCCACGGTGGAGAACGATTCAGCGCTGGTGATGCTCTAAGAGCAACGCCTGACCTGTGGCGAAGCAATCGAGGATCGCTTCGCTCCAATTGCGTGTCAGGCCTGGATGAGCCGAGCGGTCATCCTCAGACCATCACGCTACAGAGACAACCGATAGATCCTGCTGTCTCGCCTCACTCCTGCCTACGCGGAGCCAGTTAAGAACCGGAACCGTGAAGGTGGTTGTCACGAGCGCCATCACGACTAGCATGGTGAAGAGCGTTGGCGAGAAGACGTGAGCGTTATAGGCGATGTTCAGCACGACCAGCTCCACCAGACCACGTGTATTGAGGAGCGCTCCGAGTGCAATGGCGCTGCGCCAACTGTGCCCCGTGCACCGCGCAGCGGCGATCGCGCCGCCCATCTTACCGAAGACGGCGAGAAGAAGAACAAGACCGGTCCACAGCCAGATCTTTATGCCGACAAGCAGGTCGAGGCGTGTTCGCATCCCGGTCAGGGCAAAGAAGAGAGGCAATAAGACTAGAGAGACGATGACATCGAGCCTGGTGCGGAGCGCTTCTTGCCAGTGCTTGACACGCGGGAAGCACAGGCCGGCCAGAAAAGCTCCAAAGAGTGGATGAACGCCAATGACGTCGGTGACGGCAGCCGATGCGAAGACGACCGCAAGGATGATGCCCATCAGTTCGTACGAGAGCGTAACACTGGTGTGACGTTTGGAGAGCCAAGCCCCTAGCGGCTGGATCACCAGAAGCATAACGGCCAGATAGCCACCGAGCCACAACAGCCGATGAGAGAGCAGCACGAAGCTGTTGGCTGACGGAAGCAGCGTCATGGCGAGGGCGAGGAGCGACCACGCGGATACATCATCGACGGCTGCACACATGATCGCGGTAGCGCCCAGCGGCGTGGACTGCATGTCTCGCTCTTCGAGGATGCGTGCGAGCACCGGGAATGCGGTAATGCTGAGCGAGATGCCAAGGAAGAGCGTGAACGCCAGAGCAGAGACGCGGGTGGAACCAAACTGCCGGCGAAGCAAGGGCGCCGCGAGGACCGCCAACCCGAACGGGAGGGCCATGCTCGTTAGACTCGCCAGCGTCGCTGTGAACTTCTGCTGACGGAGATGCCGATACTCCAACTCGCTGCCGATAAGAAACAGAAACAGGATGAGGCCAATGGTGCTAAGAACGTCGAATGATTCCAGGGAGCTCTGAGGGAAGAGCTGGGTTGATACACGAGGCGCGACCCTACCTAGAACAGACGGCCCGATAAGAATGCCGCCGACAATTTCGCCGATGACCCGGGCCTGGCCGAGCCTGCGAGCGATCCAGCCGCAGACGAGGCTGACCAGAAGAACGACGGCAATCTGGAAGAGCAGCAGCGTCACGGTGCCTCGCCGCTTGAGGCGTGTTCGCGATGAAGCCTCGCCTGGAAGAGGATGACGGCCTCGGCGACGAGCAGTACGAGGCCCGGAATCACCATACGGCTTCCGACCATCGCGGGCCACGAGAGGCGGAAGTCTTCACTCCAGTCGAGGACGATGAGAAGGAGGCCGCAAAAAAAGAGGATGAGACCCGCCCACCTCCGAAAACGAGCGGACAACCCGCTCTCTCCTTTGAAGCTGGTGCCTCGAACCGCGCGAAGTGGAGCTCCGATCGCGCCCCGCGCGTCATAGATCGTGCAGCCGAGGACGGGGTCAGCTGCCACCATCTGTTCCGCGTGAGTGCTTGCTTCGGCAAGCGTTTCAAAGATTGTGCAGTAGGGTGCGGAACCGTCGTCCGCTTTGAAGCTGGTGTAGTGAACAGCGTACTCTCCCTCCTGCATCTGCTCATTCCACGTGCGAGGCAGCGTGCGGCCGTCGTAGAGCGGAACTCTGCGTAGAGATGTCATAAATAAAATTGTAGCAATCCGGCGCTTTCCGTTAGAGATGACTATGCTTCTATATACCCCGGGGAGCACAGGTACGCGCGATCGGGGAATCGGGTCGTCGCCTTCGTCTCCTCCTAACACCTGCTATTCCTGTCAGACAGAGATCGTTGGAAGTTCTCTCCCGTGAACATCTCGAAACCAAATCCCAGGCCGGCAACGTCAGCAACTTTGAGCTCTAAAGGAGCGACTGCAGGTAGGGTTCTACGGTTCGCTGACGTACTTGAGGCTGTCCAGCCAGAGTTCGTGGGCTTTGTGCATGAAGTTGCTGGCAGCGGCTGGGTCCTTCCGACCTCCGGGCCCGATGCCCGTCTCCTCGGTGACCACAAGGCAATCCTTGGCTTGCGGGATAAAATGCCAAGCGTGATAGTGACCATGGCGGCTCTCAGTCTCGTCAGCCCCGAAAGGAACCCAGCTGATCCGCTGATCCGGTGCAAATTCCACAATGCGCGACTGGATCGCGCTGTTGAAAATCCGGAGGCGATACAGCGCCCCCTGGCCAGTATTGCCGGGCGTTTCGTTCACAACATCTTTCACGATCACCAGCTAGTTCGGCCATTCAACCGCGTCCCTGAGGTGAGCAAAGATGCGGTGACAGTCAGCTCGGATTAGCAGTTCGTTGTGACTGAAAACGGGAGACACTGAAGGATCGTAGGCCGCAGGCCAACGAATCGCCACATCGCGGTGCGCACGGTCCGACTGCACCTCGCTTAGTTGAGCATTTGAGCGAGGCAAGCACCAACTGCTCGTCAGAAACGCCAACACGATCGTTTTCATTGCAGTGCTCATAGCAGATCCTCGAATGCGCGTACACTCAACGCCCGCTCAGGTCGACGCTTCTGCCAACGTGTGAAGCCTACCAGCCGACCAGGATTTGGTGGAGTCGCGTTATCGGGAGTTGTCCGGCACGGGCGGGCCACGAGACGAGACACCTGGTCACTTCGCGAAAAGCGGCGTTTACAGGTCCAATCTTGGGAGCGATCGTGGTTCGATCAGGAGAGGTGAATGAGGCTTAAAGACACGTCTCCAAGGGTTAGCAAGAACAGACCTCATTTGAAGTACTCGACTGTTTGCGCGGGTGGCCGCACTCGGCGTGGTGATCTTTCACTTCTCAGAGATGGTGATCTGCAACTACAGCAAGCTCTGGATCGGACACGTTTTTCTGGCTGTTGACTTCTTCTTCTTCTTCTGCTTGCCTGGCTTGTGCTCGGCTATGCCTACGATGACCGGATTGGGACCATGGGCCTCGGCAAGTTTCTTAAGGCGCGGTTGATCAGACTCCATCCGATGGTGATCTTCGGCGCCGTGCTCGGCCTACTGGATTCTACGCAAATCCTTTCGGAAAGACACCGGGGTATACCAATGGCAAGATGGCCTTGCTTTTGGCTGCCTCGGTCCTGTTAGTCCCGTATGGGACGATGCGCGAGCGAGGTCGTAATCTTTTCAGCTTGAACGCACCGTCCTGGTCCCTGTTCTGGGAATACATCGCAAATCTCGTCTTCCGCCTGGTGCTGTATCGACTCCGACGCGGGGCGTTGATTGCGCTTACCGTCAACGCAGCAATTTGTCTGTGCTGGGCAGGTCATCGTGCCGGCAACCTGTCCGGCGGCTGAAGCGCTCGAAACTTCTGGGATGGGGGATTACGCGTTGCCTTCTCTTTCCCGGCAGGTTTGCTGATCGATCGCCTGGGTTGGAAGCCCCATACCCGCCTGGGACTTGGAGCGCTTAGTCTCTTCCTGCTTTTCACACTGGCTATGCCCTACGCACGAGGAGCTTGGATACGAGAAGCGGTCGTGATCACGCTGGTGTTCCCACTGACCATCGCGATCGGCGCGGGTGCGTCGGTCACGCCGAAGATCAGACGGCTCTGCCGGATCTCCGGGGATCTCTCATACCCGCTCTACACGACGCATTACGGCGTGATTTGGATATGGGGCGACTACGCCACCAAGCAACATCTACTGTCGCGGTCCCTCTGGACCGCGGTGGCGCTTGGTGTCTCCCTCATGGTCGCGTTCGCCTGGGCCGTCCCGCACCGCGAGTGGCTCATCGAGCGTTTGCTGGTACTCCTCTACTGTTTTCTCGAGGCGCACGCTTCCAGTCGCCACGGTTCGCTTCCCAACGGTGGACGTGCTGCCGTCGCCTTGGTCGATCGGCGATAGTAAGTTAGAGATCGGGCGGTAATGTGCGCAACGGGCTGAAGCTCACTCTCTGCCATGCCTAGGTAGTCCTCGACCTCGGGGTCGCACTTCCCAGGCATGAGGTACAGCAGGTTGGTGATCGCCTCGAGCGGGTTGTTGATCTCATGTGCGATCGACGCTGCGAACCTTCCAGCACCGGCGAGCTTTTTGCTCTCCCTTAGCGCCTCCTCGAAAGCGAGGCGGGTCGAAACGTCGCTTTGAATACTTACAAAATGAGTGACCTCGCCGGCCCCGTTCCTGATGGGGGATAACGAAAGCTCGTTCCAGAAATCCGAACCATCTTTCCGGCATTTCCTCACAATCGCTAGCATCTCGCGCTTGTCTTTGAGGGTTTCACGGAGCAGCGTTAGACCGGGCTGATCCCTGGCGTGACCTTGCAGGAACCTGCAGTTCTTGCCGACAGCCTCTTCTAGGCTGTAGCCGGTCATCACCTCAAAAGCCGGATTGACGTAGACCACCGGATAATCCGGCTCCGTCGCGCTCGCAACCACGATGCCGCTCGTTACAGAGCGGAAGATTCGGTGATTCAGGTGCAACTCTTCCAAGGCTGACTCGAAGCGATGCATGTAAGCGCGGTGAGCGTAGAGAATAACGCTGAGCTGAGCGAGCACCATGGCCGGTTGCTGCGGCAATGCCAGCAAGCCATCAAAGGGACGTTCCCGCTACCGGTTCGGAAGAATCGGTACGTTCCCGTCGGTAACGGCAGCGACAACTGCTGGACGGATGTCTTCTCCTGGATCTTCGGGGAGACCCGCCGCCTGCAGGAACCGCAAGGCAGGCGATTCATCCGCAATCAGCAGTTCCACTCCCATAATGCGTTCGGGGTACCCCAAGTCCGCTTCATCCAAAGAAAGATCGGATGAAGCCCCAATTGGGCAGAAACACCTTCGACCAGAGGACGACTGATCGGGTCCGCGATGCTGATACCGATCTGGGTTCTGGGAACACTGCTTCTGGGAGGCCAACGTCGGTGAAGGGTTCTACCGGATCTTGAGGCAACGTATCCTCCTGAACCGTAGGATGCGTCGGACTCCTTTTCTCGTCACCTACACAGCTCCTCCAGCAGTCACCAGCCGGTTCCGCAGCGTTTGCCTACTAAGCGCTTGCCACAATCAGGGCGGAAACTGTATTCCGCTCCGGTCACGTAACCTGCTTTCCTAGGCTTGTTTGCTGAGGTACCAGGGGATGTTGATGACTACAACGCCGCGCACGCCCTGCATGAGCAGGAGACCTTTCAGAGCAGTAGATCGATGGTTGTGGAGCAGGTACTCGTACCAGTGGCTTGGGACCAACTCCGGCACGACAACGGCTACTTGTTGCTGAGGGGTTCGCTCTGCTATTTCCGAAACGTACTTCAGGATGGGCGACGTAATGAACCGGAACGGTGATGGGACCGGGACCACTTGTGGCGCTTTCCGATGATTTCGGGCAGCGGCCGCATCCAGTTGATGCTGCCAGTCTGCGGCCTTTTCTTCGCCTACTTCGTCCGGGCACTCTACGTGCAGCACGCGCACGTCGTCGCTCATCATGCAGGCAAACTGCAGGGCCATCTCCGAAGCGCGCGTCCACGTTGAGACAGGTAAGACGACAATCGGCTTCTCGACTGCCTCAAGGGTGATCTGGTCAATGTGCGTTTCCAGGCTGACACGCTGGTAGTGATGGTGCACGGCCTTCATCATCAAAATGAGCACGGGCACGAGGAGAACGGTGATCCACGCGCCCTCGACGAACTTAGCCACCAGCACCACTAACGTGGTCAGACCTGTTGCGATGGCTCCAACAAGATTGATGAGCATGTACACCCTGGACCGATGGCCGCCCGTGCGGCGCCAATGCATCACCATTCCTGCTTGTGACAATGTGAAAGCGCTGAACGCGCCTATGGCAAACAGTGGAATCAGTCGATCTGTAACGCCACCGAAGATCGTCAAGATCACTGCCGACAAGACGGCGAGGACAAGGATGCCCTCGTGGTAGACTAGTCGCCGTCCACGGATAGCGAAGAACTTTGGCAAGTAGCCGTCCTCAGCAATGGCTCGACATAGGCGTGGGAAATCCGCAAATGCCGTATTTGCGGATAGCGACAGCAGCACGAGAATGGATCCGATTGTGACGTAGTACACGACGCCTTTGCCTGCAACAGCGGCCGTAATCATGCTAAGCAGGCTTTGATAGTTCTTACTGCCCGGATCGGTGGCCATGATCCCATACGCTCGGGTCAGGTGAGCTATGCCGGCCAGGAAAATTGCCAAGAGAGACACAATGACAGCCAGCGTTCGTCTCGCGTTCTGCGATGTTGGCTCGCGGAATGCCATGACGCCGTTGCTAACTGCTTCAACGCCGGTAAGCGCTGTGCATCCACTCGAGAAAGCTCGGATCAATAACCACGCACTCACGGCCGCAATGGCGTGTTCCGGTGCAGGAGGCTTCACCACTGGTGTAGCATGGCCACCCGCCGAGAGCACCTTTACAGTGCCCCACCCAAGGATACCCAGCAGACAGAAAACAAAGAGGTAGGTCGGCGCCGTGTACACGAGGCCGTTCTCGCGCACACCCCGCAAGCTGATGATTGTCAGCAGCAGGAGGATGAAGAGGCAGATCGCAAGGGTGTGTGCACCCAGGGTCGGTACCGCACTGACGAGTGCGCCTACGCCCGTGGAAATGCCTACGCCGACATCGAGCAAGTAGTCGAGCATAAGCGCCGCAGCGGCCAGCAGACCCAAGTTCTGCCCCAGGTTCTCGCTCGCAACTGTATAGGAGCCCCCACCCCGCGGATATGCGTCAATCGTCTGACGGTAGGAGAAATACACTACATCCAGTAGCACGATGATCACGAGGCTGATCGGCAGCACATAGGCTATTCCCGCACTTGCGGCGGGGATGAGGATGGTCAGCGCCGCTTCTGGCCCGTAGGCAGCCGAACCCAGCGCATCCAGTCCGAAGGTAGGAACACCCGTTGCAACGCCAATTCGTTGCTCGCTGTCCTCTTCGCTTGCGAGCGGCTTGCCTAAAAGCACGTCTATTAACGACATCCTGGTTTGGATGCGTACGCTACAAACGACAGATGATCCCAAGGACAGAAAACGAAGCTTGTCATACATTGAAAGGGGTGCGCAGACGATCTCACACACCATGAATTTCCAGGCTTCGAAAGCCTTATCCTCAGAACTTGGCAGGTGGCTAGTTTCTGTGACGATGCTGGCGTTACTAGCGGTTCTTCAGCCACCTGGAAAGGACCAACTTCCGACTCCATTATCGCGACAGATCGCCCGGCTGCCGCGAGTGCAAGCAGCACGGTCACCTGCCATGTTCTGGAGGTAGAAACCGGCATGGTCGTGTCGTCGCTATCTGGTCAGCGAGGTTTCGACATTCCGGAGGCGGATCTGCGACTTGGCCTTTGCGACAGGTCCGAGTGAAACATAGCTCTCGTTGTCACAAAACGGAAATCTTTGATTCGCAAACGCAAACGGTCGGGATGGGACGGAAAAGAGCAGGGTCTTCCACGACGTTTGCTCGTGCTACGCCGGGCAATACGCTTCAAGGGACATGGAAGGGAGCATCACTGACGGTAAGCTGGGGCTACTAAATACCGGGTCAGGAAAATGCTTAACGAAGTTGCCGTGTGCCAGGAGCGATCGTGCTATATTCTTTCGTACTACGAAAGGATGCGTGAGACATGAACGCACCGAAGATGTACCCCGTCGAAGAAGCCATCAAGGCGCAAAAGGCTGTCCGTTCCGCGGCTGGCCTTGGTCCAGAACATTTTCCTATCCGGGGTCCCGTCAGAAAACGGACAATAAAGCACGCTAAGCTTGGCTGGAGGCGGGAATCCAGCGGTAGAGGGTAGGGACGGACACGCCGAGGTTGCTGGCCACGTCGCGTGGGGGCACTCCAGCAGAGCACGGCGGCCTTCGGCAGACATGCGTCCAAAGAGGGCACCCATCGCGCCATGGAAGTCTTCCGAGGTGCTGTTCTGGAGTGCCTGACCTTCAACCGTGGCAACAATCCTCACTTTGCGACGGTCGTGAGCATCGGGCAAGCGCTCTACAAGCTTCCGAGCCACAAGCGAGTTAACTGTCTCGTTCAGCGTTGAAGGGCTTAGGTTTAGCTTGCGTGCAAGATCCGAAAGACTCAGGCCTGCGGAAGGAATGACGTTCAGCGTCATGAACTGCGTCGCGCTCACTCCGGCCTGATGGAAACGGTTGAAATTGGCGGCCTGAACGATCTGGCGCACCGCAAGCCATGCTGTGAGAAAGCGTTCGGTCTCCTGGCGCAGGTTAGGCACAAACGCTATTGTGCTGGAAAAGTGCCGGGTCGCGTTTACGGTTAGGTTGGCATTCAGCCGTGACATGATGAGGTGACGCCATAGATTCAACGGATGCAAGTTTCTGCTGAAATCTCGCGAGCGCAACTCCTCTCTTTTCGGAGAGCAACCGGGTGTCTGGATCGACGGCTTGTGCCAAGTGCAACAGCGGTCCGAAAGGCGGCCTGGGCAGGCCTGCAAGACTCGATGCCACGAGCCGCGTTGCTTTCTCTACACGCGCGGATTCAAAACTGCCAAGCATCATCTTGGCAGGATCCTTTTCTTCTTCAGATGTGGGGTCCACGCTATAACGTTTACGCCGTTCCGACGCAAGATCTCGCGGTGTTCTCGCTAGGGCGTCTTCCAACGAGCTCTGAAGCGCACAGCAGAGCCGAGAGTACAAGCAAAAGCCTCCGATCTCTTCTTGGCGGCCGAACCATGCCCTTTGGGGAAGCCGGACGGCTGCTTGGAGTCCATCCAAATAGTCTGCGTTACGCAGCACCTACGGGAACCATTCTTCTGCATTGGGATGGAGCGCGCCAACCCGCCATCTGGTGGGTTGATCCGCCACAGGTGAGTTCCCTGCAAGCTCGGCTTGAACTCGCGCGTCGCTACCTGCACATCTTTGGTCCTGGGAGCGCTCTTTCGTTTGCGCGCTGGGCAGGAGTCAGCGACTCTGAAGCACTCGACACGTTCCGACAACTTGGCAAGGAGATCGGGGCCGTTCGTACGCCGGTCGGTGAACGATGGTTTTTGGCATCGGATGAGGACTTGCTCTTGAGCAAGCCCAACGAAACGGAGTCGACGCGGCTGCTGCCGAGCGGAGACGCGTTTTACTTGGCCTGGGGGGAGGACCGCACCCTGCTCGTTCCGGATAGCTCTCATCGAGCGGCTTTATGGACGAGCCGAGTCTGGCCCGGAGCGCTGTTTCTTCGTGGTGAACTCGCAGGAACCTGGCGTCGTTCCGCGCTCTCGGTGACGGTTACCTCCTGGAAACGCCTGACGCGGAGGGAGAAGGAGTCCGTTGAAGTAGAGGCGCAAATGCTCCCAGTTGCCGACAAAGGTCAATCCTTCGCGGTCCTATGGACCTAAGCGCGAGCCGCGACAAGTCGACCGTTCTCGTCAAGTCCGCAGGAGATCCGGATCGCTCCTGCTAGGGTCAGAGGTAATCCGACAAGTCGGCTCAACGGTAGGGATCGGTCGTGGGGAACCGGTGGGAGAAGGGGAGTCAGCCAATTTTCCCACGATGTGAACGTAGAGCGCTTACACATTCTAGAATCAGCGCACAGACGCAGAGGGATAGGGCTAGATGGGTCGGGATGGAAACATTGAGTGGTGGAAGCGTTTACTCGGTGCACTGGCCTCGACGACGGTTACGCTGGTGGCGTGTATAGCCGTGTTCGTCTGGCACGACCTCAAACACAATCCGGGACATCATTGGGGTAATGGGGGAGAAGAACAGATTGCTGGTTTCTTGTTGATAGCCTGCGGCTTTCCTCTGCTGATCACCTTCTTTCTCGTCATTGTCCCTCTGGTCCTGCTACTTCCAGCCAGGATTCAGCTGGATTGGTGGCCCGCGATGATGGGCTTCGCGGCGCTCGTGCCAATGCTTATGGAAGTCGTGTTCCTGCCCCAAAGCCCGTCTGCCATCTAGCACAACGTTCGCATTTCTCCCTGGAGCTACGCGGTGCTGGTGTGCGTGGCGATGAGCTGTTGTGGGGAGTATCTCCTCTTACTTCAATGGCTGCGATCGAGACGAACGAATGTTTTCGCAAAGCATCACTCCTAATTGGCGGCTTGTCGGAAGTGCTCCGGCCCGAGCAGTCTCCACATGGAGCGGCGCTGTAACTTACCATATCGGCGTTTATGGGGACCAATTCTGCCGAGACGGCGAAGGGCGAGCGGAAGCTCGCGCAGTTTCGTAAACTTGGAGGTGAAGTCAGCCTTACTTGTTCTTCCCTATGAAGAGATTGCAAACAATCTACGCTTCAGTGATTAACCGCCATCGGCACGATGGTGCCTATGCAGCTCTCGTGCTGAAGGGCAGTTATGAGGAATCTGGAGATCAAGGGAAATTTTGCGCAAAGGCGGGAGACGTAATCCTGCATGAGCCCTTCGAAGCACACCTGAATCGCATTGAGGAATCAGGAGCAATCGTTTTGAACCTACCCCTTGCCTCCCGAGCGGGCCTTATCGCAGGACTGTGGAAAGCAAAAGACGCCGATCAGGTCGTTCGGCTTGCTGAACTGAACCAGACGCGAGCAGCCGATTTACTTCTTTCGACCCTGGGGTCCCGTCAGAAAATGGACAATAAAGCACGCTAAGCTTGGCTGGAGGCGGGAATCCAGCGGTAGAGGGTAGGGACGGACACGCCGAGGTTGCTGGCCACGTCGCGTGGGGGCACTCCGCTGGCGAGCAGCTTTCTGGCTGACTTGATTTTGCTTTCGGTCATCTGTCGTTTCCGACCGCCTTTGCGGCCGAGCTGGCGTGCGACATCGAGGCCGGCGCGGGTCCGTTCGATGGTGAGTTCGCGCTCCATCTCAGCCAGGCTGGCCAGGACGTGGAAGAAGAAGCGGCCTGAAGCTGTGCCGGTATCGATAGCATCGGTCAGGCTCTTGAATTGCACTCCCCGCTTGTGGAGCTCGCCGACCAAGTCGACGAGGTGCTTGACGCTGCGGCCGAGCCGATCCAATTTCCAGACCACCAGCGTGTCGCCATCCCGTAGGGATTCCTGAGCTTTTGCCAGGCCGGGCCGCTCGGCCCGGCTGCCGCTAATTTTGTCCTCGAAGATCTTTTTGCAGCCGGCTTTGGTCAGGGCTTCTGTTTGCAGTTCGAGGTTCTGGTCGTGGGTAGAGAAGCGGGCGTAGCCGATCAGCATGAAATGGTCCTTGTGGTTCTTGGAACTCATGGTTTTGCGAGTTGATTGAGAATAACCTTTGAGAACTGTTTGTGAGAAGCCCTCCACCTTCGAATCCCTAAACGAGCCCGTAGCCCTTCAAGACCAGTTCCCTCCCCGAGCCTTTCAGGGTTACCCAATGACAAACGGCATTGGCGTAGGCAAAAATCGTTAGAGGACTAACCCCGATCAATGGTGGACTGGACTGCGCCGTAACGGTCAGTCTTCAGTGTCGGCTTCTTGCCAATCGACTTCGCCAGGAACGCCCATCCTGCTTGTACGCAACCTGCCCTGGCACACGTAACAGCACCTCCGTACCCCGGTTCTGCGAACTCGAGATGCTTATCTTTGCGGCGATGCGCGCACTGCGTTCCTTCATACCGGTCAGCCCATAATGCCCCTCCTTACCCGCTTCCAGGACCGAGGGGGACATCCCGACTCCGTTGTCTCGAAAGCAGACGCTGAGATCTGCGGCGTAGCAGAGCTTCACGCGCAGTTGCGTTCCTTGTGAATGCGAGCAAGCGTTGCGGATAGCCTCTTTGGCGATCAATGTGATCTCGTCCCGGACGATGGGGTGAAGTGCTCTTGGATCCCCGATGACCGAGAGGGCGACTGAGAGCGGGGAGCCATGGCACTGTTCGCTGAGTGTTCTTTCGATGAATGCAGCGAGTTCGTTCTCGTCCGTCGTTGACACGCGGAGCGCATGAAGCGCGGCCCGCCCTTCTCCAACTGCTTGTCCCAACCATCCGGATACCCTCTCCAGGGCGTTGCGCATACGGACTTCATCCGCCCCGTGGGAGAGAGCGTCGTCGGCCACCAGCTTGCTGCCCTGAACAGTCTGAAGAAACGTATCGTGCAGTTCGCGTGCCATACGCGTACGTTCATCCAGCCGCTCGTTAAAGCGAACACTCATGGCTCTCGCAAGGTAACGAACGCGGACGCGGTAGACGGCAAACAACAAGCCGCACAGAGCACACACCCAGAGCCAACGAAACCACCCGGTTTGCCAGAGTGTTGGCTGAACGCTGAACTCCAGAAGGTTGCCCGAACCCGTCCAGTGATCGTCATCCTGGGATGCCTGTACACCGAACTGATAAGAACCAGGGCCCAGGTTTGTATAAACCACCTGGCGTGCTTCGGATGGTTCACTCCAGACATGATCAAACCCTTGCAGCTTGTAGCGGTAACGAACTCTGTTGGGCGTAGCAAGGCTTACGGCGGCAAACGTGATCGTGATGCGGTGCGGTTCGGGCCCAATCCTCATCACCTGATATGGATCAAGTTGTGCTTCATCACTCTGCAGGGAGTCAACATGAGGAGGCGCCGGCGCTGACGACTCAGGTAGGGCGCGAACGAGTGATAGTCCTTGGGGCGTGGAGAGCCACACATGCCCACCAGGATCCGTAATCGCTGAGCGATCGCGTCGAATGCCCTCACTTGAACGCAGGCCATCGCTTTCCGAAAACTCACGATAATCAGCGCTGCTGATCGCGCCGTTCAAGACAGCGTTGCGGCTTACACGAAGTACGTGGTTTGACGTAGTCAACCACAGGAAGCCTCCACGATCCTCCGCAATCCCGAACACGGGCTCATGCAGGGCAGGACGTCCGTCAGTAATCGGTTGAATCTGGCCATGCGATCGTCTCGCGAGACCCTGTGAGGTGCCTACCCATAGCACACCGGAATCATCCATGAACAATGTTGTAATTTCATCCGAGGGTAGCCCGTCGCGAACCCGGAATGTCTTGACCTCTCCGTTCACAAAACGACTAAGACCGTCGGAGGTTCCGAACCACATCGCACCGCTCTTGTCCTCCTGTATGGACGAGATAGTGTTTGAACCAAGCCCGTCCGCAGAGGTCAGCGTGCTGAATCTGTCATGACGAAGACTGCTGACCCCACCGCTCAGAGTTCCTGCCCAGATAGTTCCGTCGGAGCTTCTGAAGACCGACGACACACTGTTCTGTGACAGGCCCTGGGAACGTGTGTACGTCCGTATCGTCCGTAAAGAGGGCGTTGTGCCTTCGCTTTGCGCAAGGTGCGTCAGACCGCCATCGCGTCGGCCAATCCAGAGTTCGTCTTGAAACCCGGTGATGGAGTAAATGACGTCTCGCCCAAGGGCACCTGCTGCCACCCTTACCACCCGGCCGTTCACGATCTGGAAAAGACCTCCATGCGAACCCGCAAACCAGGTTCCTCCCATACCATCCACATAAATCGGACCACCGCCGCTATTCTCCAACGCTGAACTCGCCAGCAGGGTGAAGCTTGAGAAGGTCGCGTCCCGCAGCCGCTCGAGGCCCTGTTCGTCTCCGATCCAGAGGTTTCCTTCCCTATCTTCGAAGATGGCTGTAATGGTTCTGGGCGACTCCGCCTCCGCAGACTCCATGAGTCGGAGTCCCTCGGAATTTCGCCTGAAGATACCCTTGGAGGAACCGATCCAAACATTCCCACTGCGGTCATTGGCCAGTGACAAGACTCGCGCTCCCTTTAGAGCTTGTGAGGAGACGATCGAGGAGATTTGTCGCCCATCCCACAGGATAGCCCCTTCGTCTGTCCCTACCCACAAGCCCCTTTCACCTACAGGAAGCAAGCAGTTGATCTTGTCGGGTTTAAGTCCCTTCAACGCTCCGATTTGGTCACCAGCCCAATAGAACAGGCCTGCTTCATAGGTTGCCATCCAGATCTTGCCGTCGTTTGTTTGGGCGATCGTTTGCGGCGAAGGGATCCCTAAAGTGCCGCCTTTGGTGAGCGTCTCGATTTGACCATTCTTCAAGCGAAACAGCCTGGGCGCCTGCGTCGCGAGTAAGACTTCGCCGTCTTTTGATGAAGTCACGGCCGACACGACCCTATCCTCCTGGCCAGCCAGGAACTCCGCATCGCCTAACCTCCCTTGCTGGTAGCGGCGAAGATTCATGTCCTGATCCCACACCCATAACGCACCATCCCTGGAGGACACCAGGGAGACGGCTTGGGAAATGGGTGTCATCATGCCATTCGGGCCACCAACCGGCGTAAACGTAAGGCCATCGAAACGAACCAAGCCTTTACTTGTGCCGATCCACAGGTAGCCGTCAGGTGTTTGAGCAATGGCGTTGATGCGGCCGCCCGGAAACCCATGACTCATGGTCCAGCGTTGGCTGAGATACTGCGCATAGGTACTGTGTGGATCCAGACACTCGGCCGACTTACTCAAGCAAGGGACGATAAAGCAAGCCAACACAAGCAAGACTCGGCTCAGCTCCGGCATGCACTCACTCACGGCAGGTATTGGAACCTTCTGATAACCACTTCTGCCCCACTTTGCAGTGGCACCTTCGAATACTTGAAGTCGCAGAAGTCGATGACGGCAGCCTCACCCCCAGGGGTTGGAATGCCAGTGGTAAAAAGACTCCTCTTCAGAACGACACCCCGAGCTTTGGCTGAGGTCCTGGACGTCGTGAAGGTCGCTCTTCCTGGATCCCAACGCAAGGAGTGCGTCAAGGGACCTGCAGGAACTTCGAAGGTCACCTTGTTTTCAGGAAAAGTGTAAGGCTGGACAACATAGTCGCCGTTCTTGCTGTTCCGATCGCCCCAGCGGCTCATCTCAATATCCATTTCGCGGTGATGATCAGGGGCGAGATCATCGTAGGTGAACATCGCAAGCGCCGCAGCAGGCTCGAGGTGCGCTGTATCGCTTACCGAGAAAAGATACGACCCATAACCGAAGTGATTCGCCAAAATCACTTGCGAACATTTCCAGCGATCCTCTTCACGGGAGATGCGAAGGTGTAAGGCGCCGCTCGCATCTGTCCACGCATTGGCGGGATCGTAGTATGAGATGGCGCCGTTTCGATCGCTGGTGATGTGGCGGACGTTCCACTCATAACCGCTGAACTTAAGTGTCTTACTGACGATCGGAGGGCCTGGACCAACGCTTCTCGTCACGACAGCGGAGACTCCGTCACGGGCGGAGGGTAAGGACTTGAGTGTAGCGGACGGCTGGTACCCTGGACTTACAACGATCGCCGCATATTCATTCCCAAGATGCGTGGAAGTTTTCCAGGTGCCGTCACGCGCAATCGGTGTGAACCGTTGAGTAGCCAACGGTTGAATCCACCAGATCGACCCTGCTCTTGCGTACACCACAATCCGTTCACCTGGCGACGCACTGTGAACAGTTCCTTCAATATCTTCCACTCTCTCAGACCCACCTTCGCCTGCTGGAGGAACACGGGTGAACTCGACGGTGGGCCCACTCACGAGATGACGAGAGCATCCGGCCACCCACAGACATGAACCGACTAAGATCGGAGTCAAACCGAGCCCACGAAGCCAGGCTCGGCGGTCTTTGAGCCGTGAAAGCATCTGTGAGCTCCTCTTGGTGGATACCGGATCATATACCGCCCGCCAAAAACACTGAAGTCTATTCACTCCCTGTCGCCTGCAATCGGCGTGCATCGATCCCCACGAACGGAAGCACGTCGATCGAGAGCACAGTGATGTCGTCCGTTTGGCCAAAGATACGTGCGGCTTTCGCGATGTCAATGGCACTCTCTGAGCACAGGGCACACGTGCGATCAAAGCCGAAGAGTTCCCGCCCATGCATAGCCTCCGGAACCCCGTCGGTGAGAACCACCAGGCGCTGCCCGGGAGACAGCGTATACGCATTTCGGCGTATACGGCATCAACCAGAAGGCTGAGAGGGAGATTGACCTCCGTCGGCATCTCGTAGCGATCGAGGTACGGCGACAGGTGTCCCGCATTCGCGATTCGCACGGATTGGCAGTCGGCCGAGAACTGCATGGCAAGGCAGGTGGCCATGCCACCGGCCCGGCCGGAGAGCCGGCGGTTCAGGCCGGTGAGCAGTTCGCTCGGACCGTCAGTGTGTTCGGCGAGCGTCTGCAGGGTGCCAACAATAAGCGATACCGTGAGGGCGGCAGATACGCCCTTGCCGGCGACATCACCGATGACGACGAGAGTATCGCCCGAAGCAAGCGGGATGATCTGAAAGAAATCGCCGCCTACATGCTGGGCGGGATGGTATGCGCTACTGATGGCAAGGCCCGGGATGAACGGAAGGGAATCGGGTACAAGAACACGCTGCACGGAGCGGGCGGCTTCAAACTCGGCAGCGGCGCGATCACTCGCTCGGCGAGTGCGAGCGAAGCGATAGCCCAGGATGAACAGCATGGCTAGGAGAAAGACGCCCTCGGCAAGATCCTTCAAATCGGCATAAAAAGAATCATGCAGTATTGGGTAGAAGCGCATCACCTCCGGATGGCCGAAGGTGCTGATGGTGAACACAAGCTGCATGTAGAACGCGGTACCGACCAGGAAGGTAACAGGGACAGCCAGAAGCCGGGCGTCTGGCCACCTCCTGAGGGCCCGAGCAAAGAGCAGAGCCAGAATCCACGAGTAGATCGGTAGCTCAAAGATGAGCTCACCAATGTTCTCAGCAGAAGCGGGAAAGTTTGGAATCAGTGCTGTTTGGGCATTCGCAAACCAAAGCGCACAACACACGAGCATGATGCGGAAGATGAAGTTCTTCTTGCCCGCCAGCAGGGTCCGGTAGAACATCAGCGACGCCGCCAGGTACCCCGTAAGCAAATGCTCTGGAGCGACTCTACCGGGTGCACTGGATGAGCATGCAGGCGCGCCCATAGTTCAAGGCCGTGGTTCAAAGAGGATCCGAGAGCAAGGAGGCAAAACCAGAGGTATTCTCGCTCAGAGCGCCCCACGAGAAACAAGGTGAGTGCTGCTATACCAGCAAAAAGCTCCAAGGCCGTGAGATCGAACCAATCGCTGTTCTTCCAGAGCCGCGCAAGCCGCTCGTTCAGATACCTGTCCTCAATCAGTGAGGAGCGCCCGATGAAGATCGCTCCCTGCGGACCTCCAGGGCGGTACGCACACCAAACGGGGTCTTGCCAGACGCGTAGGGCGAAGTGGAGCGGCCTGGACGCGCGAGGCGGAAGAGCGATGACCGCAGGTACCGTGGCATACATCACCCCGTAAGGCGGCATTCTGCCCGAGGCATAGAGAATCTCGCCGTTCAGATAAAGCTCGTAGGCGGTACGGATAGCCGGCAAGCGAAGCGAGTAGGGCTCGTCAGCCCTCGGAAGTAGGACATTGAAGCGGTACCACGCCAGACCGTGTAGATCGTTCAGTCCTACGGCCTTCCAGTTGCGATCTATCCGAGTAAGTTGCCAAGAGGAGTCGTCCAAGTCCGGATCCCTCCAACGCGGGTCATCGCCTGCTCGGAAGCGAACGGGGTCACGCAGGGTGAGGAAGACATCTCTTTGGGTCAGCAACGAGAATGTGGCTGGACTCGAGGCTTGCATCGGAGCGTCGCACCAGGCTTCACGAGCAAGTACAAAGCTCAGCCAAACAGCCACGAGAAGCCATACCTTGCCCGCCTTGCCGCGCACCCGGCGACTCATTACGGCCGCACCCACACCGGAGCGGACGAAAATAGCACGACCAGCCCCTCCATCAGCGTCGGATGAGCCAAAATCGCGTCCCTTAAAGCCGTATAAGGGAGATGCCCAAGCATTGCGATCTGAACTGCTGACATGATTTCCCCGCCGCTGGCCTCAAAGGCAGTGAAGCCGAGAATCTGATCATCTTCGCCCACAAGTGCCTTCATGAAGCCGCGCGTCTCTGAGAGGGTACGTGTGCGCAGCACCGACGCCATTGGGATCTTGAAAAGGCGGTAAGGAATGCTTTTGGCCTGTGCCTCCCGCTCGCTCAATCCCACCCGCGCCAACTCCGGATCTGTGAACAGAGAAAACGGGACAAGACGATCCGTCGTGATGCGCTGACCCCCAGCCAGGTTTTCTCGCAGGATTCGATAGTCATCGAACGCAACGTGCGTGAACTGCGGACTTCCTGCAATCTCACCGTTGGCCCACACACCCTGTGCCGACGTCCGCAGACTCTCATCCGTCTTGACGTATCCGTGTTCTGTGACTTCTACGCCCGCGAGCTCGAGGCCAAGTCCCGCCGTGTTTGGAGTTCTGCCGAGAGCGATAAGAAGGTGACTTGCTTCCATGATCTTGTCCGTGCCGTCCTGGCGATACGTGACGCTGACCCGCTCACCTGACACGCCCGTAACGCTTTCCACCCTGGCGTTGAGTATGAGATCGATCTCTTCCTCCCGGAACAGGGTCTCTAGCCCAGAGGTCACGTCGGCGTCCTCACGATGAAGCAGCGTAGCGTTGCGGTCGAGGACAGACACTTTGCTGCCGAGACGACGCATGGCTTGCGCGAACTCAAGCCCGATATAGCCTCCGCCGAGAATCAAGAGGTGAGACGGCAACTGCCCGAGTTCCAGGGCTTCGATATGTGTGAGCGGCTTTGCACCTGCCAGACCGGGTATCGCATCCACCGTGGCGTGGGTGCCGGTTCCTATGACGACATTTGCACCTCGAAGCCGGCGCTTGCCCCCGGTCAGGAGATCGACCTCCACCGTGCGCGGCGCAATGAAAGACCCGTGGCCTCGAATCAGTTCCACACCGCTGCTTTCGAAGTTCCGCAAGTGGATGTCAACCAGGTCCTTGACCATGCGTCGTTTACGGTCGATGACCTTGGCCATATTGACGGAGTAGCCAGGAATTTCAATCCCAAATTCATCCGCACGGGCGAAATAGGACGCAACTTTTGCGGTGTGAATCACGTTCTTGCTGGGAAGGCAGGCGATATTGGGACAGGAGCCTCCGATCCAGCGCTGCTCCACAACGGCCACGCGCTTGCCTTCTCGTGCAAGCGTCCATGCGAGAAACTTGGACCCTTCACCACTGCCAAGCACTACCAGGTCGAACTCTTCCGTAGGATGATCCACTGAGTTTTCGGTCATCGTGCTCTGAGCTCCTACACCGCTGCCATCTGGGAAGTGACTTGCCTGCTTGCTGTCATCAGCGAATCTTCCCGACTGACCAGCTCCAGGAACCTACTGAGCATGGCATTGACCTGCTCATGAACGATCCATGGGGCGAAGTGCCCTGAACCCAGCGTTTGGCTCATATGGAGCTTCGGTATCAGTCCCTGAAGGCTCCTTAGGTTCGCAAGAGGATGTGCAGCCCCAATGTATGCGACCGGTGTGGACCCGGACGCTACTGCCGCTCTTGCGAAATCGTGGGCTTCCATGTGTTGCTCCAGGGACGAAAGCAAGACATGTTGTGGAGCCCTTGGCAGGACACCTAGAACATGCTCTATCTCCACCAGATCGGAGGGAAGGCTTAGAGCTCTCATGATTTCGCGGTAGACCACGGCGTACTCGCTGCCTTGTAGTCCTGGAAGCAAGGGAGCCAGGAGCTGAAAGAGTTCCGGCGACGCCTGAAAGGCTGTATCGATGAGACAGACGGCTCTTACCAGCTCCGGAAATCGCAACGCCGTCTCAAGTGCAACAGCACCGCCCATGCTGTGCCCCACAATAACCGCGCGCTCTATGTCAAGTTCGTTGCATAGCCAGGCTACGTCGTCGGCGAATGACTCGACGGAATAGGTCTGCTGAGGTGAATCGCTTTCACCATGGCCACGCAGCTCAACGTTGACGACGCGGTGTGATGCTGATAAGAACATCTGCTGCCGCATCAACGTCGTGTGATCGCAACCCCAGCCGTGGATGAGCACCAGCACATCTTCGGAGTCTCCAACGTCAGCGTAAGCCAGCGAGACTCCATCACGAATCTTGTTCAGCATTGTGTCTCTCTCTTTCTTTCGTGATGGTCTGCCGTTCGTAGGCCTTGGCGGCTGACCAGTCAGGGAATAACGTGATTCCATACAGAGGCGCTGCCGTCTTTATGCGATCTATATCTGCTGTCGATGGAGTTCTAGGGCTCTCCCCAGGCGCCATGAGGTGACCCCCCTCGGCGAGAAAGCCTTCGAAACCTCCCGGGGTGCACAGCAGCAGATAGTGCGCGGGGTTTTCGTCACAATTCATGAGCTGATGGGGAACGCCGCGCGGCAGGAAGAGCGACTCTCCAGCCCTGATCGTGTGCTGTTCCGCAGCCAGAACGGCCCGCATTTCGCCACGAAGCATAAACAGCGTTTCATCGTCCCGCGCATGAACGTGTATCGGCGTCCGGGAAGGGCCGGCGCTGTGGTTCTCGAAGAGAGCGAAGCTGCCACCTGTTTGCGCACTGGCCAGATGCTGTTTCATCAATACGCCCGCCAACTCAAACTCTGGATGCACTTTCATCAGTCCCTCCGGTTAGCTTCGAACGAGCCCAAACTGCTTACCGATAAGCTTGTCCACAAGCCGTGTCGGAAGCAGGTTCGGAAGCGTCCAGTTCATAAACTTCTTGGGTACAACCACGTACACGGGACATGGTTGAGGTTGTGTCAGGGCGGCCAGCACGGCCGAACCAATTTCTTTCGGATCAAGACCGTTCCGACCCTCATGGACCATGAACTTCAGGAACTTGTCAACCAAGCCGGCGTAGGCCGTATTGCCATAGGCAGTAAGGTCCAGGGCCTCCGCCTTGTCCCAAATGGCGGTCTTCACCGGGCCAGGAATCACGGTAATGACGTCGATTCCGTAGATCAGCATTTCGCGGCGAAGCGACTCTGACAAACCTTCGAGGCCGTGCTTCGAGGCCGAGTACGCTCCCATAAACGGTATGCCCATGCGGCCGGCAGTTGAGCCGATGTTCACAATCCGCCCTGGCGTCTTGCCGGCGGTCCCGCGGAGCAGTGGAGAGAACTGCTGAATCACATTCAGGGGAGCGACCAGGTTTACCTCCAACTGCGTGCGGAACTCAGCGAGAGACAGATGCAGCAGTGGCCCGGCGGTTCCAGCACCGGCGTTGTTGACCAAGCCCATCAGGGCTTCGCCTTCCAACGCCTCTTGAACCTGCCTGCTTGCAGCCTGGACGGCGGAGACGTCCGTCACATCAAACAGGAGCGGCACCACCTGCTCTCCGAAACTCTGTTGAAGGCGTACCGCATCGGCGGTAGTCCTCACACTGCCGAAGACGCGTATGCCTGCGGCCACCAGGATCTGCGTGATCCCGAGCCCGATGCCGGAAGACACCCCGGTTACCACAACACTTGCTTGTTTACTCATGAAATAGATCTCCTGCTGCGGCGACCGCAGCCGCACAGCAACGTTAGGACGAGTGCTCTTCTTGCAAGAGCTCAGCGGCTCGCTCGCCGACGATGACACAAGGGGCCATTGTGTTTCCGGTGGTCACCCGGGGCAAGATGGATGCATCCGCAATCCGAAGACCGTCTATGCCATAGACCTTGAGTTTGCTATCAACCACGGAACCCGCGTCACGGCCCATCTTTGCCGTGCCGGACTGATGCCAGAAGGTGACAAGCCCGTTCCGGATGTAATCATCAAGTGCTGCCCCGCTGAGGTCCGCAGGAGCATGTTCCCTCCTGGTGTACGGCCGAAGCGCTGCGCCATCGCCAATCTCACGGGCACACTGCACACCGAGCTTCAGATCTCTCAGATCGCGCGGGTCTGCAAGGTAGTTTGCATTTACCCTCATGGGGGCAGAGACCTCAGCCCCGGTCAGGTGTACCGATCCCCTGCTGGCGGGTCGCATTCCCATAAAGAGCGTCCATGCGGCGGCCGGCGGGGGATACTTGGCAGCGTTCTCGGGTGTCAGAAAGGGGACGCCGATCGCGTAGGTATAGGAGTTGGGCGCGTCCAGCGCCGGATCCGTTTTCCAGAACGCGACGGAAGCACTCCTCGCGATCTGTGGGAGAGGAGCACCCGTTGCTTCCCAGACGAGCCCCAGCGCAACGTGGTCATGCAGATTCCGCCCTACACCTGGCAAATGTTGTCGCACGGGTATGCCAAAACGTCTGAGTTCCTGCTCATCACCAATGCCCGACTGCATGAGCAGCTTGGGTGTTTCGATCGCACCTTGCGACAGAACGATCTCAAGCGTTGCTGTCGCTTGCCGGAGCTGGCCTTCGTGTTCGAACGCAACACCGGTCGCACGAGTTCCTTCAAAGAGAATGCGGGTCGTGAGTGCACCCGTTAGCACAGTCAGGTTGGTCTGCTGCAGCCGGGGGCAGACATACGAGCGATAGGTAGACTGCCGTCTTCCGTCGTGGATGATGTTGTCCACAAGAGCACATCCGCCAGCCTCTTTCATCATCTGTCCGCCAGAATTGGGAAATCGCTTCAAGCCAGCAGCATCAGCCGCGTCGAGCATCGCCAACGAGAAATCATCCGGAGCGTCTACGGGCTGCACATGCATGGGCCCACCAACCCCATAGAAGTCCGGATCAGGGGTGCCGGTCCAGTCCTCTACCCGGGTGCGGTACAGGCCAAGGACTGCGTTGTAACTCCAGCCGGCATCACCAGCTTCGGCTGCGTAGAAATCCCAATCTGCTTTGTGTCCTCTGGACCAGGTCCCGACGTTAATGCTGGAACCGCCCCCCAGTACCTTGCCCATCGAATAAAGGAGAGAACGCCCGTTGAGGTTTGGATTGGGCTCGGTCATGTACCCCCAATCAAGATTGCCTCCAAGGTTCATGGGCCATCGATCGGTGTCGAGCACCATGTCCGTGTCATCGCTGCCACCTGCCTCAAGCAGGAGAACGCGCACATGAGGATTCTCGGCAAGCCTCCCGGCAACGACCGAGCCGGCACTGCCGCTACCGCAGACGATGTAGTCAAAAGGCTTGCTTAGCTCGGCGACGACGTCTTTCCAATCAACAGGAACGGTGTAGTTATTAATGTTTCCCTTAACATCTTGCATAGGTCTTCCTTGCTCCGATTGATCGGAGGTGTTCCGGTTTAACTCTTGACTATCTGTTCCAGAAACTGCCGCACGGCAACAGAGACTTCTTCTACGTGCGTCTCTAAGGCAAAATGGCCGGTCGGCAGGAACTGTATCTGGGCGGCCGGAACATCTCTTTTGAACGCCTTCGCCCCGGCCGGGACGAAGTACGGATCGAACTCTCCCCAGATGGCAAACAGAGGGGGTTGCGCTGTTCGAAAGTACTCCTGGAATTTGGGGTACAGCTTCACGTTATTGGCATAGTCCAGAAACAGGTCAAGTTGGATTTCGACATTCCCGGGCCGAGCCAGCAGTGCCGCATCCAGCGTGTACCCCTCCGGTTTGATCAACGACGGGTCTGGTATACCCATGGAGTACTCATCGCGCATCCCTTGAGGTGTAAGACCTGCTCGGATAACGTCTCGGTGCTCTTGGGTCGGTTCACGCCAGTAGCGTTGGATTGGGCGCCATGCGTCACCCAGACCTTCTTCATACGCGTTGCCGTTTTGTGACACGATCGCCGTCACGCGCGAAGGCTCCATCATCGCGAGTCGAAAGCCTGTAGGGGCCCCGTAGTCAAACACGTACATGGCATAGCGCTGAAGAGCTAGCTTATTGACAAAGGCAAGAAGGGTCTTTGCCAGAGAGTCGAAGGTGTACTTGTAAGCGCGCTCTGGCGGGACCTCGGTGAAGCCGAAGCTCGGCAGATCGGGCGCGATAACGCGATACCGGTCTGCCAAGCAAAGCATCAGCTCCCGGTATTGAAACGATGAGGTGGGAAAGCCGTGGAGCAGCAGGAGAATGGGGCCATTTACAGGACCCGCCTCCCGGTAGAACACCGTGAGTCCATCGACTTCGACACGGTGATGCCTTGCTAACGGGATGTCGAAAGTGGAAACCATGGAGGACCCTGCCTTTCCTGTGTGCTGGACCGCGTCAGAAGCGCCGGCCGTTCCGCGGAAAGCGAGGCTCGCCAGGGCCGCAGCAACGAAGTTGCGCCGATCACAGCTCAATGACGACCTTGCCTTTGCTGCCGTTCGCGACCAGATCGTAGGCCGCCTCAATCTCCCCTGCTCCGAATCGCTCTGCAGCCAACAGCGGCTTCAGTCGACCTTGTTCCCCGAGCATTGCAGCCTGGCGGAGGATCTCTCCGTGCTGCTCTCGGCCTACGCCGGTCAACAAAGGGAGAAGGGTGAACACGCCTGAGTACGTGCCGGCTCGAAAGGACAAGGGTGCAAGCGAATGTGAGCCCCAGCCGAGACAGCTGACCACGTGCCCTGTGTAGCGCCTGACAGCTTCGAAGCACTGGTCCAACACCGTCCCACCAACCGTGTCATAAAGGATGTCGAACCCTTCGCCGCCGGTGTGCTCCGCGACGTACTCAGAGACTGGGGTGAACCGATCGATCGCCGTCGCGCCGAGATCTTCTACGATGGCCCGTTTGTCACCGGAAACCGTAGTGAAGACATGGGCTCCGCGAGCGAGCGCGATCTGCACCGCCGCATAGCCAACTCCACCAGCACCTGCATGTACCAGCACCGTCTGTCCGGCTTGCACGTTAGCCTGGTCAACAAGGCCCTCCCATGCAGTGATCGTGGCCAACGGCAAGGCCGCGGCCTGCCTCATGCTCAAGGCCTTTGGCTTACGCGCAAGCAGGGATGGTTCGACAACGATGTATTCCGCTAACGTTCCCTGCAGGCCACCCACACCGCCGACCATGCCAGAGACCTCATCGTCCCGTTCGAACCCAGTCGCACCGCTGCCGACCTCGACCACAATGCCGGCCATGTCTAGGCCCAGGACCGCCGGCAGTGGCTGCCTGGCATGCGCGGCCTGCCCAGCGCGAATCTTCGTATCAAGTGGGTTCACTCCACTCGCAAGAACCTTCACCAGAACCTGGCCGGGCGCAGGCCGCGGTGTCGCAAGCTCTATGGCCCGAAACGGCCCGCCAGCGGTATCCACTCGGTACGCTCTCATGGTCTTCCCTTCTTGAAGTTCCCCAGCCCGGTTCCCGCGCTACACCAGCGAAAGGTCCTCTCCGGCTTGGTCTCGCTGGACGCGACAAATCGAACTTGGGAAAGCCGCGTAAGTGTGATCGTCTCGCTGTAGTCCTGACCGGAAGGATTCGGCGTGCCATCGCCAAGGGCACTGCAGGAGGTGCTGATCTGAAAGTGGTTGTTATGGTGGCTCAGAAGACGTGATTTGCAGCGGCTTGAGTGGGGACCAAAGAATCCGACCCCATCCCAGGCTTGCACTGCGGCGAAGGGCGCTTCCTTGCAGCTCATTGACGTCTCAACGTAGGTTCCATGCTTCAGACTTAGTTCATTGGTCTGCGCCAGAAGGAAGCCCGGAAGATTCAGCCAGAGGACGATGACTGCGATTCGCAAAGCGATCGTGCGTCTCATGAAAACCTCCTAAGTTGTTCCAGGTATGCCTTGGCTGAATCAGCCAATGTGACCACCGCAGCACCCAGCATGATGGCGTCCTTGACGATCAAGCGGCCCACGCCGGAGAGGAACGGAAACCCGTGTGCCGTGCCCCCGAGTGCGGGCACCCAGGCTTCCGGAGTCGTGATGAGAAAGGAAAGCGTGGTGCAGGCCATCAGGATGAGCAGACCACTGCCGACTACGGCGATCTGAGGAAATCTCCAGTGCAGCGCAATCAGCAACCCGATCAGCAAAATCACGCAGCCCAGCATGTGTGAGAAGGTGTAGGTCCGATTGCTCCGGTGCCACTCCTGATGTGCCTGGACCCGCTCGCCTTCCTTGTTCGTATAGTTGCGGTATTCCGGAGCCGGGTGAGAGTAAGAGAAACTCATCACAGGGCTATTTGCCACGAGTGGGACAATACTGTCCGCTTCGTAGTCTGCGAACTTGAGCCCACCGATCCATAGAAGTACAACGACGAGGGCGACACGAAGCATGGTCATCCCAACGCGATCTAGACTCGCGGCGCGCTCAAACAGTCGCAAGCTAGACACTGCGGTGTGCCGTTCCACAGGTGTCCTTAGTTGTACGGTCATAGCGAAGCCGCCCTTCACACGAATCTCAATAGGCCGCCGCAGGCGCGAACAGGCTACTCATTCAACGTAGTCACTGGGCTTCTTTAGCGGACCATCCGTTTCTACGGAATATGAGCTGTGGTTTTCTTCAGGTTGTCGGCCTGGAAACGTTGCTATTCTCAACTAGCGGCCGGAGCGAGGACTATGGACAATACCAAACTAATCCGCGTCCTCAGCGTCGAAGACCACCCGATTTTCAGGGAAGGCCTGTGTACGATCATTGCGTCGCAGGCTGACATGACCCTCGTCTCGCAGGCGAGCGACGGCAAAGGCGCGATCGAGTTGTTCCGCCAACTCCGCCCGGACCTGACATTGATGGACATACGCCTACCCGGCATGGATGGAATTACGGCGCTACTTGAGATCCGAAAAGAGTTCCCCGATGCGCGCATCATCATGCTCACAACGTCGGATTCCGACGGTGACATTCAACGCGCCATGCGCAGCGGAGCCGCGGCTTATATCCTGAAAAGCATGCCTAAAGAAGAGATCTTAGGCGTGATGAGATCCGTTCACCAACGTGGCCGCTTCATGCCACTCAAGATCGCGGCGCTAATTGCAGAACACATGGGGGAAGAACAGCTGACCTGCCGCGAGTTGGACGTGTTGCGGTTGATTCGCGACGGTCAACGTAACAAGCAAATCGCACGCCAGCTCTTTATCGCTGAAACGACGGTGAACTTCCACATAAAGAACCTGGTGGACAAGCTTCAAGCGAATGACAGAGCGCACGCGGTTGCGATTGCGATTCGTCGTGGCCTACTCGACTCTTGAAAAGACGAAGTTACTGAAAGGTCTTCAGTGGCATGGGATGAATGAGTTCCGGCCAGTGCACGCGTCGAGCGTCTGAAGCGGCGGGTCCCGCGATCATGGTGTTCTCGGCTACATGGGAAGCCAATTCAGTTCCGGTTTGCCCGTCATTCGGGAGCGCCCGAACTGCTCCACACTTCAGCCCGAAGTCCCGGTATCAAGCTCACGCCGACTCGAACAAGACTGCAGACGGCTTCAGTCTGCAAATAGGCTGGTGCTCAGCGACGGACCCACTAACTTCAGGCCGTTCTCTTCATTGATGGTCTGCATACGGTGTCGGTCTGGAGGCCCGTCGGTGTTGAGCACTTTCACATAGTCCGAGAAAAATCTCTCGATGTCCCCTGCAGGGTCGAAGACATTCAACATACTTGCCGTTTCGGTGCCCAACGTCACATAAGCGTGAGGCACCTTCATCGGGGCCATGAAAGTGTCGCCTACGTTTAGGATCACTTTCTCCGACCCGCACTGAACGCCAATCCGGCCAGCCACGACATAGAAAAGCTCATTCTGATGAAGATGGACGTGGAGGTCCGGGCCGCGTCCCGGCGGTGTGTTTACCAGAATCGTTGCGAAGCGGCCATCTACATCCTTGCCGGAAACCTTTACCTGGATCGGCGTGACGCCGCGAATGATCCACGGGCTTCCATTGCGGCCATTTTGCGAGCTCACCAGGAAGGGTCCAGACGCGCCTGCGTCTTCCCTCGAGGCTGCGCCTGCGTGCAAACCGGCACCGGCAATAACCGGGACCGCGCCAGCCAACACTTGCCTTCTGCTTACTTTTCCCATGGGTACGCTCCGCTCGTTCTTAGGGCGTCGGTCAGTGATTTCTGCTGTCGAGAACAGCTTACTCGGAATGCCGGCGATTCTTCTTGATACATGCGAATCTGGGAAGTCGGCCGGCGCTCCTGGCGCTGCCAGTCCGGACTAGTGCCGGAAAGCCGATTCTCCGGTATCACGAACGAACATCCCCGGAGGTTGCATCGCCTACCTCTGGACGTGCTCATACGGAAGAAATGCTACATCTGCTCGCGCCGCCACCAAGTCAACCCGAGGCACAGGTTGCGGATCGTGGCAATATAGAAACGCCGCCGCGCACACGTCATCTTGTCGCTCCGCAACAGCGAACGCGCTGAACGGAGCTCCCGGAATGTTGCGTGCCCAACCAGTTCCAGCGATGGTGTACCGCTTGCTGAGTTCGTCGATGCGCGACTCTTCTCCTCGAGCAACGGCCAGGTTTCCCATCTGCTGCAGAGTCACTCTGAGCGAAGACTGAAAGACGATGGGGTCAGGTAAATGCCATCGATACAAACTGACGAAATCAGGTAAAGGCCCGAGGATGCCCTGCTTTGCTGCGGGCGAGACGGAGAGAAGAGGGACCCCGGAGTACAGAGCCGTGAACGGTTGCCGAAGCCCCCAGCCGCTCCCGACGTAGTCCTCTAGCCCTGTCCCACAGATGGTGGGGTTCTTGTCATCGCCATCCCGGTAGAACTTCATCTCTCCTTCGATATACCCGGTCATGTCATCTTTCAAGACGCGCAGGCCCATGACCGCGCCCAGGTAACGGCCTGGTCCACGAAGACCGGATGCCACCACGAAGTCCTGCTTCAAAACTGTCGGGTTCTCACGCCTGAACGAAGCGTGCAGGTATCCAATCTCAGGTGAGACGTCCTCCAGTGTGTAATCAATCTGGTGATAGAGCGGCACGGCAGCATGCGTTCCGTTGGTCAGCTCGAGCCGGATACGTTTGCGGAAAGGCATGGGAAAGTACGCGTTGAATCCTCTTCCTTCAGGCGTTGAAGTAAGGGCGGACCAGTAGCCCACTGGGCGACCATGCGGCATGCCGAAGAAGTCCATGCACGGGACGGAGACACTTGGTTCTTCCATCCCGTCATAGAAAATCTCCAACAAGATGGAGCGCATGCTCGCCGGATCCGCTGGTGGCAGAGTCATCCAGATATGACGAACTTTCCCTTGTCCCACGATGTCGGCAACGACAAGCCGTTCCCCCGGCAGCATAAGACGGGCAGGTGAACCTTTCCGTCCGTTTGCCGCGATCCCGCCGCTGCCCCGTGCGCCGGTGGGGTTCTCAGAACTAATTGATCTACAGTCAAGACCTGTGTTGATCAGTGCTGGGTCGTCCATGAACATGCCTACAGCTCCTCCTGCTTCGCCATCAGCAATGCGGTTCGTCCAAGGCACAACCATGTCTCAGTTGAGGCGGATGAAAGCGCGTCGACGCATTTGGG
Source organism: Verrucomicrobia bacterium Tous-C9LFEB (assembly GCA_964658105.1). Classification (GTDB taxonomy): domain Bacteria; phylum Acidobacteriota; class Terriglobia; order Terriglobales; family Acidobacteriaceae; genus Granulicella. Next base: position 25,158 of record CAZZXY010000010.1, on the reverse strand, counting down.
GATTGCTGTCCCGCTTCTTGTCAGCTGAGCGACAGGCAACAATAAAACCGTGACTCGAGCCATCAACGCAAATAGAGCTCTTCGATTCAACATGTCCTTGCTCTCGTTCTCTTAGTGTTCACATCGCGATCAAATCGCTGCTGTGCTGCCGAGATCTGAGGGAACGCGCCGAAATGGTCCCTTTGTTCGTAAACCCCACTATGCAACGGCCAGGTGTGGGTCGAGCGCTGGTCGCTCACTGTCCGAAGTAGCCCGTCCACAGGGCTCGGCTTATCTCGATGCAGTACGCAACTGCTCAAACTGAGGAGCTCTACTTGGCCTGTGGAATCGCGGTCACGGGGGCGACTGAGACTCGCTTCGGCCCCGCTTTGCTCATGCGCAGACCTGTTCAGTGTGGCGAAGTTACCTGCGCCCCTGTGAGCTGCGCGTTCAGTCAGCGGAGAGGCGAAGTGAATCAGGTGCTCGGGTGTTATCTCCTGCACGATCTGGGTCGGAGCGGCCCCGCTAAACAAGCGAAAATCACGCGTAAGGTGCGCCTGATCGAAGTAGCCAGCGGTAACCGCGACCTCCGTCCAGCTCACCCCCGTGCGCTTGAGGCGCAATGCTCGGCCCAAACGGGCGATCTGCGCGATGGTTTTAGGTGAAGCACCGATGTGATCAAGCGCTTTGCGTTCGAGACTGCGCACACTCAGGCCGCTCATCCGGGCGGCTTCGCTCACGTGCTGGCCCGTAGCGGCGAGGCGGCCCAGCGCTCGGAGGGCCGGGTCCGCCCTACGAAGAGAGGCAGTTCGGGTCAGCAGAAAGGAGTCGAGGACCCGAATGCGCTCTGAGAAGAGCCGTTCGTTGCCCAGACGTTCATATAAACGCGTCATGCTGGAACCAAGAACGGCTGTAGCATCGAACCCGCGTTCAGCAAGCATTGAGGTCTGCAACCCGAAAAGAGCATGGAATCCAACGGGTTGGAACATAACGACAAGTGATTCGATTGTGCCGCGCATAACAAGGCGAACGCGCCGAAACGTGATTGGCCCGATGAGAGCGGCATTCGCTGAGGCGTTGCGCTGATCGTTGTCGTACGAGCGCACGTCGTATTGGTCGGCGAAGGCGAACTCCATCATCACACCCAACCGCGCCAGCACTGGTTCGGTCAGGGTGCTCTCTCTTAGCGTCGCGGTGCGCTGCACATAGGCGCGCACAAAGGGAGCGAGTCTAGGGTCTGGCCGAGCGCTTTGCACTTCGAGCATGGTTCCGCCTTCGGGTTGAAACTACTCCTTCTGCTCCCGATTGGAGAAGGGCAGATCCATTTTCTCGACATTGTGTGCATTCACGTCGCTAGCCTTCCATTCCGATCCGCGTTGGACCAGAACGAAGGAAACGATCATATCGTTCCAAGAGGTTGGGTCGATGCTACCGTCCGGGTGCATGACAGGGTTCTTCCATCCGGTTTGCAGGCTTAGCACCCCATGCGTGATCTGCCTGAGAGCCAGGATGGTCTGGGTCGGGAAAGTGGTTTTGCCAAACGGTCCCTCTGGCGAGTGAAGAAAGCCCAGAGCCCTGGTCACTGCGGCCCCATCTGGAACCAGTGTGCCGAAGCGATTGACAGTGACGGCGTCGTCAGTGTGTAGACGGCCGAGCGCCTGGGCATCATGGCGATTCCAGGCGTCATCCCATCTACGCAGAAAATTCTCGGCGGCGTCGCGGTCCCCGGGTGAGCTGGCAAAGGCTGGTAACGCCTGCGCGGCAGATGCGCTTGCTGCGTGGGCGAGGAGTTTACGGCCGGTAAGAGCATGCGTCTGCATCCACCTATTCTGGGTCCCTGCAAACCGACGCGCTTGTACAGAAGCGACAGAAGCCTGACTGGATTTCGGAACCGCCTATTTTCCTAGAGATCGGGCGAGAACCTATGCCGAACGGCGTTTGAACCGCGTTGCCTTCCGTGTCGCATTTGTACAAGGCGCGGAACTTCTTCGCTGTTACGCTCTCGTCGTGATCACCTTCTCTTCAAGACGCGCGATTCTTACCCGAGGCACCGCCGGTTTCGCCAGCCTCGTACTAAACCAACACGTCGGCAGAGCCGCCCAACCGGAGCAAAACGACGAGCAAGCCGTAAGGGAGGTGATCGCGTCCTTTGCGGCGGCTTGGAGCCGCCACGACGTAAAAGGAATGGGTGCCTCACACACGGACGATGTGAACTTCGTGAACATTTGGGGCTCGTGGGAGAAAGGGCGCGTGGCCATTGAACAGGGCTTTGCAGCGGGACATTCGAGCGTCTTCGCCCAAAGCAAGATGGTGATCGATGTCGAACAGGTTCGCTTTCCCGCACCCGATATTGGGGTGGCGCACAGCACCATGGAGTTGCTGAATGTCCCTCCTGCGTTCGGAGGCAAGTGTCACTCTGTGCGCGTTCTCGTAAGAAGTGTTGGACGCTGGCTCATCTCCGACTTCCAGAACACCCAAATACGTAAACCACCCCAATAGACGCACTGCGCAGTTCCGTCTTTGAGAGGCCCCATGAAGCAATGCGCGCCTTTTGCAATCGGATTAGCAAGAAGGCATGCGTCATCGGTTCAGGATCAGGTGCGAATCGCCGTAAACGGCATCTTCATCAATGCCGACAGACGCTGCCTGCCCGCCGGTACCCAGCTGTCGCGCGTCAACCTAAGGTCCTGTTCGGTGATGTCGGGTTTGTACTAGGTCTTGGCCTTTCTGAGCGAGTAAGTTTTCTTTATGCGAGATTCTTTGAGCACCGGACCTGAAGGTCTCTTGGAAGGAACTGCTATCACCGCCGCTCCTTACGTTCATAGTGAAGGGCTAACCACCCCGCCTGCCGATACATCTGCGAAAGAGTTCCTGAGGAAATGGGAACATGCCTGGAACAGCCATGACGCACACCAGCTCTGCCTGCTCCATACGCCTGACGCTAACACGGTCAACAGGCATGGCACACTCGTGCAAGGTCATCAAGCGCTGGAAAAGGCTCTTGGCTTTCTTCGCGGTGTCGGGGGCCCGTATCGTGAGGTTGCCGCGCCGCCCTTGCATTTGATCGACCTTCGACAGATTGCGCCTAATGTATTGATTCTGCAGGCAAGCTGGAAGAGCCCGGTCATGAATTCCGACGGCAAGCTCGATCTCGCGAAGCAGAACGATATGCTTGTGTCCTACACGCTGCTGAAAGAGGCCGGCGAATGGAGAGCAACGCAGGTGGACCTGCACAATGTCGAGAAGATGGATCTGCCTTACTCGAACGCAGGCCAGAAACCCTAGCCTTCTTAAGGAGGCGCCATGCTGACAACGAAGAGCGCGACCCCGAATGCGGTCCTGCGGCCATTCGTCCAATGGTATGTGCAGCGCGACACGGTCTCCAACGCCGGAGAGGTCGTTGAGCCGGTCTTTCCTCGCGCGGGCACGATGCTGATCTTCCAGTTCGCGCCACCCTACCAAATCAAGGAATACGAGACCGAACAACATCGCCGCTCCTGGCCGGCAACCGTGATCGGGCCCATCGATCTACGCAGAACGCGGCTGATTCTTCATGACCATGTGCAGTCGCTGGATGTGCTCTTTCGGCCTCTGGGGCTGTATCGATTTTTTGGCGTGCCGATCTCGCCGTTTGCCGGAGGCGGCGCTGATGCACATGCAGTCTTTGGGCCGCAGGCCTCATCCCTTCATGAATGCCTCGGAAACGCTACAACTTTTGCCGATCGGGTGAGGATTCTGGACAGCTTCTTGATCAACCGGTTGCACTTATCCGATCCGCTCAGTCCAGCGGCGCTCGCGATGCGTGAGGTGGCCTCTGGAAGGTGGAGCGTGGCCGCTGCCGCAGAGAGGATCGGGATCAGTCAGCGCCAGCTTGAGCGGCGATCGCACGCGTGTTCTGGGCTCTCTCCAAAGCTGTTGGCAAGGGTTTCCCGGTTCCAGTGTGCGATTCAGAAGCGCCGCTCAGGTGCTGGCAATTGGATAGACATCGCCCACGAGGTTGGTTACTACGACCAGATGCACTTGATCAGAGACTTCCATGATTTGGGAGGAGGCACTCCGACTCAAGTCATGAACGAAATAGCGGATGGCCATCTCATTTCCTTTTTCTGCCGATGAATGGTTCCAGAATTCTTAGGCCGTTGCAGCGTGGCTGGCTTCCGGGCCCGCGCGGGCCCGTGGAAGCGCGGCCAATAGGATCTAGGCGGACCGCGGTTGCAGCGCTAAAAGAGCTGCTCGACGTCGTAGCGGGAACGGGCGGCGTTGGCGACGGAATCGGCCCTAGGCGGCCAGGCCCCGTTCGGAGCAGTCAGCCCTGTGCGACTTCTATGGACGTATCTGCCTTACAACGTCTCATGCTCTTGGCTTCAGGGGATCGGCGTGGCGCTGAATGAGCTTCCATTGCCCTGATTCTCGCCGGAAAAGGTGCGTCACTCGCAAGGTCATCGGAGAGAAGGTGGTTGACTCACCCTCGCGTGACTCGCTTTTCTCGAGGAAGATTTCGTAACCGAAGTCGGTGTCGCATCCTGCGGCAAGGCGTTCGAACGACTGATTGCGTGTATCCCGGAAGTGCTTGGCAGCCCAATCCAGACGCTGTCTGACCTGATCGCCACCTTGCTCGTAGCCGCCCAGGGCGCCCATAATCAGGGCGTCCTTTGCATGCGAGTAGGCCATCTTCATTGGCTCCGGATCGCCGTTCCCGAACCTAACGCTGGCTTCCCTGGTACGTTGAATCGCCGCCTCAAAATCGGGGGGAAGAACTGGCGCAGGGGCACTACTGACGGTGGTCTGGGCATTCAGCAACCCGGCTATGCCGGAGAGCGATACCAACTGCATGAGCTTTCGGCGGTTGACTGGCATGCTGGGCATTGTGCGGCACTTGACCTGAGAAATCAAAGTGGGATCGCGTGTCAATGATTCAGAGTGGCGTCCGGGTGGCCGTAAACCGCACCTCCATCAACCCCGACATACGTTGCCTGACGGGCGATCTGTACCCAATTGTCGCCGGTTTTCTGCCAAACATTCGTAAACCGCCGCGTAAGAGGCTGGCCAGCCATCGGGCCATTGGACATCACGATGTCGTCGTGTCCCATCTCGACAGCGACGTCCTTTGAGACGAGGAAAGCTTCGGGGATTGCTTTGGCGCTCGCGTACTTAAGCTTGTCCTCGCGCATGGCGGTGAAGACCTGCTCACGCGTCAGTATGTTGTTGCCAGGGCTATTGACCACCATGCCGGGCGCCCAGAGCATTCCAAGCGCAGCGAAGTCCGACGTGACAATGGCATGGCCAACCGCGCGATTGTTGTGGCATAAGCCCCGCCTCCTTTGCGTTCTACCCGAGAAGGTGCTCCGCTTTCATCGTTATCGATGTGATCTCTTCCGCTGAAAGTCCAGTGTGTGCCGCGGCGACCTGCACGGGAAGGGATCGAAGCCAATTGTTCAAAGAGACTTCCTGAAACTCAGGAGCCGCGAACATTTCGAGGAAGACGAGATCTTCCGTCCCTGTGTTCTCTACGTAGTGGCCGGCCATCGCCGGCACGAATCCGACATCATTGGCATTGAAGTCTACGGTCCGCGCATTCTCCTCCGCATTGAACACGGTCATGCGTCCCCGACCCTGAATCCAGTATTGCCATTCGCTCACGTTCGGGTGCCAATGCATCTCCCTCAGTCCGCCAGGTTTTACGCGAACGATACCGGCTGCGATCTTTGAAGATGCCGGGAAATTGCGCGAGTCAACGATCTTCACATTTCCATGATCGTTCTCATACGTGGGCGTCATCGTGCTCGCCTTGAAGGTATACGTCAACTTCGGCAGGGGCGCTCGTAACGCGACCTCAGCCCGATCCTGTTCCACCGTGTTCTTGGGCCGATCGCTGTCGAAGATGTAGAGCGGGTCCGCTTTCGGGAGCTTAGCAAGCGAGTTTATGTCCAGGCGCAAGTTCTTGCGCAGAATATCCGGTGGCGTGTGCTTCAGCCAATCCGAGAGGAGAAAGGTGCTTTCTTCTGAGAATGAGCCTTGATTGAAAACGAGGAGAAACTCGCAGCCATCCTCTTCCAAGCCCTGGATGGAATGAGGAAGGCCCGCAGGGAAATTCCATAAGTCCCCTGCTTGCACATCTTCGACGAACATAGAACCATCCGCGCCAAACAGCGTAATGCGCGCTTTTCCGGTGAGCATGTACGCCCATTCGTCCGCCGAGTGCCAGTGTGCCTCGCGAAAAGCTCCCCCAACAATGCGCATGTTTACACCGGCAATCTCCTCCGAAAGCGGCACTTCGCGCTCGGTGACCTGGTGGGTCCAACCACCCTCTTGGACCCGTCGATGGGTGAGTTCGAAGGAATGCCAGAGAGTGCCGACAGAACCGTGATCCGTCGCGGGAGGACAGTCGCTGTCAGGAGCTAGGCTAATAAGATTTACATTCTTCGGGCCCGGGTTACTGCTCGAGATGCCTGTATGAGCTTGCACGGTGTTCCATGCTCCGGCACCATACAGTCGTTCGTCTTGCTGCCCAGCCTCAGCGTCATTGACCTGGCTAGTCTCGTTGGTGTCGGCCATCGTTCATCTCCTTCTAAGCGTCTGCAGCATTCTCTTACGCTCCTTGCAACTGCGATCATGGGGCGATCTGATGTCCATGCGCTCATCCAGTGGGCTCGCCAAGCTAGGTTGCAAATCACTTCTAAACCGCTTGTAGGAGTCACTGTTCCGCATATGTCTAGATCTCGTCCAGAACGCCAGCGTTCGATGAGCACAAAGTGATTAGGCCGACCATTTTCCTCGAGCAGGACGACCGTAGTGCAACCGGAGCTTCGCCGCTCTTGCTGAACCTGCTTGATCAAGAGAGAAGAAGCGCTTTCAGCCCGTTCAGGTGACAGATCTACATAGGTCACCACCTCTACAGCATCCATCAGGGATGCCGCTGCAGATGTTTGAGTATCAGCAACTGCCGCGCAAAACATCAGTATGCCCGCCACCCTGGAAAGTGATCTCATACCTTTGCTCCCTGAGATCTCCGCGTGACGAAACTATCGACGCTCCATCGGTCGTGCGTCTGTCTGAAAAGCAGGAGTACGAAGAACACGAGAGCATAGATGAGCTGCTCTGCCAGCGCGGTGAAATCACCGCGAAGAGCGGTTCCAAACACCAACGCAGCAGTGAGCAATCCTCCCCCCACGAGCGCCTTCCGCGTGCGAAGGCCGATCAACAGCAAGAGACCTACTACCGGCTCCCAAACCGTGATGGCAGTCGCGAACCACCGTACACTCCAAGCGGGCAGAGGTGTGCCAGAAAATTGACTTTCAATCTTCTGTGCAAACTGTCCGACATGGGCCCAGCGCGTAGCTGAATGGAAGAAGCAATCCAGGCCTAGAGTCAAGCGTAGGATGCCGTATCCCAAAGCTGCATCTAGACTGCCGCTCTCTTCCGCTCTTAGACCTTGCTTATCCATGGGCGCTCATCGTTCTGTGCGGATGACCTGACCTGAACGAACCAAGCCCGTCAGTCTTACTGGACTGATCGTCCGTTTGCACAGTTGCATAGACGTTTGGACTAGAGGCCCTGTATGCCTACCGTTCCCATGAAAGGTAATGATGCTATTTATCATCAACAAGGATGAATGGCTAACCATTGCCCGTATCTTGTCTTCGCCGTGTCTTTGGAAGTATGAGTGAGAGCTTCAAGCATGAGGTTCAGGACCGTCTGCCCAGCGAGTTTCCGACGTTGCGGCCGGATCAATATGGCCACTTTCCACTTCGGCAAGCGGAAGCCTTGATCTCGGAACGGCAGAATATGCAGCCCTAGAGAAGCCTCCGATGCCTTAGCCAGGGCAAATGGCACAATGGAAACTCCCAGTCCTGCGCCGACGAACTGAAGCATTGTCTCGACTGCGCTGACCTCGAACATGGTCTTGCGGCGAAGCCCATGGGCTGCACAACTCCTGTCGACAATCGCGCGAAGCGCTCGTTCTGGGGTGAGATCCACAAAGGGCAGCGGACCCATCACTTCCAGCGTCGCCGCTTTCCGTTGAGCCAGTGGATGCTTCTTAGCGCAAATTGCAACCAGGGAGTCCTGAACAAATGGAATAGCGTCTACTCCGGAAGGCAATTTGTTCGCGGTGACCGCGTGAAAGCAGAGATCGAGAGCTCCCTCCTTGATGAGTTGTGGTGCTTGTGGGCTGTCAATGAGCGAACTTTGAAATCAACAGCCGGGTATTGTGCATGGAATCGACCCAAAACACTCGGAAGATCGATATATGGCCCCAAACTTTGGAGAATGCCGAGACTAATCCAGCCCCGCACGATGCGACTTTGGGCCCTGACGGCTTCCATACCATCACTAAGCATGGTCACAGCCGGCCTGGCATATTCGAGAAAAAGGATTCCTGCGTCCGTCAGCGGTACGCGTCTCGTGGTGCGTTGCACTAGCGTGACACCAAGCTCCTCTTCCATTTCTTTGATCGTAACGGACAGGCCGGATTGAACGATATGCAGCCTCCGCGCGGCAGAAGTAAAACTGCCTTCGTCTGCTAATGCTATGAAACTCCGATAGTGTCTGATGTCCAAGCGATCTCCTGGTACTTATCTCTTGCGGTGATAGGTTACATCACAACGTATTCTCACTTACGGACAATAGGAGGCGCATCTCTTGTATAGGTTGTCCGAGGCTCCCATGACGAACTACGCGAACAAGACACACCTGGCGGATCTCCCTAAGATCCTGGCCTTATCGGGTAGCTTGAGGGCGGCTTCGTTTAGCACCGCAATCCTTCGCGCATTGAGCCAAGAGGAACAGCTCGGCATCAGCCTGACTGTCAAGACAGTTGAAGACATACCGCTCTACAACGAGGATCTAGACACCGACCCGCCACTGGCTCCGATAGCAGGACTGCGCAACGAGGTCCAGGCTAGCGACGGCGTCGTGATTGCAACGCCCGAGTACAACCACGGTATGCCGGGAGTGCTGAAGAACGCGCTTGACTGGGCCTCTCGTCCAGCGTTCGCATCGTGTTTTCGCGGCAAGCCGGTACTGATCATTACCTCTGCCTCTGGAGGCACCGGAGGCGTGAGGGCCCAATACCAACTGCGAGAAACGCTTGTGTCTATGCTGGCGCACGTCGTTTCCGGTCGAGAGATTCTGCTTTCCGGCGTGGAGAACCGAATTCGGGACAACACATTTGCCGATGCGGACACGTTGCGCGTTCTCGCCAGGGGCATTCAGGCGCTTCGCGCAGACATCTCGAGTCGAGTTCAGGGAGTGAGGGCGTGAGATCACGCATCGGCCGCCAATCAGGACTCCTCCTCCTCCTCCTCGCCATCTTGGCGGGCAGCGTCGCATTGCGTGCGCAGCAGCACCCTCCGGAGCCCACCGTCAATGTCGGAGACACCAGCTTTCTTGATGCCCTTGGCGCACCAGGAGTTCTTCTCGAACAGATTGGGGACGCCAGTCACAGCGGCTCGAAAATTGACAGTTCGGGACAAATTGTACCGGGTGCCCCGGCAGTGAACAGCATCAGCGGGCTAACACATGGCGTCGTTCTGACGAAACAAAAGCTCCTGGGAGCATGGTGGGGCTTCGAAGCGATAGTGGCCACGGCACATGTGAATGGTGGCGCCAGCGGTGTGGCGGGAGGATTTGGTGATCTGACCGTCTCGCCTCTCGTCTTGCAACGGAAGGCCCTAAAGTTTGGCTCCAGCCAATTGAACCAGCGCTTTGTCCTCGACTTCGAAGTACCGACAGGCGAGTACCGGCAAGACACTCCGATCAGTCTGAGCGGGCATGCGTTCACGGTGCATCCGTACTACGCCTTCGCGTTCTTTCCAACCAGAAAGGTGGAGACTAGCTGGCGGATGCACTATCTCTGCAACGGCAGGAACAACGATCCCGCGGTCGGAAATCAGGCACGCTCCAGCCAAGCCGGCCAGGCGATTCACTTCAATGCGACGGCTGCGTACAGTCTGCCGCACGGCGTGTGGGTAGGAGCAAACGGCTACCTGCTCCGTGAGATCACAGCGCCTCGGATCAACGGCCTGGACATCTTGTCGTCGCCGGAGCAGGTTGGTGCGATCGGTCCGGGAATTGTCTGGGACCTGGGCCAATACCTGCTCTACGCTAACGGGTATCACGAAGTCGGCGCACTGAATCGCCTAGAGGGCAACAAGCTTGTTCTGCGCGTGCAATGAGTGCCGGGCCGAAAAGCTGGTATCGATGGACCGCAGTGACAGCGGCCCAGTTGTGAGGAGAGACGTATGAACTTGAGCTGGAAGGAAACAACCCTCGACGGAGGAATCCACGCATTTGTTGCGGGCTCAGGGACCCCGGTGATTCTCTTGCCGGGGTGGCCTGAGACCGCCGAAGCTTACAGCGAGGTCTTCCCGCGCCTTGCGGAACGTCATCAGGTCTTCGCACTGGACCCGCCCGGGTTGGGTCGATCGGAACCGCCCACCGAAGGCTATGACACGGCAAACGTCGCGAAGGTGCTATCGGCTGCCGTCAACACGGTGACATCGGACCGCATTCATCTGGTTGGTCATGATGTGGGCGGCTGGATCGCCTATGCCTGGGCCGCACAATTTCCAGAGCAGGTAAGAAGCCTCATTCTGCTCGACACCGCAGTCCCGGGTACCGGCGCTTGCCGGAGTTACCCATTGCCGCCTGAGTTGAATATCAAGCTATGGCAGTTCTCCTTCAACACCCTTCCCGACCTGCCGGAGATCTTAACAACGGGGCGGGAGCGCGAGCTTTTCGATTGGCTCTTCGAACAAAAGTCGGAGCGACTAGAGCGGATCCCGCAAGCCAATCGCGACCGCTACGTAGAAGCGTATGCCCGTCCCGGTGCTATGGGCCGCGGCTTTGCCTATTACCGTGCCGTCGCCGAAAGCGCGAGCAGAACAAAGAGTTCAGCACCAGAAAGCTTCCCATGCCTGTACTCGCTCTGGGAGGACAAAGCGGGACCGGCGACCGTCTTCGGGCCTCGATGGAATCGCTTGCGCTTCAGTTTGAAGGTGGAGTGATTGAGGACTGCGGGCACTACGTCATGGAAGAACAACCGGAATATGCCGCGCGGGAACTTATCGGCTTCTTCGATCGCGTGGAGGTTCGCCCTTGAAACCCTACCTGCTCTCATTCTTACTAGGTGGCGCCGTCGGTGTCCTTTCTGGGCTGTGCCGCATTAAGAGTCCTGCTCCGCCTATCGTTGCTCTGGTCGGTCTTCTCGGAATGGTCCTAGGAGAGAGTGGCTATGCGTTCGTCAAACCGTGGCTTCAATAACTGAGCAATGGAGAAATGTTATGTCGAAGGGAATCGTATCCGCCAGACATGTTGATCATGTCGGCTTTACCGTACCTGATCTCGATGCCGCTATTGAGTTCTTGGAAGGGCATTGGGAGCCGAACTACTCTGGAAGCTTGGACCATTTCATGAAACTCCGACCGGGGTCAAAATTAACAGTATCAATCTCGCGATGCTCCGCTCGGGTCCCAACATCAACGTCGAACTCATGGCCTTTGACGCTGAGTCGCAGCACCGCACGATGCCCAGCAACATCGATTACGGCGCTGCACACATCGCTTTCTTCGTGGACGACATCGAGGCCGCGGCAAAATCTCTTGCAGAGCATGGAGCGGAGTTGCTCAAAGGACCGCTTGAGGCGAAAGGTGATGTCAAACAAGGCGAGCGAATTTGGTATTTCAAGACTCCGTGGGGCGCTTTCATGGAAATCTTGTGGCGTCCCGACCATCTTGGATATGAGAAGCAGACGGAGAATCGCCTCTACCAATCACATGACAGCTGGTCCTCAAATCGCTGACGGAACGGTAAATCGTAGGCACAGGTTGTAAGGGGGTGCGCGACACTGCTTGTACGGTGACAAGTTTTTCTCACGATCACGGGATCGGAGGATTTTGCTCGCCTGTTGCTGTACAAGGCATCAGCTTCCAATCTCGTAGTTCTGTCGCGGAGAGAGGTTTAAGGAGATCCAGCGGTAGATCACCGATTGACTGTCGAAGCCATCGACCATGATCTGTCGTGGGTATGACGATCGGCAAGCGATCGAAGATTGGTCGAAGTACGGATGCCACCATGCTCGTGATCACCGCGAAAGTCTGCACCTCGTGACCTTCATCGTTCAACCAGGTCTCCCAAACAGCTGCTAGGCTAAAGGTCTCACCCGAGTTGAGAGAGAAGGAACAGGGCTGTTCGACCCCTGTCGGGTCATGCCGGCACTCGTTGATGAGACTGGCCGGGATTAGACACCGACGTCGTCGGAAGGCACTGCGGTAACAGGAGATACATGTGAGAGACTCGGCGTGAGCTTCGACTCTCCGCTCAGCCCCTTCTTCGTCATGAGCGTATGAGGGGATAAGGCCTTCGCGCATCCAGCAGATTTCAGGCTCGTGGGACAAGGGTGAGATTCGCAGTACCGGGTACTGGCGATGGCTGTAGAGGCGACCGGAAAAGGGAGCTTCTGGCAGGAACCGAAGTGGCGTATGCGCCCAGGCCGCGAGTTGTTCCTCATTTATGTCGAGCTGAAAACGCGAAAACATGCGAGAACTCCGGGGCGGGCTATCGAATAGTATCTGAGAGCAGGTAGAGCTCTATCAGGCAGAGAACAGCGATCGCAAGGCATATCCCTGCCAGGATCAAAGAAAGGGATGGAGCCCTAGCCGCCTGTTCATTTTGATCAGGTTGACCATTCGACTCGTAGTCGGGCGAGTTGGAAGGAACTGAGGGAGTCATGCGACTCGGTACCCGACGGTTATGTAATATTTGAAGCGACGAAAAGCCGGAGATTGGGGGCGCAGTCCTAGAATTCCAGCCGGAGTGCCGCTTGTCCGGTTCTATTCCCCGCGTTCTCAGCCGTCTGTGGCGCGCTAAGCACACCGAATGTGGAGGGATTATCAATTTGGGTTGCAGGGGGCGCGAAGTTGGTATGATTTAGCACGTTAGTGAAGCTCGATTCGAAGCGGAGCCGGAGTTTCTCGTGGAGCTGGACGACCTTCGCGGCACCGAGGCTCACGACGACAGTTCCGGGTCCCTCAAGAATGCCCACGCCGGCGTTGCCGAAGCGTCCAGCTCCCATGGGAGTGGGTGCAAAAGCACCAAGATTGAAGAACTCTTGGCGAGACTGACCCTTGCGAAACTTACTCGAGACCACATCCGGCCGCAGAGTAGCGCCGCGGTTCGTTACGTTGGTGTTGGATTGATCGTTGATTCCGGGCAGGCCAGCAGGGTTCGAAGGACTCACAGATCCCGGGGTAGCCGGGCAGGATCCATCCGCATTCGCTTGAAAGCGACATCCGCCAGCGCTGATGCTCGGTGTGAGCCATGGACCGGTCTCAAGCATAGAGACGGTGTTCAGCTCCCATCCACCAAGGATTTGGGTTAACCATCCTGAGTTTAGGTAGGTCCGTCCCCGCCCTAGCGGAAGCGGATAAGCACCTGAGATGAGGGCACGGTTGCGGCGATTGCCGGTGACGTTCCCGTAGTTGGAACCGACATGAAAGCGATCGGCGAGGGGAATGCCGTAGTTGACTTCGCCAGCAAAAGCAGAGGGAGTGTCACCCTGATTGTCCGCAAGATTCTTCGCCAAGGTGTAGGCGGCATCCAGGTACAGGCCGTGAGACAAGGTATGCGTAGCTTCGACCTCAAGCGCAGTATAGTTGGCCTTTCCCGCGTTGAAGGTGCTGTAGAGTTCGAACCAATTTCTGTAAGGGGCGCGAGGATCGACATATGGACTGGCAGCTGTCGTCTGGTAGGGAGTGCTGCTCGCGGGAAGCTGATTCAGGTCTTCGGTGATGCTAAGGCGATAGGTGTGCATACCGACATAGCTGATGCGCAGGCTGTCATTACGCGACAGTTGGCGTTCCACTGTCAGGCTCCACTGATTTGATTGCGGATCACGGTAGTTGGGATCGACTCCCTGATCGAGACCTCCGCCACCATACTGCACGCCGGCGCTGGCTGGCGAGGTCGAGGGGAACTGAAAGAGCGGATGCGAGCCGCTGGCATCTGTAACAAGGCTGTTGCTGTAGGTGTGCAGGCTCGAGGTGGGATTGCCGCTGTTGTTAAATGAGAGCGGCCCCAGATTGGTCATAGTGAAGACACCGAAGCCGGCGCGAACCACGGTCTTCGTGTCGGCAAAAGGCCGGTAGGCTAGGGAGACACGTGGCTGCACGTTGCCCCAATAGGTGTCGCGCAGACCATGCGGCAAATGATCCTCACCCGCAGTGACGTACCGGGTGCAGGGTAGGGCGGTGTTGCCGAGATTACAGGCGTTGAAGGATTGCTGGAAGGCGAGATTGGAGGCCTGGAGGTCATTCTTCGCGAGGTACCCGGGAAGTTCATCCGGCACCACTATGGAATTATTGCGCTGATCAAAGCTTGCCGCGTTCCCTCCCTGAAGATAGAACGCGGGAAGAACTGTCCAGCGGAGGCCATAGTTGACGGTCCACTTAGGAGTGACCTGATACTCATCCTGAACGAAGGCGCTTGTCTGCCAGGCGTTCCCGGTGACGTCCGGACTGGAAACGGCAAACAGAGCATTAGTGGGAGCGCCGATCAGGAGATCGCCGAAGCTGCTGCCGGTGAAGCTACCCTGAAAGGTGAAATAGCCGAAGTCATCGGATGCGTATGAGGGTGCAAAGCTCTCGAGATCGGAGTAGCGAACCTTACGCAGGTCCGTTCCAGCCTTGAACGTATGTTTCCCGGCCGAGAAGGTGACATTGTCAGTCACCTGAAGCGTGTCTGACTCCGTAATGCCTGCCTTGTCGCGACCGATCTGTGTAAACCCGGTCCCGGCACTGAAGTTGAAGGTGGGAAAGGCGTGCGTAAAGGGATGTTGCGCGATGTCAACCCCTCGCAGATCGAGTTCGGAGAGAGCGGCTGCGCCTTCGATTGCGAAGTTTACTGACGTCCCAACCTTCGTGAAGCCGAAGCGAAACTCGTTCATCAGATGGGGCGTGATGGTGAATGTGTGCGAGACCAAGAGGCTGCGATTATGAATCGCATCAATATCGTTGGGCAGAAGTGGGTTCGCGAAATTCGAAGTGATGTTCTTTCGGCTAACACGGATATAGAGCGACTGCCTTGCGCTAATCGTCTGATCTATTCGGAGATCGGCCCCATCAGTGCGGGCCGGGGTGGATTGGAAGTGTTCGTAGTTGTAGTTGGACTGGTCGCTTACATTCGGCAGCGGATAGTAGGCTAGAAGAGCCATTGCAGTGTTCGAGATGCGAGAGGGATCGATCTCAGGGCCGCCAAGCGCCCTTAGATCACCGTTACGTTCGTTCTGAGTGGGAACCAGGAACTGCTGCGCCATCGACGTAGTCCGCCGATTTCCTTCGTAGGTCGCGAATAAGAACGTGCGATTATGGCCGTCATAGATGTGTGGGAAGGTGACCGGACTACCGAGGGAAGCCCCAAAGGTGTTGAATCGCTTGGGTGCCTTGTCGGCAAAGCCGTATGGGCGCGCGTCAAGCGCGTCGTTCTGGAGGTATTCGAAGAAACTCCCGTGAAGTTGGTTCGAGCCGCTCTTCGTTATGAAAGTGACATCGCCCAATTGCGAGAACTCCGGGCTGTTGTTGAAAGCGGTAACCTTCATGGAAGCGATGCCTTCCTGGGAAGGGTATGCGTCCTGAAGGGCACCATTCGACCGGACGTTAGCGGTAGAGATGCCATCTACGGAGAAATTCACCATGGAAGAAGCGGCCCCACCCACGGCGATGTTGCCGGAGCTGTCTGATTGGACGTTTGGCGAAAGCGCAAGCGCGCCGAGAGGACTTGTGGTGGTCGCACGATTGTTGAGGGGCAGCTGCGTAAGCTGAAGATTGCCTTTTTCGTCACCTATGGTTGCGTTCTCGGTGTTGATGGCTCCGGAATCGGCCTGGACAGTGACTGTTGTGTTCGCAGAGGCCATTGCAAGAGAGATGGGCAGCCGAAGCTCCTGCCGTGCCGCAAGGGTGACGACCGGAACCAGAGCGTCCGAGAAGCCGTCGTGCTGAATCATGACCTTATAGTTGCCAGGCTTTAGGTTCTCGAGGCTAAACTCACCAGAGTCGTTCGTGCTCGCCACGCGGTCCGTATTCTCTGCACTCGAATGGACGGTGACCCTCGCATCGGACACCACGGAACCGCTCGAGTCCTGCACCATGCCGCGAATGGTGCCAAAGGTGGACTGGGCAAGGCCGGCCGTCGAGAGAGCAAGGCAAGCGAAACCGATTGCGATCCGGATGAAGAAGGAATGTTTTTGGTTGCCACTTCCCCGATAGTCAAACTGCGCTCCGCTCTTTCGCCGAAGCCGCAGTTCTATATCTTCGCCTTTATCTATCCCGAACCATTCCATCTGACCTGCATGAAGGGTAACGCGAGGCATCGATTGCTCCTGCCGACGAGTCCGGCAGTTCCAGTACAAACCCGCCATGCTCAGGAAGGCATAAAGATTCCCCACTGCTTTTTTACGCCTTCTCGGATTACCCTGAACATGAGGGTATGTGAAGATTCGATTTGCCAGCTCCGTTTTTTGGGTGGCTGCTCTTTGCGCCATCGTTCTCGCGTCTGGAAGACTAACGGTGGGGCGTCAGATTGGCCCCGCTGCTTCTATACCCCTTTATCTGCTTATCACTATTCTCGTCGCTTGGAGGGTAGGGTTTGCTGCGTCCGTTGCTGTTAACCTCTGTGCCACCCTGGGTCTCGACTACTTCTTTACAGAACCTCGCTTCACGCTGCGGGTTAATTCGGGGCAGGATATCTTTGCACTAATCTCCTTCGCAGCCGTGTCCCTCCTGGTAAGTCATCTTTCCAGCCTGATTCGCGCAAACGCTGAAAGTCTGCACCGGGCTGAGGAGCAGCAGCGCTCCCTGTACGCACTCTCTCGAAGCGCTCTCCTGCTCGACTGGAAGGCTTCGGTTCCAACCCAGATATGCCACCTCGTTCTCGATCAGTTGAAGCTGAGCGGAGTTGCTTTACTCGATCAGAACGGGCAGGATTTCGCTTACGCTGGCGACGGTGCAAATGCCCTCGACACCTTAGAGGCGACCTCGCGCAGCGCAACCAGCTATGATCTGCCGAGTCGGTCCGAGCGTATTCGCCTGCTTCGATTCGGTGTTCGGACGAGAGGTGTCGTCCTGTTTCGAGGCAGAATTGAACCTCTGATGGCAGATGCGATCGCGACGCTCATCGCAACACACCTAGAACGCGTAAGAGCGCTTTCAGCTGAGGTCTCAGCCGAGTCTCAGGCCATTTCCGAAAGATTGCGAACTGCTGTGCTTGATGGTCTAGCACATGCGGTCAAAACTCCCCTAACTACGATTATCGTCTCCAGCTCCGGAATGCGCGAGGTCGGAGACCTCTCACCGCTCCAGTCAGAATTGGCCGACGTCATCGAGGGTCAAGTACATTACTTGGCAACGCTGACTGATAAGCTCTTGAGGACCTCAAAGCTAGACACCGGCGGGCTACTCATTCATCCGATTCCGCTCGATTTGCATGTCATGGTCGAGCATGCGCTCGCAGCCTTGCGTTCCGAGTATGACGTTGGGCGCGTTGTGGTCAAGCTCGAGGACGGCGCGACGCACTTAAGTGCCGATCCCGAGCTACTTGAGCTGGCTCTGGTGCAGCTGCTGGAGAATGCTTTGAAGTACAGCCCAGACGGTACACGAGTAGAGTTACAAAGCCGAGCTTCTTTACCAGGCTTCGACCTTTCCATTCACAATGAAGGCTCAGTCATTTCATCGAGAGAGCAGAAGTTGATTTTTGAGCGCTACTACCGCAGTCCAACGACAGAGCATCGCGCCTCCGGAACGGGACTTGGTCTTTCCGTGGCGAAGCGAGCGGTGGAAGCACACGGCGGTCTAATCCGTGTAGAAAGCAGTGCGGAAAAGGGAACGACATTTGTCGTTCACCTACCGGCGTAGGAGAAGGGCAATGCATCAAGGATCTATTCTGATCGTGGAAGATGACAACGCGTTACGTCGATCTCTCGTGGCTACCCTGACCGCCTTGGGGTTTGAGATCAGGGAGGCGACAAATGGGGAACTCGGATTGGCCGAACTCCAGAGCAAGAGCTCCGAGGTGGTGCTATTAGATTTGAACATGCCTGGGATGGGCGGCATGGCGGCCTGCGCAAAGATGAGGAGTTTGCACCCTAAGCTGCCCATCATCGTGCTTACAGTCAGAAATAGCGATGAAGACACAATTGCGGCGCTGGACGCTGGCGCAGACGATTACGTCACGAAGCCATTTCGCATTCCAGAGCTTGCCGCAAGGGTTCGGGCTGCCGTTCGCCGAGTTCGGCAGCCCGAGGATGACGGTCTCCGCACATTAGAGATAGGTAGCATCCGGCTCGACCCTGTCGCCTACCAAGTCCTGAGACGCGGAGAAGCTCTTCACCTAACTCCCAAAGAATTCGAGCTGTTACACCTGCTCATGCGTCATGCTGGGCGGCCGATCACTCACCAACGCTTGCTAAGCCTTGTTTGGGGAGAAGAGTATGGAAACGAGCGGGAATACCTGCGCACGTACATCAGTCAACTTCGCCGCAAGATTGAAGAGAACCCAGTGCAACCCCGCTATCTAGTAACAGAGAACTACGTCGGCTACCGCTTCGCGCCCTGAGAACTCCAGCCTTGCAGAACTCGGGCCCCTTATGCCTTCATCAGACCTTGCCGCATGTCGATCGACAAAGTGTCACCGCGGCGCCGAGCTTCTAGCCGCGGCAAAAAGGGATCCAACAGCTCAAAGCCAGCATGGCTCTTTCGCAACAGTCATCAATCCGTCACTATATAGTGCCAGCTACAACTCACTTCACCTTCGGTTCTGGGTAGCTTAGCATCCGATCCTGATCGGACTGCGCCTTATGAACGAAGCCTTTCTGCTCGGTTCGAAGAAAGCGCTGTTGAAGGGAGAGATGATGTAGACCGGGCAACGCTCCATGCGATACGAGAAGCTGCCGAGAGCGTCGCAGGCGTCGAGAGGCTAGGCTATCCCTGTTCGGTCCTTACGATGCTTTGCTCAAGATGACAAGCCAGTTCAGGGGCGGCTTCTCGAGCAGCGACGTGGAACGAGCGGTCGATCCGATCCGGGCTCAGATTCAGGTTGAATTCCCAGTGATCCAGCACATCTTCCTCGAAGTCGACACCATCCGCGAAAGCACACGACCGATATAGTAAGCGGCATTGTCTCGCCTCAGAAGGCCGCGCTTTCCGAAAGCTCTGGGCCGCCCTTATGCGACAGCAGGGCACCACAGACTTACGTTGAGAGATGACGATGCCATTGATGACGACGAAATTGGCCAAGCAATCAAAAGAGGCGAGGTCGACTTTCGCATCGGGGTCAGCCTGGGAGGCTACCCCACCGAGCAAAAAAGCGGGCAGACACCGCAGGCGTTCCCAATACGTCCTTGTCAGCGGAAGAGAACCTATGACGGTTGGTGAAGGTATCGCCCACGCTTCTTTCAAGATGTCAGGCTCCGTTAGGAGCTCCGGCCTGCCCCGCCGTCCTCGCTCATCTACTGAGCGTTGAGTTCCTTATACCGCCAGCCGGCGCTTGGGCAGGTCCAACAATGGGCTTTCCTCCAATCCTCAAACAAACATCTGCAACATGTAGCTCCCTATGAGCACTCAATCATTCCGGGTGCGTTGCTTGCAGCAGGGGTGAGATGGATGACCTACGCCTACCCGCGGTCCTTGTTCACCATCCGTACCAAACATTGCTTCACAAGCTCCTGATCGGTGTCGTTGCCCGTAGCTGTCAGGAAGGTTCGGCTCAGGGCTAGGTACTAGATGCCCTATATGGGACGGTTCCACAGGCCACGAAGAGTGCATAAAATTAGAAAAGCGGCCATCATTAGCAACATGACACCCAATGAGCGAAAGTCGCCGGATTTCAGGCTACCGTCCTTCGAACATTCCTCAGCTTTGGACCAGCCGTCGAAATTCGCGAGGTTCCGTATGGCTGAATTGGTTGGAAGCAGTGAAACGCCTGTACAAGCAAGCCAGATTGCGATAACAACAACGCCTGTGTAGGCGACAAAGTCGAAGATGATGGCAGCGTGCTGCTCTGGCACATGTCCCGAGGGTGAGATGGGAATAGCCGCCCAACACAGCGTCGGTTGAATCATAGTCCCTCCGGATCTCTGGCGCGGGTCCTTAGGTTTATCCAGTGTCGAAAAGTATTCGGATTGGAATCACAGTTGGTCTGTAGATGAGGGCGATGGAATGGCTGGGGAAGCCGTACGATGCCGATCCACCGCACGCCCGTATCAAAATTTCACAAGGATGGCGAAGGTCATCCGGTTTTCACTATTCCGCAGGTCCGGGGTCCATCCGGCAACGACGGATCCCGGTGCGCCTATGTTTCCTCCCGGCGGGGTGACACCGCCCGGCCCGCTGAAGTATGGCACGTTGGCCGCTCGGTGGTTGTACTCGAGCCGGTAGGTGAAGTATTGGCTGGGCATGTAATCCAACGTCGCGGATCCGTCCCATGCCTTGTATGGATCTCCCGGGTTTTCCGTAAAGTACGGTGTGCCGGAAGCAGCATTGGCACCGTTGATAGGGGGTAACAGAACCAGATACCGGCCAGGGTTATTGATGCGGCCGCCCCCAAGTGTAATGGCGTATCGGTCGCGATCGAACCATAAACGGTTATAAAGCATCACGCCAAGAAAGCTCTGCTTCGGTCCACTGCTTCCGTTTCCGAAGCAGCTGACCCCGCCGCCGGTCTCGCAGCCGATGTCGCCGGTCAGGGTCGCCGCGGCTTTGCTTATGGTTCGCGTAGGGTTGTCGAAGTACTTGAGTTCGACGCTATCGTCCGAGTGGTATCGCGTGCGCTTTGGCTGTCCTAGCGCGTCGCGTCCAAAAGCGTACTGATTCCCCAGGATGGACCACCGCCCGTTGGGCCGGTAGAGTATCTGGCCACCAAAACCTGGACGCCCGTTAAACCTGCCGTATGACTGCCAGCCATTGATGAACCACGGCTCGATCTTCAGCTTTGCGGTAGGAAACCATTGCACCCGCACGCCGTTGAAAAACCAGGGTGTATTTGAAGAGACATAAGAGGGCTGGTAGGCCCAATTATCAAACTGGTAATAGGAAAACAGTCCGACGTAGGACATAAAAATGCCCGCGTCGACGTTGATTCCGTGCTGAAAGTTGACGTGATACCCGCCGTACGCCTCCGAGACGTAGCGGTAGGCGTCGGCAAGGTTCCATTGTCCCCGCGAGGGGCTCGCGTCATTGCGGGGGGTAGTCTCCGAATACAGGCCAAACTGCGTCATCAAACGCGCGCGGACGTTATCGTGGTGAAAGTCACCGCCCACACCCATCTGGGTGAGCTGCACCTCATTCGATCTGAAGATCTCGCTCGATCCGCCGATCGTATCGTCCTGCGGATGACGGAAGTCATAAGTGTAGTTCACATCCGCGCGGATCTCCGGCGTAAAAAACTTAGTTGCGTAGGGTGTATCTTTTGTCCTGGCATTGCCATTCAGCCACGTGAAATCGGCAAAGGTAAACGGCTCCGAGTGCGGCTCGCTCGGATCCACGGAAGCTGTCTCCTGCTCCGACGGCGGCAGGACAGGTGCAGACGCCTTTGCCGTTGTATTATGCTGCGTACTGCGGTCGACCGCCTGCTGCTGTTCGAGCTCCCGCAGCTCTTTTGTTATGGCGTCCAGCTGGTCCTCCAAATGCTGCACCCTCTGGTTTTGTGCCGTCGGTGTGTTCTGATCCTGTGCTGCCTGAGTGCCATCCTGTTCCGGCGCAATTGGCTCTGTGCTCTGCGCCCGCGTTAGGGAAGAGCCAAG
Source organism: Verrucomicrobia bacterium Tous-C9LFEB (assembly GCA_964658105.1). GTDB lineage: Bacteria > Acidobacteriota > Terriglobia > Terriglobales > Acidobacteriaceae > Granulicella. The sequence goes on along the minus strand of CAZZXY010000010.1, from coordinate 3,392 downwards.
CGCCAGAGTGAGTGATAATGCGGCGGCAATCTTCCCATTGCGATATGACCATATTCCTGCTGTTTTCACCGTTGTTCTCTCTTTCCAGTCGCTGTGGGTCACCCGGAAAGCGACTCACAGCGGCAGGATTAATTCCATTGCAGGATCAATAAGGAAGGCATAAAGGATTTGTAAGGAGCAGGCCCGTTCACCGTGCTCTGCGCTTAAGCTCAAGCGCTAAAAGGTCGATGCGGAGCGCCGCCCGCCATGTTAGGCATGGCAGCTTCACGAACCTCCGCGAGGTGTTTCTTAATAACCTGACAGTGCGGGATCAACGCCACATCTTGGGTAGTCGCGCTCGATGCGGGTGCGGACTATTGTTTCACCACACCATTCCGTCCGTCAGAATTGCGGCGCGCATGTCATGCGACGGGACTATAGGTGCGCGCGGGAACACAATCCCATCCGAACCCTCCGAGATCGCATGCGACCCCGTATGGATTGCTTTGCATGCCGCATCATCAAGGTTGAAGCACGATTCCCCCTCATGTTGAACTAGTTCGAGCTCCTGCCCCTGATGAGGCGATATGCCGGGCGACCGACAACCAGGTCATGGGACGTCGATAAGAAACATCAAGAGCATCGCGAGTATCCCGTAAGAACAGGGACCAGCCCCGCCGTAAGCTTGCGACCGTCTCTGCAGAACCGAAGTATCTCGTGCCTGAGAACCTAGATGGGACACGGATCCTGGGTTTTGTGGTGCTTGCTTATGCCTTCCTGATGGCTCTGCGGAAACAATGTGATCGCGAGGTTCACGATGATTCTCCCGCCTTACACTGCACTGGTGCTTGCCTTTTTCGCACTTTGCTCGCCCGTTTCCAACGACGCACCAACAATGCGCAGCTCCGACCGACAATTACGAGCGATGGTCCGAAAAGCACATTCTCAAGCCGAGTTTATGGTGCTTGCCGCTTACTTCAAGGAGCGGTCGCGGCTGTACGAGCGACTCGCTGCCGAGCAGCAAGGCGTTCTAACAAGGGAACTAAATTATCCGAGCGTCGGATCGAAGTACCCAACTGCTGCGGATCGTGCGCGGCGCCTTCACGAACACTATGCAGCAATCGCAGAGGCATCGCATCAACGCGAACAAGATTATGCACAGAAAGCAACCACCGCCTCTCGCAATTAGAGCTTAGCTTTAATTCGCCTCAGCGGCTTTCGGCGTCGGTGATTATAGGTGCGTCAGAGATATACCAACCGTAAAAGGGGCTTAGCGCCGCTCATGAACCTTCACGTGGACGTACTCCTGCGGGTGAACAACAACGCGAATAGCAAGTTTCATTGCGCCCAAACAAAGGCCAACCACGGCAATCCTAAGTAGCCGCAAAAGGGACCGGTGTCCGGCTGATGGATGGAGTGCTTTCGGAAAGCTTTGATGTGTCCTCATTCCGGCCCATGCTAAGTCGCAACCCGTTATAAAGGCATAAGGGTTCGAGCGTTTCCGTATAAGCCGCCCGGAGCCATAGCGTTACTCACGGTGTTGCGAGTGTGCGTTGCACTACCTACGCGGTCACCTTGCATATGTTCCGAAACGAACATAGAGATTTCAAACTTGCTCTGAAGTTAGGAGGTCGGTGAACGGCTGTACTCCGCGGCCGGCCAAGTGAATAAGCGGAGAGAGTGATGCTAAGACTCTCGGGGTATATGGGCGAGGGTCGAGTCGAGGCGACTCTAAAGCGGGGTAGACCATGAAACACGGGCGCGAGCTACGCCCTGCGCGTGAGGAGGATCACCGGGCTGCACGGAATGTAATGTGGAAGGCCGGAGACATCCCGCCGGCCGCGCGCAGCGTTTAGCCCTTTGACCGTCCGCGGCGGAAGTAGCGCTAGACTTGACGCTGTTGAGGCCGGGCTAGATCACTCCACGTCCGAGACCACTTAATGAATCACTATACGGAATTGCCCTATCGGACGTCGAAGCACGGCGCCAAATGGGGGGTTGCACCTCTCGTTGGTAGTCCGTTGTCAGACGCTGATTGGAGACGAGCTCGAGGTCGGACGTTCAGAGAGACTATCTGTAGAATGCTCCAAATCGTGCGCAGTGAGCTTTCCGCGAGAGTTCTCACTTCCGTTTGTAATCGAGCAGCCGACGGACGGCGGAAAGCTGGTCGAAATCGAACAAAAACGCGAAATCGAAGAAATGATAAGTCGACCGAATGCAAGATGCGAAAAGGAAGAGCTTTCTTCAGTCCGCTGGAATTCGTTCAGCATCGCGGGCAGGCTGAGAATGCTTCGGGAAAATGTGGGGTGACGCTCGAGAAAAAGAGTGCCGACCGTCGTCATGGGATGTGCAATCCTCTTGCTCACTCTTCAGCTTCTCTCGAAGCGAGAAAGATATAACGGCATCCTTCCGGTAACCCCGGGCGAAGACGTTCTCATTCTCGGAAGCCATTTTGAACTGGAAGCGGATGCGAGTTTCCTGCTGGATGCTCTACCGCCCATCGTACTGCTGGAGAATGATTCGCAACGAGAGTCGCTGCGCTGGGCAGTGGAACGCATGCTGAGCGAGATGCGTGATCCACAACCGGGAGGTACGCTCATCGCACAACAGGTGGCTTACACAATGTTGGTCGAAGCTCTCCGGCTGTATCTTGCGGACGACCTGCAGCGAGGTCCAGGATGGCTGTCGGCGCTTGCAGACAGCCGCATGCGTATGGCTTTGTCGTCCATGCATCGAGAGCCTCAACGTACGTGGACGTTACAGGATCTAGCCCGCACTGCAGGGATGTCGCGGACTGCGTTTGCGCAGGTGTTTAAGAGAACCGTGGGAAAGTCGCCGATGGACTACCTGACGCATTGGCGTATGACAGTGGCTGCGCAACGTATGCGAAACGGCAGCGAAACAATTTCTTCAATCGCCCCTACGCTGGGCTACAAGTCTGACAGCGCGTTCCGCGCGGCTTTCAAGCGTCATTGGCGCCTTTCTCCCCGCGAACATACCCGTGTCCAGCGGACTGACTCCCCGTAAACGACTCCGCGCTGTGTACGCAATTGGACAAGAGCCCAGATGACGTAGTCAGAGGGCCCGGCAACTGCTGCAATTGAACCTTCCGCTAACCCGAGTCAGCGGGACAGACGGTGGAATGCAAGAGGACGATCACTGCAGCTCGTTTGGGACCTTGCGGGACGCTTCTCCCTGTGCGCGTAGCGGCTCCGTCCTCCGGTACGCGCCGGGTCTGCACTTCACGATTTTCGCGAAGGCGGTGCTGAAGGCGCTCTCGGAGCGGTACCCGATTGCGGTCGCGACAGCATCCAGGCTTTCGCCTCCTGCCTGCAGCAGTTCACAAGCAATCTGCATTCGCCAATTCATGAGGTAGTTCATCGGGGAAACCCCAACCGTCCTTTTGAAGGTCA
>CAZZXY010000009.1:67429-80620 GCA_964658105.1 Verrucomicrobia bacterium Tous-C9LFEB | reverse complement strand
TGCCGGCAGACGGCAACATCCCCTTTGGCAGAGATGTCGCTGAAAACCGCGTCCGTGTCAGGAGAACTGCCGTCATCCACCACCACGAGGTGCGCGACGCCGGCCTCTTGCAACTCGGCAATCAACTGCGTGAGCCGCCGGTCCGGTTGCCACGCAGGGATGATGACGACGACCTCTGAGAGGTCGGACCCTGGAGACACAGGGGAGTTTGAGCTCCGCAGCGCCGGTTCTTTCGCCATGCCGGACATCCTAATTCACTGGGTTCTCTGACAGTAATGACACCTCTGCGGGATACTCGCCGGGTACCTTTTCCGGCAAGTCTCGACGGTCACGCTGCGCGATGCTCCGAGCCATGCGTTCAGGGTCTGTTCAGCCCATAGAGCGTCTCCGCATTGCCCCGCAGCACCATCCGGGCCAACTCCGCGCCCCGTGCCGGCGAGATCTCTTTGTCCCGTTGCATCGCGGTCAGGGCGATGCCGAGAGCGTGCCGCTCATTGCGCGCTGCCAGCCAGGTTGCCTCCTCCCACCCCAACGCCGCCGTGAACGGGTAGCCATCCGTTCCAAACAACACCTTATCCGGGTACGTCTCCAGCCATTCGCGAAGCCAGCACGCCAGGGTGTGCGCCGGGAAGATCAGTGCCTGTTGCGACATGTCCAGGTAGACGTTCGGCTTCTGCAGCAATGAGCCCGCCTCCCGCACGTAGGGCCATCCGCCGTGCAGCAGCACAAAGTGCGTCCGCTTCAACTGCGGATCGTTCAGCACCGGCTCCAGCAGCATCGGGTTGACGCCGGCTATCGAAAAGTAGCGTCCGCCGCCAGACATACCGTGCAGATGCACCGCCAGACCCAGGCGCCCGCACTCAGCCGCGATGTAGCGGAACAGGAAGTCCTGCAGCTTTTTGTAGGACACGGGATCGGGCGTCTCCCCGGCGGATGGCTGCAGAAAGGCACCTTCTGCCTGCTCCTGCGAGACCTGCGCGAAATCCAGGCCGCGCAGGTACGCGACCTCGAACTTCACGGCAACGGCACCCCCGGCCTTTTGCCGTTCCAGCGTGGGCGTTACGACCAGTCGCAGATACTCGCGCAGCGTCTTTGGCATGGACGACAAGCCCGCATCGTGCAGATAGCGCGACCGGAGCTTGTCTTCAAGCGCAAAGAACTGCGCACGGTCCGGACTGGCCGCAGCGAGACCCGCGTTGTGCAACGGGAACAGGAGCGCGTCGTCATAGGGCACCCACAGAAAGCGGGGTGGCTGCAATCCGCTACCCATAGCCACCCTGTTCGCTATCATGGTGCCGATACCGGCCTTGCCCAGCACCCAGGCGGGGTAGGCCGCCCCTTCCCGTGCCCGGACCCTGGCGCGGGCCGCTTCCAGTTGCCCCTGGTTCGCCGCTGTCAGGGGAGGCTTTGCGCTGAAATCCCAAAGTGCTGACCACGCTTCGACCAACGGGGGGTAGTCCAATCGCCATGCCAGGGGATCGGTCTCGGGCTCCATATTGTCCACGGGCAGCGCGTCGAACTCGCGGTCGCTGGCCATGGCCGGGGGGGCGAGCAGGGGATGCGCGTGGTTGTCGATGGCCTGGGTCTCCGCGATGACACGCGCAATGGCCGGGTCGACATCGCGGGGCGTCGGGGATGCCGCGCCGTGGCGCTGGGCAACGCTTGTATGGGCGGAGGCACACAGGAAAACCGCGGCGATCCACGGGAGGCGACGCCGACGCAAGTGGAAAATCATGCCACCAGCCTAGCCCATGTATTCCGCCCCAGCGCCGATTCGCATCCGAAAGGCTGAGGTGGAATATGAACAAGATTCTCTGGCTGCTCGGCGGCACAACGCTTGCGGTCGCTGTCTTCGCAATTCTGAATGCTCCTGACCTTGCGCCCGCCAGCGGCGTCGACCGTGCGGCCGGCGAAATCGGAAGCTGGGGTCTGAAGCAGCGTGCCGGCGGTACCGGCGGCAAGATCCTTGGCAAGGTAGAAGAGTTCGCAGGCAACGTAACGGGCGACCAGAAGACGACGAATGAGGGTGTCTTCGATCAGGCCACGGGCGCGGTGCGCGATGCGGCCGGACAAACCGCGGAAGCACTCGGCAAGACCATCCACGATCTCGGCAAGTAACGACTCCGGAGCGGCTCCCTTCCGCAGAACGGGAGCCGCCGCCTTAGGAGGTCAGCTTCGGCTGGTAGAGCTCCGCGCTCTCTTCTGCGTGCTTGACCTCGTCGAGCCAGAATGTCTGCTGCCCTGAGAGTCCCCGTTTGACCGACAGGGGGAGCCACCGCTCCCTGAGCCCCAGGTGATAGCTCAGCCACTTACTCATGTTTCTGCTCACGGCCACCGGCAGCAGCGTCGGCTGCGTGTCCCAGAGATAGCGAAGCTGCGAAAGGACAAAGGCTCGGCCCTCGCTGCCTGCGGTCCCAAACTGCTCCAGCAACCAGCGGGAACGTCCGTGGTAAACGCCGATGTCGAAGTATCGGGCAAATTCCTGGCGCAGGGTGAGATCGTGCGAGTGCGTCACCGTGGAGTCAGCCTGGTAGGCGACCTTCCATCCAGCCAGCAGCATGCGCGCGGCAACCGTAACCTCCTCCGAGACGATGGTGTTGGTCGGAAACCCACCCACCTCATCGAAGGCGCTGCGTCGATACGCGGCAAAGCTGTTGGAAAAGAACGCCGCCCGGAAACCGATGTCGTCCTTCGAGGCAAATTCCCGCACCTCGGATTGCTCCGGGTAGTTGAACAGCCGGGCATGACGCTCAATCGGGCCTGCCTTTTCGCGCGCTACCTGGCGGCCGTAGGCTGCCCCGACATCAGGGTCTTCAAACGCCTTCAGCAACGTCTCAAAGGTCCGCTCCCCCCCACTGGGCAACGCATCCTGCGTGAGAAAGATCAGCGTGCTCTGCTTCGGGAAGAAACCGGCAGCCAACTGGCGCGTCGCGCCGTGTCGGAAGCTGTCACGGCTGATCTCCAGCAGTCGATAGCCCGCGCGCCTCGCGAGTGACGGGGTCCCGTCCGTCGAAGCCGAGTCAACGATCAGAACCTGCTCAGGTGCGAGTCCCTGCTCAGCCAGGGCCGCATGTAAGCGGTTCCAATAACGGGCTGCGTTACAGGTTGGGATTACCACCCCTGTTTGCTGGAGTGTATACAGAGCCGGAGAAACTAAATCCATACCTACGGTAAAGCTCATCGTCACGTGCCGTACTGCTGGAAAGGCTGCCTCATTGGATCAAGGATGGTGGGCTTCGTCAAGGAAAGCTTACGCGGACCCCAGCTACTAAGCGTAGACGGATCGGTCCCTTGTTTGTTTCTCCCGCATGAGAAAAAACAGATGAAGGGAAAACAGGAGTTCTTCCAGGTACTCAGTAGTTACCTGGGAAAAGTGCTAGTTTCGGAGTCCAAACCAATCCGAAACGAGCGCTGACGTTGTGCTGAGACCCCGGCATGTACGCGGGCACCAGGAACCGCTCATACTGCGTGAACACCTGCGCTGTCCAGTTCGGCGCGAAGGCATACGACGCGTTCACAAAGCCGTCCGAGATGGTGCTGCCGCCAGGGAGCATGCGACCGCCCTTGGTCTGACGGTAGGCGCCCTCCACGCGGGTCCGGGCGTTGAACCAGTAACCGGTGCGGCCTTCGATCGCACGCGCGTCGCGGCCCACAGCATTTCCCAGCAGAAAGCCCTTGTTAGTGTTGCCGTCACGGTACTGGTTGTTGATGAAGAAGCGGGTTCCTCCCTCATCCTGGCTCATCTCTTCGGAGCTGGCTGCCTCCACCCGCAGATCCATGTGCGGCAACAGGGGCAGGCGTGGGAAGTAGATTCCGGGGCTCCACACGACGCGGCGCGGCGCGTCGATCGGGTTCAGCTCATCGTCGGCGTAGGAGTCCGCATACAGCGTGACGTAGTTCCGCAGCCCCGGAACATGCAAGCGGAAGTCGAAGTCGCTCTTGCGATCGCCTGGATCCGCGCGGTCCCCATAGCCGAAGTCGGTGCCCGTGGACGCCGAACTGAAAAGGTTACGTCGTAAGCTGCCCAGCGTCATCGGGTGGCCCACGCCCCAGAGGATGGACCAGCGGGTGAAGCTGACCTCCAGCGTTCGGCCGAAGGTGAGATCAATCTTCTGGCCGTTGTAGTACGGCCGTGCGGGATAGTGATGCCCTGACAGCTTGCCGAAAACCAGGTCAAGGCGATACGTGCCCCAGGTAGGCACGAAGGGAAATGGCCGGGGTCTTGTGGCGACCAGGCGCAGGTTGTAGGTGGGCTCCGCGTTGCTCGAGAAGGCGAGCGGCCCCATCGTCGTCGGACCCCAGAAAATCTCCTGCTTGCCGAAGGACAGATTGAAGCCGTCGAAGGCAACACCGGCGTACAGCTCAAGCGGTCTCTGCCGCACATAGGCCGGAGCTGGCAGCGTCACGGGGTACGGCGGCGCATTGTCCTGGGTGTTAAACGGGACGTTGTCGAGCTGGTAGAACAGCGCGGAACGGTCCCCCGTGATGCCGGGCATGCTCGGGCTCTGCTGCATCTCCTGGCGCGAGTAGAAGTACAGACGCTTGTACGTCGCGCGAGCCCCGTAGCCGGCGATGGCACTGCTTCCACGTTGAAGGGGGCGGCCGTAGTCATTCCACCAGGTCTGGCCGAAGTGAAAGCCATCCGTCAGTGCCGGCCCGGCGATGGTGCCTTCGCGCGCGTAGACAGCCTCCAGGGTTGCCTCGTGGCCCTTGTCGGCGTCGTCCAGCTCGCGCTCCAGCTGCGGAAGCAGCCGCATGGCTTCTTCCTTGATGGAGTCGCTCACGTCGTAATAGTGCCCGTGCTGGCCGCTCAGGATCTCCATCGCCTCCTTCACCTGGCGACGGCACTCAACGCGCGTCCAGGGGCGAATGGAGACGCTTTGGAAAGGAACCAGCCCCATGGCGCTCAGGCGTTCCAGCGCCGGGTAGATCCAGCTGTCCATCGGGACGTTGGTGGACCCGAGCCGATCCGTCGCAGGCCTGTCCAGGTCCGAGCTGTCCTCTGACTGGGGTGACGTCAGGAGACTCGGAGATGCCTGCTGCAGCTGCTGGGCATGTGTAGGCATCAGGCAGCAAGCCAGCGCCACTACCAGGCTTGCCGTCCTCCGCGCGCGCCGGGAAGAACGCCAGACCGCAAACTCCGCCGTCATGTCAGACTCCTGCCGGGCAGTGGGTAGAAGATCCGCAGGCGAACTCCCTTTGATCCTGATTTCGTCATGCAACGGAGAGCGTCATCATGGCGCATGCTGGAGCTTCGTACCGCTACTGCTTGATCACGCTGATCGCGGCTGCACCCAGGGCAAACTGGGAGAAGATCTGTGAGTAGTCAATGAACTGCCGGACGAATGATGGTCCAACGGCCTTTTCGGGAATGACGATGGAGTCGCCCGGATTGATCTGCGTCGCTTCAAAGCTGTTCTTCCAGGGCCCGCGGGCACGCTCTCTGCTGTACACGGAGCCGTCTGCTCGGATGACGAAGGCATGTCCCGCATCGGCGACCGAGGTAGGTTTGCCTGCAAGGCGGAGGTAGTCCTCTACGCGCCGCTTTGTGTCGAAGAGGAACACATTCTGGCCGTACACCGCACCGATGACGTTCACGGTCAATGGGCGCGAAGGCACGCGAAAGATGTCCCCATCTTCAAGCGGGATGTGCGGCATGCTCTCCTGCCCTGCGCTGCCGGGCTGGAACTCCAGCACGACGCGTCCCGTGGCACGCATACGCCGCAGCTGGTTGATGGCTTCGCGCTGCTCCAGGATGACGTTGGGATCGGAGACGCCCGAGGCCGAAGACGCCGTCCGCACCGCGGCCGCACGTTGCATGTTGATGGCCACTTGGGAGATGTACTCGTCCAGGCGCTGCTGCTGGAAGACGCGCGCTGATTCACGCGTAAAGCTGGCTCCATACAGGTACGCCTTCCCGGTCAGGCCCCCGGCACGCTGCACCACGTCATAGAGCGTCTCATTCGGGCCGACGCTGTAGACACCGGCGCCCTTGAACTCGCCTTCAAGGCGCACGAACTTGGTCTGCTCATCCTGCGGAACGTGAACGTCTGCCTGCGACAGGATCGTGACGATGTCGCCGGCCTGCAGCTCTATGTTCTGAGACGTGTCGTGGTCCTGCAACAGCCGTTGCAGACTAAAGGGGACCAGCGAACTCTTCAACGTATCGGGGTCCAGACGCTGGATGACGGCATACGACCAGTCAATCTCAGGGGCAGGAATCTGGATCTCGTTGCGCGTGCCGGGGCTCGCGAGGGTGCGGCTGACGGTCGATTGTTGCTCGTCGGCCAGCGAGCCGCGCGTAAGTGTCGTGTCCGGCGGACTGATCAGGCTGCCGTTCGGGTTGCTGCCGTTTGTAACGGGCTGATTGGTTCCGTTCCCGAAAGTCTGGCCGAACAGCGTCGCCTGCTCTCCCGTGGTATCCAGGCCCGTGGTATTTGGGGCAGGGTACGGGTAGGGAGACTGGTATGGGTCCTGCAGGTCCGTTCCGTCAGGGTTGTATTGCTGCGATGCCTGCGATCCCGGTTGGGTATACCCGTTGATGCCGGTGTTGCTCTGGCCTTGCTGGTTGGTCTGAGTGTTGCTTCGGTTCCCCTGTCCGTAACCGTAGGGCACTGTCGGCCGCCGGGGTTGAGGGATGGGTTCAAACAACGGGACGGGCACACCGAGCTTGTTGCGCTGCTGCCAGTAGTTGTTCGTCAGCAGGGACATGCGGTCCGGGATGATGTCGCTGAGCCGCATGCCCGCATGCCAGGCAAAGCGTCCCGGATTGGCAAGGTTGCCGCGAATCGTCACGGACTTTTGGTACGCCCGCGTGATATGCCCGGCGTAGAGCACGTCGCCGTCGCGCAGAGGTGTGGCGCGCCCAGGCGCATCGAGGTTCACCGTCATGGCGGCGCGGTCGTGCTGCTGCTCAATCCGTTCAAGCGAAATCTGGGTCGTGCTTGCCGTGGAACTGAAACCGCCAGCGAGCTTGATGAGCGCGTCGATCGTCGTGTCGTCGCGAAGCTCATACACCGCCGGGTGATGCACGCTGCCGGCGATGGCCACCTGCGGACCGACGGCCGGGATGAAGATCGTGTCGTCCGGCTGCAGGCGGATGTCCTGGCTCTTGTCGCCGGTCAGCAACAGGGCGTACAGATCCAGCTCGGAGACCACCTTGCCGCCGCGACGAACCTGGATGTGTCGCAACGAGCCCTGCGCGTTTGGTCCATTGGCGACGAACAACACATTCAGCACCGTGCTGAGCGAGCTGACCGTGTAGGCCCCTGGACGCCGCGCCTCGCCGACAACATAGACCTGGATGGAGCGGAGATGGCCCAGGTTCACGGACAGGTTGAAGTTCCGGAAGGTGTGCCGCACATCCGCATTGATGTGCGACTCCAACTCATCTACCCGGAGACCCGCGACGTGGACCGCACCCACCTTGGGGATGTAGATCGAACCCGTGCTGTCGACAGTCAGTTGCCCGTTGAACGACTCCGCCCCCCAGAGCCGGACCAGGATCTGATCGCCCGGGCCGACGATGTAGTCCGCCAGCGCGGGGATCTGATCTGCGGGTGCAAAGGTCGAAGGCGAGCGCTGAAACAGATCGCGGCCGAAGATCGGGAGCCGCTCGCCGGTAGAGGCCTGCGCGAGCCGCTGCATGTCTGTCAGCGGATCCGGCGGCAGATAGGTGTTGAAGCGATTTCCATCGGGGTTCTGGCGACGATCGTTCACGCCCGCCGAATCCACATAGAGCTGCGTGTTCTGGTCAGGCCGCCCCTGCGGATCCTGGCTGCTCGTATCGCCCGGTGTCGTGCCAATCTGAGGCGTCACGCTTCCTGGAACCGAGTTGTTCTGCGTGGACGTGCTCACGCCGCAGTCCTGGCTCGTGGGGTCCGGACAATAGGTATTGGGGGAGGAGCTCTGGGCCAGCGCGGACGCACTCAGCGTGAGCAGCAAAACGGAAACGAAGGGGCCAAACAAATGTGCTCTGCTGCTGCGCAAGATTCTTTCGCCTGTCATCTTGGCCGTACGGCAATCTCGATGAGTTGGGGTAAGAGTAGCACGGCGGCTTCGAAGGGTGACCGCCTACTCCACCCGGCAGATCAGGCATTTCAGGTAGCGCGTCTCCGGCAGGGTCACCACCTCGGGATGGTCCGGCGCCGCGGCTCGCGTCTCCAGCACCTGTACGCGGCGTCCCGCATCCGCGGCAGCCTCGGCAACCGCTCCCCAGAATGCCTCGAGGCTCACATGGTGAGAGCATGAGCAGGTCACCAGGGTGCCCCCGCTGGCAAGCAAGCGCATCGCCCGGAGATTCAACTCCTTGTAGCCGCGCAGGGCGCCTTCCACCGCGCGCCGACTCTTGGCAAAGGCCGGGGGATCCAGCACAATCGCGTCAAACTTCTCCGGCAGCCCCATGGACTTCGCTGCCGCCGCACCCCGTTCGGGATCGTCCAGGGCCCGCAGAAACTGAAAGGCGTCCGCTTCGATCCAGTTCACGTCCGCCTGAAGTCCAGCGTTACGCTGGAAGTTGCTCTCTGCCACTTCCAGCGATGTCCGGGACTGATCCACGCCCGCCACGCGCGCGCAGACCTGCGCCAGGTGAAGCGCAAAGCCGCCCTGGTAGGTGCAGATGTCCAGCGCGGTCCCGGTCTTCCCGGAGCGGCGCACCCACTCTGCGGCAGCCTTGTAGTTCAGTCGCTGATCCAGAAAGGCACCCGTCTTCTGCCCCGCCCCGGCGTCATACGCAAACCGCAGCCCGTTCAGGAGAAACTCAGTCTTCACCGGCGGAGCCTCAGGGCCGACGTGGAGGAGTGGTCCCTCCGGGGCCAGCGGCAACTGTTCCAGCTCGCGGATGCGCGAGTCAGGCCGCTCCCACACGGTCAACGGCTCACCGCCCGATGACAGTTCCGCCTTCAGCACCTCCGCCAGCACACCGCGCACGTCATCCTGCGCCGTTCCCTGCGTCAGCAACTGCACGATGGCCAGCTCGCCATAACGGTCGGCCACAATGCCCGGCACGCCATCCGCCTCAGAGAACAGCAGTCTTTGCGCCGTCGTCTCTGTCCCTGGCTCTGCGCTCAGTGGCGCAACGGTGCGACGGCGAGCCAACGCTTCGCTGATCCGCTCGCGCAGGCTGACGAGATACTCCGCCCGTCCTACACCCGCATCACGCGAGACTAACCGCAGCGCGATCTGCGACGTCGACGAATACAGCGCGGTACCGACCACACGCCCCGAGGGTTCCAACACCTCTGTCAGCGCCCCGGGAGCCAGCTGCGCCGCGTCCGCCTCTGAAAGCAGGTCCGTGCGGTAGACCCACACGTGGCCGGCGCGCAGCTTGTCCGCTCCCCGCCGCGAAATGCGCAAACCGTCGCTCATGGGCGTAACCGCGGCACGTCGATGCCCAGCAGCTCGGCCAGCCCATCAACGACCAGGTTGTGATCGTCCCGCTGCGGCAGGCCGCTGAAGACGACACTCCCCACCAGGCCCGTCCCGGCGAGCACGATGGGGAAACCGCCGCCGTGCGCCACGTAATCGGCCTCGCTCAGGCCATGACTTGTCATCAGGGTCGTCCCATCCCGTTCCAGCTTGCGCCCTACCGCATAGGTGGATCGCGCAAAGTGATGCACCGTGTTGCGCTTGCGGCGAATCCAGTTGGCCTGCCCTGGCGTTGCGCCCGCCGTGGCGCAGGCAAACAGCAGGTGGCCGGCCAGCTCAATTTCGATCGAGCCACCCGCCGCGCGCCCGATCAGTTTGTCTCGCAGGCAGCTGCCAAGACGCCAGGCTTCGTCCGCGCCAAAAACCGCGGGTTGTAGCAGCTTTTCCTGTTGTTCCAGGACGCGCAAATCGTCATCAGGTGCCAAGTGTCCCTCTCCGGCCGGCAAAGCTACTGCGTCATCAGCAAGACTTCGGTACTCTTAATCAGGGCCGTTACCGTGTCGCCCACCTTGATCTCCATCTCTTCCACGCTCTGTCGCGTGATCACGGATTCGATCAGACTCTCACCCACACGCACGCTGACCTTGGCCGTGACCGTCCCGAGAACGATCTCTTCCACCTTGCCCACCAACTGGTTCCGCGCCGAGATTTTCTTCCCTGAACCATCCGCCATAGTGTGTTTCCTCTCGCTGACCTGTTCAGTGTACGGAAAGAGAATCCTTGCGGGTTCAGGGTCACTCGAGATAAGACTTGCTAGAACCATGGCCAAGGCAAAAGAGAGCGCTCGGCGCGAGCGGACGGAGAGCACCGCAAGACAACAGCCCTCACCTATACGTTCCGTGCGCGATCTGGCCTACGTTGAGGTGGCCTCGACGGAGCTCGCTCGCGAGATCAACCGCGACATCGTCCTCGAATTGATTCGGGCGCACCAGCCCATTGCACGCGTGGACCTGGTTCACCACTCCGGACTCCAGAACAGCACGGTCTCGTCTATCGTCGAGCAGCTGCTGGAGGAGGGCTGGATCCGCGAAGGGGAGGCCGTCAAGACGGCTCGCGGCCGCCGTCCTACCCAGATCTCCCTCAACGCACATCTGGCCATGCTGGTCGCCGATGTGCGCCCCGGCCGCGCCGATCTGGCGGCCATCGACCTGAACGGCCACTTCCTGTCGCGCTCTTCCATCTCCCTGCCACCCGACGCGGTGCATGGTGTCGATGCGGTGGCGGAGGGCCTGCTCACGCACCGCAGGCAGCATCCGGAACACACCTTTGAAGGCGCAGGAATCTGTCTGCCCGGCCGTATCGATCCAGCGACGCACCGTCTGCTTGTGGCACCCAACCTGCGCTGGCATGACTTCGCCGTCGCGGAAAGACTGGCCCAGCGACTGGACATGTCCGTCGAACTCGAGAACGATGCCAACGCCTGCCTGCTCTCGGAGCTCTGGTTCGGGCACCTCGACGGCGTACGCAATGCCGTGCTGCTGGCCATCTCCGAAGGGCTTGGCGCCTCCATCCTGGCCGACGGCCAGCTCATCAGCGGCCATCAGGGCATGGCCGGCGAGTTCGGCCATGTCTGCTATCACCCGCAGGGCCCTACCTGCGGCTGCGGCCGGCGCGGCTGCTGGGAGGTCTTTGCGTCTTCCACGGCAGCGCTGCGCGCCTATGCCACCGCCCAGCCAAAGGCCGGAACGCTGCTCTACGAGGACCTCGTGAGCCGCGCCGAGGCCGGGGACGCCGCCGCCCGCGAAGCCATCGAGGCCCAGGCTGTCGCTGTGGGCCGGGGTCTGCGCATGGTCGCGGCCTCACTCTCGCCGGAGGTCATCAGCTTCGCCGGCGAAATCACCCTGGCCTGGTCGCTGGTGGAACCCATCATCCAGCGCGAGTGTGCCGCCCACTTGCTGGCGGGTGATCCTCCCCGGCTGCTCTCGGCTGGCGTTGGCGACACGGCGCATCTGCTCGGCGCGGCCGCGGTCGTCCTGCAACGGCATTCCGGGTACTACCGCTCCCGCGCTGCTGCGAAGCGTGCGCACGGCGGGCCGGAGACGGTCCCCTCACCCTCGCGACGGCGCCAAACGGCGGAGCGAGGGCGGGAGCCTGCAGCCGGGGTCAAGGCAACGAAATGAAACGTCCCCAAGCGCAAAACACACCAGCCACACCGTCGGTCGCCCCCCGGGCGAAGGCAACCCGTACGCCTTCCGGCACGAAGTCGCAGCGGGACAGCGTCGTCCCGCGCTCCGCAGCCGCCTCAAGCGAGCTCGCCTACGTGCAGGTCGCCTCCAGTGAACTCACGCGCGATATCAACCGCGATCTGGTACTGGAGTTGATCCGCTCCATGCAGCCGATCTCACGCGTCGATCTGGCCCGCGCCTCCGGGCTGCAACCCTCCACGGTGTCGTCGATCGTGGAACAGCTGCTCGGCGAACGCTGGATTCGCGAAGGCGCCATGGTGAAGACTGCGCGCGGCCGCCGCCCCACCCTGCTCTCACTCAACGACGATCTCGTCATCCTTGCCGCGGACGTCCGTCCCGGGCATGCCGTCGTGGGCCTGCTGGACCTGAATGGCCGTTTTCTGGCCCGTCGCCTTGTGCCCCTCGGGTCCGAACCGCAAAAGGCAATCGTCAGCATCGCCACTGTCATGAAGCAGTTTCGGGAGCAGTTCCCCGAGAAGACATTCGAGGGAGCCGGCCTCAGCCTCCCGGGGCGCGTCGACCCGGCCACCAACACCCTCCTGCTCGCCCCCAACCTGCCCTGGCACGGCTTCGACGTCCACCGTGCACTCGCCGCCGAACTTGGCATGCCGGTGCAGATAGAGAACGGCGCCAATGCGTCCCTGTTATCTGAACTCTGGTTTGGGCGCATGGACGGCGTGCGCAACGCCGTGCTGGTCACCATCTCCGAAGGCGTCGGCACGGCCATCCTCGCCGAAGGCCGCCTCATCTTCGGGCGCAACGGCATGGCCGGCGAGTTCGGCCACATCACCGTCGATCCTGACGGTCCGCTATGCGGGTGTGGGGCCCGTGGTTGCTGGGAGGTCTTCGCCTCCTCGCGCGCGGCGATGCGCTACTACGCCGAGCTCGCCCCGGATGCGGAACGTCAGACCATCGTTGAGCTCGTCTCGCTTGCCATCGATGGCGACCCCGCGGCTCGGGAAGCGCTCGAGCGCCAGGCCGTCGCCATCGGGCAGGGGCTGCACATCCTGAATGCGGTACTCTCCCCGGATCTCATCGTCTTCGCCGGCGACATCACCACCATGTGGGAGATGGCGCGCGACGTGATCGCTCGCGAGTGCCGTGCGGGGGTCATGGCCGGCGACGGACCTCGCCTGGCGTCCATTGGCGACGGCGAAGAGGCTCGCCTGCGCGGCGCCGCCGCCGTTGTGCTCCAACGCCACAGCGGATACTACCGCGCGAACCACAAGCGGACAGATGTTCGCTAATCGCACACCCATTTCCTGCAGCTTAAGGAGCGTTAGGCTGCCAGGTGAGGTGCCGGGTCAGCCTTCGGACGCGGCATAAACGCGCGCAGCACGAGTGAAATACCCAGCGAAATCACAACGCCCTTCACCAAAGGCAGCGCATTGAAGTCCCAGCCGAAACCTGCCAGCGTAAGAACCACACCGACCACATAGCTCTCGCCCAGCACCGCCTGGAGCCACTGCGGTCGCTGACCGGCCGCCGGCACCATCGGCTTGGGCGCGGGTAAAAAGCGCGGCACCCGCTCCTCGTACTCGCGATAGGCCTGTCCGAAACGCTGTGTCAGGAACGGCTC
>CAZZXY010000009.1:29875-67329 GCA_964658105.1 Verrucomicrobia bacterium Tous-C9LFEB | reverse complement strand
GTGGCTGCCTGAAAGCCGAGCCATCCCTGGCGTGCCAGCGCGGCGCTCAGCGTCAGCCATGTGGACTTGGCTGTGAGTCCTAGCCAGGACTCCCAGAAAGGCCAGAGGCCCAGAACAAAGATCAACCCGTGCAGCGGATAGCGAAGACGATACTCGAAACTTGTGGCACCCATCAGTAACTAGCCTGCGCCGCTGCGGGCTCCGGGTCAACTGCAGCCATGGTTGGCTTGGTGACCCCGTCCAAGCGCAGTTCGTTCTTGTACACCACGCCACCCTTCATCACAAAGCTGACATGTTGCAGGGTTCGTACGTCCTTCATCGGATCGCCTTTGACGGCAATGACATCTGCCCATTTACCCGGCTCCAGCGTGCCCACCTTGTCGGTCCAGCCCATCAGGTCTGCCCCGTTCAGCGTCGCTGACTGCAGCGCCTGCAACGGCGACATGCCATAGTCCCGCACATACACCTCAAGCTCATGGGCGTTCAGCCCGTGCGGGTAGACCGCGGCATCCGTACCCAGCGCCACCTTAACACCAGCGGCAATCGCCCGCCGATGGTTGGTCCTTGCCACCGCTGTGGTGTCTTTCATCTTCTGCGCGTACAGGGCTGGCAGGTGACCATTTTCCTTGTACCAGTCGTACAGGTAGCTGGTCGGCACAAGGTAGGTGCCGTGCGCCTTCATGGCCTTGATGCTCGCATCGTCGATGTAGCTTCCATGTTCAATGGAGTCCACACCGGCCTCGGTCGCCCACAGAATGGCTTGCGCCCCGTGCGCATGCGCGGCCACCTTGCGTCCCAGGCGGTGCGCATCGGCAACGATCGCCACCATTTCTTCGCGGGTGTACTGTGACGCCTGCGGGTCATCGCCCTTGGACAACACACCGCCCGACGCGCCGATCTTGATCACGTCCGCGCCGTACTTGATATTCTGCCGCACCATGTGCTGCACAGCCGGGATGCCATCCGCGACACCCTCACCCACAACGTGGTATTGAGACGGCAAAAGGTTCTCATCCATGTGCCCGCCCGTGATGCCCAGGGCCGGCCCGGACACCTGCATATGTGGCCCGGGGATGTGCCCGGCGTTAATCTCATCCCGCAGGGCCACATCCGTGAACCCATTTGCCCCCACGTTGCGCACCGTCGTGAATCCCGCGTCAAGCGTCGTTTTTGCGTTTTCTACGCCGATGATTGCCTCTTTCCCCGGCGTCATGGACAGCTCGAAATAAGGGTCAAAATCCGTCGCGTCTGTCAGGTGAACGTGCACGTCGATCAGCCCAGGCATGACGGTCAACTCGTGGAGGTCCACTTCCCGGTCGCCCGCCTTTGCTGATTCGCTCGCGCTCGGGACAACGGCGGTCACCTTGTCGCCTTCGACGATGACCGTGGCATTCGGCGTCTCCTTGCCCGTACGCACATCCAGAACTGCACCCGCACGGATCAGCGTGCGTCCGCTCGGAGGAGCGTAGGTGGGCTGTTGCGCACGCGACGCGCTCACGGACGTAAAAACCCCGAGCAAAACAGTCGGGACAGACGTAAGCCGGAACAAGCTGCGGGTTCCATACAGGTTCACAATTAAGCTCCTCAAACGTTCTTCCCCAGGGCCGTCAGGATCGAATCGAAGTCGTCAACGCCGGTATATTCAATAATCACGCGTCCCTTGCCACGCTTGTCTTCAATCGTGACCTTCAGACCCAGGCTGCGGCGCAGATGATCCTGCGCTTCCCGTACATTTGGGTCCATGGCCTGCAGCGGCTTCTCCGGCTTGGACCGGCCCTCTGGATTCAGCAGTCCCTGGACCAGGCTCTCCGTGGCCCGCACATTCAGCCCCAACGCCATGACGCGCTGTGCCGCCGAGCCAATGGCCTCGGGTGTGGGCAGGGCGAGCAGCGCGCGCGCATGCCCAAAGCTCAACTGGCCTGCCTCCACCAACTGCTGCACATCATCGGGCAGACGCAGTAACCGCAGGAAGTTCGCCACCGTCGCCCGGTCCTTGCCCGTGCGCTCGGCCATCTGCTCCTGGGTCAGGTGGAAGTCGCGGCTCAGCCGTTCATAGGCACGGGCCTGCTCCATGGGGTTCAGATCGGCTCGTTGCAGGTTCTCGACAACGGTCATCTCCATCGTTTGCAGATCAGAGACCTGGCGAATGATAGCCGGGATGGTCGCCTTGCCCGCCTGCTTGCTGGCCATCAGGCGTCGCTCGCCGGTGATGAGTGTGTATCTGCCGTCCTTGCCTGGCCGCACAACGATCGGCTGCACGACCCCGGTCGCCGTGATGGAGGCCGCCAACTCCGTCAGCTTCGCCTCGTCAAAGCCGGCACGCGTCTGAAAGGGATTGCGGTCGACCAGCTTCACGTCCAAATCCAGCGGGGTGCCGGCCAGACTTTCTTCGCTCGATGCTTGCAGCGCAATCGGGGCAGCCGGTGGGCGCGCTGGAAGGAGTGACTCCAGCCCCTTGCCCAATGCGCGTCGCTTGTTGTCTGTCCCTGGGGATGTCTGCATAGATTGCTCTCCTGATCTCTATTTGCGCCCAAAAGGCCAGGCCCGCTTCTTCTTCAAGGGAAGGCCGTTGCGCTTCAGCAGCTCACGGGCCACCTCACGATAGGCCTCAGCGCCCCGCGATTTTGGGTCATAGGTAACCGCCGGCTGGCCATGACTCGGGGCTTCTGCGAGCCGCACGTTCCGCGGGATCGTCATGGGCAGCAGCTTGTCTCCAAAGAAGCCCAGCAGATTCTCACGCACCTGCTGCGACAGGTTGGTTCGATCGTCATACATGGTCAGGAGCACGCCTTCAAGCCCTAGATCCGGATTAAAGCTCGCAGAGACGCGATCCAGTGTCGACATCAGCTCTGAAATACCCTCAAGGGCAAAATATTCCGCCTGCATCGGCACCAAGAGCCGGTCGGCCGCAACCAGGGCGTTCAGCGTAAGCAGGTCCAGGGCTGGTGGGCAGTCCAACAGGACGAAGTCGTACGCGCGCCGGGCAGGCTCGATGGCCTCTCGGAGTCGGTACTCTCGCCGTTCCAGCCCAACCAGCTCGACGTTGGCCCCGATCAGGTTCCTTGTGCCCGGGATGAGCGACAGACTCTCCACGGACGTAGGCAGGACGGCATCCTCAATCGCCGCCTCACCTAACAGCAGGTCATAGACCGAGGTGCGCTCCTCCCCACGGGCAAAGCCGAGGCCGCTCGTACTGTTTGCCTGGGGATCAAAGTCCAGTAGCAGGGCCGAGAAGCCTTCCAAGGCGAGGGCCGCAGCCACATTGAGCGCGGTGGTGGTCTTGCCAACACCGCCTTTTTGGTTCACAACGGCGATGACGCGAGAGGTGCGCTGTGCTGCGTCGCTGACTGGGAGGTCTTTTGAGGGTGGTGGTGCCATGAAGGTACCGGCTCAGGCTAACAGAGCGGGGCGAGTGAATAGCTGTGGGCGCCTGTGGATCAGGAATGTTCCACGTGGAACGATAGGGCTGTTCCCCCCCTTGCGTCCTTCTTTCGGTCAAGTCGCATGTTCCACGTGGAACACTGGCCTACTCCGCAATCGACACCCGCACAAAGCTGCCCTCTCTGCCGGGCACCGGGAAAACCTCCGTACCACCCGAACTCTCTCCCGTAAGCTCCAGCAACACTCCCCCCTTCGCAATACGCGTCCTGGCAACCTTCACCATCGCGCTCATGCGATCAACGGCGCGGAGCGTCACCGCCTGGAACATTCTGTCGGGCCCCAGGTCCTCCGCTCGGCCCGCCCACACCTCGCACCGTAACCCAAGCGTCCGCACGACCTCACGCAGGAAGGTCGCCTTCTTGCCTTGTGACTCCGCCAGCGTGACCTGCCACGCCGGCATGAGCAACTGGATCGGCAGGCCCGGAAAGCCTGCACCTGAGCCAAGATCCAGCAATTGCGTTGTCGCTCCCAGGAACGGCTTCAGACACAGTCCGGCGAAGACACTCTCCCCGAAATGCCTTTGCACCATCTGCTCAGGATCCCGTACCGCTGTCAGATTCGTGCGTGCGTTCCAACGCACCAGGAGGTCCAGGTAGATTCCCAACTGCGGAAATAGGTCAGCCGGTACGCTCGAATGGTCTCCGTGGCCTTCCAGATAGGGTTCCAGCAGTCTCGCGATCTTCTTTTCAGAGAGACTGGACACTCGGCATCTCCATCTGCATCTGCACGTCCTCCGCTTCGGCCACTACCCAGGTAAATAGCGCACGGGACGCGGGAGATCTGTCCACACTCCGCTCCGGGTGCCATTGCACACCCAGCATCGCGGCCCGGCCCACCCGACCCTCGATCGCCTCAACGACAGCGTCTTGCGAGCACCGTGCAACCACCGTCAAATCATCGCCAACAATCCCCACAGCCTGGTGATGGCTGCTGTTGACCAGCAATCGTCGGAAGTTCCCCTCCATGGGTGCTTCCTGCGCGTTCAGCAATCCCGCCAGTAGGCTATGTCCCGGAACGGCCACGGAATGCGCCACGGCCACGCTTGGGCCCGCTCCATGGTTCACAGGAACCGGAGTCAGATCCTGCACCAGCGTCCCACCGCGCCACACATTCAGCCGCTGCATGCCGAAACAGATAGCCAGCACAGGCTTTCCGCTCTCCGCCGCGTGCTCCAGCACCAACAGATCACACGCCTCGCGTAAAGCATCCGCACCCGCGGTCGCTTCTTCGCGATCCTGCCCATACAGCGCGGGGTCCACGTCCGCAGGGCTTCCTGGGAGTACAAAGCCGTCGCAGCCCTGGACCAAACCTCTCCAGCTTGCCCTATCAGAAAGTCCCAGCGCGACAACCTCACCTCCGGCCTGGCGTACAGCCTGGGCATACTGCGGCTCATTCTTCCCGTTGTATTCCAGGTCCTCCGACGTGGGGACCGGAATCCCAATACGGACCGCCATATCGTCCTGTCCTCCTCATTAAGGTCACGCCACGAAGCGCTCTTTCTAGATGCTACGCTGCGCTATGCGACACCTTTTCCGCTTCCTGTTGCCCCTCGGCCTCTTTACCTGTTCCTCCTTCGTAGCCGCCCAGCAGCCCGATGCAACCGTGCAATTGCTGGGGCGTCTATCCGATGCGCCAGGTCCTCCAGGGTATGAAGACCCCGTCCGCGCCCTCATGGTGGCCGAGATGAAGCCGCTCAGCGCGGTGCCTCTTCGCTATGACGGCATGGGCTCTGTCATCGGGCAGCTCGGCACGGCGGGGCCCCGCATCATGGTGGACGCGCACATGGACGAACTGGGCGGCATGGTCCGGCGCATCGGCCCCAACGGTCAGCTCACCATGCAGATGCTTGGCGGCTGGCTCGATCAGGCCCTTGTGGATCAGCGCTGGATCATCCTGGGCAGCAAAGGCCCAGTAGAGGCAGTCACTGGTATCCGTGACATCCACGTCGCCACACCCGCAGAACGTACCGCGGTGATTCCCCGCGAAAGCGTATTCCTCGACATTGGCGCCAAAACCCCAGCCGAAGCGGCCGCCATGGGCGTGGAACCGGGCGACCCCGTCGTCCCTGACGCGCCCTTCAAGGTCCTCAACGGCTCGCAAAACTACCTCGGCAAAGCCTGGGACGACCGGATTGGCTGCGCCGTCCTCGTTCAGGCCATGCAGCGCCTCGCCAAGCTGCCTCATAACAACCAGGTCTTCTTCGTAGCCACGACCCAGGAAGAGATTGGCCTGCGAGGAGCACGCACCGCATCCAACCTCGTCAAACCTGACCTGGGCCTTGCCCTGGAAGGCGGCATCGCCAACGATCAGGGAGGCCATCCAGAAGAGACCCAGGCGCACCTTGGCGGAGGCCCCGGCATCTTCCTCTACGACAGCAGCGCCATCCCAAATCGCAAGCTCGTCCGCTTCGTCCAGGACACCGCAAAGGGAAACAACATCCCGCTCCAACTCGACCTGGTCCAGGGCTACGGCGACGATTCCGCAGAAATGCAGGATTCCGGGACAGGCGCGCCCACCGTCAACATCGTGACACCCGTGCGATACACACACGCACACAACGGTGTGGTTAACCGCGGCGATTTCGACCGGACCGTCGACCTCCTCGTGCAACTGCTCCAGCATCTCGATCAGCCCGCAGTCGACGGCATCCGCGACTTCACACCACATCCGTAGCTGACAAGGGGTGCTGCCACGGCTAGTCCGAGTGCAGCACCTCACTCCTCGATCGCCTTACACCTCGCCCGTTCGGCTCTCCACCAGCACATCTCGCTTCACCGGGAACTCGGCACTTTTCTCCACGGTGCTGGACACCTTGCGCACATGGACCTCTTCTCGCAGCCACAATTCCCGCCTCACCACCATGCGCTCCTCCACCATGGGAAATATGATGGTCTCGCCGACGTGGCGGATCTCCGGTTGCGCGGCAATCACCTGATCGATCGGCACATGCTCCACCTCCCAGCGCACGTCGGTCAGGGGAACCGTCACTGTCTGGACATGTTCTTCGGTTTCGCGCCGAACATGCACACGTCCTGTTTCGACTTGCTTCTTGCCAACCTGGATCTCCTCCGCAATGAGCGGAATCACCTGGCTCTCCGCGACATCTCGCACCGGGGCCACTGCTTCCGGTATTGGTGCATCCTCCTCGCGCGGCGCCTCTCCGGTAAGAGCCTGTCCGTTTATCGCACGAATTAACAACTCCGTTGGCAGCACAATGCGCTGGCCTGTAGGCAACATCAGCGCGGTCTTTGGCGCTTGCGGGTTGAACTCACCCGTGGCGGCCAGTTCATTCTCATACGCGCCTTCCAGCTGCAGTATCGACATACTCCTCCTCACAAACGTCAGGGTCCGAAGCACTCGCTCCGGACCCTGTTGCAGCTTCAGAAACAGCCCTTAATACTTCGTGTTTGTCGTAGTCGTTGTCGATCCAACGCCTGTCGTCACCGGCTCCACATCCACCTCGGTATGGCGGACGGAATCCTTCACCGTCTCGGTGCGATCCGTTGCCGTCTTGCCCACAACGACCTCTTCCACCACACGGCCAGACTTGCCTACTACCGCCTCTTCACCCACGGCGCGCACTTCGATCGGTCCTGCGTCCACAAAGTCCGCCTCGGTCGCAGCGCGATTTACTGCATGGCGATCAACGATGACGCGCTCGTCGTGCAGGTTGACGTTCTCGCTCACAGCCTCGCTCACAACGCGCGAGTACACCCGCACGCCGCCGCGCTCCACCTGCCGCTTGCCGACCACGAGCTCTTCCTGAACGATCGGGATCACCTGCTCTCCGGTCACCGTGGAAGATGCGCCCCGACCCGCTCCGGTCGCTGCGAAACCATCGCCCGTACCTGCGCCGTAGCTTGACCCGCCTTCGATCTCAGACGCGCCGTGCTGCTCCAGCAGCGCCGCTGTGCGGTCAACCTCTCCATCAGCTGCATCCACGGCCACCAGGGCGCCGCCGCCACGAATGCCCTCGGTGTAGGCCGAATGCGTGTGCTCGTCGTGTCCGCCAAGGCCCTCAAAGAAGTGCTTGATCTTGCTGCCGATCGAATCCTCGGTGTCGGTCGTTCCCTCGTACCCTGCGGCCGATCCGCTCTCGCTCTGGTCGATGACGGTGACATCCCCGCCGCTATAGCCCTCGCTGAGGAGAGCCTGCTTCACCTTGTTCGCTTCGCTTACCGTTTTGTAAAGTCCAACGACTGTCTGCATTGCGTGTCTCGATTCCTTGTATTTGCTGCGATATACGTCTTTCGGACGGCCAGGTGCTCCGTCCGCGGATGGCGAAAACTTAGGGTTGCTGAAACAGCTCCACGCGGCGGTTGTCCGCCTTGCCGCTCGCTGTCGCATTCGTATCTGTCGGCTTTTCCGGTCCGAAGCCCTGCCCAGTCAACCTGGAACCGTCGACGCCCTGGCCCTTCAAATACTCCGCCACGGCCTGGCTGCGGCGATCCGATAGCGACAAATTGTGCGGCGTCGTTCCCGTTGAGTCTGTAAAGCCTTCCAACCGCAGATGGGCTTCCGGGTGCTGCTTCATATACTCGGCAGCACGCGTCAGACTCGCCTGGGCTTCCGGTGTAAGATCCGCACTGTCCGTGGCGAAGTGCACGGCACCGATATCGGGCATCCCGCCAGGAGCCGACGGCGCTAAGGTCGCTACCGGCGTAGCGGCAGGTACCGTCGCGTCTTCAGGATGCGTTCTGTGCAACAAGTAGTAGGCAAGCAACGCCAACACCAGCAACAACGGCAGGAGCCACGCCCAGATGGGAATCCCACCGCGCTTGCCGTCCTCGTAAACCTTCACTCGTTCCGTAGCCATCTTGTATCCTCTTCCGCACGAAGCGGGTGGAAGTTATACCGCTATTCAACCGGTCTGGACAGGGCGTTACACGCGCCTGCAGCGAAGTCACTTAGTCGCGCGATGTACCGGACGGATGGACAGCCGTCTCGATCGGCTCAATATCGACCTCGGTGTGCCGCACGCTGTCCTGGACCACTTCGGTATGGTCCGTCTCCACCTTGCCCACCCGAACCTCTTCCACCACGCGTGCGGTCTTCTGCACCACGGGCACCTCGGTCGTCTCGACCAGTTCAAAGGATTGTCCGCCAGCGCGAACGTCAGCCTCGGTAGCCACCCGATCCACGCTCCGGTGCTCCAGCACCACGCGCTCATCATGCAGGCTCACGGCCTCGCTCACAGGTTCGTCTACCGTCCGACGGTATACCCGCACGCCACCGCGATCCACCTCGCGCTTACCAACGACAAGGGACTCCGCTGCAATCGGGATCACAGCTTCGCCGGCAACGTCGCGAACCGAATCCTGGGCCAGGGGCATCGCCGCGGTTACAGGCTCCGTGCTGCGCAGCTCTGTCTCGTCAATCTTGTCCGCACTGAAGTGGTGAAAGATCTTCTCAATCTCGTCGCTGCGACTCTCTGAGGCCAGGAGCGAAACAACGACACCGCCGTGACGCAAGCCGTCCGCCAAATGGGAAAGGTCCCGATCCGGCACGCCGAGCTCCGCGAGCGCTTCTGGATTCGTGCGCCCATCCTGATCAGCACCACGAAGCACAGTCACGCTGCCGGCGGCCACATCGGCATTTTCCAGAGCGCTGACTGCCGCACTCGCACGCGCCGAATCGTGGAAGAGGCAGATGTACCGGGTGACTTCACTTGTTGCAGCCATAACGTTCTCCAGAGCACAGGGAGTTGCGCCACAGCACGCTGCCAAGAATCGGCAGGCTGCGGACGTCGACAACATGGAACTCTTTGGGGGTTTGCGGCTGAATGCCGGTGACGAGTCGTCGCGTGCTCTTCGGATCGATACCTGCAAGCACCAACGCGTACCCGAGATAAGGTGCCTGGGCACGGAGACGCGTTGCTCGCTCCACGTTACTTATTTGCAAACCCGCGTGCCTCTCCTTTATCTCTAGGTCGGCTCTCCAAGGGGAAACGGGGATGACCCTTCCAGCCTGGAAAGGCGGCTCTATGTAACGAAAGGAATCACTCTTCTGCACACGCGTCACGTGACTCACACGGGCAGCCTGCATGGGTCCCCCATCCGTGTGATTCGCACGGACGGAAAGGGAGCTACAGTCGCTTTGGTCAAGGAAGCGTGTAGACGTCCAAGGTCATCTAGAGCAGTAACTTAGGTACTCTCTAGTCCCCAAGGTGTCGCATGGCCTTGCTCTATCTCCTCGTATGAGGCACTGCAATGCTACCGTCTCCACGGTTTCGCAAATTTCTCTTGTTCTGCGGTGTGTCCGCCAGCGCGACTCTGCACGCGTTGGCCGCACCAATTCAAAAGGCACCACCTACCCCAGTCAAGACGTCCCCGGATCTTGCCAACCCGGCATCGGGAAACACCTCCGTCATCATCCAGTACCTCTCACCGCCAACATCAGCGGAGCTTACGCAGCTCACCTCGTTGGGCGGAAGCACTCCCGTCCTCTTGAAAGGCATCAACGCCCTTCAGGTCACACTGCCATCCTCTGCTTTGCAAACCCTGAACGCCGACACCAACATTCGGTACATTAGCCCGGACCGCACGCTGGTCACGCACGGCGCCTCCACAGCCGCGAGCACGGTTGCCACCAATGCGGAGTACACGGCTGAACCCATCAACGCGCCGGCCGCCTGGAAACTGGGCTACTACGGTTCCAACATTGGCGTGGCCGTGATCGACAGCGGCATCAACAGCGTACGTGACCTGCAGGCCGTATCAGCTCAAACGCTGGCCCTGATTACACCCGCACCCTCCATCTCCGGTGGGCCGCTCATCCCCTACGGACCGGGCGCGAATGGACGGGTGGTCTACAACCAGAGCTTCGTCCCAGGCGCGCTCAAGGACACCACCGATGCGTTTGGCCACGGAACCCATGTCGCGGGTCTGATTGGGGGCAACGGCACCGCTTCGTATGGTATGCAGTTCTTCCGCACTTTCTACGGCATTGCGCCCACCGTCAGCCTCCTGAACCTCAAGGTTCTTGATGCAAACGGACAGGGCACGGATACCGCCGTCATTCAGGCCATCGACACGGCGATCGCCCTGAAGAAGACTTACAACATCCGGGTGATCAACCTTTCCCTCGGGCGTCCGATCTTTGAAAGCTATGCACTGGATCCGCTCTGCCAGGAAGTCGAGCTGGCCTGGAAATCCGGCATCGTGGTCGTCGCAGCAGCGGGCAATGCCGGCCGCGATCTGGCGCTGAACACGGAGGGTTACGGCACCATCGAAGCCCCTGGCAACGACCCCTACGTCATCACGGTCGGCGCCGTTCGCACCAAGGGTACGGCAACCAACACCGATGATGCGATGGCCAGCTACAGCTCCAAAGGACCATCCTTCATCGACCATGTCGCCAAGCCTGACATCGTTGCACCCGGCAACCTGGTCACCAGCCTGCATGCAAACAACAGCAGCTTGCAGCAGAACAACCCCACCTTCTACACACCCGTCAGCTTCTACCAATACGGGCTGGATCCGAAGGCTTCTACCCAAAGCTCGCCGGACTACATGCCCCTCAGCGGTACCAGCATGGCCACGGGCGTAGCCAGCGGTGCGGTCGCTCTGCTTCTGAACGCTAACCCGGCTCTGACCCCGGACCAGGTAAAAGCTCTCATGATGGAGACCGCCAACAAGGCCGTTCTCCCGCAAACGAGCTCGGTGACAGACGCGGGCAACACCTACGTCGCGCATAACGACGTCTTCACGGTGGGTGCCGGCTATCTCGATATCGGGGCGGCCGTAAGAATTGCCAAAAGCACAGCGTTCCCTCTGGGTTCGGCCATGTCGCCCATTGCCTTGTACGACCCCAACAGCGGGGACGTCGGGTTGGTGACAGACAGCACCGCACTCTGGGGCAGAACGGCCCTTTGGGGCGCTTCCGGTGTCTACGGTGCCAATGCGTTTGTAGGCGGTAGCACCGCCCTCTGGGGCAGGGACGCCACGCAGGCTTCCACTGCACTCTGGGGCAGGGACGATCCGCAAGCCTATACCGCCCTGTGGGGATCCACCGCCCTCTGGGGTCGGGGAACTCCGGATGCCGCTGATGCCCTCTGGGGAACCTCCACCATGAACGGCTCTACTGCTCTCTGGGGCCGCTCCAATCCTTCCAGTTCAACGGCTCTCTGGGGGGCTTCCACCCTCAGCGGTTCCACCGCCCTCTGGAGCGCAACCACTTTCGCTACTGAGTAGCCTGCTCTCCTGCAACACTTGGCAGCCCCCAACGGGGCTGCCTTTCTTTTTCCAGTCACCGGCCCGGGCGCAAAACCTGCAACCCCCTTCTCCGCGCCGCTACGTGCATCCAAACGTGCGGAGGGACGATGCATGAAGGCTGCAGTGCTGCACGAGTACGGAGCGCCATCCAAACTGAAATTCGAGGACTTCCCAGATCCACAACCGGGTCCCGGTGAGGTTCGTATCCGCGTCCTTGCCGCGAGCATCAATCCAGTGGACTGGAAGATGCGTTCCGGCGAGGCCAGGGAGCGCTTTCCGGTTCAGTTCCCGGGCATTTTGGGCCGCGACGTGGCAGGCGTTGTGGAAGCTCTCGGCAAGGGTGTCACCTGCTTTGCCGAGGGCGACAAAGTCTTCGCCCTGGCGCACGCCACCTATGCCGAGCTGTGTGTCGTCAAGACGTCCGAACTGGCGCATATACCTTCCGACCTCGACATGGTCGCAGCCGGGACGGTGCCCCTCGTCTCTCTCACAGGCGATCAACTGATCCGCATCGGGACGGAGGTCCAGCCAAGACAAACGATTCTACTCACCGGCGCGACAGGCAGTGTCGGCCGGTGTGCCCTCTTCGCCGCCCTGGAGATCGGCGCCAAGGTCATCGCCGGCGTGCGTAAAAAGCAGATGGAGGAAGCCAAAGCGCTGGGTGCCATCGCTGCAATCGATCTGGGCGACGCCGACGACCTTGCCCGCGTAGGCCTGGTGGACGGTGTAGCCGACACCGTCGGTGGCAAGCTCGCGCCCAGGCTCCTGGCCAAAATCAAGCCGGGTGGCGTCTACGGCAGCGTTCTGGGGCCGCCGCAGGATGCTGCGCTGCACCCGCTGGTTCGTGTGAACGCCATCATGGCAAAGCCGAATCCCGAGACCCTCGTGCATTACGGCGAGGCGGTGCGCGATGGGCGCCTCAAGATACCAATCGATCGCACCATGGCCCTGCGTGAAGCCGGCGAAGCGCAAGCCGCCGGGGAGAAGGGTGGCGTGGGCAAGATCGTGCTGGTGCCCTAGCACGATCCCCCGCGTCGCCTACTCCGTGGAGCGCCGGATGGGCTTGGTAGGCATCACCTGCCTGTCCTCCGGTGCCAGCACCTCGGGAGCCGTCTGTGCCTTGTGCTGCTGTTGCTCCTCTGTTTCGATCACGGCACGCATCCAGTACTTGCCATGCTCGTCGGTTTCCACGCCGTGGGTCTCGCGTTCGAATCCAGGGAAACGGCGGCCAAACCCTTCCATGGCAAGGATCAGCTTCATCACCGGACTATTGGCATCACCCAGCCGCTCACCCGGCATGCTCATCGGAATGCCCGGTGGGTACGGTACCAGCATCACGGGAGCGATGCGCCCAGCCATCTGCTCGAAGGGGATCTTCTCGGTCTGACCGCGCACCAGCTTCTGGTAGGCCTGCGCCGGCGTGAGAACAGGATCGAAGTCCTCATCACAGGAGGCGTTGACAAGGCCGGCAAGGTTCATGTCGATCATCGCGGCATGCATCTCGTCCGAAAGCTCGCGCAGCGTCTGATTCCGGTACCGCGCCGGGAACCGCTGTACCAGTTCGGGCATGGCCTCTGTCAGATCGGCGTCCGTGTCGTACAGCCGCTTGAACTCGAACAGGTTCTCGAGCAGAGCGCCCCATTTTCCCTTGCTGGTGCCCACAGAGAACAGAACCAGCACGGTGTAGTCACCGTTCCTGGCAATCTCCACGCGGCGTCCGTCGAGGAACTCCACCAGGATGGCCGCAGGGATACCCCAGTCCTCGATCACGCCCTGCGCGTTCTGCCCGGGCATGAGGATGGTGACCTTGGTCGGATCCAGCATGCAGTACTCGTCCGCGATGTCCTCGTCCTGAAAGCCGTGCCAGCTGTCGCCAGGCTTCAACGTCCAGCAACTGGGTGTGGAGATCAGCAGCTTGTCCGGCGCCTCTTCGATCAACCATCGTTGGCGCGTGACGGGATCAGTCACCTGCTCCGGCTGATACAGCCGAAAGAACCAGCCATCGCCATTGGACTCGGCCTGACGCAGGCGATGCGCGACCGAAGACATGGCTTTGCGGAAGCTGACCGCATCGCCAATGGTCTCTTCCATCAGCGTGTGACCGGCAGGCTCGTCCATCATGGCCGCAGCCACGTCAAGCGAGGCGATCAGCGGATAGAACGGCGAAGTCGTGCCGTGCATCATGAACGCTTCGTTGAACTGGTCAAAGTCCAGCGGCGCACGGTCGCTCAGCTTCACATGCACCATGGAGCCCATGGAAAACGCCGCCAGCATCTTGTGCGTAGACTGCACCGCAAAGATCGCAGGACGGTTCGGCATCTCATCCGGCACGCCCATGGCAAAGCGGCCCTTGTAGATCTCGTGGAACTTGGCATACGCGTACCAGGCTTCATCAAAGTGAATCCGCGGCACGCTTTTCGCAAGCTGCTCCACGACCTTGTTTACGTCGTAGCAAAGTCCGTCATAGGTAGAGTTCGTCACGACGGCATAGCTGGGGTTCCGCGAGGTCGCGCCCGGCGTGAACGGACACCGATCAATCAGCTCCTTCACCGACTCCGGACTGAACCGCCGGAACGGCACAAGGCCGATCATGCCGTACCCATTCCGCGTCGGCTTGAAGTACACCGGCCTTGCACCCGTCACCGTCAGCACGTGCGCGATGGACTTATGGCAGTTCGCATCGGCCAGCACGATGTCGTCATTCGCAATGACGCCATGCCCGACAATCTGGTTCGAGGTCGACGAGCCCCCAAGTACATAGAAGGTCCAGTCCGCCCCGAAGATGCGTGCGGCGTTCCGCTCGGAGTCACCCGGAGGCCCAATGTGATCGAGCCACGAACCCAGCGGCGCCGTAGAGATGCCCAGATCGGCGCGCAGCAGGTTCTCGCCAAAGAAGCGATGGAACTCCATGCCGATCGGGTGCTTGAGGAACGCCACGCCGCCCATATGGCCCGGCGCGTCCCAGCTGTACGCACCCTGATCGGTGTACTTCTGCAACTCGCGGAAGTACGGCGGCAGCAGGGCCTCGTGGTAGCGCTCAACCGCGAAATCGACGCGGTTCGCGATAAAGGCCGGCGTATCGCCGAACAGGTGAATGTATTCGTGTACCTGCCGAACCACTTCCAGCGGAAGCTCGCTCACCAGCGTACGGTCGGCAATTAGAAAGATCGGGACCTTCTTGTTGCGTTGACGCACCGCGCGGAGAATCTGCAGCGCAGCATGCTCGGCGAACTGATTGTCGCCCTCGAGATCCCAATCCAACAAAATGGCGCTGTAGGAGGGATCGGAGGTGACGAGCGCGAGGCCGTCCTCCGGAGTCGAGGTACGAACGACCTCATACCCTTCATCTTTGATCGCGTCTACCAGGCGCTCCATCGCGCGATCAGAAACTGATTCAGTACCGCCCAGCTCACCAGCAATCAACAACACCCAACGACGCTCAGTCACTGCACTATGCTACAGCCGATTGATGAACAGGGCGTATCGGCGGAGAGCGTGGTTGCGCAGCGTCAACTCAGGGTTTCCTGCAGCTTGCCTAGCGTGCGGGCCAGATCCTTGTCATGGCGCTTCTGCTCGTCGATTTTGGAGATCGAATGCATGACCGTGGTGTGGTGTTTGCCACCAAACTGCCGTCCGATCTCCGGCAACGAGGCTTCCGTCATCTGCTTGGCCAGGTACATGGCAATCTGGCGCGGCACCACGATCTGGCGGGAGTTGTTCTTTTGCTTCAACTCGCCAACCCGCATGCCAAATTGCTCGGCAACCGCACGCTGAATGGCTTCAATCGTGATCTTGCGTACCTGCGTGTCGATGAACTGCTTGAGGCACTGCTGGGCTGTCGGCAGCGACGCCTCGATCCCCTGAATCGAGCACCACGCAATCAGGCGGTTCAACGCGCCCTCCAACTCGCGGACGTTGCTGCGTACATTGCCGGCAATAAACAGCGCCACGTCGATCGGCAGATGCGTGTTCTCCAGCTCGGCCTTACGCTGCAGAATCGCGACCTTCGTCTCAAGATCCGGAGGCTGAACGTCCACCACAAGGCCCCATTCAAAACGGGAACGCAAGCGGTCTTCAAAGCCGTTGAGATCCTTGGGCGGACGATCACTCGCGATCACCACCTGCTTCATGTTCTCGTGCAGCGTGTTGAACGTGTGGAAGAACTCTTCCTGCGTCCGTTCCTTGCTGACAAGAAACTGGATGTCGTCGATCAGCAGCACATCCATAGAGCGATACCGATCGCGGAAGCCCGTCATGCCGTCGTGCTGGTTGCGCACGCAGCTGATCATCTCGTTGGTGAAGGCCTCACCCGTGACGTAGCGAATGGCCGCACCTGGCTGACGTCGCTTCACCTCATGCCCGATGGCATGCATCAGGTGGGTCTTTCCCAAGCCCACCCCGCCATAAACAAACAGTGGGTTGTACATCTTGGCAGGACGCTCCGCCACAGCGGAAGCCGCGGCGTGAGCAAACTGACTGCCCGCACCCGCGATGAAATTGTCAAACGTGTAGCTGGGCTTCAGCTGCGCCGCGGAGTTCCAGTCGAACCGGCTCTGCTCCGGTCCGGGACCCGTGGGCGCCGGAGGCATCGGCCGCTGCGGACGCGGCGCATTGGCTGAATGGGTCGGCTGAGGCGCGAACCCTCCGTCCTCCCGTACGCGGGCAGCCGTGGGCTCAGCCGGCGGTGCCTGGAAGGTCACCTCATCGATCTCCAGCCCAAGGTTGTCGATGGCTTCATGGATGTGATCGCCATAGCGGTCACCAATCGTTTCAAAATCACTCGAAGGTACGCGGACGTACAGTGTGCGTCCTTCGATGTGGGAGAACCGCGTGGGCTTCAGCCAGGTCTCAAAACTCTGCCGTTTGACTTTTTTTTCTAGCGCACCAAGGATGCGCACCCATTGGTTCAAAGCGGCGGTGGGGACCGGGACAAATGACATCGCGTGCGGCTTCCTTCGTGTCGTGACGTTCGTTGCAATAGCCCGGTGTTCGGCCGAAAAAAGGACCGTAGTTGGGCGCAGTGGTCCGGGCAGCACGCTTTGGGTGACTGCTGCGTAGATCACCGTTTCTGCTTGAGCTCAGCCGTCAGTACGGCAGAGAGAATGAAGCAAGAAGAGCGGCCAGGCTGTGTTCCGTAAGCCGCTCTTTGTCGGAACGGAGTCGATAGTAGCACGCGGAAAGCAGGGCACTGGAGCACTCTTCTGCCAATTCTTCCGGCTTGCACCAGCCTTGGTGAAAGTCAGTTTTGGTTGCTCACCTAAGAGACTAAAGTCACCGGCCGTCTATAGCAAAGGGCTATGCACAATTGCCGCTTTTCCTCAGCTTGGGTATACTTAAAACTTGCTGCCGAGCAGGTTCACACATCATCTGTGACCCTCTTCACACGTGCCATCATGAGTGCGACACGGCAGACTCAGAGTTCGAGAAGCACCCCAGGATAAAGACATGCCCAAGCGTACCTTTCAACCCAATCGCCGTCGTCGCAGCAAGGTCCACGGCTTCCTGAGCCGTATGAAGACCAAGGCCGGCGCTGCCGTACTAAATCGCCGTCGCGCCAAGGGCCGGCACAAGATCGCCGTCTCCGCCGGCTTCCGCGACTAGTCAAACTTCGGAAACACAAGGGAGAGCTTCCCATGCAAAAGCCGGTTTCGCTGATGGCTGCATGCGAAGCTCTCCCTCAGCTTTGGTCCCCGCACATCGTGGGCCGCGTCAACGACCAGTACATCAAGGCCGTCCGTGTTCAGGGAGAGTTTCCCTGGCATCATCATGCGGACGAAGACGAAATGTTTCTCGTGCTCCGTGGTGTCCTCCGCATCGGACGCGCAGAAGCTGATGGCGGCGACATCTTCGTGGAGCCCGGTCAGTTCTTCGTTGTACCGCGCGGCGTACGCCACAACACCTCTGCTGTTGAAGAAACATGGATCGCCCTCATCGAAGGTGTGTCTACCCAACACACAGGCGACGAGCAGACACCGATGACCCGGTCCCTCGAGCAACAGCTTCAGGCACCCTCTCAAGACACTCGGTCCCTGGCGTCAAAGCGATGAAGACCACCACCCAGTACCGTCTCCGCAAGCACCCGGACTACCAGCGGGTCTACAAGAGCGGGCGCAAGCAGTGGGCCAAGCAGATTGCCTACTTCAGCGCGCCGCGTGAGGCTGGTTCGCAGGCTGCGCTCCGCAGCGCAACAGTGGGGCCGCGCGTCGGGCTCACTGTCCCTAGAGCGCTGGGCAAGGCCGTTGACCGTAACCGGATCAAGCGTCGTTTGCGCGCGCTGGTCCGTGATTCGTTGCCCCTTCTTGGCGAGCTTCCCGTGGATGTGATCCTTCACCCCAAGCGAAGTGTCCTCGATGCGGACTTCCTCGCCCTTGAACGCGAAGTCGTTGGGATCTTCCGGTCAGTGCGCGGGAGGGCGAACAAGGTCGTTCCGGTACCCGCGGCTGCAGGACGCGCGCCGTCCGGGGCCTGATGCAGACCGGATCGGGTGCTCAAGACGCTACCGACACGCAGGGTCCCCGCCGTACCCTCGCAGCGTTTCTCTTCGGGGCGTACAAGCGTGTGCTTTCCCCCGCTCTGCATGCCTTTGCCCCCACACGTTGCAAATACCTGCCCACCTGTAGCGAATACGCCTATGTGGCCGTCGTGCGGCATGGGTGGTTTCGCGGCGGTTGGCTCGCCTTGCAACGCCTGGCGCGCTGCCATCCCTTTGCGCCGGGTGGAGCCGACCCCGTGCCCCCAATCGGCTGAGGAACAAAAGCGGCCTTTAGACCGTTTACCATAGAGCAGCATTCCTGCGTCGTTTTCCTCAGTTTGCACGCAGGCCAATCAAGATAGGAATCACCTTGCCAGAGATCCGTAATCCCAACGCGGGCGGTGGCGCCGGTAACGGCAGCCAGGATAACCGTTCGTTTCTGCTCATCATGTTCGTGATGCTGGGTGTCCTGTTAGGACTTCAGTACTGGCGCGCTCGCCACAACCCCCAGACGGCTGAGCCCAGTGCCCCGGCTGCCGTGACCGCACCGGCCACCCCCAACCCTGGGGTGAACAATACGGCGGCTCCCGTCGGCGTGACGGCATCAGGCTCCGGCCAGACCGCGGGGCAAACCCTGCAAGCCTCCAGTGAAAGCGCGACAACGGTCGAGAACGAGATGTACAAGATCACGTTCAGCAACCGCGGCGGCCAAGCTACCTCCTGGATTCTCAAGCGCTTCAAGGACAATGAGGGGCATCCACTCGATCTCGTGCACGACGGCGCGGCCCGGCTCTACGGCTACCCTCTGTCGCTGTACACGTATGACCCCGCCCTCACGCGCGCGCTGAATCAGGCGCTCTTCGTACCGTCCGCGACGGGATCCCTGCAGTCGCCGGCAAGCCTGAGCTTCCATTACCAGGCGGGCGACCTCGACGTGACCAAGACCTTCACCTTCGCTTCGGATTACGTGATCCACGCCGACACGCAGGTCCTGCGCAACGGGGCACAGATCGCGGCCTCACTCGCCTGGCCCGCAGGCCTGGGCGATATGGAAACCGCGCAGGCCTACGCGGGCGCCACCATCGACACGATGGCTAACGGCAAGGAAGACCACACAGCCTTCAAAAAGATCACCGGTGGCGCGACGCTGAATGGGCCCTTTGACTGGGCGGGCACCGCCGACCAGTATTTCGCGGCAGCCTTTCTGCCCGACCGCGCCGCGGATGCCACGCTCATTACGCTGCGCAATGAGATCGATGTAAACAAGGTGCAGCGCCGTGTTGGACAGGGCGCCCCGGCCAAGGGCACAGCGCTGGTGCCGGTGCTCGGAGCCGCGATGGGCGACCGGACCGGCCACGTGCAGACGCGCCTCTTTGTCGGTCCCAAGGCCGTACCCGTGCTAAAGGCCGTGACCTCCGCCACGGGACGCAGTCTGGAACCGCTGCTCGACTTTGGCTTCTGGGGTCCCGTCGGCAAGTTCCTCTTTCTCGGCCTCGAGTTCACCTATGCGCACGTCGCGCACAACTGGGGCTGGGCCATCATCCTGTTCACCCTCCTGATCAACCTCGTTCTTCTGCCCTTGCGCGTCCAGTCCATGCGGGCAGCGCTGAAAATGCAGAAGATCCAGCCGGAGATCGACGCGATCAAGAAGAAGCACGGCAACCCTGGACCAACCGACGGCAAGGCCGCCGCGATGAACCAGGAAGTGATGGCATACCAGAAGGAGCAGGGCGTCAGCATGTTCGGCGGCTGCGTCCCCACCCTGATCCAACTGCCGCTCCTGTTCGCGTTCTTCACCATGATGACCAAAGTCGTCGAGCTGCGGCAGGCCCATTTCTGGTGGCTCCCTGACCTCTCCTCCGCCGATCCGTATCACATCCTGCCGATCGTGATGGTGCTGACCTCGTTCGCCGTGCAGTACTTCACCCCCATGCCCGGCCAGGACCCGCAGCAACAGAAAATGATGGCCTTCATGATGCCGGCCTTCTCCGGGTACATGACCTGGAACTACGCTTCCGGTCTGGCGCTCTACTGGAACGTCGGCAACCTGATCATGATCATTCAGCAGCAGGTCATGAACCGCACCTCACTGGGCCGCGACATGCGCGCCGCGCAGCTGGAACGGGCACGCAGGAAACAGGTCACGCCAGGTGGCGGGCGCACCATTCAGGCACGGCGGTAACCGAGAGGTACACTGAAAAGCAGCCCTCCTTTCGGGCTGCTTTTCACATCTCACATAGGTGTTTCCTAGTGGGCCGAGGGACAAATGCAAGACCTGGCGCAAGCCGCCGAAACCATAGCTAAGTTCATGACACTGCTGACCACCACCGGTGGTCTGCGGCTTCGCTTCAGGATCACCGCCGGTGCCGGCGCTGCCGATCCCGATGGCTTTGAGCGACGGGATATCTACGTAGAGTGCAAGGGTCCTGATGCTGAGCTACTTCTCGATCGGGAAGGGGAGTTGCTCCGCGCGCTGGAACATGTCGCAGCCAAGATGCTGGACCTCGACCAGGAAGACCATGATCGTGTCTCGTTCGACACCCTCGGCTTCAAAGCGGAGCGGGCACGCTCCATCCGCACCGTCGCTGACACGGCTATCGGCAGC
Organism: Verrucomicrobia bacterium Tous-C9LFEB; assembly: GCA_964658105.1. Lineage (GTDB taxonomy): Bacteria > Acidobacteriota > Terriglobia > Terriglobales > Acidobacteriaceae > Granulicella. The sequence continues at coordinate 46,598 of CAZZXY010000009.1, read as the reverse complement.
GTCGGGGAGACGGGCCGGCCATACAGCTTCGCTCCCATGAACTCACGCGAGCGGCGTATGCTGCACCTTTTCCTAAAGGAATCCGGTCTGCAAACGGCAAGCTCTGGCGAGGGTCCCCGTCGCTTCGTTGTGCTCTACCCGGCAGGCTACCGCATCCCCGAGGAACGCCCCTCCGGGGACCGTGGCCGGGGATCCAGGCCTGACCGCCGCGGCGGCGACCGGGGAAGTCGTTCCCGCTTCTAGGCTCATCCCGCACAAACGGTAATCCGGCATCCCGACCGCGCCGGCTCCTGGGTCTCTCCACCCCTGGAGCCGCGCCTTGCCTGAACACCACCTGGCCTGAGCCGATCCCATCCCTGTTAACTCCCCGATCCTTTGCCGCCTCTACCCTGGGGCGGGGAGGAACTGTACCCGTTCTCCACACCGGAGATCCCGGTCACCTGTCCCCAACCACGAGGGGCACCTCCAGGCAAACGGCCGGATTCTGTACCTGCTTTCCTACGCTGTTCCCCTTGCCTGTTGAGAAAAGCTCGGCAGATTTGCCCGCAAACAAGCTGTTTCGAATCAAATTCTCACATCTCCGGCCGTGTCTTCCTTGCTGGGCGTTCCGCCGCCATGTGCAAGTGGGGAAGATCGGAGGCCGGATTCCGAGCCGGCGGACCACGGATGCGAAGCTTCCATTGCAGTCTGGGGTGGATTTGGAAATCCCGGCCTGCCACTAAGGTGTGATCCCGGCGCACTTTAGCCCCTTTATCCACTTACCCACGCACAACGACGGATACGACGAGAGAAAGAAGACTTTAAGAAGGTCTTTTTAGAAGCCTTCCCTCGCCACACCGCCGTTTGCCTCGCGGGGAAGTGGCATCCCGGAAGCCCACAGAAGACCCTGACTAATCCACACCCTGAGAAATCTGCACAAACCTCCGCCGGTCGCCTAGAATCAACGCAATCGCAGGAGAAACTTCGATCGTGTCTACCGCTACGCTCACCCCTGATATCGCTGCAGTGCCCACCGGCAACCTGGAGATCACCGTCTCCCGCGCGGAGCTGCTGCGCGAGCTCACCGCCGCCCAGACGGTGGTGGAGCGCAAGACCACGATCCCGATCTTGTCCAACTTCCTCTTCGAGGCCACCGAAGGCGACGACAGCAACGGTCGACTGACGATCACGGCCACCGACCTCGACCAGTCGCTGAAAACCAGCTGCCCCGCCCGCGTCAAAAAGGCCGGCGCCTGCACCATCCCCGCGCGCAAGCTCTACGACTACATCCGCCTGCTGCCTGAGGGAGACATCTCCATCAAGCTCATGGACAACCACTGGGTGCAGATTCGCGCCGGTCGCTCCAACACCAAGATGGTCGGCATGGCGCGCGCCAACTTCCCCCAGGTGCCGGAGTTTCCGCAGGGCCTCGGTTTCAGGATCGCCGCAGGCTCCCTCCGCAACATGATCGCCAAGGTCATCTTCGCGATCTCGAATGAGGAGTCCCGCTACACGCTGAACGGCGCGCTCCTGGTGCTCAAGCCGGAGTCGATGGCCATGGTCGCCACGGACGGTCACCGCCTCGCGCACATCGAAAAGCTCAACGAGAACCTCGAGGGACTCTCCGGCGAGAAGAAGACCCTCATCCCCCGCAAGGCGCTGGCCGAGCTCAACGGCCTCCTGTCCAACACCGAGGCCGAGCAGATCGAGTTTGCTGATGACGAGCAGACGCTCTTTTTCAAGATCGGCGGCCGCGTCCTGACCAGCCGCAAGCTGACAGGTCAGTTCCCGAATTACGAAGCCGTGCTGCCGCGCGACAACAACAAGTTCGTCATCGTGCGCTCAGAAGACCTCATGGGCTGCATCCAGCGCGTCGCCCAGTTCGCCGACGAGCGTAGCGGTGCCATCCGCATCCGGCTGGAGCAGAACGAACTCAAGCTGAGCGCACAGTCCACCGACGCCGGCGAGTCCGAAGACGTCATCGAAACCCCCTACAGCTACGATCCGCTCGTGGTCGGCTTCAACTCCAGCTATCTCGTAGAGTTCCTCAAGGCCATCGGCAACACGGGCGAGGTCCGCATGGAGTTCAAGGACGCGCAGTCCGCTGGCCAGATGCGCCCCGAGGACGGCAACGAAGACGTTCGCTACCGCTACATCCTCATGCCGATGAGGATCTGACGACCCAACGCGAAACGACCCTCGAAGCGCCGGGCGACCCCCGGCGCTTTTCCTTCGCCCGCATTGCGCCCTCTCTCGCCGCTTCCTTATACTCCGGGCAGTTCACGGAGCGGCGACGCGCATTGGCGCTTCCCTCGCTTGCGAGGGCGGAAAGGGATTCGAGATGGGAGCGTCCTGGACGCGCAGAACGGTCCTCAAGTCCCTCTCCCGTACGGCCCTTGTGCTGCCGTTCGGGGACATCCTCGCGCTCGCCGCTCCCCCCGCGCAGCAAACGCCCGGTGCCATGAATCGTGACACCTACAACGCACCCAAACGGTCCGCGCCTAAGTCCCTGCCATCGCCGATCACAGGGACGCCACTCGGTTATCGCTATGTCGACCAGGCCCACGCAGCCGGCCTGCTCACCAAGACCATTTATGGCAACGAGCATAAGAACCGCTACCTGCTCGAAACCACCGGCTGCGGCGTCGCCTTCTTTGACTACGACGGCGACGACTGGATCGACATCTTCCTCGTCAACGGCTCGCGCCTCGACGGCTTCCCCAAGGGCGAGGCCCCGATCTCCCGCCTCTTCAAGAACAACCGCGACGGCACCTTCACCGATGTCACTCTCAAGGCCGGTCTCGCGCACGTCGGCTGGGGCCAGGGTTGCTGCGTCGGCGACTACGACAACGATGGCCACAACGACCTCTTCGTCAGCTACTACGGCCAGAACGTCCTGTGGCACAACAACGGCGATGGCACCTTCACCGACACCACTGCGAAGGCCGGACTCGCGCAGCCCGGCAAGACCCGCTGGAACAGTGGCTGCGCCTTCCTTGACTACGACAAGGATGGCCATCTCGATCTCTTCGTAGCCAACTACATCGATTTCGACCCGAAGACCGCACCGCTCCCCGAAGCCGCCGGCTGCTCCTACAAGGGCATCCAGGTAGCCTGTGGGCCGCCTGGTTTACAGGGCGGCAAAAATATTCTCTATCGCAACAATGGCAACGGTACTTTTACCGATGTCAGCGCGAAAACCGGCATGCTCGACACCGTGGGCACCTACGGCCTCAGCGTCACCGTGGCTGACCTCGATAACGACGGCTGGCCCGACATCTACGTCGCCAATGACTCCACCGCCGCCACCTTCTACCGCAACCAGAAGGACGGCACCTTCAAGGACGAGGCGATCGAGAGCGGCATCGCCTACTCACCCGATGGCAAACCCCAGGCCGGCATGGGCGTCAGCGTTGGTGACTTTAACCGCGATGGCCTGCTCGACATCGTAAAGACCAACTTCGCCGGCGACACCGACTCCCTCTACCAGAACCTCGGCGACGGCACCTTCGAGGACCACACCTACCTCTCCGGTCTCGGTGTAAACACGCGCTACCTGGGCTGGGGCGTCGGCTTCTTCGACCCCGACAATGACGGTTGGCTCGACATCTTTATCTCCAACGGCCACGTCTACCCCGAGGTCGACAACTCCCACCTGGAAGCTCCCTACGCCGAGCAGAAGTATCTCTATCGCAACCTCCGCAACGGTCAGTTCGAAGAGGTCACCGCACTGGCCGGCGCAGGCATCACCGCTCCCGCTCCCGCCCGCGGCTGCGCCTTTGGCGACACCATGAACAGCGGCATGGTCGATGTCGCCGTCAACTGCGTCAACACCTATCCCCAGCTCCTCCGCTGCGAACCCACACCGGACGCCACCAGGCGCAACACCCTCTACATCCGCACCGTGGGAACGAAATCCAATCGCTCAGGCATAGGAGCCCGCCTCACGGTCACAGCTGAAAATCAGCCCGGCAAGCCCCTGAAGCAGATTGAAGAGGTCCGCAGTGGTGGCAGCTACTACAGCCAGAACGATCTCCGCATCCGTTTCGGTCTCGACCAGGCCACCGCCGCAGACGTAGAGATCGCCTGGCCCTCCGGCACAAAAGACACGCTCAAGGCTCTCGCCGCTAACCACCTGTATGTCATCCAGGAAGGCGGCAAAGTGCTAAAAGCAATGCCAATTGGCCTTACACACCCAGCAGCCGTATAGCTGCTCATAAGTAGCGTCCACTCGCCATGTGCGGGAACCTGCTCACCCAGTCAAGGAACAGAATGACTCGAAAGATCGGGTGGGGCTTGGTGAAATGAAGGGCGAAAGGCGAACGTTCATGAGTGCCGTAGCCGATTTCACAACGCCGGAAAGTTCTGTCTTCTCCGAGCAAGAGATCGCTGCCATTGCTCAGGGTTCACCCGAGAACAAAGCAGTCTGGGTGAAGGCTACCTCGAATCACCGTGGACTCTTCTTTCGGCTCCGTCCCAGCGACCTGTTTGCGTCTGCCGCAGCGCGCCTCTCCGATGCCGAGGTGGAGTTCGACGAAACGGAGCGACTGCTGATTGCCCTCGAACGTGCGCGGGTAATCACATCTTCCAACGCGGGCTGCTTCAAGTTCGTTATTTGCGCTGATGGAACTACCCGTCCTCGATCCCTTCGGGGACTACGATGGCCAGTGAATACGGCCTTGGTTGGCCAAAGATCATGTCCACCTTCGTCAGAAGCCAGGTGAGGTCTTCGGCTACCTGGCACACTCGCATCCCTTCCTGGAGGGAAATGGAAGAACAATCCTGACCACTTTCCGCGGAGCTCTGCCGTCGCGCCGAATTCCACATCGAATGGCAGCTGATCGCTAAAAGCGATTTCCTTCAGGCGCTCACTTTGGAACTTCTGGATCCGGGCCATCATCTGGACGCGCTTGTTTCGCCCTTCGTGCGGTCAGGTATCCTGTCAACAAGCGAAATCGCTGCTTATCTGCAGCACAACTTCGATCGCTCATGAGACTCACCATTCAGTGGACCCTTTGGGGCGAAGCGTGGACGCGCCTCACGGTGGCCGCATGCTTATGTGCGCTGTCCCCTGCGATCAGAGCGCAGCACCCTTACCCCGCATCCACCACCCATCCCGCACCCGCCTGGTTCGTCGATGTCGCCCCCCAGGCAGGCCTCACCGCCCGCAACACGAACGGCTCCGACAACCACAAGCAGTACATCGTCGAGTCCACCGGCTCCGGCGTCGCGATTCTCGACTACGACAACGATGGCTGGCCCGACATCTTCCTGGTCAACGGCAACACCCTCCCGAACGTAGCCAGCAAAGAAAAGCCCACAAGCCACCTCCTCCACAACAACCACGACGGCACCTTCACCGATGCCACGAAGGGCTCGGGCCTCGATGAGACCTTCTGGGGCCAGGGCGCCTGCGTGGGCGACTACGACAACGATGGCCTGCCCGACCTGTTCGTCACCGCTTATGGCCGCAACCGCCTGTATCACAACGCAGGCCGCGGCCAGTTCCGCGAGGTCGCCGAGTCTACAGGTGTCGCCGGTACCGGTAAGGAGTGGGGCACCGGCTGTGCGTTCGTCGACTACGACCGTGACGGCAAGCTCGATATCGTCGTCGCCAACTACGTCCACTTCGATCTCGCGAAGACGCCCAAGCCCGGCGCAGAGGCTGGATGCATGTGGAAGGGCGCGCCCGTCATGTGCGGCCCTCGCGGCCTGCCCTACACCACCAATCTGCTCTTCCACAATCTCGGCCAGGTGAACGGCCAGACAAAGTTCGAAGACGTCAGCAAACCAGCAGGGATTCAGCAGACCAACGGGCACTACTGTTTTTCCGTCACGACGCTCGACTACAACGAAGACGGCTGGCCCGACCTCTACGTCGCCTGCGACTCCACGCCCTCCATCCTGTATCGCAACAACCACGATGGCACCTTCACCGACGTCGCCGGCGAGCAGGGTGTGGCCTTCAACGAAGACGGTCGCGAGCAGGCCGGCATGGGCTCCACAGCCGCCGATTACGACGGCGATGGCCACATCGACCTCTTCAAGACCAACTTCTCTGACGACACCTCAACGCTGTATCGCGCAACCGGTGACGGCACCTTCGCTGACGTAACTTCGGTTGCAGGCCTGGCCATCAACACCGACGCCCTCGGCTGGGGCGTGATGTTTGCCGACGTGGACAACGACGGCTACCCCGACCTGCTGGTTGCCAACGGTCACGTCTACCCAACGGTCGACGAGGCGCACCTCGGCTCCACCTTCAAGCAGCCGCGGCTGCTCTACGGCAACCTGGGCAATGGCCACTTTCGCGACCTGTCGAAGACCTCCGGCCCCGGGCTGCTTGAACCGCTGCCCGGGCGCGGTCTCGCCATCGCCGATCTCTGGAACGATGGCCGCCTCGAGGCCGTGGTCAATAACCTCTCAGATCGCCCTATGTTGCTGGTCAACACCGCCACCAATGGGAACCACTGGCTGGGGCTTCGCCTTCTCGACACGCATGGCCGTGACGCCGTCGGCGCCCGCATCACGCTACACGGCACACAGGCGGGCAAACCTCGTCTCTGGGTCGATGAGGTCCGCTCCGGCTCCAGCTACTCCAGCTCCTCGGACCTCCGCCTGCACCTCGGCCTGGGCCCCCAGCCCAAACTCACCACCCTCGACATCCACTGGCCCGACGGCGCGACGGGCACGGTACCCGCTCCGCCGCTGGACACCCTTACGACCGTGACACAGGCCAAAGCGAAGCCGTAACCGCCATCGCTGCCTGAGCGGACTGCAAAAGTGCTCCGAAACGACCCATGTGGGCCGTTTCGAACGATCGTTTCCCCGTGCGTGTTAGAAACTCACTTCTACGCGAATTTCCCAGTTAAGGACACGCTTTTTTTGCGCTATTTCGCCGCCGTCAGCGCAAATCCGCCACCCTGCGAGTCCACCCCCTGCAGGATCCATCCCCCGCCCGGTACGGGGGCCGGCCCGTGGGTAATGCTGCCACCGTTGTCTGTCACGCGCTTCGCCGCAGCGTTGATATCGTCCACCGTGAAGTAGAAAAGCCACGCCGGCCCGGGCATTTTGTCCTCCATCCCTGGCGGCATGTTCATCATGCCCCCGCCGTACTCCCCGTTCAGCATGAACGTTTGGTACGTACCCATCGGTCCCATGTCCACGGCCATCGACTTGGTCCAGCCAAAGTGTTTGCTGTAAAAATCCCAGGCCTTCTCCCAATCACTGGTCGCCAGTTCGCGCCAGCCCACGGCACCCATCTCCATGGGACCAAGCTGCTGCGGCGCTGCAGTCCCATTGGGCTGAAAGAGCAGGAACTCGGCACCCTGCGGATCGGCAACGACGGAGAAGCGCCCTACGTAGGGTATGTCTGTCGGGGGCCGGCATTGCTTCCCGCCATCGGCCACAACGGCGGCAGTCTCGGCATCCACATCGGTCGTATGCACGTGCCCAACCCACTTCGTGGGCTTGCTGGTGCCCATGGATGTCCACGACATGATGCCGCCGACGTCCTTGCCGCCCTTACCGAAGATCAGGTAGCGCATGCCTGGCATGCCGCTGTCGCGCACGTCCCAGCCGACCACCTTGCCGTAGAACTCAACCGCTTTGTCCTGATCGTCGGTCATCAGTTCGTACCAGATGAAGCCGCTCGCCTGTCTATCTGCCACTGTGGGCTCCGTTCTCCCGGGCCGCTTTGGTGCGCCAGGGTTCGAGGGTAACAACGCAATCAAATTACCCGCACCCGTTTGCATCGTCCACTGAAATCTCGGCTATGTCCTCGTCGACCGGGGCATGGCACACGCAATCAGGCCTCCTCCGCGAAACGCGCACAGAGTCAGCGCCAAAGCTGTCATGACATTCACTAGACAAATGCAAAGACGCACTGGTATGGTCACGGACGCGTAACGCTATCCCTCGGAGTCCCGATGTCTTCATTCCCACGCTCGCTTCGCCTCGCTGCCTGCCTCGCTTCGCTGTTGCTGCCCGTCGCCCACTTGCAGGCCCAGACAGGCAACACGGCCGCCGACCTTGCCACCGCGGCCAAGCCCAGCATGGACCAGACGTGGTGGAAGCACGCCGTGATTGACGAACTCTACCCGCGTAGCTTCGGCGATTCCAACGGCGACGGCGTCGGCGACCTGAACGGCATCACCGAGCACCTCGACTACCTCCAGAACCTCGGGATCGACGCAATCTGGCTCGCTCCCATGTTCCCGTCCCCACAGATCGATTTCGGCTACGACATCTCCGACTACGAGAACGTCGACCCGCAGTACGGCTCGATGGCGGACTTTGACCGTCTGCAGGCCGAGGCGGGGAAGCGCAACATTCGCATCATCCTCGACTTCGTGCTCAACCACACCTCGGACAAGCACAAGTGGTTCCTGGAGTCAGCCAGCTCGCGCACCAACGCCAAAGCCGACTGGTACATGTGGAACGACGGCATCGCCTCCAGCACGGCCGGCGTGACCGACTTCCAGCGCAAGTACGAGCATGAAGGCCCCAGTGGCAAGGTGGTTCCGCCCAACAATTGGATCTCCGGCTTTGGCGGCTCCGCCTGGGAGTGGGTACCCGCTCGGCAGCAGTTTTACTACCACAAGTTCTACAAGCAGCAGCCGGACCTGAACTGGCGCAACCCGGCCGTTGAAAAGGCCATGTTCGACACCATGCGCTTCTGGCTCGACAAGGGTGTTGCCGGTTTCCGCCTCGATGCCGTGCCGACGCTGTTTGAAGATCCCCAGAACCGCAACGAAACGCTCACGGGCAAGATCAACGCCCAGGGTGACCCGGAAACTGTTGGCGACCACACCGATAATCTGCCCGAGGTGCACGACGTCATTCGCCGCATGAGCGCCATGGTGAAGAGCTATCCTGGGGACCGCGTCCTGATCGGGGAGACCTATCTCCCCAACACGGTGGCGCTGGACAAGTGGTACGGCGGTGCCGCGCATGACGAGCTTCAGCTACCGATGGACATGCTCGTCGGCTTCGGCCACCGCGAGGCCGGGCACGGCAAGCTCGACGTTGCCTACTTCCGCCAGTACATAAGCGAGGCCGAGACACAGCTCAACGGCTCCCAGCCCTTGTTTGTCTTCGACAACCACGACAACCCGCGTTCCATTACACGCTTCGGCGACGGGCAGCATGATGTCCAGATTGCCAAGATCGTCGCGACCATGCTGTTCACCGCGCGCGCCACAGCCATGACCTACTACGGTGCTGCGATCGGCATGCCCACCACGGAGCCCACGCGCAAGGAAGACGTCAAAGACCCTATCGGCATCACAGGCTGGCCCAAGGAAAAGGGTCGTGATGGCGAACGTACCCCCATGCAGTGGACCGGCGGCCCCCAGGCCGGCTTCAGCACCAACCCGAACACCTGGCTGCCGGTTGCTCCCAACTACGGGACGGTCAATGTCGCTGCCGAATCCGACGATCCGAACTCACTGCTGAACTGGTACAGGCAGCTCATCAAGCTCCGCCGCGACAACCCTGCCCTGCACAACGGCGGCATTGTGATCCTGAATCGTGATGACAAGGATGTGCTCGCCTGGGTGCGCACGGCGCCGTCTGGTGCGCAGCCTGTGGTGGTGGCGATGAACATGAGCAACGCACCAAGAACAGTTTCCCTGAACCTGAAAGCCGCTGGCATCAGCGGGCAGAAAGCGCACACCCTGGCTGCGAGCGATCCGTCCCTGGCGGGCGCGACTGGCTTCACTTCCGTTACCCTGCCGCCGTTCTCCTCCTGGGTCGCCTCCGTGCAGTGAAACCAAATGCCGCACGAAACGTACCTCAGGGAGAAGACTGTTTCCGTTTGATCGAATGGGGCATGGCTGACAGCTGCAGCACCTCATTACAGTAGAGGTACTGCCATGCCGCCGGCCCAATCTCCCAAAGCAGACCCTGCCAGTAGTAAGGGCGAGCCCACCACGCTGCATCGTGCCATCTACCGCGAGCTCATCCGTGAGATCGAGGAAGGCATTTATCGCCCGGGAGATCGCCTGCCCTCGGAAGCCCAGCTGTGCGAACGCTTCGGCGCTTCACGGATCACCGTGGCCAAGGCCATCCAGTCACTGCAGCGCGACGGTCTTGTCAATCGTCGCGCCGGGTCGGGCACCTACGTGCAGGAGCCTGTACCGACCGAGCGCCACCAGTTCGGCCTGTTGATCCCGCAGCTCGGTTCCACCGAGATCTTCGAGCCGATCTGCCAGGGCATCATGCGCGCACCGCTGGCCAAGTCGCACGTTCTGCTCTGGGGGTATGCGCCCGGCGAAGGGGAAGACGATGCCGACCACACCGGCCAGCTCGCGGAGCAGCTTTGCCGGCAGTTCATCGACCAGAAGGTCTCCGGCGTCTTCTTCGCTCCGCTCGAGTTCACGGTTGATCGTGAAGCGGCAAATCGAAGGATCGTGGAACAGCTCGCCAAGGCGAAGATTCCGGTGGTTTTGCTCGACCGCTGCCTGCGGACCTACCCCGAGCGTTCCGCGCTGGATCTCGTCGGCATCGACAACGGTCGTGCCGGCCATGTGGCGACCCAACATCTCTGGCAGCAAGGCGCACGCCGTATCCTCTTTGTTGCTCGCCAGCGCTCGGCCACCACGATCGTGGAGCGCATCGGCGGGTACCAGTTTGCGTTGAACGAACTCGCCCCTGGCACCTACAGCCGTGTGTTGCTCGGGGATGTCCGGGACCCGTCGTTCGTTCGCGAACTGCTGCGTACCGAGCGCCCGGACGGCATCGTGTGCGGCAATGACCTTACGGCCGCGCGCCTTATGCGCTCCCTGCTCGATCTTGGCGTCCGCATTCCCGAGGACCTTCGCATGGTCGGCTTCGACGACGTCAGCTACTCCAAGTTCCTGCCGGTTCCGCTTACCACGGTGCGGCAGGATTGCTCCGAGATTGGTCGTGCGGCTCTGTCCCTTATGCTCGATCGGCTCCGCGAGCCGGGTCGCCCCGGCTGGGAGGTGCGCGTGCCCTTTGAACTTGTCCTGCGTCAATCTTCCGGCCCGCTGCCCGCTGCGGAAGAGGATCCCTCGCAGGAGGCCTGACACAATCGTGGTGCGTGGGGTGTCCCCCCCCCACACAATCTTGCAAAATCTTCAGCCAAAAGAACTTAGGCATGGCTCGTTACACGATCGGGTGATGCCATCCCCCAGCAGGTGGCTGCTGCCGTAAGCCGCCCCTCACTGCTCTGCTACTCACAGGATAAAGAAGCGGGCGATAAAACACGCAACAGCGCCTGTGCATCGGACGACTGCGGGGCACCTCTCGCCGTTTGGCCCTCGCTGATGCGACGCATGCCTCCCAGGGTGCTGGCATGGACTTTCCAGCCGATGCTATGGTGATGTCGCACTGTAACTTCTTCCTGCGAGATCGCCCTTGAGCACACCTCCTCAACGTAAAGCCCTGTTGCTGCTTGTAAAAAGCGCCCTCACCGGCGCACTGGGCGGTCTGCTCTTCGGCTTCGATACAGCGGTCATTGCCGGCGCTACGCACCCGCTCGTGCAGCAGTATGGCCTGTCTGACAAACAGCTCGGCGTCACCGTCTCGATCGCGCTTGTCGGTACTGTTCTCGGGGCCATGTTTTCGGGTGAGCTTGGCCAGAAGATCGGCAGCCGCGCCGCGCTTCGCTTTATGGGCATTCTCTATGTCCTGTCAGCGATTGGCTGTGCGTTCGCACCCACGTGGGTGTTCTTTCTGGTGGCCCGCTTTCTTGGCGGTCTCGGGATCGGCGGATCCTCTGTGCTCGGCCCCGTGTACATTGCGGAACTTGCCCCTGCCAAATGGCGAGGCCGCCTGGTCGGCCTGTTTCAGACCAACGTTGTTATCGGCATTCTGCTCGCGTATCTCTCCAACGCGATCGTGGCGCACTTCGTCCACAGCCTCGACATCTGGCGATGGGAGTTCGGCGTGACCATCGTGCCGGCGATCTTCTTCCTGCTGATGCTGCTCACGGTGCCGCACAGCTCGCGCTGGCTCGTCAGTCAAAACCGGGTCGATGAAGCGATGCTGATCCTCGCACGCATGGGCTCGCCTGACTCACGTGCCGAGGTCGATGCGATCCAGCTCTCGCTCCAGGAAGAGGGCGGCAACACCAGCACCAGCCTCTTCCAGGCACGCTACAAGCTTCCCATCTTTCTCGCCATCACCATCGGCCTGTTCAACCAGCTCACGGGCATCAACGCCATCCTGTATTACCTGAACGACATCTTCGCCAACGCCGGCTTCAGCAACGTCTCTGCCAGCGCGCAGGCCGTCGCGATCGGTGTGGCGAACCTGCTGGCCACACTGCTGGGCATCTCCATCATTGACAAGCTGGGCCGCAAGACGCTGCTGCTGATCGGCGCTGCCGGCGACACCCTTTGCCTTGCCGGCGTGGCTTACCTCTTCCGCACCGGCCAGCACCTGGCGCTTCTGCTACCGCTCCTGGTGGCGTTTATCGTCTTCTTCGCGGTTTCTCAGGGTGCGGTCATCTGGGTCTACATCAGCGAGGTCTTTCCCACCAACGTCCGCGCCAAAGGGCAGGGCCTGGGCTCTTCCTCGCACTGGATTATGAATGCGCTGATTGCCTTCGCCTTTCCGGTGATCGCCGCTCACTCCAAGGCTGCGCCATTTGGCGTCTTCGCCGCGCTGACGGCTGTACAGTTCCTGGTCGTGCTGTTCATCTACCCCGAGACCAAGGGCTTCTCACTGGAAGAGATGAGCCACCACCTGGGCCATTGAAGCAGGCGCCATCTTGACGGTAGGCGAAGCCGAAGTGAAGAGACCCCTGTGTTCGTCAGACTTACCACGAAAGTCCGTGGCGAGCCCGGCAGAATACAGGGGTCTCTCCGCTACGCAGACGGTACAACCGTCTGCTTCGGTCGAGATGACAGGTCAGTGGTGCATCCGATGAAAAGAAAACCGCGGTTTTGCGCTTACCGCTCCATACCGCCAAGCGCGATTTGCGTCAGCTGCGCACGTACCCGCGGCTTCCATACCGGATACGCCAGCTCAGGCATGGGTGTCGCCTGGAAGATCTTGCGGGTCTGCTTTGCGATCCAGCGTGCGGAGGTCTTCGCCTTCTTGCGCCGTGCGCTGTCAGTGGAGATACCTGTGCCCGCGTACATCTGGCGGTACAGCTTGGACAGCAGCATGAACGCGAGGCGCGCTTTCAATGTCGGCGTGCATGCGGACCGCTTCCAGATCTCAGGCCAGGTATAGAAGCGATCCCATACCGCCTGGGTGCGTACGCTGATTTCGCTGGAGCTCATCGACGGATGCGGCGTGAACATCTTGGGCCGCACGGCGGACGGGATCAGCCAGTAGCGCGTCAGCGGTGTGCCATTCACGCCCTCGATCTCCGGCTTGGCAGCCTGCTCCTTCTCCCAACGGCCGAAGTCGACCGTGCCCGGAAAGGGCGTCATCATGACGAACTGCGCAAAGGTGACGTCCGCCTTCATGGCAAGCTCCACGGTCGCGTCGAAGGTGCCCGGCTTATCGGTCGGCAAGCCGAAGATGAACGATCCGAGCACGTGCAGTCCATGTTCACGGAACTTCTTCAGCTGTTCCACCAGGCGGTCGCCGGAGAAGTTGAAGTCTTTGTAGACAGCTTTTAGGCCTTCCGGTGTGACGGCCTCGATGCCGACCAGCGCGCCCTTGATATTGGCCTTGCGCATGGCATCCAGATACTCTCCGTCCTCCGCGGACTCCATCGTGATCTGCGTGAAGAAGACCATGTCCTTCGGCAGCTTGGCCAGCTCATCCATTAACAGGAAGCGCTCGTTGCGTATAGCCATCAGGGATTCGACCTTTTCGGTATTGCCCTGCTCCCGTGCCAGCCGGAGGTCGGTCAGCGTCACGGGATAGAAGTTGTCATCAGCCAAGGCGATAAAGCGAAAACCCTTGCGGCGGAGGTCAATAATCTCGTCGATCACCTTCTCAAAGGATCGTTGCCGGGGCTTCTGTCCATCCGTACGCCACACAGAACAGAACGAGCAGTGCTTGGGACACCCACGGATCGTCTGCACAGAGGCCCACATGTACTTGTCGGCCTTCATCAGATCCCAGCGTGCTGCGAGAAACTCCTCGCCCTCGATCTTGCCGCCGTTGTAGACGCGGCCTGCAACACCACCGCGGAGATCAGTCAGGACCTTGCCCCAGGCCACATCGCCGTCGCCCTTCACCACGTGATCGGCAAATCCGCGTTCGAAGGGCTCTTCCGGAAACAGCGTCGCGTGGATGCCGCCGTACACCACCGTGGCTCCGCGCTCATGCGCCAGGCGCCCTACCTCATAGCCACGCAGGGCGTTGCCTGTATGGACGCTGATGCCAACGATGTCTCCCGCGGCGATCGACTCGGGATCAAGCGCCTCAATGGATTCATCCACAAGGATCGGATCGCCAAAGGCAGCCGGCGTGGCCGCGGCAAGCACAAAGAGCCAACGCGGCGTGATCACCGCGGTACCAAAAGAATTGTCGCTGGGATTGATAAGATGTACAGCCATCGGGACCCACCTTCGTGCGAGATCTCTGGGCCCGGCGTACCGGTGATCCCCCAGGGAGATGGTGGCTACGTCTGCGTGGTTAACAACGATCGCGGTTCCGCAGATGCGAAGCTAAGCATACCGGAAGTCAACTTAAGATTCCTTAAGGACGCTTTCCCATGTGAAACGTCCGTCCGCTTTTCGGGAGCTCCCTCAAAAGTAGGTACCACTTTTGTGGTAAGCCGCCTCGTTTCTGACCACTTCGGCCAAGTCTGTATGCAATGCTAGCGAGGGCTTGTGAGTGCTCTCACGGTCACCTCACCGTGCGTTCCCGAGGAATGGGGCGTCACCCACCCGATGGGTCGTTCGATGGTGTCTCCAAACGGTTCCTGCATGATCGCCGATCTGTTCCAACAAAGTGTGCAAGACAAAGGCGTCCATGCGGTCCTTGGAACCATCCGCAGGCATTTAGGCATGGACGTTGCCTTTGTCGCCCACTTCCGGCAGATAGATCGCGTGTTGGAACAGGTGGATGCGGCCGGCCCGACCCCGTTGTACGTCGGTCAGACAATTCCGCTCGATCAGGGCTACTGCCTCAAAGTGGCGAATGGCGAGCTGCCGGAACTGATCTCCGATGCGTCGGCCCTGCCACTGACGGCAGCCATGCCGGAGACGCGCCTGTTCTCCATTGGATCGCACCTCAGTGTGCCCATCAGGCTTCGCAGCGGTGACATTTACGGCACACTCTGCTGCTTCAGTCACGTGCCCGACCTAAGCCTGGGCGACCGCGACCTGCAGATGATGCGTGCCTTTGCGGAGGTCCTTGCGTCGCACATCGAAGAGAGGCTCCAGGCGACGCAGGTAAGAGCCGCCAAGGTGCAGACGGTCCGCAGCGCCATGACTCTCTCGTGCCCGCGGATCGTTTACCAGCCCATCTACGGGCTCAGGACAGGCACGCTGGCCGGGGTAGAGTGTCTGTCTCGTTTCGATGTCGACGTTCCGCTCACACCGATTCAGTGGTTCGAACTGGCTGACGAGGTCCAGCTTCGGGAGGAACTCGAGCTCGAATCGTTGCGCCGCGCGCTGGGGACGGCCGACTGCTTCCCGGCATGGGTCTACTTTGGGATCAACAGCTCCCCGAAGACCATCCTGACGGGAGCGTTTGCAGCGGCTCTTCAGGGGCTCGACCTGCGGCACCTGGTGGTTGAAATCACTGAACACGCCACCATCCCCGACTACGAGCCGTTACGTGCTTCTTTGCAGCCTTTGCGCGAACAGGGCCTGCGCGTGGCCATCGACGACGCCGGGGCCGGCTACGCCAGCATGCGCCACATCGTGAGCCTGCTGCCGGACTTTATCAAACTGGACATGAGCCTGGTGCGGGGTATCGACCGCGACCCCATCCGCAGAGCCCTCGCCAAAGCGCTGATCACGTTTGCCCGGGAGATCGGCAGCAGCATCACGGCCGAGGGAATCGAGACAGGGGCCGAGCTGGAGGTGCTTCGTCACCTGGGAGTGGACAGCGGCCAGGGCTATTTCCTGAAAGAGCCCGTGCCTCTGGATGTAGCCTGTCACCCTGAACTTCACAGGTTCGCGATCGCCACCGACCAGATCCACCTGACGCTCCCTGACTGAGTCGGGATCCCCTGAGAAGCTGACCCACCTGCCGGAAAACGAAAGGGCGATCCAGGGTTAGCCCGGATCGCCCCTCGATTCTTTGCCGTTCTAGGCTGAGGCTGCAGGAACAAAGCCATCGCAGCCGCTGATGGGTGAGACCTTCAGGTGCAGCGGGGCGTGTTTTGGGTGACCGCAATCGTCCAGGATTTTAAGATCGGCCCGGTGGCTGCTCACGATGCTCACCAGCACGTCGGTCTTATGGTTCTCGCCAAAGTGTGTACAAAGACCGCACTGTCCGTTCTGAACTGTTTCCATGTCTGTACCCTCCGTGTTGCCTGTTCGTCGCATGGGCACCGGCCGCAATGGCCGCTCCCCTGCTCTTCTCTACCATCGCAAGTGCCGTCTTTTCTGTAAATTGCGACAGATTCGAGCCGACATATCGCAGACCAAGCCCGTCGCATCTGCTAAGTCGAAGAGGGCACGGCTACTTAAACCTGGGACGGGTCTGCGAACACAGACGAAAGCGCGTCCAAAATAAACGGCAATAAATACGCTGACTAACCCATTGGGGGATCGGCTGGCATGTTGCGGTCAGCCATCGTAAGCAGTTGCCCAAGCGGCAGGTCCAGGGCCTTTGCGATGCGTAGCAGGGTCGCAAG
>CAZZXY010000009.1:0-29865 GCA_964658105.1 Verrucomicrobia bacterium Tous-C9LFEB | reverse complement strand
ACTTAAACCTGGGACGGGTCTGCGAACACAGACGAAAGCGCGTCCAAAATAAACTTTGCACCCCCCCCGGAGTACCCCCCGAGATTCATCGCGGCTCTACCCTGTACGGAAATGGCCGACACTATCATCGGTATGTCCTCTTCCGCAGATCCCCAGAACACCTCCAGCACCTTGCTTCCCCCAAAGCTCCGCATCGGTATTCTCTTCGGCGGAAAGTCCGGGGAACACGAGATCTCGCTTCGGTCGGCTCGCTCGATCGTCAAGGCCATCGATCGGTCCCGCTATGCGGTGATCGAGCTCGGCATTACCAAAACCGGCCGCTGGCTGCCCGTGGAAGATTCCGCGCTGCTCCTCGAAGGCCATGCCGACGCGCAGCTTGAGACCCACAACGCCGATATACAGAGCGGCGCGCTTACCCTCGCCTCCACGGCTGCCGACCCTGCCTCTGGTTCCCCTATCGACATCGTCTTCCCCGTGCTGCATGGCACTTTTGGGGAAGACGGCACGATCCAGGGCCTGCTTGAGCTTGCCGATATCGCGTACGTCGGCTCCGGCGTCCTCGGCTCTGCCTCCGGCATGGACAAGGATGCGATGAAGCGCCTTTTCGCCTCCGCCGGCCTGCCCCAGACCCCCTGGATCACCCTGCTCCGCTCCGACTGGCGCCGCGATCCCGAAGCAGCGATCGCCCAGATCGAGGCGGAGCTCCGGTACCCGCTCTTCGTCAAGCCTGCAAACCTCGGCTCCTCTGTGGGCATCAGCAAGGTCCACGACCGTGCCGGCCTCACACCTGCCCTGGACGAGGCTGCCGGCTTTGACCGCAAGCTCATCATTGAACAGGGCGTTGGCGGCCCGGGCGTTAAGCCTCGCGAGCTTGAGATTGCCGTGCTCGGCAACGACACCCCGGACGCGTCCGTTATTGGCGAGATCGTCCCCGCGAAAGAGTTCTATGACTATGAGGCGAAGTATGAGCTCGACGGCCCCGACGAAAGCCAGTCGCTCATCCCGGCCCCCGGGCTCTCCGAGGCCGAGCGACAGGGCATTCGCGCCATGGCCCTCGCGGCCTTTCGTGCCTGCGACTGCGCCGGCCTCGCGCGCGTCGACTTCCTCATGGCGCCCGCACGCGATGGCCATCCCGCGGAGATCGTTCTGAACGAGATCAACACTATGCCTGGCTTCACCAGCATCAGCATGTACCCCAAGCTATGGGAAGCCTCAGGCCTGGCCTATCCCGAGCTCATCGACCGCCTTCTGCAGTTGGCCCAGGAACGCCATGCGGAAAAGCACGAGACCGCGTTTACGCGGTAGTTATGAATAGGTTTGCTGGGCGGCACAACGCATCCAGGACAGCAAACTCTGTCCTTGGCGGCCAACGTGCCACGCAGCCCAGGCCACGGCGACGAGGTTCACTGTGCAACGCGCGGAGAGGTCTGGCGGCTCGTAACAAGAACTTCACCTGGCGGAAGTGTTATGCCTGGCTTGGGCTGAGCACCACGGGTACCGAGTAAGCACCGAATCCAATCGCGATAGCGCAGCTGATGCTCGCAGCAGGTGTGCATGCAGAAGCATGCCCGCCCCTGAAGTGAAAAGCAAAAAGTGACTAACGCGATTCCCAGCTAAGTGTGTCCTCGATGCCGCTCTCTTTGGACATCCCCGGCGACCATTGCAAAAGACGCTCCGCCTTGCTGTTATCCGCGACAAAGAACTTCTGATCGCTTTGCCGCCATGGCAGGTTCGTATACCGCAGCGGGATGCCGAGCCGACGCTCCAGAAACTGCAGCAGTTCCAGCAAGGACATGCTGTTCCCCAAGCCGCCTCCGATGTTGAAGGCCTCGCCACGAGCCTCGGCTATATGTTCGTAGGCCGCGAGGTACGCGTCGACCGCATCCGACACATGCAGCAGGTCACGCACCTGCTTTCCGTCTCCTGAAACCGTGAAAGGGAGTCGGGAGGGGTCGGCCTTGGTCTCGAGCGCCTGACGGCAGAACCAACCCACCCAGCCCTGATCGTAGGTTGCAAACTGGCGGCCGCCATAGATGGTGGAATGCCGAAACACCACCGTGTTGAGACCGAAGCCGCGGGCATAGTCCAGCATGTATTGGTCCGCAGCGCCTTTGCTACAGCCGTAGGGTGTGTGGAACTCGATGGAGACGTTCTCGTCGACGCCCTTCTGCAATGGGTCGCGTGGCTGATACCGCGTGGCCTGCTCGACCAGGTCGAGATGCTGCAGGTTGCCGTAAACCTTGTTGGAAGAGGCATACACGACCGCCGTCTGAGGCGAGTGCTGGCGCACGGCTTCCAGCACATTGATGGAGCCCAGAACATTGATCTCGAAATCGCGCCGCGGGCTCTGCATGGACGTGGTCATCGCCACCTGCCCGGCGAGGTGAAAGATCACATCCGGACGAGTGCTGCGGATGACCTGCTCCACATCGAATGCATTCCGGATGTCACCATGCACGAAGTCCGACAGCCCCAGTGTGCGGAGCCACGTAAGGTTCTCGGCCGCACCGTGACGCGCCAGCGAATCGAACACAGTGACCTGGCCTTCACGGCCCAGCAGACGTGCGGCAACGTTGGAGCCGACAAAGCCGGCGCCTCCAGTAACAAGGACCTTCATTGCGATGCGTTCTCCCTCCGGGCTGACTTTGCAAATGCGCGCATGCGCTGCAAGGTGGACAGGTAACCGAATATGAACTTCACCAGCTTCCGTTTCGATTCCCCAGCCTTGCGGCGCCCAAACGTTACCGGGACTTCCCCGATCGGGACCGGCGGCTTGCGCACGCTCACCTTGATCAGGATCTCTTCTAGGATGTCGAAGTCATTCGACTCGAGGCGCAGTGGCGTAAGAATGGCACGCCGATACAGCCGGAAGCTGTTTGTCACATCCTTGGCGCGGATTGAAAAAACGACGCGGAACGTGAGGTTCAGGACATATGACATCCAAATCAGCACGGCCGGGTTCTCCGTGTGTCCACCCGGCGCATACCTGGAGCCGATGGTGATGTCGTAGCGCTCCCGTTCGGCCCACATGGGCGCGAAATACTCCGGGCTGTGCGATCCGTCCGCATCCATGTTCAGCATGTAGCGGCCGCGCGCGAGACGGATGCCTGTGCGGGTGGCGTCTCCATACGAGTTGCCGCCACTGCGGCGCACATGCCGCACTCCATGCGCTACGCAGATGGCCTCGGTGTCATCCATCGGCTCTTGTGTGTCAAGAACAAGCACCTCGAAACGAGGTGTGAGGGCCGCTGCCGCCGCCTTGATGGCCGGGAGCATCATCGCCAGGTTCTCTGCTTCGCGGTAGGCGTTGATTGTTACGGTCAGCTCAACCGAAGGGTCCTCAGGCACGCTCGTTCCCGGCGCGCCCGACAACTCGGGAGTGATTGGGTTCATCGATACTTCTCCGGCTCGGTCACGACAAGATCAGGAAACTTGGATCGGGCTAGCTCCCAGACAGCATACGCGAGGTTCACCCGCGGTCGCCAACCCAGGGCCTGCGTCCTCGAGAGATCCGCTACCAGCTGGTTCGGTTCCAGCGCATGGAAAGGTCGTTCACCCAGCCGTATGTCTACATTGAGCTCAAGCTGCCGCACAACCGACTGAACGATGCGTCCAAGGGAGATCGAGAGTCCGCTGCCGACATTGAAGATATCGCGGCTCGGTTGATCGCCTTCCTCAAGGATGAGCGTGATCGCTTCCACAACATCCTGCACCGCGCAGAAGTCGCGCAGCTGCGTTCCTGCCGACATTCCGAAGGGTCTGCCCTCCCGGGCCGCGCGCAGCAACGAAGGAAACAGCCGGTCGCCCCCATCATGCAGCCCCGTAAAGCTGAACGGCCGGACGATGGTCAGATGGCGACCCAGGCGCTCTGCCCCTGCCCGCAGCAGGCAGTCCGCCGCCGCCTTGGATGCCCCATACGGATGCAGCGTGTTGACCGGGTCGCCTTCACGGCAGGGCCGCTCCTGCGACCCGTACACAAGCCCCGTGCTGATCTGGATAAAGTGACAGCCCTCTACGTCGCACGAGGCTTGAAATAGCTGCAGCGTGGCCGATACGTTCAGGTCCACGAACTCGAAATAGCTGATCTTCGATGGCCGCACACCCGATGCCGCGCAGTGCACAATCGCATTCGGCTGAAACTCCGTCACAGCCTTCCGCAGGCTCCCCGTGTCAGCCAGATCCACCTGCCGCAGGTGAGCATTTGGCAGATCCGCGAAGAGCGTCTCATCCAGTGTGCGCATCAGCACCAGCAGCTTCGTCCCGGGCTGTTTTACCCCCAGGTGCCGCACGATGTTGTAACCCAACGTGCCAGAGGCACCCGTAACCAGCACGCGATCCAGATGAGGGCGAGACATCGCTTCAGTATCGCTCACGTTGCAACTTGAGCACCCCGTGTGACAGCGCTGCGCCGGGATCTCCTGGGGGCACGGACGGGATCAGCGCACTGGCAGGGTAGACAGTTTCCTCGACTTGCCGTGTCGGCAATGCGATTCTCTACAACAGCGTCTTCGGTCAGGTACCCGTGACGCCGAACACGGGACGGTGGCGTCCCACTCAGGACGACGGAGACGCGAGACGTGAGGGAGGCGATGGATGAGGAAGCAAGAGGCCAGCGAGCGGGGGATCGAATCCCGTCGGGTTCTTACCCGGCCGAATTTCTTCTCTTCCTGAAGCTGCTTGCCGGAGCCGTTCTGTTAAGCATCCTCGATGCGCTGATTCGCTGGCCTTTGCAGGGTGCAAAGACAGCTTTCGGCACTTTGTTCTTCAAGGACCCGCTCTCGGACATCAACTGCTACTGGCCTCGGTTTACGAGCTTGCACACTCCGGTGTTCTTCCTTCCCGGCGGAACAACCTGGATGTACCCCGCCCCGTGCGCCTTTCTTTACGAACTCATTTATGGCGTTTCCACCTTCAGGACCTTTCACGAGGTCTATCTCTGCCTGTCCATCGGTTTGCTGGCCATAGTTGCTGCCCTGTTTGGTTATCAGCTTCGTCGCGCCGGACTCGCCTGGATGAAAGCTCTGGCTTTCACACTTGTTCTCACCGTTGTCTCCTGGCCCATCTACTTCTGTCTGGAACGGGGCAATCTGGAGAGCATTTTGTGGCTGATGCTGGCCGTAGCTCTTGCGCTCTTCGTCCAGGAGCGTTGGTACGCTGCCGCCATCGCCATCGGTTTTGTAGCTGCCTTCAAGATCTATCCCATCCTGTTTCTGGCTTTGTTTCTCTCCCTTCGGCGTTACCGTGAAGTCGGAACCGTTCTCCTCTCCGCCGCGGTTACCTCGGTTGCCGGGCTCTTCTATCTTGATCGCAACCTCTCCCATGCTGCCCGCTTCACAGCCCAGGGCATTGATGCATTCCTGGCGACGTACTCGGCCCGGTACCTCATTGATGCCAATGGGTATGATCATTCCGCCTTTGCGCTGTTGAAGTTGCTTTTGCGTTCCCATCCTCAGCTGATTCCGCATGCAGTTTCGCTGTACACGCTGACGGCTGGGCTCCTCGCCACCTGGTACTACTTCGCCAGGATCAGGCATGCGCCGCGGTTCAACCAGCTGCTCGCGATATGTACGCTCATGGTCCTGCTCCCTGCAACGTCGTTTGATTACACGCTGCAGGCTATGTACATCCCGTTCGCATGGCTGTGCCTTATGACTGTCTCCGCTCGACGCATGGGGAAGGTCTTGCCAGGGACAGCTGCCTTCTTTACGGCCTTCGCCTTGTTGTTCAGTCCACTCGTCTTCGTGCGCGGCCTCGAATACACCGTTGGTGGCCAGGTAAGGGCCGTGGTTCTGCTAAGCCTGCTATATCTCGCGGCGCGGTTCCCGATACCCGATCCTTCGAAGGCTGATGGCGCAAGCGCACCTCCCGCTCAGTTCGCTGCTGAAGCCCCAGGGGCACGTTTGTTCGCCTGATGGTCCAGTGCTGAAGGCAGCATTTCGAGGTGTGGTGATGCAGGGCTGTCACCGTTGCGTGACGTACGCCTCCGGCGGTTGGATGGTCGCCCTTTGCTCCGCTGAAGCAAGCATGGCTTTCAGCGGCATCGGCCTGCCGGTAGCCCAACCCTGTATCCAATCCACCTGCAAGCTTCGGAGCATCTCGATGGTGGGCGCGTCTTCAACGCATTCCGCTACGGTGGTTGCGCCGACTGAACGGGCTATGTCTCCAACCGAGCGGATGATGGCCTGGTCCAGCGGGTTTTGCAGGAGCGTTTTGATGAATTCGCCATCGATCTTGATGATGTCCAGGGCAAACTGCTTCAGGTAACTCAGGGAGGATTGACCCGTGCCGAAGTCGTCCAGCGCTATCCGACTGCCAGCATGACGGCAGCTTCTTATGAAGGCCTTCGCGACGTCCAGATTCTGGATGATGCCCGTCTCTGTTACCTCAAAGGTGATATTGGCCGGGTTTACCCCCGTGAGGAGGAACTGTTCAGAAACGAAATTCCAGAGTGAGGGATCACTGAGGGAATCTGCTGACAAGTTGATTGCAAGCCGGATTTCAGCTTCTTCTGCCTTGTACTGCCGGTACAGCGCGAGGGTGTTCCGGATGACCCATCGATCCACCATGGCCATCATGCCAAAGCGTTCTGCGGCAGGAATGAAGAGGGCAGGCGAGACCAGGGCTCCATCCTTGCCTCGCATTCTTAGCAGCACCTCGAAGTAGCGGCGATCCTGAGGTGTGCCGGCTGGCACGATGGGCTGGGCCTGCAGTTCGAAGCAGTCCGCCTCGATACTGCGTCGGAGGTCGGCAGCAATCTGCATCTCGTTATAGTGGTCGGCGGCGCTGCCGTCCTCGACATAGAGCGCGATCTGATTCCGTCCATTGCGCTTCGCTGTGAATGCCGCTGCGTCCGCCTGACTCAGAAGCACATCAGGTTCGGGCGAGAAACGGTCGAATGCGACCAGGCCGAGACTGGCCGTGATGTGATAGACCTTGCCCTGCCAGTTGAAGCGCAGATCGCTGATCCGGCACAGGAGCTCTCTCAAAAGCGGCTCGGCTTGCTCGACGGTCGTATCCGGTAACAGCAGCATAAACTCGTCCCCGCCCATACGAGCGGCGAGGTCGGATGCGCGAACCTCTCGTTGGAGAAGGTGGGCGAGTTCTTTAAGCAGGGCATCCCCGGCGATGTGTCCCGAAGCATCGTTGATGACTTTGAAACGGTCCAGGTCGAGAATGCAAACGCAATGAATGCGAGCGCTCTCCCTGTTCTCTCCCCAGAGGACGTGCAGTTGCTTTTCGAACGCCGCTCGGTTGCTCAGTCCGGTGAGTGAATCATGGGTGGCCGCATAGAGGAGCTCGCCCTGAAGTCGGCAAGCCTGCGTGATGTCCTGAAAGGTAATCACAGCCGCTCGGCCCTGGCCCATCAGGGCAATGTGCTTGCGTATGGTGTATTCGACCCCGTTTCGGCTGATCAGCATGCTGTCCTGAGACAGAACTTCACCTCCGTGCTGGATGCAAAGCTGGACGGGATCAGATCCGACACCGGTCCCCTCATCCCGGGTAACAAAAACATCGGAAAGACTTCGGCCAACGGCCGTTTCGGCGGGCCAGTCTGTCAGTTGCGAGGCAACGGGGTTCATAAAGACGATGTGCGATGCGTCATCGGTAGCGATGACGGCGTCCCCAACGGCTTGCAGTGTGAGCCGGAAGCGAGTCGCCTGTTCCCGGCTATCCTGTTCTCGTTGCCAATCCGAGGTAACGTCCCAGGTCATACCAAGTACACGCTTCGGAGAACCGTCCTGGTTGCGGACAAGGCTGGCTACCGATCGTACCCGGCGGATCTCCCCATCCGGGCGGATGATCCGGTATTCGTTGTCGTAGCGATCACCTGTTGCCAGACACTCCTTCCAGCGCTGGTCAAGACTTGCGACGTCCTCAGGGTGAACAGCCGCTTTCCAAAGACTTCGAGGTACAGGCAGGCCGTCCTGCGGAGTGCCGTAAAGGTCGCGCAGGTGGGAATCAACATAGAACAGGCCGGTAGCGGGATCACACTCCCATATGCCGAACCCTCCTGCCCGGAAGGCTCCCTGCAGCCGCTCGTGATGCTGTCGCAGTTGAGCGTAGCTGCGCTCTGAACCGTCGAGTGCGGACTCGAAACCTGACACATGGCGATCGATACTCGCGGAAACCAGAGCAAGGACCAGCACCAGTGCACTGACCATGACGATCCCAAAGGTGCTGAGCGTCGTGATGGAGATCGCGTGCTGCAGGTCAGAAGGTGTGAAGCGGCCGGGGTCGCTGGACCAGTGCGCGGCTGCCATGCCGATGTAGTGCATCGTCGGGATGGCTAAGCCCATCAGGAGAGCGCTGCCAGCCTTCTTCCCCGACCAGCCCCTGGCAACCATCTTGGCTCCGAAGGTAAGGCGTAGGCCCACCATCGAAATCGCCACGGCAGCGACGACGGACAGGAGAACAAGGGGACCCGAATAAGTCATTCGGACCGGCATGCGCATCGCAGCCATGCCGATGTAATGCATGGAAGCAATTGCAGCCCCCATGGCACTTCCGCCTGTGACCGTGCTCCACCAGGACAGGCGCTTGCGTGCGACGAGGCGGAGGGCAATGCACGAAGCAGCAAAGGCAGCCAGCATCGAAACCAGGACGGTTGGCCAGTCATACAGCACCGGCATATCCATGCGATACGCGAGCATGCCGACGTAATGCATGGACCAGATACCGACACCCATGGAAGCTGAGCCGACTGTCAGCCAGAGGGCTCTTCGGCCTGTGTGCGTGTGCAGGTGTATGCGGCTGGAGAGGTCAAGGGCCACCCAGGACGCGAGGATAGCGATGAGCAGAGACACGATGACCAGCAGCGAGTTGTAGTGTCCCGTCATCCCGGAGATCCTCGGTAGTCTCCGCTTCGAGTTTCAGGCTCTGGCATGGATCGCACTATGCTCCATTAGCAGCATGGAGGAAAGCTGGATGTACCAAAGTGACTCCCCTATTAGCATCAATGACTGAGCAGCCCCTCCATTTCAGCTTTGGGCATCTGGACGCCAGGGTTGGCAGAGTCTCGGCTTCGTAGTCTGCCCCGGAGGCTTCGCGACGTATAGTGTTGCTGCATCGGGGTCGCAAGTGGCCACCGGCGCGGTAGATGGGAACGGATGCAAAGACAACGCATCGTTGCTGGCGTACTGCTCCTGGCAGGGGGCGTGACGGACGCCCGCACGCAGATCAACACGGGGGAGCTTCGGCTGCGGGTCACAGATGCGGCAGGGGCAGGCATGCGGGCGGATGTTGCCGTGGATAGCGATGCGACGCAGGTGCATGCGCACCTGGTGTCGGATGAAGCGGGCAACGTGGATCTGCGGACGCTGCCCTACGGTGAATACAGGGTGCGGGTCGAGCAGGTGGGATTCGCACCAGTTACCCAGGTCTTATCAGTGGCGTCCGCCTTCCCAACGGAGCACCTCGTAAGCCTCTCGATAGCACCTGCGCAAACGACGGTAACGGTGAATGCAATGCCCGTGCTGGACTTTTCGGAAAGCGCTTCGGTCATGCATATCGGCTCGCAACAGATACAGGACAGGGTGACCTCGCTGCCGGGAAGGTCCGTGCAGGATCTGGTGAACACGCAGCCGGGTTGGCTGTACGAGGGCAATGCGGTGCTGCATCCGCGCGGGTCGGAGTACCAGACACAAATCGTGATGGACGGGATTCCCCTCACGGACAACCGGTCCCCGAGTTTCGGGCCTGAGATCGAGGCTGAAGACCTAAGCTCGATGAGCATCTACACCGCGGGCTTCCCGGCGGAGTATGGGCGAAAGCTCGGCGGTGTCGTGGAGATGAATACCAAGCGCGGGGATGTGCCCGGGCTGCACGGGCAGGTGGAGCTCGACGGCGGTTCGTACGACACGGCGCAGGGCTTTGGGCAATTGCAGTATGCGGGGCGGTCGAGCCTTGTGCTGGCCTCTGCGTCGGGCAGCACGACGGCCCATTACCTCAATCCCGTGGTTCCGGAGAACTACACGAATCATGGCACTACGGGAGACTTCGTGATGCGGGCGGAGCATGACTTCTCCGCGGCGGACCGGGTCGCGCTCAACGTGCGGCATGAACTCTCGCACTTCGACATACCCAATGAACAGCTGCAACAGGCGGCCGGGCAATTGCAGACGGGATCGAATGACGAGACGATCGGCACCGTGACGTACCAGCACATGCTGTCGCCGACGTCGATGCTGAGACTCGCGGGAATGGTGCGTGATAACGCAAACGGTCTCGATTCGAATGCGGAGTCGACGCCGATCCTCGCGGTCCAGCGCAACAGCTTCCGCGAGGGCTACTTCAAGGGAACATGGACCCTGGAGGCGCATCGGCAGGAGTTCAAGGCAGGCGTCGAATCCGACGCAACGTCCCTGCAGGAGAGCTTTCAGTACAGCATTACGGACCCGACCCGGTTTGATCAGGGGACACCGCAAAGTTTCGCTTTCGCGCAGAGCCGGCTGGACCTGGAGCAGGCGGCCTTTGTGGATGACACGGTCCACCTGGGGCCGTGGACGGTGCGTGCGGGTTTGCGCTGGGATCACTACCAGCTCCTGTTGAATGATCAGGCTTTCTCGCCGCGCATCTCCGTCGCGCGATCGTTCCCCACGGCAGGCCTGATCCTGCACGCTTCCTTCGACCGTGTCTTTCAAACACCATCGAACGAGAACATCCTGATCTCGAGTTCAGCGGCGATCGCTTCGCTGAGTCCAGAGGTGCTTCGACTGCCGGTGCAGCCCTCGCGCGGTCATTACTATGAGGGTGGCGCGGCTAAGGCGTTGGGAGATCGCGCGCGGGTCGCCGCCACAGTGTACCGGCGGGATGTGCGGAACTATGCGGATGATGACCAGCTGCTGAACACTGGTGTGAGTTACCCCATCTCCTTCGATCGTTCGGTCATCTACGGTGCAGAGGGCAAACTCGACTTACTGCATCTGGGTCCCCTGAGCGGCTTTGCAAGTTACTCCTACATGGTAGGGAAGGTGTGGGAACCGGTGACGGGCGGGCTGTTTCTGGGTGATGACGTCACCGAGGCACTGGGCGCCACGACAGGGCACTTCGCCGATTCGCAGGACCAGCGGAATACCGTGCGGACGCGGCTGCAGTACCAGATCACTCGGCGGGCGTGGCTGGCGACGGGACTGGCCTCGGACTCTGGGTTGCCGTTCAACTACTCGGGATCAGTGGACGATGCACTGGCGCAGTATGGCCCGAGCGTCGTGAGCCGGGTGAACTTCGACCGGGGACGCGTTCGGCCGGCGCTGGCGGTCAGTGCTTCGTTGGGCGCGGATCTCTACCGCAAGGACCAGGTGACGATGCGCTTTCAGGCAGACGGGACTAACCTGACAAACCGCCTCAACGTGCTTGATTTCGGCGGCTTGTTCTCAGGCAATGCCATCGGACCCGGACGAAGCTATCACCTGAGGCTGAGTGCGTTCTTTTAGCTGATGTTCGGGCTGGGCGCCAAGGATCGCATGGCGCACCAGCCCTGCATTCAGGAACGAGTTATTGTCCAGTCAGCACGATCTGTCCGAATGAAAGCTTTCCATCGGTAGCACTGCTGTTCCTTCCTGCCACGCGGAAGGTGAACGAGTGATTTCCAGCGTTGAGGTTGAGAGTGCCGAGATTGAAGGTCGTGAGTACTCCATTTGGGGATGGGCCATACTCGTCACCAGGCGCTCCTGTATCCAGCCCGTCTACACGAAGTTGGAAGGTGGCGCGATCCGGAGCTTGTTCTGTGCTGACAGCAAGGGCGTAATTCCCTGCCTGAGGCACGTTGACGACAAAGGTCACGTAGTCGCCGGCTGCCGTGGAGTCCAGGATGGTTCCGATTCGCCCCACAAATCCGTTCCAGGCAAACGTCCGGAAGGTCGGACCGGAGCTGGTAGCTGCCAGCGCTGGTGTTGCAAAGACATAGCGTGGCTTGGTGACGCTGCCGGCGGTGTAGGTCCAGCTGGTGATGTTGGCCGTGGTGACAGCGGCACCGGTGCCGCCGGCAAAGCCCGCATAGGCAGTGGAGCCGAGCACAGAGCCGAGATCAATCTGGTATGCCTGCGTAGCCTGCGCCTGTGTGATCCCATCCGTAATGGTCACTGAGAGAGTCGGATTTGTGTAAGTGACCTTGGCAGAGAAGGGATGCCCGCTGTGCAGATCGATGCCTGTCCCTGTGAGGTTGACCGATGGAAGAAACGGGGACACACCGTTCACGTAGAGCCCGGTTGAGTTACCGCCCTCACCGGCGTTGTTGTACAGATCAAACTTCAGAGCGACGCTGGGTTGAATACCATCCTTTTCCCCCACTCGCGAGGGTCCGAATCCCAGGGACCCTCCAAAACCACCAAGTGCATACGGACCGACATTCTGCAGCACAAAGGCAAATCCGTCCGCGGCAGGATTTGTAAGCTGGAAGTTGAAGGTCGACGTAAATTGCTGCACGTTCACGGGTGTGCGCAGAAACGCGCTGCGTGCTTCATACGCTTTGCCGTCCAGGACGCGCAGCGTGCTTCCATCGAGGGTCGCGCCACCGTTCAGACTCAGCGGTTCGAGATTCAGACCACCGCTGGGTGCGGGCTGTCCGGTGTAGACCCACGTCAGAATGTCTTGCGTAGCGGTCAGAAGTCCTGTTCCGGCGGTGAAGCCGATATAGCCCATTGGGCCTCCCAACGTACCCGGTATATCCACCGGATAGGTTTGGGTGTTGATCAGGCCGGTCACTGTGTCGGTCAGGGCAACGGAAAGATTGGCGCCGTCATACACCACGTGTGCCTTGAAGAAGTGGCCACTGCTCAGGGTCAGTCCGCTTGCAGCCAGATTTGTTGCAGGCAGGGTAGGCGTGGCCCCATTGACATAGAGACCCGTGGAATTTGCTCCCTCACCCCCGTTGTTGTAGATGTCGAACTTGATGGCGATGCTGTGCGGGATGCCTCCACCCGGCGCACCGTACCCGAGGTTGATTCCATACGATCCCACCGACCTCGGCCCAGCGTTTTGCAACACCATCGTGAAACCGTCTGCGGCAGCATTCGTTAGCTGAAAGGTAAAGTCGTTGGTGAAGCTCTGTACGTTCTGCGGCGTGGGGTAGAAAGCGGATCCAGCCTGATACGTTCCCCCGGAGGTCAGCCGCAAACGCGTGCCGCTCACCTGGGCGGATCCATTGAGTTGAAGTGAACTGTTCGCAAAGCCGTTGTTGTAGGCAATGGTGGTGCCGCCTGTCGGGGGCGTTGTCCCCCCTGAAGGAGGCGTCAAGGTCAGCGTGCCCGGGATGACAACGTTGTGGTAATTCAAGGCAGACTTTCCGCTGGTTCTCGCGGTGATCGGGTACGTTCCAGGATCAGAGGTGCTGGAAGCAGTGGTGCCGTAGCTCACCACGACAGAGCCGCCGACCGTATCGCCATTCACCAGGCCGCTGACGGTGCCCGTGAGCGGAGGAATCGGCGCACCCTGGGGCGCGGTGACGTCCGCAACCCGGATCGTCAAGGTGGGCAGCAGGCCGTACACCACCAGGCCCCCTGAACCATCTGTTGTTCCAAGCGGACCAAAGGTCGCCATGTATACCTTGCCGTTCGCGACCAGGGGTGGGCAGTACTTTGCGAACCTGCCAATCTCATCACGGCTGTCCTGCAGCTTGTCACTCCAGAGCAGCTGCAGAGTCTCCGCGTCAAAGGCATAGAGCACGCCCTGCACCGGGCGCATCACGGCATCGTCGTTATAGGGCGTCGACCCCCAGACAATGGCGTCCTTTGTTCCGTTGGCCGATACAGACACAAATCCACCGGGCATGGCGCCATTGTTGTTGGTCACCGGGGCGGTCATCGTGCTCTTCGCAAATGGGGTGGTCGAGAGCAGGCCTGTGGACTCGTTGAACGCGTAGCCACGCAGGACGTCATTCTCGCCCCAGACATAAACAGACGGGCCGTTGACCGCGCTGTTGAAGTACACAGGGGCACCATGGATGTGACTGGTGCCTCTTCCATACACAGCCTGGAACTCCTGACGCACCTGATCGGACGACGAATTGAACTCACCCATGGCATTCGTGTCGACCAGATAAAGAACGCCCTGCTTTCCACCACCGAGCACGTAATTCGTATTTGGAAGCAGCAATAGTCCGCTTGCGCCCAGGTCCTGATCACCCGCGTTCAGCGTCGCGCTGTTGCTTGGGGTGAAGTAGTCCATCAGCCGGAGGTCCGGAGACAACTTGATAAAACTGTTGCCGGTCTGTACCAGGCCGTTCACTGTTTTTCCGAAGCTGCCATTGCCTGTGGAAACGTACAGATTGCCGGACGCATCCACCGCGGGGCCGCCGCCCGCGTTCCAGATGCCACCCTCAATGCCGATCGTCGTATCAGCGAAGACAGCGGTCTGCCTCAACGTAGAAATGTCATACGCAAGCACCCAGCCGTGGTACGGCTGAATATCGTCATGGGAGGCAAACGCCAGGTAAACACGATGATTGGCAAGCGCCAGAGCGGGCCGTTGATTCTGCCTTTTGGGATCGAACACGAGCGGCGCGATCAGGTCCGGAGTGGAGTACGTGGCCGTGATATTGACCGGGCTTCCCCCCATCGTTTCGCCAGTGAGGATGCTGATCGCGTTCAGGTGTCTTTCATAAACGTTGGTCCCGTTCACCACCTTCTCAAATCCCGAGACGAAATACATGGTGTTGGTCGCCGGGTCGATGACGGGTGTGCCCAGGATGCCCACGCCGGTGTTCCAGGCAATGTTTGTATTCGTTTGGACTTCCTTCGGCGCGATAGGCTGGCCGAAGTTTTTCACCCATAACGGGGCGCCCGTGTCCGCGTCCAGGGCGTACACGCTGTTCAGCATGGTCGCCACAAAGACAACATTGTGCGTGCCTCCAGCGATTGCGAGATTGGAGACGTACAGGGGCTGGGCATACACCTGGCCATCCGTCGGCACGCTGAACAGCTTGCCGAATGTGCTGGCATTGACGTTCGCCTTCGTCAGGGTGGTCTCGTTGAGGTTCGCGCCTGTACGAGCCGTGTCGTAACCGCGCGTATACACATTCACCTGGGCCAGCAAGTCGGCCGCGCTTGCCGAGAGCAGGATCATGAGGATCAGGACCAAGTGGCTTGCCATCAAGGGCAGGGAAGGGCCTTCAAAATTGCGCCGCGAGGCTATTGTGCTTGCCATGAGGCAGGCTCCTTTCGCAAATCTGTTTCGTTTCAGTGCTTACAATCAGCCTGTTCGCCAGGCATGGAACAACCTGACTCTGAGCTGTCGAATCTCGCCGCTGTACACGCTGTACTTCAGTTCTTCAGGCGTGTCGCATGGAGCCCGAGATCTGGTTCAAGTAGAAAGGCGTGAATGGCGCCTCGGTAGAAACCTCGTCCGGCAATCTCGCCACGGTCGTTGATACGTGACGCGACCAGCAGCAGCCAACCGGAATTTGCGTCGACACACTGATTCAGATTCAGCATGTGGCCTTCCTTCCAGAGAAAGGCCCTCAGCTTCCCATCCTCGATCTCGGAACTGCCGACGATCTGCGTATGAGCATTGATATCAAGCGCTGTACTCGTGGAATCGTCATCGCCCAGGGTGCCAAGCGCGGTAAGTGCGCCGTGCCGCCAGAGCACTGCATTGTTCGTGCCATTTGCGGCATCGCACGAGCCGACGATCTCGGATTGATTGTTCAGCGCCTGCGCAACGCAAAAGGTGCCCCCTGCGAGCTTTGGCAGAAGATGCAGCGTGTCGCCCGACCAGAGAAAGCCGGATGGTTTTCCGCTGGGCGCGCTATTGGCTTCCCCTACGATTTCGCCGCGGTCATTGATGTCGTGTGCACTGCTGTAGTCACCTCCGGCAGCCAGGCCAAGATCCCGTATCCGCGTTTCGTGCCACAGGACAGCGTGCAATGTTTGGTCGGCGGTCTGAGAACTTCCCGCAATTTCCCCCCTCTGGTTGACGGCAGATGCAGAGCCATAACGGCCGCCGAGCGTGCCCAGAACATCCAGCTTGCCCTTCGACCAGGCAAAGGCCTGTGTGAAGCGCTGATCCTGCGGAGACTGCAAACTTCCCACAACTTCAAGATCGTCGTTCAGGTCCGATGGGTAGACCATTGGATACTCCGTGGTCCCTGCCAGCTCCATCGTGACTGTCCGCGTGTAAACAACGCCCTGCGCCAGTCCAGGTTCACGAGCATGCCAGATTGCGAGATCGCCTTTCGCGTCCAGCCCGGGTGTGTTCACAAGCGTTCTGACAAACGACGGACCGCGATCCACAAGCTTGTAGTGAGGTAACGGCGATTGCGCGACACCAGAGCCGCACACTGCCGTCATGCCGACGGCGAGACACCTAAACGCATTCGGCCGAAAGCTGCGTCGACGCGTGGTTTCGAGATTCCTGCAGAGACAGAGGGCCCTCAAAGAGCGCGTTAAAAAATGAAGCATCACGACCCCAATTCATGGCCCGCCGACCTGGATTCGATCGCGCTTCGCTGCACGTGTGGTTGGCCGAGAGTAATCCCGGTCACCTGTTTGGGCAAGTGAAATCTTTGCGAGCGTTCATAGATTAACCCAGTCCGGCTGCTGCAATCGGGACTAACTCGTGCACGATCTCCGGCAAGCCCGCCTGCAGAAGATCCTAACTAATGACGCCTGCCGTGAACCGCGCGCGCTCTCCCGTCGTTCATCGACGACTTACTCGCTTTATTCATTGCCGTCGCGATGGTCTTCTGCTACATTTCGTCGGGCTTTCCCCAAGCCTTCACATATCGGGCATAACAACGCCCTAAGTGTTCAATCCAGCGAGCACAGTTGTTACTTCAGGTGTTCCCAAAGGAGAAACGGTAACGTGCGTAGGATCTCGTAGGTTGTGCTCTTATCTGCATCTCCGCCCTGACACTTCTTTCTATGCCGGCAGGAGCTACCACATTTCTTTCTCCGGAAACCTGCGTACAGATGCCACACACACCTCCTGCGGCATCAGTTGCACGTTGACCGCTGGCGATCGCGAGCCAGCCCCCCGGGCGCCCGGGTAGGGGCCATCACTTTCAAGATAGTCGCCTACGCGCGCGGGGAGCGCGGTCCCAGATAACCCGTAGGGTAATCCTGCCGCATCTGCGCGTAGGTATCTGCAAGCTGTTCCCGGACACTGCGGAGCTCCAGTTCCGCTTCCGGTCGCATCGAGCATCGCATCGATTGCGCCAGGTGTTGCAGGCTCCGCTCCCGCGCGCGCAGGAACCTGGTGTTGATCTCTAGGACGGTACGCTGCTGGTCGGTTATCGGTTGCATACCTTCATCGTACGCTTACGCGCAAGTAGCAACCGAAATACCCTCTCCACCCAAGAAAGCTACACGCGTCCTTCCCGCTTCTGCGCGACCACCAGCCCGCGAGGGGTTGGAAGAAACACACACGAAAGCAGCCCTTCGGCCTCCAGGCGCTGCGCCGCTTCGCGCACCACATGCAGGTGCGTACTTGCATCGTGGAGCAACACCAGTCCCTGGGGGTTGAGTTGCGGCAGGAAGCGCCGCACTTCCGCCTCGCGTATGGGCATGTCGCTATCGGAGAACAGCAGGTCGATCCGGCCCTCGACCTGCATCTCCAGCGACGATGCATTGCGCAGGTCGATCCATTCCTCCAGGCCCGAGGCGGCGATCTTCTCGCGAGCCGAACGGTAGACCACGGGATCAAACTCGCAGGAGATGATCCTGCCAAACCCGTTGGCACGCAGACCCTCGGCGATCCACAGCGTGGAGACACCAAGAAAGGATCCGGTTTCCACCACGAGCTCGGGCTTGATCGTGGTGGTTAGCGAACGCAGGAACTCCAGCACTTCCACCTCGGCCGTCATGGAGTCATACATGTGCCAGCGTTCCGGGTGAGGGCACTCGGGCGTTGCGCGGTGGTACTCCCCCAACACGGCACCGCCGCTTTTCGCCGCCTGATCCATCACCTTGTATTCCTGCTTCGCCCACTTCCTGCCGAACAGACTCATGGTCAACAGTGTAGGTCCGTGGAAACACGCGAGTACGATGAAGGCAATGTCGACCTCTGCCACGGGCGTTCCCGCCGTCACGCTTGCCGATATCGAAGCCGCACGCGAACGGCTGGGCACGGCGGTTTACCGCACCCCCTGCGCGCGCTCCGAGACCCTCTCCCGGCAGACCGGTCAAAGCATCTTTCTCAAGCTTGAAAACCTGCAGATGACGGGCAGCTTCAAGGAGCGCGGCGCCCTGAACCGCATTGCGACGCTCACCCCGGAGCAGGCCAGGCGTGGCGTGGTCGCTGCCTCGGCCGGCAATCACGCCCAGGGTGTGGCCTACCACGCCACGCGCCGCGGTATCCGCTCAGTGATCGTGATGCCCCTCGCCACACCGCTGGTCAAAGTGCAGGCGACACGCGGCTTTGGCGCGGAGGTCGTGCTGCACGGCGCGAACTATGACGAGGCCTGTGACGAGGCCACGCGCCGGTGCGAGGCCGACGGCATGACCTTCATCCACCCCTTCGACGATCCGCTCGTCATTGCCGGTCAGGGCACGATTGGCCTTGAACTGCTGGAGCAGGTGGAAAACCTGGAGGCCGTTGTTGTACCCATCGGCGGCGGCGGTCTGATTGGGGGCATCGCCTGCGCGCTCAAGGCGTCGCGCCCGGAGATCAAGGTCGTTGGCGTGCAAACCTCCCGGCTGCCGAGCATGCAGCGCGCCCTCCGTGAGGGCCATCCCGTCTCGCTGGAGCCCGCCACAACCATTGCCGATGGCATCGCCGTGCGGCGCGCTGGAGAGACCACACTGCCGCTGGTGCAGCGCTATGTCGACGAGATCGTGACGGTAGACGAGGACGAGATCGCCAGTGCGATCCTCACGTTGCTGGAACGCGAGAAAACGCTGGCCGAAGGTGCTGGCGCGACAGCGTTGGCTGCCGTGCTGCAACGACGCACCAGCCTCCCTGCCTTTACGCGCATTGCCGTGCTGGTGTGCGGCGGGAACATCGACGTCACGCTGCTCAGCCGCATCATCGAGCGCGGCCTCGTGCAGGATGGCCGCCTGATTCGGTTGCGCATCCATTTGCTGGACCGCCCTGGTGCACTGGCGGACCTCACGCACATGATCGCGCAACACCGCGCAAACATCGTGGATACCCTGCACAATCGTGCGTACTACGGGGTAAACCTGGGCGACACGGTGATCGACATCACCATGGAGACGCGGGGTCGGGAACAGGTAGAGGAACTGCTGGAGGCCCTCTCGGCGGCGGGCTACAGACACAGCCGCGTTTTGTAGGCTATAGGCCACATTGCCGGAATTCTTCGACCTGCGCCCTTCTTCTCTGGATAGTCTCAGAGGTGAAATGAACCTGCGCCACTTTGCTCTTCCTGTCTCCCTTTTGCTCTCCCTGGCTGCCTCCGCATCGCAGGCCCACGCCCAGTTCGCTGTCTACGGCATGGGCTCGGCCGCGATCCTAGGCGCCACGCCCAACATCCCCGGTACGACCTCCTCACAGAACGCCGGCTTCTCCGCTGGCGGCGTTACCGTCGGCGCGTATGACGAGTTCGCCAAGCTGGGTCCGCTGCGGTTCGGCCTGGATGGACGCTACTTCTGGCAGTCCAGTGCCAATAGCAATGGCAATGGCAACAAGATCCATGGCGGTCTGGTGGGCGCGCGCTTCTCCTTCAAGCTCCCGATCCTGCCCATCAAGCCCTACCTCCAGGCCGAGGCTGGTGGCGTCGGCACGAACTACGGTGTCAATGCACAGACCACCAGCTCTTCCGCCTGGCAGATCAACGCGGGCATCGACTACACGTTTCTGCCTCACCTCGATCTCCGCCTCGAGTACGGTGGTGGGGAGATCAACGCCTACCAGGGCGGGAACCAGGTGTTGCAGGAGGTCGGCGGCGGCGCAGTGATTCGCTTCTAGCGCCGCCTGTCTCGCCTACGTTTCTAGAGAATGGCCCGGGCTATCCTGCGTATCAGTTCCGTCGTCGCCCCATACACAAGGTGCGAGGTAAAGGGCCCTGCGTAGGACGCCGCAGGATATTCCGCGAGCGGTTTCGACAGACCCAGCGCCGGCACGGCGATCAGATCACCGCCCACAAAGAGCGCTGATCCGTAGGTGGTGCCGAAGCCTGAGCGCACCAGGGACGAGTACTCCGCCAGGCCACCATACAGACCGCCCACCAGCGCGGCGTAGGCATAGTGCACCACAGGGCCGCCTTTTTCGCGTTGCTCATGGGTCAGGTGCTGGCCGCCCTGCGCTGTGCTTGCGATGGCGTCCGCTGTCTTCATCGTGGCGTCTTCGCCGTCGCCGCCCTGCGCCATCTGCTGCTGTTCTTGGGGTGTTTCCAGTTCTTTGGAGAGCGCGGCACCAGGACCCTCACTCCACAGATTCATCGTCCAGGCTGCGACCAGGCCGCCTGCCACTCCTGCCAATACGCCTCGTACCGGATGTTTTTCCGCCATGTTTGTCTTACCTCGGGTAGGTTGGGGTTTACTTCCCCATGCGATGCATCTGCCTGCCCCTGCGACGGTATGGGGCAGCTCAGGACGAGCCTGTCCCCCCTGCGATAGCATGGGTCCCCGACAGGAGTTTGGATGACCTCACGCCGACAGTTCCTAGGCAAAGCCGGTGCCGTCGCTCTTTCAGCACGATTTACAGCGAAGAGTTACGCGGGGATCGCGGGCTCTAATGAGCGGGTAAACTTCGCCGTGATCGGCTTGAATAGCCGGGCCTATGCGCACCTTGCGTCGCTCGAGGTGAATCGGGCAAAAGCTCGCATCACGCAGGTGTGTGATGTCGATACGGCGATCCTCGCCAGGTTTGCTGCTGCAACGGAAAAGACGACAGGCTCCAAGCCGCAGACACAGCAGGACTTCCGCAAGGTGCTCGCCTCGGGGGACGTAGACATCGTAACGATCGCCACGCCGGACCACTGGCACGCGCCGATGGCCATTCAGGCGCTGAAGGCGGGCAAGCATGTGTACGTCGAAAAGCCCTGCTCGCAAAACCCGCATGAGGGCAAGTTGCTGGTGGAGGCGCAGAAGAAATACGGAAAGCTGTGCCAGATGGGGTCGCAGCAGCGCTCTTCGCCGCACTCGATCGAGATCGTCGGGAAGATTCATAACGGCCTGATCGGTCGCGCGTACTGGGCTGAGACCTGGTACACGAATCGCCGGAAGCCGATCGGCGTCGGCAAAGCTGTGGCCGTGCCGACCACGCTGGACTGGGATCTCTGGCAGGGTCCTGCGCCACGTCGCGAGTACAAGGACAACATCCACCCGTACAACTGGCACTGGTTCACCAATTGGGGCACCGGGGAAGCACTCAACAACGGAACCCACGAGGTCGATGTTGCGCTGTGGGCGCTTGGAGCGGGCTTTCCGACGGAGATCAGTGCGATGGGCGGACGCTATGCCGCCAGCGATGATTGGCAGTTCTACGACACGCTGGATACGAGCTTCCGGTACCCAGACCAGCTGATCACCTGGAAGGGCGACTGCTGCAGCGGCAAAACCACCTTTGGGCGCGAACGCGGAACGTGCATTCACGGCACGGCGGGAAGCGTCATCCTCGACCGCGATGGCTATGAGGTGTACGACCTGAAAGACAAACTGGTGACCGCCTACAAGGTCCCGAACAAGCCGCAGACGTCTTCGACGGACCTGGTCGGGACGGACACCATGACCGATGCGCACTTTGCGAACACGATCGCTTCCATTCGCACGGGTGAGCCCCTGCGACAGCCAGTGGCGCAGGGCAATGTGCCGGTGACCATGCTGCAGCTCTCCAACATCGCTTACTTCACCGGCCGATCGCTCAAGACCGATCCCGCGACCTATGCGGTGTTGAACGACCCGCAGGCTGAGGCAATGACGCGCCGCACCTACGAAAAGGGCTGGGAGCCGGAGATCTAGGAAAGATCGTTGCGCGGCGCACGCAGCACACAACGAGGGGCCCGAAGACGGGCCCATCATCGCTCCACTGCAAGCTAGATCTAGACGCGGCCTGTGAACTCGCGGGTTTCCGTGACGATCCGGATCTTTTCGCCTTCCTTGACGAAGAGCGGCACGCGGACGGTGGCGCCCGTTTCCAGACGTGCTGCTTTCGTGACAGAGCCGGACGAGGTGTCGCCGCGCACGGCCGGCTCGGTGTATTCGACCGTCAGCTCCACGTGCTGCGGCAATTCCAGACCGATCGGGTTGCCGTTGTACTTCTGGATCTGCACGAGCAGTCCCTCCAGCATCAGCTCAAGGGCGTCACCGACCTTGGCCGAATCCAGCTGCAGCGTTTCAAACGTCGACTGGTCAAGGAAGTAGGAGCCGTCGTTATCGGAGTAGAGATAGGAGGCGTCCACGGTCTCCAGGTCCGGCTCGCGGAACTTGTCTTCGGCTTTGAAGGTCTTATCCTGCACGGCCCCATTGAGCATATTGCGCATCTTGACCCTGACGAGGGTCTGTCCGCCGCGTGCGGTAGGGGTCGAGATGTCCTTGTCCAGGCAGCGGTAAGGCGTGTCTTCAAACTCGAAAAACATCTTGCGTTTCACGTCGATAGCGGCAATCAGTTCGGCCATGCAGTCCTTCTGGGGATGAGGTGGCGAGTGGGGATGGCCCGATACCGGTCCGCCCCACTCGCGGCTTGTCCAGTGTATTGCCCTGCAGTTGCACCCGACACACCGGTCACCCTGCGCAGCCGGATTGCCTAGAATGAATGTGTGGAGACAGGCACTCGCGCAGTGGATGTGGTGGTACTGGGTGCGGGGGCGGCCGGTTTGATGGCCGCGATGGAGGCCGGTCGGCGTGGGCGGCGGGTGCTGCTGCTTGATCCCGGGGAGCGGCCGGGCCGCAAAATTCTGATCTCCGGGGGCGGGCGCTGCAACTTCACCAATCTTGGGACGCGAGCAGAGAACTTCGTGAGCGACAATCCCCATTTTGCACGGTCCGCGCTGGCACGCTACACGCCGCAGGACTTCGTCGGCTTGGTGGAGCGCCATGGCATCCGCTATCACGAGAAAACCCTGGGCCAGCTGTTCTGCGATGACTCGGCAAAGCGGATTGTGACCATGTTGGAGCGCGAGTGCGGGGAGGCCGGCGCAGAGATTCGGTGCGGGGTCCAGGTGCAGGGCGTCACGCGCAATGCGGGCACCGCAGGGTTCAATGTGGAAACCTCATCCGGGCGCATCGCGTGTGCATCCGTGGTGGTTGCGACGGGTGGCCTGTCCATCCCGAAGCTGGGCGCAACGGGCTTCGGCTATGAGCTGGCGCGTCAGTTCGGGCATGCGGTCGTGGCACCGCGAGCGGCTTTGGTGCCCCTGGTGTTCGGCCCGGCGGACGCGGCGGACTGGTGCGATCTGACCGGGTTGTCGACCGAGGTCGTCGCGGAAGCACCCACGGGCGCTGCTGTCGCCAGGGGACGAGCCCGCCCGGTGCCGGCGTTTCGCGAGAAGCTGCTGATCACGCATCGTGGTATCAGCGGACCAGCGGTGCTGCAGGTCTCCTCCTACTGGCAGCCGGGGCGCGAGGTGCGCTTTGATCTCGCACCACACGGTGAGGTGCTCCACCCGCTGCTGATTCGCGGTGCCCGGCGGGATGCCCCCGCACTACTGGCGTTGTTGCGTTCCGTGTTGCCGTCTCGTCTGGCGGAGCGATGGATGAGGCTGCAGCTCCGCGAGCGGGAGGACTGGACAAACGCCGGTATCGCGCGGCTCGAGCAGGCATTGCATGCCTGGACGTTGAGGCCGGACGGCACGGAAGGGCACGCCAAGGCCGAGGTCACCGCAGGGGGCGTCGACACCCGGGAACTGGACGCACGAACCATGGAAAGTCTGCGTGTGCCGAAGCTGTTCTTTGTCGGCGAGGTGGTGGACGTGACCGGATGGCTGGGGGGATACAACTTCCAGTGGGCGTGGGCCAGCGGCGTGTCCGCCGGGGCTGCCGCCTAGAGCCCGTTTAACCCCACCCTCGGCCTCCAGAAGAACAATTCCTGGTTGTCATTCCGTAGCGCAGCGAAGGAATCTGCCGTTTGCTTCAGAGCGGCGGCGCGGCGGTGCGACAAGTCCAACACGACTTCTACACGGTCGGATCGGCTGCCTGCCGGGGCTTTGGCGTCTGATTGCCCGGTTCCTCTCTTTCCAGGGAGACGCGGAGCGCCTCGTAGCAGGTCCTGTCGAGTTTGGAGCCTACCTCCATGTCCATGATCCTGCGGATCTCAGCGGCGGGCAGGCCCGGGCGATACGGACGGTCTTCCGCGAGCGCGCCATAGACGTCGGCAACGGCAATCAAGCGCGCCTCCAGCGACAGATCATCGGCCCGGAGGCGGTTTGGGTAGCCTGACCCGTCCAGACGTTCGTGGTGTTGTCCGGCGATCGTGGCAAGACCCGAGAAGAGCCGTACTTTGGAGAGAATCTCCCGGGTCAGGCCTGGATGTTCGCGGATGACGGCGAACTCCTGCTCGGTCAGCCGGCCTGTCTTATCGAGAATGCTGTTGGGAACCCGCAGTTTGCCCAGATCATGCAGCAGCGAAGCGCGCGACACCAGCCTCTTCTTCTCAGGGGAAAGGCCAAGCGTGTCTGCGATCCTCCCCGCTGCATCAGCGACGCCGCGCGAGTGAGTGGCCGTGAAGGAAGACTTCACATCGACAACGTCCGCAAATGCATCGCAGATGGCGTCGATCTGCGGATCGGAGGCGACAAGTTTCCCGCCGGGTTCGAGATCAAGAACGGCACCACGGCAGTCTGCATCGCCCATGTGTGTCCAGAGGAGGCCGGCGCGGTGAAGCATCTGCGCGGCACGGACAAGACCGGGATCAAACCATCGGCCGCTGCGCGCTCGAAGGCTGGCGAGCGCAGCCGCCGTACCTCGGCCAGTCGCAAAGACATCCAGATGCTGAGCAATCAGCATGATGCGGCTGAGCAGGGGGATCCGTTCACCCTTCAGGCGTTCCGGGTAGCCCGATCCATCCCAGTGTTCATCCAGGTGGCGAATCGCCTCGGATGCCGCGTCAGGCAAGCCAATGCGAAGCAGGATGTTCGCTCCACGTGTGCAGCGAAGAGTGATCATCTCCCGGTTGTTTTCCTGTTGGTGCAGGCCGAGGCCCACCATCCGGGCAACGCGCGTTCCCATACGGCCATCGGGCAGTAGATTGCCCCACGCGACTCGAACTCCGGACCAGGTCGGGCGGGTCCAGTCCACGTACTTCACGGCGCTCTTGACCCTGCGCTCATCCGAACCCATGATCTGGCACAGGCGAGCGGCATTGCTGGAACAGCCCACATCCTTCAGCAGCAGACCGTAGAAGAGGCTGCTGCGTTCCGCATCGCTGAGACCTACGACCTGCGCAATGCGCATGCCAAGCAGGCAGGAACGCAAGGCGTGACCCGGAACGGCATCTTCGGTAAGGTCGAGCGCAAACGAGAGAGCCGAGACGATCTCTGCCACCGGGATCCCTGATTTCGCAGCAGCCTTTCTGCGCGGCGTCGAGAGATGGGGGACGTGCGCAAACGGCAGGGCACTTTTCTGAGAAATCGGGATGTGGCTACAAACTTCCATCACGGCGACTCACCACCCCGGCAACCACATCCTTCGCAACTCATTGAAAAGCAAGGAATGCAAGCCGGCCATCACCCTAATGTGGGGTAACGGTACCCGTAAGGTGTTCCGCTTTCTGACGTTCCGCCAGAGCGTCCGCTGCACGGCCTTGCTTACCCAGGGCCTCTGCAAGCAGCAGGTGCGCCTCCTTCAGGTCAGGTTCGGCTGCGATCGCATCGTTAAGCTGCAGCACAGCACCGGGCAGGTCGCCTTTTGCAAGGAGTGCCCGGCCGCTCTGCAGAGCAAAGCCGGCACGTTGCCGACTCATGGCCGTCCGGCTCAGGCTGGCGGCGGTTCTGCGCTCGGCCGCTGCTGCCTCCCGGTCGCCTTTGCTGGTAAGGATCGCTGCCAGCATGATGTGCGGGCTGGGCTGTTCGGGTTGGAGCGCAACCGCGTGATGAAGGGCATCCACGGCGGCGTCCAGATCGCCGGCATCCTTCTCCACCGAGCCGAGAAGCGCCCAGGCTTCCCCGTTGGCGGGTCGCAGCGCGACGGCCTGTCCCAGCTGCTGGATGGCCAGTGCGGCATTGCCCTGCTGCATGCGGATGATGCCCAGCGTATACGGCGGGTCCGGCAGCTTCGGATCAAGCGCTTCGGCCTTTTCCAGCTCCGAGATAGCCCCGGGAAGGTCATCCTTCAGCTTGTAGGCGAGACCCAGGTCGTAGTGCAGGTGAGGGCTGTTGGGATCGAGCGTAAGGCCGGCCTGAAACTGCTGAACGGCATGGTCCATGTCGTTGGTCTGCAGGTACGCAACACCCATGTCCTCATGAAGAGTTGGGCTGGGAGCGCCAAGTGTCGCCGCGCGGCTGTATTGCACCAGGGCGGCCTTGGCATCCCCGGTTTGCACCAGCGCGAGGCCGTAGTTTGTCAGCGCGGACGAGTCATTCGGACGTTCCGCGGTGACTCTCGCAAAAAGCGGCAGAGACTCCTGCGACTGGCCGGCGGCCTCCAGGGCCAAGGCCAGGGCATACCGGGTGTCCAGTGAGCCGGGCTGGGCCGCCAGCGCCTTGCGCAAAACGGGGACCGCCTCCGCATCCTGGCCAGAGGCCGTGAGCGCCCGCCCCAGCTGGGACGGTGTAGAGGCATTGGCGTCGCCCAACTCGAGGGCGCGGCGGAGTTCAGGCACGGCGTCCGCGGGTGCACCGGAAAGCAGGAGCAAAGACCCAAGGTGAGCATGGGCCGGAGCATAGTCCGGTTGCAGCGTGAGCGCCTGGGTAAAGCTCCCATGAGCGGCCTCGTACTCCTTGTTCTGTGCTTGCACGGACCCGAGTGCATCGAGGAGCTCTGCAGCGGGCGGCCCGGCCTGCAGCGCCAGCTTCAGCTGCGACTCCGCCGCGATACGATCGCTGGAGTTGGCCAGGGCGCTTGCGTAAGCAAGGGTCTCGCCGGGCTGCAGGGAGCCCAGAACCTGAGGAGGGAGCTCACGAAAGAGCGTCACGGCGGCCGGGTAGCTGGCCGACCGGCTCAGCGCGACAGCCAGATTCACTGTCGCTTGCGAGTCGTGAGGGTCCAGACGGCGCGCCTCCGTGAGTTCCTTGATCGCGCCCGGAAAATCATTCTCAGCGAGCAAAACAGCCCCAAAGGCTGAGTGCGCCGCCTCCACGCCGGGGGCCAGCTTCACGAGACGGGCAAACGCAACGTGCGCGGCCTTCAGGTCGCCGGCGTTGAAGGCCGACGATCCCGCGCGGAAGAGACGAGTGGCCTCGGCGGCGTCCGTTGTCGGGCGTGCCGGGGCCGCCGCCGTCTGGGCGGATGCTCGGGGAATGGCCGCGCCTCCGGACGTGCAAGCTGCACCGCAAACCAGGCTGGACAGGAGAAGCGACCGGGACAGACCGCGCATGATCTGACTCTATCGCGCGCAAAGCAAAAGGGCAGCCACCCCAGAGAAGGTCTCGATCGAGGCGCGGCGAAGGTTCCCGCCACCGTGTCTCCGCAGATACCTGCCGCATTATGTTGCCGGTCGAAATAAGAAGTCCCTCGTCGGCTGTTGCGGGCCGGGAAACCTCCTCCAAGGAGCGAACGGATGCGGATTGCTCGCGCCGTTGAGGCAACGTCCGGGATCTCCCTGTCTTTTCATCGCTTTCGAACATTACAATCTTCACAAATCTGTCATGACTGATTCAGGCCAAAGCGTGCCCTGAAATCGTTCCGAGATGCTTGACAGTGGCCTTCACCCCGTCCTACATTGCATCCGTTCAGAAAAATGAAGTTTGGGCTTGTTTCAAAGATCAGGGATTTTGACGCGCGTGTTTACGTTTGCGTCTTGTTGTCATTTGGAGGCAGTCGATGAAGATCCACACGAGGATCGGCGCAGGCCGGTTGGCGCTGCTGTTAGGTATGGCGATGCTGCCGATGGGGCCACGTGCCGCAGCGCAGGCGGTTTACGGATCAATTTTCGGAACGGTGACGGACAATACCGGGGCGGCGGTCCCCAAGGCGAAG
This sequence comes from Verrucomicrobia bacterium Tous-C9LFEB, assembly GCA_964658105.1. Lineage (GTDB taxonomy): Bacteria > Acidobacteriota > Terriglobia > Terriglobales > Acidobacteriaceae > Granulicella. Next base: position 1,900 of record CAZZXY010000009.1, on the reverse strand, counting down.
GTGACCATCACCGACGTGGGTAAGGGCACCAGTGTCACTGTCGTCAGCAACGACAGCGGTGACTTCACGGCGGATCACCTTATCCCCGACGTCTACAACGTCAAGATTGAGACGCAGGGCTTCAAGACCTACCAGCAGACCGATCTGCGGGTATTCGCGGACACCTCCCTGAAGGTAACGGCGCCCCTGCAGGTGGGCAGTGAGGGTGAGACGGTCAATGTCAGTGCCGATCAGGTACCCCTGCTCAAGACAGATCGCGCCGATGTAGCGACGACCTTCAGCTCGCAGGAGATCGTGGACCTGCCCATCCCCGACCGCAACTTCACCAACCTGGAGCTTCTGCTCCCGGGCGCGCAGCTGCTGGGCTGGTCGCATGCCGCCAGCGAGGATCCGCAGGGCTCCAAGCAGATCTCCATTGACGGTCAGTCCTTTGCGGGCGCGGCATACGAGCTGGACGGCACCGATAACCAGGACCCGATCCTGGGCATCATCGTGATCAATCCGAACGCCGATTCCCTGTCAGAGACCAAGATCGCAACGCAGAACTACGACGCCGAGTTCGGCAAAGCCGTCTCGGCCGTCATCACGGCGCAGACCAAGTCCGGCACCAACGCCTTTCACGGCTCGGCCTTTGACTATCGCCAGAGCAATGCCAACCTGGCGCGCGATCCCTTCACCCAGGGTCCCAATCAGTTAAGTGCGATCAACCCCTTCCCTGTAGGCCTGAAGAACCAGTTCGGTGGGTCCATCGGTGGCCCGATCCTGAAGAACAAGCTCTTCTTCTTCGGCGACTACCAGGGTGTACGGCAGAAAACCGGCATCGCCAACGTACAGACCGTACCCACGGCCCACCTGGTCTCGACCTGCCTCGGGCAGACCGCCGCCTCCGATGGAACGCAGGGATGCGACTTCAGCGAATACGCGAACGGTGCCATCGGCAACTTCGCCGTCAACAAGACGCCGCTCATCTTCCGCCCCGGCACGTCAACGGGCTACACGAACAACGTCATTCCAGCAGCCGAGGTCTCCGCGCAGTCCAAGGCCCTGCTCGCGATCCTTCAGAAATACGCCCCAAACACAGCCGGCGCGCTCAATGGCCTCAAGAACAACTACGCCGGCAGCGGTACAGGCGGCTTCAACAGCAACCAGTGGGATGTACGCGGTGACTACACCGTCAATCCGAACGCCCATGTCTTCGGACGCTTCAGCCGCTTCACGGACACGCTCACGGGTACAACGATGTTTGGCGATGCCGGCGGAGCGGGCTTCGGTCTGGGTGGCTATGGCGGAACCTCGCTGGGCCACAACGACAGCGCCGCCGCGGGTGTGGACCTCGCCATCAATCCGAAGCTGACCACCGACGTGCGGTTGGGCTACTTCCGCTACGGCATCAACACGTCGAAATATGACCAGAACACGACGTTCGCGAACACTCTCGGGATTCCTGGCCTGAACACGGCGCAGGCGATCACCGGTGGCGCCCCGGGCTTCATCCTCACCGAGGTCGGCAGCTTCGGCGCGCCGAACGACCCGACAGCACAGGGTCCACAATACGGAGCCGGTCTCAATATCAACCGTTGCAACTGTCCTCTCACCCAGCATGAGGACCAGTACCAGCTGGCCAACAACTGGACGCGCGTGCTCGGCAATCACGAGGTTAAGTTCGGCGCCGATCTTCGGTATGCCCGCAACCTGCGCGTACCCAGCGATAACAACCGCACCGGCCTGCTCAACTTCGGTACGGGCCCCACCTCTGGCGGCGATGCCACCTCGGGTCTGGGTTTCGCCACCTTCGTCCTGGGCGACGTAACGCGCATGCAGCGCTACTACAGCACCTCCACCAATGCGAAGGAGTTCCAGAAGCGCGACTACTTCTATGTCCAGGACACCTGGCGCGCCA
>CAZZXY010000008.1:76354-83854 GCA_964658105.1 Verrucomicrobia bacterium Tous-C9LFEB | reverse complement strand
TCGTTGTCCACATTGGCCGTGATGAACCCGGGCCCCAGCACGGCGAAGATGAGCACGATGCTGTTGCGCCAACGCTTCCAATCCATCGGACCGCCACCACATTTGGAATCGGGGCAACACAGCAATCCTCGCCCGCACCTCACGGCGCCGGGAGCGTACCTCAAGCTGCACCTATGTCACTAATCTACCCTGCCCACAGCCGCGACGTCCCCCCATCCGCCTACCGAACAGCGCGAGTCAGCAGGGGCCGTGCCTGTTCAAGGATCTTTTTCACCTGCGCGTCATTTGAGTAGCCGTCGCGTGTCGCCCGGGCATGACCAGCGGCCGCCACCCGCGACCGGCCCGCCTCATCCGGCAGCCACAAGCGAACTTTTTCCGCCAGCTCCTCCACCCCGGTGAAGAACACGGCCTCGTGGTCCTCCACAAACCGGGAGAGGTGCCCGGCTGACCGCTCGGCGAGCAGAAACTGTCCGCAACCGGCAATCTCGAAACTCTTATGCACAAACTCATCCTGGTTGGAATGAGTGAGGAAGCTGAGATTGATTTTTGACCGCCAGATGGCCTCCCGGTAGGCGCCTCCGTACAGCTCACCTTCGCGAAAGAGTGCCGAGAACGCGTCCGCCGAGAGCCGCTGGCGCCACAGGAAGTCCGCCCCGGAGATGACCACGGGAGCGGCGAACTGCCTCCAGAGCTGGGTGAGCTCCGCTGCGCGCTGATCGTAGGGAGTCCCGATGAAGCTGACGCCGCGGTCCCGTTCCGCATCGCCCCATCCCGCGGACGGCGGAAAGTGCATTGTCGGCTCGTAGGCCGTCTGAATCTTGATGACGTCCCGTGCCCCGCGAGCCTTGTAGTCAAGCACATTGGCATCCCGTTGCGTGGCGTGCAGATCGAAGTGCGGGATGCACTGCATGTACAACCGCCAGCCGGGATCCTGCCGGGGACCAAAAGCGTTATCGATCATGTAGCTGACCGTGGTGATGCCCATTGCACGCAGCCGGTCCAGCGTCTTCGGCTGGAGCTGCAGCAGCTTGTCTGCCCAGAACACGTCCGGGCGTTCCCGCTCGCCCGCCTGCAGCACATCCCTGTTCAGCCGTTCCACCCACGGCCCTACCTGCAGACGGTGCAGGATCTTGCGCAACAGCGGCTGTGCGGGCTCATAAGCGTAGGCGTTCAGCGGGATGACAGTGTGCCCGAGGCGCTCCAGCGCCCACAGCCGGTACTGGGATGAGTCGTTCGGCGACAATCCGGACGCATACAGGATCCTGAGCGGGCGCAGCCCCGGGAGGTCGGCCACTTACGCTTCTCGCAAGCCGGCGATCACCTGCTCCGCATGAATGACGCCCGCGACCCGGCCCGAATGATCCAGCACCGGCAGCGACCGAAGATTGTATTTGTCGAAGAGCTCCGCCACGTCGTCTTCCTCTGCATCCATCCTGCAGCTCACGGGCCGGCCTTCCGGGGCGAGGCTCAGCACCAGACTCTCCGGCTTTGCGAGCAGCAGCCGTGACAGCGTGACCACCGCAGCCAGCTCGTCGTGAGAGGACAGCAGGTAGACCTCGGTCACGGTATCAGGATCGCCTTCAAACTCGCGCAACGCGTCTACCGCGTGGCCCACCGTCGCGTCTGCGGCTACACAGAAGTAGTCGGTGGTCATGCGACCTGCCGCGGAATCAGGCGAAAACTCCAGCAACTCCTGGACGTCCTGGCGCTCCTCGGGCTCCATCTCCTCAAGGATTGCCTCGGAGTGCTCGTCGGAGAGCTCGCTGAGCACGTCCGCGGCGGCTCCGGGGTCCATCTCCTCCAGAATGTCGGCAGCTCTTTCGGAGTCCATGCCCTGCAGCAATTCTTTCTGCAACCGCGGCTCGATTTCCTCGAGCGTCTCCGCCGCCGTCTCCTCCGGCAGGCTGATAAACACGGCCTCACGTTCCGCCGGCGCAAGCTCCTGCAGGATCTCTGCGATGTCCGAGGGGTGCAGCTTCGCCAGCCGCTCCTGTCCGATCTTCAGGCGGACACGCCGCGCCGGATCGCGCTCAATCAGATCCACGCAACTCCAGGGAATGGTGTTGCCGCTCAGGCGCTCAGAGATGCCCAGAATCGCTGCCTGCGGCAAGCCGTGGAGCAGGCGCCGCGTCGCGCCGCGCACCCCGACCTCCACCCCGTTGATGAGTAGCCCTGCCGCGTGCACGCCATCTGTCCCCGGCTCCCAGGTCAGGTTCACATCATTGACCCGGACGACTTTGCGCCCATCCACATCGATGATTTGCTGATCGAGGAGGTCGCGTTCCAGCAGCAGAGCGTGTTCCAGGCCATCCACGGGGGTCGGTTCCGACCCTGTCTGCAGGGCATCCCCGGCGCGCTGCGGGATGCTCATTCCCTGAACCGGCACAGCGAGTTGCGGCCGCCCCATCCCTTTGCGCACGACCAGTGCCGAGATGCGGCCCGCATCCTGCGATGTGTCGACCGCCAGCTCCATCACACGGCCCAGGCTCTTCCCGGACAAGTCCAGGACACGCCGACCCAGCAGCGTGGAGGCACTCGTGTTTTCGGCGGAAGCAATCACTTCCTTACCCTACCGCAAACGGCGCTTCGCGTTGGCAACGGTTGGTGCTTCGCGATGGCGCTTTGCGGTGGCGATTGTGGGCTTTCAGGACAGCGGGTGGCCCTGCATTCTGGACAAGGCCACCCACCGGGAAAAGCCGACCGTCTTCTCAGCGCACTGCTCAGCACTTACTTGTTGAAGTCCACCGTCGGCGCCGTCGCGTTCGCGGGATTGCCCTTGAAGTATTGATCGTCCTTGGTGTGGTAGCCAGCCATCCCTGCCCAGACGCTGTTTGGAAACTGTTGCACGTAGACGTTGTATTCCTTTAGGGAGAGGTTGTAGCGGTTCCGCTCCACGGCAATGCGGTTTTCTGTCCCCGACAGCTCATCTTCGAGGCGAACAAACTGCTCGTTGCCCTTCAGGTTGGGGTAGGTCTCCTGTAAGCGGTTCATTGGGCTAAGCGCCACGTCCAGTCGACGGTTGGCATCGATCGAGCTCGCCCGGTCGCCTGACGCGGCGATCACGGCCGCGCGCGCATTGGCGATGTTGGTCAGCACCGTTTCCTCTTCCTTGACATAGCCCTTCACGCTGGCCACGAGGTTCGGAATCAAGTCCAGCCGTCGCTGCTGCACAATGTCCACCTGCGAGTAGGACTGGTTGACGTTTTCATTCAGCTGTACAAGGTGGTTCTTGGTGGAGACGTAGCTCCCAAACCCAAGCAGGAGCACGACAACCACCAGAACCAGTACGACCACACCCGTCATCGACTTACGCATCATCTTCCTCTTTCCTGTGTCGGTCCAAATTCCAAAAGCGAACAGTCAGCTACCAATCCCCACTCGCCCCACCGCCGCCGGAGCCACCGCCAAAACCGCCACTAAACCCACCATCATCGCCGCCGCCACCGCCAAAGCCGCCACCACCGTCACCACCGCCGAAGCCGCCAAAGCCACCGCCGCCCCGACGTCCACCACCGGTCAGGTTGCCGATCAGGAACCAAGGCAGCCAGCTGCCGATGCCACCGCCGCCCCCGCCGCGACCGCCCCGTCCCCCACGGGAGATGAGCCAGAAGAAGACGATGATCAGCACGAAAGGCAGGAATCCGAAGCCCCGTCCGCGCCGGGCGGGTTGTTCCCGCTGTGGCACCCGCGCGGGCAAAGGCGACAACGTTACGCCCGCATCCCTGGCGATGTTGTCCGCAATCTGCCGCTCTCCGCCCAGGATGGCGGATCCGTAGTCGCCCGCCTGCAGATCCGGCACCATGCTTCGCCCGATGTCGCCCACCTTTGCATCGTTCAGCACGCCTTCGAGGCCGTAGCCGACCTCGATGCGGCGTTTGCGGTCGTTGACCGCGAACAGCATGAGGACGCCCTTGTCGGATCCTTTCGGCCCCACCTTCCACTTGTCTTCCAGCTGGGTGGTGAAGTCCTCGATCGTCTCCCCGTCCAGCGAGTGGATGGTTACGATGATGATCGTGGAGTGTGCCTGGCGCTCGACCTCCGCGGCGAGCGACTCCATCTGGGCCTGCGCCTCCGGATCGATTACACCTGCGAGGTCATCCACGTAGCTGGTTGGCTTAGCGAGATCCTTTACGGCTTCTCCACGTGCAAGCAACACTGGCAGAAGAACCAGTGCAAAGACACGCCAACCTCTCCACCCGATGCGTCGCACGATCCCTATCCTATGCCCAGGCCAACCATTACCCGTTCTTACGTTCGCCTGCCACCCCAAGTTCCCGCAACAGAAATGCGTAGTCGAAGGCGATTTCCTTCAGGTAGTCATACCTGCCGGAAGCCCCGCCGTGCCCGGCTTCCATATTTGTGTGCAGCAACAGGGGGACATCCGGGTTTGTTTGGAGCGTTCGTAGCTTGGCGACATACTTCGCCGGCTCCCAGTACATGACCTGAGAGTCATTCAGGCTGGTCTTCACGAGCATTGCCGGATAGGCGCCCGCGCGCAGGTTGTCGTACGGGGAGTAGCTGAGCATGTAACGGAACGCCTCGGCTTCGTTCGGATTACCCCATTCCTCGTACTCGCCTACCGTCAATGGCAGGCTGGCGTCCAGCATCGTGTTCATGACGTCGACGAAGGGCACATGCGACAGCACCGCCCGGAACAGGCCGGGTTTGCCCTCCTCCTGCGCGAGATTCGTCACTGCGCCCATCAGCAGGCCGCCCGCCGACCCGCCCTCGATCGCCACGCGACGCGCAGCGCCATACCCTTCACGAACAAGAGATTCGACAGAGCTGACGAAGTCTGAGAACGTGTTGCGCTTCTGCATCATCTTGCCCGCGTCGTGCCAGGGATCGCCGAGCTCTCCGCCACCCCGAATATGCGCGTAGGCGACCACGATCCCGCGATCCAGCAGCGCCAGGCGTGACACGGAGAAGCCCAGCGGCAGCGGATAGCCGTACGATCCATAGCCGTAGACATACAGCGGCGATGTCCCGTCTTTTGCAAACATGTCTTTGCGATACACCAGCGAGACCGGCACCTCGGTCCCATCGGCGGCCTTGAACCACCGCCTCTCCGACCCGTACAGCGAGGCGTCGAAACCACCCGGGACAGGTTGCTGCTTCAGCAGTGTCGATTCGCCGGTCGCCACGTCGTAACGGAAGACCGACGCGGGACGTGCCAACGCCTGGTAGGCGTATCGGTACGACATTGCGTGGAAGTCGACATTGATCTCCCCACCCGCCGAGTACGCCGGGTCGGGAAACCGAATCTCCCGTTCGTTCATTGGCTTGCCGTCGTCGCCCATGCCAAAGACTCGCAGCACCGGCAATCCACGCTCCCGGTACGCCGCCACCAGGAATGTGCTGAAAAGATCGATGTCACGCAGGGGCGCATCCTTCTGCTCGGGCAGCAGCTCCTCCCAGTGCTCACGCTCCGTCGCGGTTACGGGCGTACGGACCAATCTGAACTGCTCTGCATCCCGGTTGGTGCGGATGTAGAAGAAGCCGTCCCGGTGATCCACGTCATACTCTTCGTCGTCCACGCGCTGGGCAATCCGGGTGAAGCTGCCGTCCGGCGTTCCTGTGTCCAGAAACCACGCCTCGCTGGTGGTGTGACTGCCCAGACCGAGGAGCAGATAGCGGCGATCGCGTGTGCGCCCGATACCCAGGTTGAAACGTTCATCCGGCTCGTGAAAGACCTCTATGCCCACCTCGGCATTCCCCACGACGCGCCGAAACAAGCGGTCCTCGCGCTTTGTCTGCTCATCTTCGGTGGCATAAAACAGTGTCTTTGCATCGGCCGCCCACGCCAGCGATCCAACGCGCTCAGCTGTGTCGGGCAGCAACTCCCCGCTCGCCAGATCCTTGATGTGCAGCGTGTACTGCCGGAACCCTGAGTTGTCGGTGGTGAACGCCAGAAGGCGGCCGTCCGGGGAGAGCGCCGATGCGCCGACGGCCATGAACGGCTGGCCCTTGGCCAGGTCGTTCACGTCCAGGATGACCGCCTCTGCGGTCTCCTCGCCGCTCCCGTCCGCCCGCACCGGACGGCGACAGTACCGTGGATATTGTTGACCCTTCTCGGTCCGGGAGATGTACTCCCAGGCGCCATCGCGATACGGCACCGAACTGTCGTCTTCCTGAATGTGCGACAGGACCTCTTCGTAAAGCTCTTTTTGCAGTGGTTCCGTAGCGGCCATGTTGTCGGCCGTGTAGGCGTTCTCGGCTTCGAGGTACGCTGTGACGCGAGCCGTCCCCTTGTCGCGAAGCCAGGCGTAGTCGTCGTTAAGCTCTGCGCCGTGCAACTGCATGGAGCGGGGTTCACGTTGGGCAATGGGCGGGGTAGCAAGGGCGGGATTCTGTGTTGGCGGCATCAAGTCTCTCTCCGTCAGCATAAAGACTTTCGGCGTGCAGCATGCAACGCTCCCTGCCCCTCGCGGATTCTCATATCCGTACGCTACCGGCCACTCCAGGCCTGAACGGAAAGGTTTATTCATGAAGATGCTGAAAATGTGCGCTCTTACTCTCGGTTGTATGTCATTTGCCGGCCTGGCAGGGGCCCAGTCGCCCTCGCCCACGGCGGACCAGGACAAGCAATTCGTGATGCAGGCCTCCTTAAGCGATTACACGGAGATCACCTTCAGCCAGCTGGCCCTGCAGAAGTCGACAAATCCGCAGGTAAAGGCCTACGCGCAGAAGATGATCACCGATCACCAGAAGCTCGAGGCTGAGATGAAGCCTGCGGCCGACAAGCTGGGCGTCACCCCCGCAACGGCTCTCGATGCCGAGCATCAGCAGAAGTACGATGCCATGGGACAGCTGTCTGGGGCCGATCTGGACAAGCAGTACATGGCCGCCATGGCCACCGACCATCACAAGTCGCTCGATGCGTTCAAGGCGGAAGAGTCCAGCACGCAGGACATGCAGCTGAAGCCCATTGTGAAGAAGGGTGAGAAGGTCGTTGCGCAGCATACCGCCATGGCTGACAAGATGCAGACCAAGATGATGGGCAGCGCTCCGGCGGGCATGTAACCCGCCTTACAGGCAGCAACGGAGAGGAGGAGTTATGAAGCTCGTACAAAGTGCCGTGGTGATGGTTGCGCTGGTTGGTGCGGCCAGCGCGCAATCGCATAGTGACAAATCGTTCCTGGAGAAGAGTTCTCAGGGAAACGTTGCCGAGGTCGAAGTGGCCAAGCTGGCTTTGAAGAAGAGCCAGAGTCCCGAGGTTCGAGCCTTTGCGCAGAAGATGATCCGCGATCACCAGATGCTAGGCAAGAACATGGCTCCTTTTCTTTCTCAGGCTGGTCTGAAACCTTCGATCTCGCTGGATACAGAACATCAGCATCTCTACAACAAGCTGAACGAAGTGTCCGGAGCAGAATTCGACAAGCAGTATGTGGACGCCATGGTCAAGGATCACCACGAAGACTTGAAGGAGTTTCAGGACGAGGCAAACTCGACCCAGAATGCCAACCTGAAGGTCGCCGTGGCCAAGGGAGAGAAGATCAT
>CAZZXY010000008.1:70106-76254 GCA_964658105.1 Verrucomicrobia bacterium Tous-C9LFEB | reverse complement strand
TTCCGCTCCAACCCATGCTGACGGTCGTACAGGTCACGATAGCGCCCCTGCAGGGCATATAACTCGTCATGCGTACCGCGCTCCAGAATGCGACCTTCTTCGATCACCAGGATCTGCTCCGCGCGCCGAATCGTGGACAGCCGATGCGCGATAACGAACGTCGTGCGCCCCTTCATCAGGAAGCTGAGCCCGTGCTGAATCATGGCCTCGCTCTCAGAATCGAGGGAGCTGGTCGCCTCATCCAGAATCAGAATGCGGGGATCGGCCAGGATCGCCCGTGCGATCGACAAACGCTGCCGCTGACCGCCGGAGAGCTTAACCCCACGCTCGCCCACGATCGTCTGATAGCCCTCAGCGAAACGCTCCGCGAACTCGTCTACACGCGCGATACGGCAGGCCTCCAGAAACTGTTCTTCACTGGCCTCAGGCCGAGAAAACACGACGTTCTCGCGGATGGTGCCGTCGAACAGAAACGTCTCTTGCAGTACGACGCCCAGTTGGCGCCTGTACGCCGCCAATTGCACCTCAGCAAGGTTGACCCCGTCCACCAGGACACGCCCGCTCGTTGCCGTGTGGAACGCGCACACCAGGCTGATCATCGTTGACTTACCCGATCCACTTGAGCCGACCAGGGCCGTCACCGTGCCCGGTTTTGAGGTGAAACTGATGCCGTGCAGAACCTCTTTGTCCTCGACGTAGGAAAAGCGCACATCGTCAAACTGCACCTCGCCAACGATGCTGTCCATCGAGATGCGGCGGTTGGCCTCGGCGTCTTCTTCGATCTCCGCCATCACCTCACGCGTGCGATCGAGCCCTGCTACGGCTTCGGTTAGCTGCGTGCCAATCGCCACCAGACCGACAATGGGAGCCGTCATAAAGGCCAGCAGCATGACGTAGCTGAAGTAATCTCCGGGCGTCAGCTTGCCTTGTGCATGTAGATGGGCGCCCATCCACATCACGACCGCACCCACCACGCCCAGGATCACCGTGGACGATAACGTCATCAGCGATTGCGCGGTGAGCGAACTGATCACGTTCTTAAGGAGGCGATCTACGCCCGCTGCAAAGACCTTCGCCTCGCTTGCCTCTGCGTGATAGCCCTTTACCACGCGCACGCCGCCCAGCGATTCCGTAAGCCGGCCGGTGACCTCGGCGTTGATTTTCGCGCGCTCGCGAAAGATGGGCCGGATGGTCTTGAACGCCCGCTGCACCACACCCGCAAAGGCCAGCATGATGAAGAACGTTACGAGCGTCATGCGCGTTGAGTAATGCACCAGGTAGGCAAAAGCGAAGATTGCTGTCAGCACACCGCCGACAAAATCAACAACACCTGTACCGATGATGTTGCGCACGCCTTCGACGTCGCTCATGATGCGCGACACCAGCGTGCCCGTACGATTTTCGTCGTAGAAGCTCACGCTCAAGCGCCCGATATGTTCCTGCACCCGCACGCGCAGCTCGGCAATCAGCCGCTGCCCCGCTTTGCTCAGTGTCTGCGTGAGGGCGTAGGAGGTGATTCCCTGCAGAATGGTCGCGCCCAGCACGGCGGCGACGATGATGGGCAGCCGATCCATCCGGCCATGGATGAAGACCGTATCGATCAGCGGCTTGAACGAGATAGGCAGGACCAGCGAAGCCGCACGGTTTACCAGCATCAGGCAGAAGCTCACCAGCAGCAATCCCCGCCTTGGCAGCACCAGGGCCTTGATTTCTGGCCAGACCTCGGGCAACACTGCACTCAACTTCGGCTTGGGCTTTGTGTCGCCCGCACTGGCACGTGCAGCCCCACCTCGGGTCGGCGAGTCTACCGCACGCATCCGAGGCGCGCCGCCTCCCATGCTTGAAGGTCCAAAACTACTCATTCGCCCAAGTCTACGCCCGTCGCAAGCGCCGGGCCTCAACAACATCCGGGTAGATCGTCCGTTATACCTGCGTTCTGAGCAAGATCGGGAGGCGAGGCCCGCGTTCCGAAAACCTGGGATCGAAGGCTCCCGGTTGTTCCAGGAAGACCCTAAGCTGTGCGACCTACCCGGGCCACGATGAAGCTGCGGACGCATAGCGCCGTGAAGATGCCGCAAATCACTGCCATCACGATCTCTTCCTGCGCGGCAGTGTGCTGTACGGGTGTGAGGTCGACACTGCGGGCCAGCGTCATCCCACCACGAATCGCAGGAAACAAACATCCGATCAGGCCGACGGTTACGGCAATATGCATCCACAGCATGCGACGGCTTGTGTCCTCGGTGTTCGCCAGCCAACCGCAAACGAACACCACGAAACCGAAGGCTGCCGGGATAAGCGCCGTCGGGTGGGTCGACCCCGTGGTGAAGTAGTAGACCGCTCCCAGCACAATCAGCACAACGCCAAACACCCGCGTCAATCTTGCCATCTCATCTTCCTCTCAAGCTACCGCGCCACGGATCGCCTTCAGCGCCTCATCGACCGTCCACTCATTTGTAGGATAGAACGCCAACACCTTGCCATCCGCGCCAACGATCACGGTGGACAGTGAGTGCTGCAGCGTCTTCCCGGCTGGCGTTACCCCCACATCGAACCACTGCTCCATTCTTGACAACTCGGCCTCGGGCGGCGCCGCGAAATCCCAGTGCCCAAAGGTCTCCTGCGAGTACTTGCCGGTGTACGCTCCCCCATAACTGCGCAGCACCCGGGGCGTGTCATAGGTTGGATCAAAGCTGACGCTGAGCAGATGCGTCTTGGCATAGAGCGCCGGGTCGGCCTGCAGACGCTTGTCGATTTCGGCGAAGTTCCGGCTCATCCTGGGGCAATAAGCCGCGAGTGGGCAGCGCGTGTAGACAAAGGTCACCAGCAACACCTTGCCCTTGAACTGCCCCACGCTGATCTTCTTGTCTGACTGGTTGAGCAGCGCGAAATCCGGCACAGCCTCGCCCACGGCCGGCACGTGGTACTGCACGGCAGGCTTGTAGTCGGGGCGAGCCTGTGCGATCACGTCCACGTTCGCCAAACGCAAGTGCGTCGGCCCTGCTGCGTCACGGTCATTCAGCAGATCCGCGCCGATGCGATCGCCCTGGTGCAGTTCGCCCAGGGCGGCTGGGTCCTCGACCTTGTACTCCATCGTCATCGCCGGCATGAACCCAGGGATCGCCTCATGCGCCAGCAACACGGATTGCAGGGGTGCATCCACAGCGATTACCTGACCACGAACGAAGTGCCGCTCCGGCCCTGGTGCTGCCTGGCTGCTGCCCGTACCGGACCGACAGCCCGTTACGATTAGCGAAGCGGCCAGAAGCGCCGCGCACGTTCCGCCCAAACACAATCGATCTCCTACGGAACCCAACTGCCTTGATCCAGCACTCATTTCTTTGATCATAGGTGCGAGACAGAGAGCCGGCATCCGCGGCGCAGCCTATAGGCTACTTTCTCTTCACTGCACGCATAGGGATCCGTTTCTCCTCGAGAGCAGAACACTTGCCCACACCGGCTCGACGGCCATGCCGAGCCAGCAGACAGCCCTTAGATCAGTCGGGGCCCATGCTAACCTCCGAATCGAGCGCGCTATGACCCCATCCCCGGAGTCGACCTTACCCGGCGGCCACTGGTCTTCCCACGGGCCGCCCACACCTGTCCTTGCCACGAGCTTTCTGCTGGCCGGACTGGGAACGGTGGTGCTTGGCCCGCTACTTCCCCGGCTTCTGCACGAGTGGCAATTGACGGACCAGCGCGGCGGCCTTCTTTTGCTCGCGAAGTTTGTCGGGGCCTTCGCCGGCGGTGCAGCGGTTCCAAACCGACTGCGCCTTGGCATCCTCGCCGGCCACATGCTCGCGGCGCTCGGCTTCGCCATCTTCGCCGCTTCGAGCGGACTGGGGCTGGCACTCCCGGCACTGTTCCTGACCGGGCTCGGGCTGGGTGAGATCATCGCCTCCACCAACATCCTAGCTGGCCGTCTCTGGCCCCAGCACACCGGATCCGTGCTCGCCCTGCTCAACTTCTTTTGGAGCTTCGGTGCGGTGTCCACCGGCCTCCTGGTCGCCGCGCTCCTGCCAGGCCTCGGCTGGCGTCGGCCAATCCTTGGCCTGGCCGTGCTCTTCGCCCTCACCGGCGTCCTCACCCTCATGTCAGCCAAGGCCAAGCCAGCGAGCAACGAGGGCGAGCCATACCCTCTGGCTCGCGACGTGACGGCAACCAAGCGACGCCCGACAACGGCCGCTGAACCGGGCCAAAAAGCCAGTCGAATCGCGATTACCTACGGAGGCCTGCTGTTCCTCTACGGGGGCCTGGAGACTTGCCTCACCGCATGGCTCACCACTTTCTCTCTCCGTTTTGCGGGTGGGCACCTTTTGGGGGGGCAATCCGGCTTTGTCGTCCTCTGGGCCGCGTTGACCATCGGCCGCGTCCTGGCGTCGGCTCTCATGCAGCGCTTCCGTGAGCGTTCCGTTCAGGCTGTCAGCCTTATCCTTTGCTTGCTGTTTACAGTCGCGCTCTCCCAGACCCATGCCGCGGGCTCCCTTTCCCTTGCTTGCATCCTGTTGGGGCTGGCGTTGGCTCCCGTCTTTCCATCGACCTTTGCGCTGCTGCTGCGGCACAACATGCAGCCCCGCGCTGCCGGCACCATGCTCGCCGTTTCGGGCCTTGGCGCAGCCCTGTTTCCGTGGCTGATGGGCGTGATCTCTACGCACACAGGGTCGCTGCGCCTCGCCATGGCAGTTCCGGTGCTGATTATTCCCGCAATGCTCCTGCTCACCCGTCTGGATCATTACGAAAGTGCCTCGTTTTCCACGTCTGTCCCACATGAGGCAGGCGAAGATTAGGTGAAGAACGGTTTATAAGAGAAGGTGTGATCTCTGCCCTCGATACCGACGGACTTGCCGCCCTGCACGCCGCTGGCGAGACACTGCTGTTCCCTCATTCCCACCCCGCTCGCCTCTGGCGCAGGCGTTTGACCAGTCCCACTGGGGTTGATGTCGTTCCGCAAGCGTGGCATGAGTGGACATCGCAGCTCTGGTCCAACCTCCTGCTGGAGGGCCTTGAAGACCGCATGCTGCTCAACCGCCTGCAGGAGGAGCGTCTCTGGACGGATATCATCACCGAACACCCCTCCGGCGCAGGCGTTGCACCGGCAGCCATCCCTGATCTCGCCAGACTCGCCCGGAGCGGTCTGCAACGTGCCGCAGCCTTCCGCTTTGTCGATCGCGTGCGCGTCTCAGCCGACACTGCGGACACCCGAGCCTTTGCACAGTGGCTCCACCTCTTTCGCGAGAGGTGTCATCGCGACCGTCTTCTTTCGCCCTCCCTCCTGGACGACGCCGTTGCGTTTCACACGCGATCGGGTTTGCCCGGCTTACCCCGTGCGCTGCATCTCGTTGGCTTCGAGCAGTTCACCCCTTCGCAACAGCACCTTGTAAGCGCGCTGTCAGCTTCGGGCATCATCGTTCACCAGCACACCCTGCGGCAGCCGCCCATTGCAGCGCGCCAGGCTGTTGAGTTTCCCGACACGCGGCAGCAGCTACGGTTCGCTGTGCGCCTGATCGCCGAGGCGGCCAGCGCCCTCCCAGACCGGGTACCCCGCGTTGGCCTGATCTGCCCCGATGAACAGGAGTATCAAGCCGAGTTGGAACGGCTGTTTTGCGAGCTCCTGGCACCGGAGCTGCAGTCTGTCTTCGCCGATCTTTCCTCCACACCCTGGCATTTCACGACCCCGTCGCGTCTTCGCACGCTCCCGGTGGTCGCGGACGCTCTTGACCTTCTGCGCTGGACGTCCGCGCCGCTGCCCATGGAGCGCATCGGCCAGCTGCTTCTGTCGCCCTTCCTTTCAACGGCCGATTCGTCTGAAGCCCGGGCGCGCTTTGATCTGCTTTCTTCAAAGGATGTTCCTGCACTACGTGGTTCCCTGGATCTGGCTTCCTTCACCGCTCTCCTTCCAAGGCCGAAACCGGGCGACACCTCGCAGGCATCCTTCGCGGAGCTCCACGCCCTGGTTCAGGCCGCCCGGCAGATGACAATAGAAAGGACCCGGCGCTCCGCCGCCGACTGGACCGAGCAGATCCGCAAGCTACTGCAAGCTGTTGGCTGGCCCGGCCCTCGCCCCCTCTCGCCCCTCGAGTACCAGGCGATTCAGAGCTGGGAGGGCCTGCTGGACACGCTGGCGACCCTGCAGTTCGATGGTTCCACC
>CAZZXY010000008.1:0-70006 GCA_964658105.1 Verrucomicrobia bacterium Tous-C9LFEB | reverse complement strand
GGGGAGCCTGCACGCGCACTCGATCAGGCCCGTGGCTCTCTCGAGAGCCTGGTGCACCGCTCGGGTTCCCTGTTCCTGTTAGCACCGCAGGACATCGCCGAGGGCAAGTCACAGCTCACGACGCTGGCCGCCGACCTCTCCTTTCTTCATCGGACAGCAACGGACGTCCTTCCCTCTGAAGTCACCCGTGATCCCCTCGCGACGGAGCCGTTTGCAGATCCCGAGGTGATGCCTCTCCTTTCTGCGGAAGAGGTTCAGGGCGGTGTTGACATCCTGCGCCTGCAAGCTGCCTGCGGCTTTCACGCCTTTGCTACCCATCGGCTGGGTGCGGGGCAGAGTTCCCAACGTTCCCTGGGGATCGACCCTCGCGAAAGCGGTAGCATTCTGCACAAGACGCTCGAGATCATCTGGCAGCAGCTCGGGGGCAGCGCTGCGCTCAAAGAGCTTTCTTCAGAACAGCGCCACCAGCTAGTGAAGAAGGCGGTCAAGGAAGCTTTTGCCTACCGCAGGCTCTATCCTGCGGCAGGTGATTTATGGGCCGACAGATATCTGAGCGTCCTGAGACGCCGCTTCACAAAACTCCTCACGCACTGGCTTGAAGATCACGAACTGAAGCGGCCGCCCTTCACCATTCTCGCTCAGGAACAGAAGCAGTCTTTGACCCTCGGACCCATCCGCCTGAGCATCCGGCCGGATCGCATCGACGAGGTCCCTGGTGGACAGGTCTTTGTCGACTACAAAACGTCGTACGATCTCTCCAGCAAACACTGGCTGGAAGAGCGACCCGATGCGCCCCAGCTGCCTGCCTACGCTCTGGTAGCCGATCCCGAAAAGGTCAAAGGGATTGCATTTGCCCAGATCCGTCCTGGCGACAAGATGGGCTGGGTCAGTCTCTCTGAGACTGCGGGCCCGTTTCCGAGCAAACGGAACGAACGCGTGCACCTCGCCTCGCAGCTGCAGCTCTGGCATGACCAGCTGACCGCTCTCGCGACTGCCTTTGCCAACGGCGACGCGCGCGTCAATCCCAAGAAGTATCCGCATACCTGTCAGTACTGCGCCCACCGAACCCTGTGCCGACTCGATCCTGAGACCCTTCTCGAGCAGGCAGAAGACACGGACGAGACCATCGAGGAGGAAGTGATTGGCTAAGCTTCTCCAGATGCCCCTGCTGTTCGAGACCTTGCTGGACCTCCAGGTTCGCGAGATCGAGACGCCGCAGCTGTCCCAGCTTCCGCAGCCTGACGTCTCGCTCGTCCCGGACGCTGCCGAACGGGATGCGGCGTTGGATATCCATCGTTCCTGGATCGTCGAGGCACCCGCCGGCTCCGGAAAAACGGGTCTCCTCATCCAACGTTTTCTCAAGCTCCTCGCGCAAGGCGAAGTCGAGCAGCCGAGTGACGTGCTCGCTATCACGTTCACCCGCAAAGCCGACGGAGAGATGCGGCGGCGCATCCTGGAACAGCTCTCTTCCGCGCAGGCGAGAGATCCCCTCCCAGCCAGTGCTGGCTTCTTTGAGGTCAGCACACGCCAGCTTGCCGAAGCGGCCCTCGCCCGGGACCAGGCCCTTGGCTGGCATCTACTCGAGAATCCGCAGCAGCTCAATATCCGGACCATCGATAGCTTCTGCGCCGAGATTGCCGGCAGCATGCCCCTGATTGCCGGTGCTGGCGGTCGTTACAGTCCCACAGACGACCCCGGCCCGCTCTACGAGCTCGCTGCCGAACGCACCCTCCTACACATGGGTGACAAGGACCCGATCCTTACAGGAGACCTCGAGAAGCTGCTCCTTCTCCGCGATGCCCAGCCAATGGACGTCCGGAGACTTCTTGCCGACATGCTCCGCCAGCGCGAGCAATGGGGAGAGCTGGTTCCTCTCAAGACCGAAAAGCTCACCGATCAGGCTCTTGACGAGGAGATACGCCCGCGCCTGGATCAGACTCTGCAACGGCTCATAGGACAGGAACTCGCCGCGACCGCTGATATGGCCGGGCCCGACCTTCTGCAAAGACTCGCCAGTCTCGGTCATTGCCTCAGCACCTGCCCCGGGTACAACGGAGAGATCTCCCCTATCGCTCTCTGCGAACAGCATCCAAACGCCCCCGCCGCATCCGCTGATGAGCTTTCGCATTGGGTCTGTCTCAGCAAACTGCTGCTCACCAAGGACGGTGATTGGCGGTGCGGCCTGGCCAGGAATGCTTTAAGGTTCGAGGCGTCCAGGGCAGAGCAGCTGCAACTAAGGGACCTCATCGCCGCCTTTCAGGTCCGTGAGCAATCCCATCCGGATCTCCGTAAAGCGCTGCAGCAACTCCATGAACTACCGGACGGTGCCTTTCCTGACGAGCAGTGGCTGGCAGTCAAGGCACTGTGCCGCGTCCTGCGGCAGGCGCTGCTGGAGCTACAGCTTGTCTTTGCGGAGCGCCAGATGTGCGACTTCCCGGAGGTCGCTCTCACAGCGAAGTCCCTGATCCGCTCCGAGACCCACACGAACGACCTTCTTGCCACCGCGGTCGGCCGCCTCAAACACCTGCTGGTCGACGAAATGCAGGACACCTCTGCCGGCCAATATGAGTTGCTGGAAGCCCTCACGGCTTCCTGGGATGGCGCGACGCAGACCCTGTTCCTCGTTGGCGATCCAAAGCAATCTATCTACGAGTTCCGCCAGGCTCGCGTGGAGCGCTTCCGTCGCGTGATGCAAGACCGTCGCTTTGGCCAACTCACGGTCGATCCTCTCCGGCTTAGCGCCAACTTTCGCTCCCAGGCCGCCCTGGTGGAGGCATTCAACACAACCTTCAGCCAGATCCTGCCTGCCCTGGGTGACCCGTCGCTGACTCCCGATTCGGTCGATGTCCCTTTTGCGGCTGCCACACCGACTCGCTCCGCCGCCACAGGACCGGCGCTGCAGTGGCACGCCGCGGAAGATACCCTGCCCAATGCGCCACCTCCACGCGAACCAGCCGAAGCCTCGAATGTTTCGACGGCCACGGCATACGCCCACGAGATCCGCGGCGTGATCGAAACCTTCCTTACTGACTGGCCGAAGCGCCCGATGGTCCCGGGCAAGTCGCGCCGGCCACCCCGGATTGCGGTCCTTGCCCGCAGCCGTGCCCATCTTGCTCCCGTCATCCAGAAGTTTCACGAAGACCGGGGTGCAGGTCCGCTGCCCTTCCGCGCCGTCGATATAGAGGCTTTGAACGAGCGCCCGGAGATCCTGGATCTGCTCGCCCTGACCCGCGCTTTGATGAGCGCCTCGGACCGAGTTGCGTGGCTATCCGTTCTGCGATCCCCCGTGTGCGGCCTCAGTCTTGCCGACCTGCTCGCTCTGACAGGCGACGGCCCAGGTGCCGATTCACAGGCCACCATTCCCTTCCTGATCGCCACCCGGGGGCAACTGCTCAGTCCTGAAGGCCAACAGCTTCTCCAGCGCACCTGGAGCATCCTGGCCCGGGCCCAGGCGACTCTTGGCCGGTGCGCGTTCAGCACCCATCTCGAACGAACCTGGCGGACTCTCGGTGGAGACGCCACCCTGCAGCAGCACGAAAACAATAACGCCCGTCGCTTCTTGGATCTGCTCCACAAACTCGCGACGGGACCCGAGGTCTTCAGCCTGAGCGCGCTGAACCGTCGCCTGCGGACGCTGTATGCCGAACCAAGCGCCCCGGATGCCCCGGTGGAACTCATGACCATCCATAAAGCCAAGGGTCTGGAATGGGATCTCGTGTTGATTCCCGCTCTGCACCGCGGCTCTGGCCGGAAAGAGCAGGAGTTTCTGAAGTGGCTGGAGTTCAACAGCGAAGAAGGCTCCTCCGAGTTCCTGCTGGCACCGATACAGGGCAAAGGAGAGAAGACTTCCCGTCTGGCTACGTGGCTAAACCGGCGGCAGGGCCAGCGCGAGGAGGCTGAGGCCAAACGGCTCTTTTATGTCGCGTGCACTCGCGCACGGGAAGAGCTGCACGTCTTCGCAACCGTCGCTCGCAAAGCTGATGGCTTGCTCAGGGACCCGCGGCGTTCCGACAGCCTGCTCGCCGCTGCCTGGCCAGCAGCCAAGCCGATCCTCGAACAGCAATTTCGGCCTAATACCCCGACCAGCGCGGAGGTGGTTCGTTTCTCTGATCCATCACCTTACGTTCCGCTCGCGCTTGCAGCCGGTGCTGAAGAGGAGACCGAATCCGCTGCACGAGCCAGCAACACGCCACCGCGACTGCGGCGGCTCCCTCTCAGTTTCGACCCGCACATTCGCTTGCAGGAAGGCGCAGCTCCGCGCTGGCCGTACCCGCCGGCTGAGAGTCTGCGCACCGAAGCCACGTTTCATCGTCCGGAAGGCTCCTTTGTGGCACGCGCCTTTGGCAATGCCGTGCACCGTTTCCTCTACCTGCTCTCGACCCGTCTGGCCGAAGGGCAATCTGTCGCGGATCTTCAGGCGGAGATGCCCTCCTGGCACGCTCGGCTACAGGCGACCCTCCGCAGCGAGGGGCTCTCCCCAACGCAGGCCACGAGCGAATCGGCCCGCGTACTGACTGCGCTTACATCCACCCTCTTGGATCCCAATGGCGCCTGGCTGCTCTCCCCCAGGACACGCGCCCACAGCGAGGCTGTCCTACCGTCCGCCCTCTCAACAGAAAGTGCCTTTCTGCGCGCCGATCGAACCTTCTTCGCCGGCCCAGATGCCCGCTCCGGGGAAGATGCGACCCATCTATGGATCGTCGACTACAAGACCAGTGAACCTGGAGGACGCACACGCGATCACTTCCTTGCCGGTGAGCGGCAGAGATACGGGCCGCAGATGCAGGCTTACGCTGAGGCGGCCATTGCATTGGGGAATGACCCAGATCGCCTTGTGCTCGCCCTTTACTTCCCCCTGCTGCCCGCGCTTTTCTCCTGGTCGCACGAGGGGGCTTTGCGCCAAAAGTAATGTTACCTAAGGGTAGCTGGTGTACCACCTTCGTCCACCAAAATGGTGACCACCGGATGATATTCTTCTGCCAAGCTGTTGGGCTTCAAGGAGAGTTGCATGCCGGAGACAGGCCACCTCGTGCTCTGCGTCGATGACGAGCACATCGGTCTGGAAGTACGCCGGCTGCTGCTGGAGCGCTCCGGATACAAGGTCATCACCGCACCAGACGGTCCGTCCGGTCTGTCGCTTTTCCGCACGGAACCGATCGAGGCTGTTGTTCTCGATTACTCGATGCCGGGCATGCACGGCGGTGAGATCGCCGCTTGTATGCGGGCCGAAAAACCCGAAATTCCCATCCTGCTGCTCTCTGCATACGTCGGTCTGCCTGCGGACATTACAGGGCTGGTCGACATCTATATGACAAAGGGCGAGGGCGCTCCGGCGCTTCTCGAAAAACTCGACAGTCTGTTCGAGGGATAGTCAGGGTACGCCTTGAATCTGAACCAGCTCAATCGCGCTCTCCGCCGCACCTTTCTGCTGCCGATCGTCGCGCTCGCTCTTGTCGCCGCGGCGCTCGCCTGGCAAGTGATGGATGCACAGCGAGCCGTTGCGCATATCCAGCTTGCCGACGGCAACATCGAAACGGCTACCCTTATCACTGCCTACATGGTTGATGA
This sequence comes from Verrucomicrobia bacterium Tous-C9LFEB, assembly GCA_964658105.1. Lineage (GTDB taxonomy): Bacteria > Acidobacteriota > Terriglobia > Terriglobales > Acidobacteriaceae > Granulicella. Next base: position 64,438 of record CAZZXY010000008.1, on the reverse strand, counting down.
AGAGACCGGTCTGCGCGCGTACCAGATCACAGGCAACGAGATCTTTCTCCAGACCTATGAGTATGCGGCCGAGCCTCTTCGTTCCAGCATTCGCAAGCTGCATGACGGCCTTGTAAACCAGGGTGCCAGCACGACATCCCTGGAAAGTGTTCGCACCCAACATGTTCAATGGGTACGTACCATAGCGGAGCCGATTATCTCCTCGGTACAGGCTGGTAGCGAGACCCGTGACCCGGGCTTGAATCTCCGTGCCAAGGGCCGTATGGACGCCATGCGCGGCATTATCAAAGGCATCACCGCTGACCAGACGCAGCGTCGCAACCAGGCGGTGGACGCGTGGCATCGCGAAGTGCAACACACCGTCGAGGCCTTGGTCGGCACGACCCTGATTGCCGGCCTCCTGATCGGCATCTTCGCGTATAACCAGCTGCACGATGTCAGCCATGCGTTCCAGCAAACGCTGGGTGCCCTACGCAAGCACGCCCAGGCGACCTATGACTCCGAGCAGCGCCTTCGCGCTATCCTGATCTCCCTTGGGGAAGCCGTGGTTGTCTGCGATCTGGACGGCCGGATCGAGCTGATGAACCCGGCTGCCGAACGTCTCAGCGGATGCCCTCTGGCCGAGGCCCGCAATCAGCGCTTCGAAGACATTTTCCTCCTGGAAGGCGAAGCCAGTCACCAGGCCGCAGAATCACCCATTGCTGTGGTTCGTCGCGAACTTCGTACCATCGCCCCAACGGAGGCATTTCTGCTTCGCCGTCCGGACGGGAGCGAGCTGACCGTCGACGAGAGTGGTGCCCCCATCTATGAGCGCAATGGCGATCTGGCCGGGATCGTTCTTGTACTTCGCGACAGCACCCAACAGCGCCGCACGCAGTCCGCTCTGCTCGCTTCGGAGAAGCTCGCGGTCGCAGGGCGGCTCGCGGCGACCATTGCTCACGAGATTCACAATCCCCTCGACTCCGTTGCCAACCTGCTCTACCTGATGAGGACCGGTTCGACGCCCGAGGAGAACCTACGCTTCCTCGACATGGCGCAGGGCGAGCTCAGCCGTGCCACCCAGATCAGCCGCGCCCTTCTGGGCATGTATCGCGAATCGCGAACCGCTGTCGCTCTGGATGTTTCCAGTCTCCTGGGCAGCGTTCTGGTTCTACTGGAGCGCCGTTTCAAGGACATCGGTGTCCGCATCAAGGCCGATCTCGAACAGCCCGCGGTTGTTTCCGGCTTCCCTGCCGAACTCCGTCAGGTGTTTACCAACTTGCTCACCAACGCAGCCGAGGCCTCGCCACGCGGTGAGACCGTGATTCTGCGAACACGCGCTTCCTCCGGCATCAATCCCTCAGATCCTGCCGCTGCTCGCCGTCCCGGCATCCTGGTTACGGTGGAGGATGGTGGAGCAGGCGTTGCTCCAGAGATCCAACGCCAGCTCTTTCAACCCTTCTTCAGCACAAAGGGAGAGGCTGGCACCGGCCTCGGCCTCTGGGTGTCCAAGGGCATCATCGAAAAGCACGGCGGCACAATCGACCTCGCCTCCAGCACGGATCCGGAGAGCCATGGCACGATCCTCAGTGTTTTTCTGCCGCGCGGACAAGCAGAATGGTCCCAGACCTCCGACACCTCGGGCGCTCGTCAGTCGGAGGTGAGCAACACCTCTTCAGCAGGTGCTGCCACTCTCGCATAGAAAAGCCTAGCGAAGCTGCCCCTCGACGCGCAGGTCCTGAACTGGTCAGAGACTCGCAGTGGCCCCCTCGTTCGCCGGCACCTGCGCGGTATTGGGCGCTTTTGGTCCCCAGTACGGCTTGTCGTCAATGGTTTCTCCGTTGAAGTTTGCCATCTCCGGATCCAGCGCCGACTCCTGCCCCGCATACGTCACGGACCACTTCAGGGCCACGCTTCCCGCAATCGTCAGTACTGGGGCTACCGCCTCACGCACCAGCTTGCTCTTGCTGCGTCGCAGAAACGCCGGCACAACAACGCCAAAGCCAATCGCGCCGACCATGAAGAGGACTCTTTGCTTTCCCTTCCACAGGGGCCGCGCGGCCTTTTTAGCAGTGCCCAGGTACAGGCCCATGGCGGTAGCTTCCGCCACAGCAGCTACGTCCTCAAAGCGTCCCAAAACCCGATGCAGGCCATGGTCCTCTGAACGGTAGTTCAGCAACGTCAGCGCGGAACACCCGGCACTCATGGAACTGGAACCGAAGAGCGGCCCCAGGAAGTGCGATCGCGACCACACTGGATTCGCGGTAGTCGCCAGCAGCACGCCTGGATAGCTCACCATCGTCAGGGCAAAGGGCAGCCCCAGAACGCTGATCAATCGCTCCGGCATCCACTCCTGCAAGAAACCAAGCGCTCCCGCAGCAATCTCCAGCGGAATCCATCGCGCAGGCACCGCCAGCAGCGTGAGGAACGACGCGATGGCCCCATACCCGGACAATGCCCACGCCCCGTGGTTCATGGGTGAGGTCTTCTTCCAGATTCGCAGCATATGGTGGAAGCGCTCCGGCCGGCCCAGGTCCATAATCAGCAGCGGCGGGCACACCACCATGGTGAAAAAGGACAACACACGCGCCGAACGGATCGGCCCGGCAAACCGCTTGTTGTCCACCAATCCCGCAACCGTGGACAACACGTACGCGCTCCCGCTCACCCCTTCGAAAAAGAAGTACAGCGCAATTTCCCACTTCCAGAACGGTCGCTTAAGGATTGGCAGCCCGTAATATCCCGGATCTTCCGAGCGGTAGGGTTTTGCGGCTTTCTGGATGTCATAGGAGGGGGAGATCTTCGTGAACACATCGCGAGGATCGTCCTGCTCCTGCACCTCGTGGAGGTTGCGCGCCAACATATCAGCCATGCTTTTCACTCGAAAACAGAAAGACTGAGACTGCGGTCAGGGCTAGTGAGGCGGCAAAGCTGTACAGATAGTTCTTTTTCAGGTGCGCTGCTCCCCTTCGTGGCGCCTCCGGCAGGTTGTAGACCGAAGCCTTGTCCTTCAGCAGAAAGAACGAATTCAGCGCGCTGTACTCGCCAGCCGCTTCCGCGCCATACAGATAGGCATCGTCCTGCCCTTCGGCCTGCAGCTGCTCCACCCGCTTGGCCGCATGCTCGCGTAGCTCACTCACCTTGCCGAATTTTATCGACTCCGTCGGACAAGCCTTCGCACAGGCCGGGGTCAGGTCTTCCTTCTGCCGGTCATAGCAGAGCGTGCACTTGTGTGCGCGCCCATCTTCCTTGTTGCGGCTGATCACGCCGAAGGGGCAGCCCACCACACAATTCGCGCAACCGTTGCAGACATCCTGCTGTACATACACGTTGCCGAACTCGTTGTAGATCAGCGCACCCGTCGGGCACACCTCAACACACGGCGCATGCTGGCAGTGCTTGCACACATCGCTCATCATCAGCCAACGGCCAATCTCCGAGCCCGGATCAAATTGCTCAATAAATGCCACATGACGCCAGGTCGTATCACTGAGGGCGACGGTATTGTCGTAGCTATTGCCGGTCCAATGAAAACCATCGGCTGGCAGCTGGTTCCACTGCTTGCACGCCACCTCGCACGCCTTACAGCCGATGCACAGTGTCGTGTCGGTGAAGAACCCGGTCTCTTCCTGCGCGGCCGGCGGTTCGGGCCGCAGAAAGGTGTCCACCAGGTCCGTCGCAAACCCACTCAACGTCTGGCCGTGAAGATTGAACTCACTCATATCAACTGTCCTTCCGGCTGATCCGACTTGGCCGTATCCGGTGATTTCTCCCGTGTCGGCCACGGCTCTGCCGCAAGCGGCGCGATGTCTATGTGGTCCTTCAGACGTCCTGGTCGCACGTCACAGGTGAACGCCTTGGCCTCGTGCATGCTTACATTGGAGTCCGCGCTGATCGAGGTCAGGTCGTTTGCTCCTGCACCCACCGTCTCGCCGGCCCATCCCCAATGGAAGGGCATGCCGATCTGGTGCAACGTCTTCCCGTTCACATGCAAGGGGCGGATGCGGTGCGTGACCATGGCCTTGGCTTCCAGCGCCGCCCGTTTGTTCCACACCACCATCCACTCGCCGTGGACGATACCTCGCTCAGCCGCAAGCTCCGGGCTGATCTCGAAGAACATTCCGGGCTGCAATTCGTTCAGCCAGCTGTCAAACCGGCTCATCGGACCGCTCAGGTAGTGCTCTGTAAGACGATAGTTCGTTGCGACGATCGGGAACTCCCCATCGTTCGGGTTGTACTCGTTCAAGGGCCGGTTATATTTCTCGATCGTCGGATTCTCCCGCACGTTTGGGTACAGGAGATTGGGAACAGGCGACTCCAGCGGCTCATAATGCGTCGGCAGCGGGCCATCCTGGGCCCCCATCGGCGCAAACAGCCACGCCTTGCCGTCCGCTTTCATCAGAAACGGCGCATCTCCCGCGATGGCTGCCATTCCCTTGGAGTCCTTTTCCGGCCTGTAGCTCGGGTCTTTGGTTGGCTCAAAGTCCGGCACGTCCGGCCCCGCCCACTTTTTCGCTTCGGCGTCCCAGTACATGTACTTCTTCCGCTCGGACCACGGCTTGCCTTCCGCATCCGCCGACGCGCGGTTGTACATCATGCGGCGATTCAACGGCCAGGAGTAACCCCAGTCCGGGCTCGTTCGCACACCCGGCGTTGTTTTGCGGGAGCGGGAACGATTCTTGCCCTCCTCAGGGAAGACCCCTGAGTAGATCCAGCACCCACAAGCCGTCGAGCCGTCATCCTTCAGGCTGTTGAAATTCGCGACCTGCTTCTGGTCCCCCGTCGTGTAGCCGTTGATCTCCATCAGGATCTTCGACGCATCCGGCTCCCCTTCAATTCGACTCGGCGTACCGTCCGGCAATATCTCTTGGTGATCGTGCTTGTAATCCCACGTCATGTTGAGCAGGCCCTGGTCGCGATCTTTCGTCGAATTGGCGTAGAGCCGTTTCAAGCGCTGCCCCAGGTCATACATAAACCACGCATCCGACCGGCAGTCCTCCGGAGGATCGATCGCCTTGTCGTGCCACTGCAGCAGCCGTTGCGTGTTGGTGAAGGTCCCCTCTTTTTCCGTGTTTGAGGCAGCCGGCATAAAGAACACCTCGGTCCCGATCGTGCTCGGATCCGGGTTCTCGGGCCCTTTGTACCAAAAGCCTGCTGTCTCAATCTCGAAGTAGTCGCGAATCACCATCCACTTCAGCTGCTTCAGGGCCTTGCGGTTCAGCTTGCCATTGGGCGTTCCGGCCGCCGGGTTCTGTCCGAAGATAAACATCCCCTTGATGCCGCCGTCTGCCATCCGCACCAGCGACGCCGGCATCGAGTAGTTGTCGTCGATGCGCGGTACCCAGCGGAAGCCAAACTCGTTTTCCTGCGTAGCCTTCTCTCCATACCAGGCCTTCAGGAGGCTGACCACGAACTTCGGCATGTTCGCCATGAAGCCCGTCTTCACTTCCTCCTTCTCCAGGTAGTCCTTTAGCGAATTATGTCCGCGTAAAGACGACGGCTGCATCAGGTAGCCCGGCAGCATGTCATACAGCGTCGGCACATCGGTTGAGCCTTGAATACTCGCATGCCCCCGCATCGCCATGATGCCGCCGCCAGGTCGGCCAATGTTGCCCAGCAGAAGCTGCACAATCGTGGCCGCGCGAATGATCTGCACACCGATCGAATGCTGCGTCCAGCCCACGGCATAGACCAGAAGCGTCGTCCGCTCACGGCCCGAGTTGGCGCAGATGGTCTCGGCTACTTTGAGGAAAAGTTCCACGCTGCAACCGCAGATGCTTGCCACCATCTCCGGCGTATAACGCTCAAAATGCCGCCTCAACAGGTTCAGAACGCACATGGGGTTCTGCAGCGTCGGATCCGTTGCGACGTCCGTGCTCTCCAGCGATCCCGTGCGGGAGCTGAAGGACTCGGACTTCTCCGTATCACTCGCCTGGTTCTTCGAACCCACATCATGACTCGCGTACTGCCAGGTTTTATGCCCTGCGCCGTACCGTTCCGTCTTCGGATCAAAGCCTGAAAAGATCCCGCCGAGTTCCTCCGTGTCCTGGAATTCGTCGGAGATGATCGTCGTCGCATTCGTGAACGAGAGCACGTAGTCCTTGAACCACTTGTCTTCGCTCAGGATGTAGCGCACCAGGCCGCCAAGGAAAGCGATATCAGTTCCCGTGCGAATTTTTACGTACTGCTGGCACATCGCAGAGGTGCGCGAGAAGTGCGGATCCACGTGGATCAGCTGTGCACCCTTCTCGCGAGCCTGCATGACGAACCTGAAACCCACGGGGTGGGCTTCAGCCATGTTGGAACCCATGATGAGGACGGCATCGGCATTCGCCATGTCCTCCTGAAAGCTAGTGGCCGCTCCGCGACCCAACGCGGCGCCCAGACCGGGCACCGAAGCGCTGTGTCATATTCGTGCCTGATTTTCGATCGCGACCATGCCCAGGCCGCCGCCGAACATCTTCTTGATCAGGTAGTTTTCTTCGTTGTCCATCGTGGCGCCGCCCAGCGACATCACGTTGGTCATGTGGTTCAGCACCTTGCCGTCGCGCTGCTCGATAAAGCCTTCCTCGCGGGCCTCCATCGTCAGCTGCGCGATTCGTTCCTGTGCCCACTCCAGCGGCCTCTGTTCCCAGTGGTCCGAGAACGGCGCCCTGTACATCACGGTCTTCACACGGTGCGGGTTCGTTCCCAGTTGAAACGCGTTGGAGCCCTTCGGGCACAGCGTTCCCGCATTGATGGGGCTATCCGGATTGCCCTCGATATCAATGATCTGCCCGCCCTTTACATAGACGTTCTGGGCGCAGCCCACCGCGCAGTACGGGCACACGCTCTTGACCTCAACAGCGCCCTTGATCCGCGCCACCTTGTTCACCGTGTTCTGGCTGAACGGCTGATTCTCTACCGCGCGTTCCGCATCTCGTACAGGAGCTTTTCTCCAGGCCATCGCTTTATCTCCGCCCCGGTTCGAGGCACCATCGCTCTTCTTCAACCGGCCTGGCTTTGCTCGCCCGGCCAACGTAATCACTTCTATGTTCCCACCAGAGGCATAATCCCGCTAGCGCGGACTCGTCAGCGCCCAGCATCCCCTTTGCGCCCGGAAACAAAACTGCGCAACCCGTCCCGTGTTGCTGATTCTGACTCACTCGCGACCTTTGTGACCTTTGCGCCCCTCCGACATTACCAACGGGCAGCAATCCGCCTTGAACGCTGCAACGCGAGCACCAAACTTCCGCTTCTCACCCACAAGTTGCAATACCATAGAGATGCACTAGTTCATACCAGGAGATCCATCCATGCGGAACCTCTACGTTCCCGCCCTTGCAGCTCTGCTCTTCTCCTCTTGCTTGCTGAACCCCAGCCGCGTTCAGGCGGAAACGTTCACTTTGACCGCCTCCGGAACTGACCCGAATACCAATTTCTCGTTAAACGTAACGGCCACTCTCACCGGTGTCGCAGATCCGTCCACTGCGGGCGCCTTCGACCTCATCTCTGGTTCAGGTTTCGCGAATGGCAACGCCATCACGCTTTACCTCCCCAGTGGCACCAGCACTGCCCCACAGACGGTGAATTTTGGTGCGCCGGAGTTTACCTACGATTCCACTTACAGCTATGACAACGTCCTTTACACCTCAGGTAACGGCGGATCCGCGCTGGACATTTATGGCCTCCTTTTCTCGGAGACCGGCGATCACCTGAACCTCTTCGGCGGCGGCAATTCCTATGCCTACACCAACGACGAGACAATTTACGGGTTTGACTCGCCCCTGAGTTCCCTCAGCGTGACGGAGACCACGGGTACCGCCGTCACTCCCGAGCCTTCCTCCTTTGCTCTGCTTGGCACAGGCCTGCTTGGAGCCGCAGGCCTGCTGCGCCGTCGCTTCAACGCGTAAGCTCCCGCAAAGCCCTTCTCGGCAGGACAGCCCCAAACTTTACCGGGGCTGTCCTCTTTTCTGAGCGGCTCCTCTTCTACATGTCGGTGTGCCCTGAGGCGGGCTGGGGCAGAGCGCCGAGCGACCTCCAACTGGTAAACTGGGCTCTATGCCGTCCCTTCAGCGCCGTAAAGCCGTCACCGTGAACATCGGCGGCATCCGCGTCGGCTCCGACGCCCCGGTCGTCGTCCAATCGATGACCAACACTGATACCGCGGATATCGAATCCACGGTCCAGCAGGTCGCCGCGCTTGCCCGCGCCGGCTCTGAGCTCGTTCGCATCACGGTGAACAACGACGAGGCTGCCAAGGCCGTCCCCTACATTGTCGATGGCCTTCGCGCCAAGGGTTGGGAAACGCCACTCATCGGCGATTTCCACTACAACGGCCATATTCTGCTTCGCAAGTACCCGGACTGCGCCCGCGCCCTGGCGAAATACCGCATCAATCCCGGCAACGTCAGCATTGGTCGCAAGGACGACGACAACTTCCGCACGATGATCGAGTGCGCGGTCGACAACCAGAAACCCGTCCGCATCGGTGTCAACTGGGGATCGCTCGATCAGGCCCTGCTCACCCGCATGATGGACGAGAACAATCGCGCCCCCCAGCCGCTTCCCGCGCGCGACGTCATGATGGAAGCCATGGTGGTCTCGGCGCTCGATAACGCCGCTGCGGCCGAGCGGTACGGCCTTCGCCGCGATCAGATCATTCTCTCCGCCAAGGTCTCCAACGTCCGCGACCTCATCGACGTCTACGCCGAGCTTGCCGGCCGCTGCGACTACGCTCTCCACCTCGGCCTGACTGAGGCCGGCATGGGCATGAAGGGCATCGTCGCTTCCACCGGCGGCCTTGCCCCCCTGCTGCTAAATGGCATCGGCGACACCATTCGCGTTTCGCTTACCCCCGAGCCCGGCGGCGACCGTTCCGAGGAGGTTCGCTGCGCCCAGCAGATTTTGCAGTCACTCAACATCCGCAGTTTCATGCCGCAGGTTACGTCCTGCCCCGGCTGCGGCCGTACCACCTCCACTTACTTCCAGGAGCTCGCCCAGCGCATCCAGAACTACCTCGTGGAGTCCATGCCCGAATGGAAGAAGCAGTACCCCGGTGTCGAAGAGCTCAAGCTCGCCGTCATGGGCTGCATTGTCAACGGCCCGGGTGAGAGCAAGCACGCCAACATCGGCATCTCGCTTCCCGGCACCTTTGAGGAGCCCAAGGCTCCCGTCTACGTCGACGGGAAGCTGATGACCACGCTGAAGGGCGACCACATCGTGGAGGAATTCCAGGTCATTCTGGACGAGTACGTGGAGCGTCGGTACGGCCAGGGCACCGCCAGGGAACTCGTCGGAGCCTGAACAGAAAGCTTCCGCGAGAGCACGGCTCGACAGGTACTTCTAGAATCGGGCCGGATGGGACCGGCTTTCTCAAAGTCTCGCGAAGCCTCACGCCGACCAGAAGCTGGTATCGTTTCCAAGCCCACGCAGAATGCGGTACTGTGTGAACCAGCATGCAAGACAAACAGGTTCGCAACTCCGCCTCGCCTAGTCGTCGAAACTTCCTGAAGTCCTCTGGTCTCGCGGCTGCTGCGACGGCCATCTCTCCTGCCTTCGCAGTGGCTGATCCCGGGGTCATCGGCGCCGCCGCGCCTTCAGCGAAGGCGAACCCAGACACGAGCCCGCTTGGCTTTGTGAATGTCCTCCAGGGCACCGAGTCCACCCCGCTCTTCTCCCGAGGCAATACCCTGCCGATCGCGGCCACGCCCTTCGGCATGGCCCACTGGACGCTTCAGACAACGGCGGGTACGCCGTGGTTCTTTCAGCCGTGGAACCGTCGTCTGCAAGGGTTCCGCTGCACGCATCAGCTAAGCCCGTGGCTGTACGACTACGGCTTCGCCACGTTCCTGCCCGTTGCGGGAAAGGTCAACCCTGACGCGGGTGCCCGCGCCTCGTCCTATGTTCCCGAGCAGGCGACGCTGACACCCTACTCGCTGAAGGCCTACCTACTGCGTTACAGGGCTGCCGTGGAGTTGGTGCCGACAGAACGCTGCTGCATCCTCTCCGCGACCTATGACGCGCCCGACAGCGCCACGCAACTGCACACACCCGGGCTGATTATCGACATCCCGACTGTGCACGGCGAAATCACGCAGGACAAGGACGCCCGTCGCATCGAGTTTGCCACTGCCCAAACATCCGGGGGAACCCCGGCGAACTTCGCAACCTACTACGTCGTCGAGTTCCCCGAGATCTGGGAGACCTGTGACGTGCAACACCACAAGGATCGCGACGGGACAGCCAGGCAGACGCTGGCCGTGTATTGGCAGCCCGGCAAGCACATCGAGGCACGCATCGGGACCTCGTTCATCTCCACCGAGCAGGCACGCTATAACCTGCAGGAGGAGATCGGCACAAGTTCTCTCGAAGCCGTCAAGCAGCGCACTCTGGAGAAGTGGAACGCCCTCCTCGGCCGCATCACGATCGACGGAGCGACCCAGACACAAGCGCGCACCTTCTATTCCTGCCTATACCGCGTGCTTCTGTTTCCGAGAACCTTTCACGAGCCAGTACCCAGGGGCTCGGGCGTGCACCACTACAGCGCCTTCAACGGCAAAGTAGAGCCGGGCGTCATGTTTGCCGATCACGGCTACTGGGACGTCTACCGCGCCTGGTATCCGCTGATGAGCCTCGTCTTTCCAGAAAAACTCGGCGAGATCCTCCAGGCCTGGATCAACGCCTACAAGGAGGGCGGCTGGTTCCCCCAGTTCCCTGCCCCCGGCTACCGCGCCTGCATGTCCGGCAGCCTCATCGACTCGCTCTTCGCTGACGCCATCGTCAAAGGCATTGGTTCCTTGGATCACGAGACCGTCTTCACCGGCCTCAAGAAGCACGCCACACAACCAGGCGATCCCAACAAGGGCTACGGCCGCCTCGGCGTTGACCTCTACCTGAAGCTCCACTACGTTCCGAACGACAAGATCGAGCAGTCCGCCGTGGAGACAGCCGATGCAGCCTACGGAGACTTCTGCATCGCCCAGATCGCCAAAACCTTGGGCAAGCAGGACGAGTACAGCTACTTTATGGAGCGCTCGGGGTACTGGAGAAACGTCTACGACAAAGGGATCGGCTTTTTCCGCGGAAAGAATGCCGACGGCAAGTGGCTGGAGCCCTTCGAGCCGTTCCAATGGGGCAGTCCCTACGAAGAAGGGGGCGCGTGGCAGCATCGCTGGGACGCTCCCCACGCCGTGCCCGAACTCATCGAGGCCATCGGCGGGAAAGAAGCTGCAGTAGCCGCACTCGACCAGATGCTGGCCCTGCCGCCCGTCTTCGAGGTAGGTGTCTATGGGGACGAGATCCATGAGATGTCGGAGATGGCCGCAGTCCCCTTTGGGCAGTACGCGCACTCCAATCAGCCCTCACATCATCTGCTCTATCTTTTCGCCCATGCTGGCCGTCCGGATCGCCTGCAGTTCTGGGCACGACGCGTGATGAACGAGCTGTACTCCCCCGACGGTTTCGCCGGTGATGAGGACACAGGCTCCATGGCCGCCTGGTACATCCTCAGCTGCCTGGGCATTTACCAGGTCTGCCCCGGCATCCCGGAGTACACCCTCGGTAGTCCGCTCTTTCCCCGAGCCACCGTGCACTTCCCGGGAGGCAAAGTACTCACCGTAGAGGCCCCGGGCAACACATCCGAAAGCATCTACGTTCGCGAGGTTCTATTCGATGGGAAACGGCACTCAGGGGTGACAATCTCGCACAGCGATCTCACGGCTGGGGGCACGCTGACCTTTCACATGAGTGCAAAGAGCAACACCTGAATCTCCAGAGGGGGAGTGGGTCAACGACTCACGCCCCTCTGCGACGCGATGGCCCCTTCCACCAGGGAGGCTTCCTCCCGCGTTGGACCCGTCGCCGTTCCGCCCTTCGTTTCGCCGCCTCGAACTCCCACGCAAACGGGCTGTTATGGAGTCGCAACTCGCGAAGCGGGTAAAACGTCTCTCGCCAGCGAACGCCTCCGCGCCAAAGCGTCACAAGGACAGACCTCACCATCGCCCAGATCAGAACCAGGGCTCCCAGCGGGTGCAGCCATCCCCACCTCGCCGCAATACCAGTTACCTCGCCCATCATCCTGTACTGCACCGCAAGACACGCCAGCACGACCAGTGACGGCAACAGCGTTCGCCACCATAGCAGGCCACCCAGGGGTGCCAGGAACATCACAAGCACAAACAGCACGGACACCAGCGCCATCCAGAGCCGGAAGTTCACCGTCGCCCACAGATTCTTCGTCATCCCACGCACGAGCCCTCGCATGCCCGTCGCCCAGTGCACGAGCACCAGCCCCGGCGCAAAGACCAGTCGTTGCCGCAGACCTGCCGCGCGGACCCTTCGGCCCAGCGTGAGATCCTCCACCACGGCCAATCGTTGCGGGGCAAAGCCGCCCAGATCTTCCCACGCCTCCCTGCGGATCAGGTTGAAGGCACCCGCTCCTGCCGAATCCCACGTTGCCCCTCCATCCGCAATGCGCCATGGCCGCGACACCCATAAGCCAAAGATGCTTAGAAATCCCAGCAGTACGCTCTCGCCCCACCCCCGGATCACCGCCGATGGAAGGACCACCAGGTGGTCAGCTCCACTCATCTCCGCATAGGCGAGCGCCCGTCGCAGGATGCTCGGTGAAAACCACACGTCCGCGTCGGTAAACAGCAGCCATTCCGACCGGCTTTGGCGCGCCGCGGCCTCCATGGCGAAGGTCTTGGCAATCCAGCCCTCCGCTTCTTCGGTCAGGTGCACTATGCCCAGACGTTCCGGTCGGCGATCGGCCATCTCTGCCAGGATGCGTCCGGTCGCGTCAGTCGAACGATCGTCCACCGCCAGTATCCGGAGCCACGGGTAGTCTTGCGCCAGCAGCGTCTCCATGGCGGGCCCGATCGTCTCGGCCTCATCTTTGGCAGGCACAACCACCATGAGTCCCGGCGCACTCACCGGGCAGAGATCCCACCGGATCTCACTCAGGTCCGGGATCTCATCCAGCCGAGTCATCAGTGTGCGAGTCCGCACGCACCAGACCCCCGCCAGGGTCCAGTCGCTCCACTCCAGCACTCGCAGCCAACCCTCGCTCAGATGCGGCAACAACCGCAGTAGTTCGTGGAGGTGTCGCACGCGCTACGCCGCCGCGGGAGCACCCTGAACCGAATCGTCCAGTGGCGGCGCAAACCGCGCCCCCACAAAGAAGATCACGGCTCCGATGGCCAACGTTACCAACGTCGCCGCTAAACCCACGCGCAGGTTGTAGCGATCGCTTAAGATCCCGATGATCTTCGGCGAGGTGGTATCGCCCAGAAGATGAATAACCAACAGCTGCCCGGCCATTGCCGTTGCACGCAGGTTTGCCGGCACAGCATTCAGCGTCGCCGCGTTCACAGGCCCTGTCCCCAGAAAGATCAGGAACACCGCCGCAAACAAGGAAGGCACAATCATGCTCTTCGGTCCAAAGAAACACAGCATCGCCGGTGGAATGGTCAGTACCGCGCTCAGCGCAGGCACCAGGTACAGTGCCTTGCCGGTCTTCTTCGACCACCACTGCGCCAGGGCACCGCCCGCCGCCGTTCCGCCGATCCCGGCAACGACAATCACCGGGCCCATGACATTACCTGCCGCATCCTGCGAGTACCCCGCCACACGCTGAAGAAAGGATGGCATCCACCAGGAGATCCCGCCCAGCGAAAAAGTCACAGCGGCGTAGCCCAGGATCGAACTCAGATACGCGCCATTTTTCAGCAGCGAGAGCACCGTTCCCTTTTCCACCTTGGCCTTGCCTTCAGTCTGACTGCCGGCGCGCGGCGGCTCACGCATAAAGAACAGAATCAGCAGCGCCACGATGGCTCCCGGCACCGCTGAGGCAATAAAGGACTCCCGCCAACCGTAATTTGTTCCCACCCATGCCCCAGCCTTATACCCCAGGGCGGCCCCGAAGGGGATGGCGAGATTGAAGATCGTCAGCACGCGATTCCGCTGCGCTTCACCATAGAAGTCCGCCAGCAACGCCGGCGCGAAGATTCCGAAACAGGCCTCGCCGATACCCAGCGCCGCGTGCCGCACGTTCAGGGAATCGTAGTTGTGCACGCTCGCTGTAAGGAAGTTCATGGCAGCGATGGCAAGCCCTGCTACCACAATCATCGGCTTGCGCGGGAACCGATCCCCGAGCCATCCCGTGACCGGCGAAGCGCACATGTACGCAATCATGAACCAGAACGTCAGCGTCCCGATCTGGTCGTCGCTGATGTGAAACTCGCCCTTGATCTGCTCCTGCACCGAGGGCAGGATGTACCGGTCAAGGTAGTTCACCACGTTCATGGCCGTCAGCAGCACAAGCGCCACCGTCGCACCGCGCGCCACGTCACTCTTCGGCTTATCTACTGTCGAAACTGTTCCGGCCGTCATTCTGAGGGGAGCATATCAGCCAACGCCCATGCGAGTCGCCGAAATCCCTCGAAGCGCGAAGCAGCCTTGCTCACGGCAGAGCCTCGGATCCCTGAAGCTTCAGCTTTGCCGTCGCACACACCCGGTCTTGAACTGAATTACAGGTTGGCTCCGGTAAGCACCCGCACAGACGATTCGCTTACAAGGAGAACGTGCAGAAACCGCGGGCCATGAACGCCTTTGATCCGAGTCATCTCGATGTCGGCCGTTGCAGACGGGCCAGAAACGAAGGTCAGGGGAAGGGTGGGCGTCGCCGCGAGGCGAGCGAAGGCCTCCGGCACGTTCTCCACGATATCTCCGAACCGCACGACGCACAGGTGGAAGTCTGGAACCAGTGTTCCCGCGCGACGGCCTTGCCCGGGGAGAGCCTGCAGCACCAGCGAACCCGTCTCAGCGATGGCGGCCGTCGCTGCCGTGACCACCCCCTCAAAGCGGTCCAGTTGTCGAGGCGAGAAGCCGTCATCAACCGTGAACGAGCCGCTAGAGGGTGTCCAGTGCTCGGGAAAGCCCTGGGGCAGCAGCGTGGGTTGATTGCCGCGCGCGGCCAGCACCGCCGCAATCGCTGCCGCAACCTCGTGATCGGCGACACGCGTCACCTCCGCCTCGTAGTCGCGCAGGCGATCTTCCAACAGGTCCAGTTTCGCCTCGAGACTCAATCGGGGAGCCTGGTCGTACTCGCGAGGGAGCGCCTCCCACTCTGCCTGGATCGCCTCCGCGCTCGTTGTGGGACGGTCCTTTAACGCCGTGCGGATCCGGTCCAGCACGGCCGTGCGTGCCTCGGTACTCACGCTGACACCGGACCCGCGTTGCTCGGCAGCGGCTGAACCTTCTCCGCTTCGCGCTGCTCCCACCATTCCCGGAACGTCTGCTTCGGCATCGCGCGAAGATCCCGTACGCCCGTCCATCCACCCAGGTAACCGGGTAAGGAAGTAATCCATTTCTGCCCTGCCCCATCGTCCTGTGACAAGGTATTCGCCGCGATGCGGCCGAGACGCTGCGCGGCGCGGAAGCGGCGCTCACTTCGAAAGACATTGCCCGCTGCGCGCATCGCGAGCGCCTCAGGGTTGAACAGCCCCTTGGGTCCCGCGGTCTGCTCCTGCACCACGCGGTGGCGCAGATGAATCAGCACCTCAGGGATGTTGATCTTGACCGGGCATACCTCATAGCACGCCCCGCACAAGGAACTGGCATACGGCAGGCTCTGCGCATGGTGCATGCCAAGCAGTTGCGGCGTGAGGATGGCGCCAATCGGTCCCGCGTACACGCTGCCGTATGCCTGCCCGCCGGTCTCGCGGTAAACAGGGCACGCATTCTGGCAGGCGCCACAACGAATGCAGTGCAACGTCTGGCGCGCTGCCCCGTCGGCCAGAACACTGGTGCGTCCGTTATCCAGCAGCACAACATGGAAGTTTTCGGGCCCATCTCCCCGGCGCACGCCGGTCCAGACGGAGTTATAAGGATTCATGCGCTCGCCGGTGGCACTGCGTGGCAGTGTCTGAAGCAGCACCTCCAGATCACGAAAGCGTGCGACCACCTTGTCGATACCCGCAATGGTGATCAGTGTCTTCGGCAACGTCAGGCACATTCGCCCATTGCCTTCACTTTCCACCACGCACACGCCGCCGGTTTCGGCGATAAGGAAATTCGCTCCACTCACGGCCGTCTCGACGCGCAGAAATTTCTCGCGCAGAAAACGTCGTGCAGCCTCCGCCAGATCCTGGGGTGCCTCGCCCAGGTCGGGCAGATCCATCTCGCGGCGAAAGATCTCGCGGATCTGCTGACGGTTCTTATGCAGCGCCGGAACCACAATATGCGAGGGCTGGTCCTGGCCCAGTTGAATGATCAGCTCGGCAAGATCCGTCTCATAGGGATGGATACCGACCGCCTCCAGCGCACGGTTCAACTGGATTTCTTCCGTGGTCATCGACTTGACCTTGATGACCTCCCCCTGCATGGGCACGCCGCTCGCCTCGGCGATCCCCGGCGATGTACCCGCGGGCTGACCGGCGATCTGACCGCGGATCTGGGGTGCCGTGCTTCCGGAGCGAACGGCCTCCTGTGCGAGCTGCACAACGATGGAGCGAGCTTCCCCGGCATCGAGCGCCCAGTGCACGGTGCCGCCTGCGCGTGTACAGTTCCGCTCGAACTCAAGCAGGTAGAAATCCAGGTGCCGCATGGCGTGCTCGCGAAGACGTCTGCCGGTCTCGCGCAGTGCCTCCCAGTCCCCGCGCTCGGCAACCACCTTCGCACGTTTGTTCTGGATCACCTCCGTCGCGTGGCGCACATTCTTGCGCATCTGTGTATCCCGCACAGCGTCGGCAGCCAGTATCGGAAACGGCTTCGCGGTGCGTGGATCGAGAACAACACCAGCGCTCATGCCGCGTCCCCCTGTTGCGCGGCCAGGATCTCGGCGATGTGCACAGTGCGAATGCCGGTCCGTTGGCGGTGAAGAGCCCCACCGATATGCATCAGGCAGCTGTTATCGCAGGCCGTGCAGGCCTCTGCCCGCGTGTTCTGCACATCGCGAACCTTTTCGGCCAGCATGGCGCTCGATACCGCTACATTCTTGATCGCAAAGGTGCCGCCGAAACCACAACAGCGCTCAACGTTTGGAAGTTCAACGAGATCGATACCCCGGACTGACCTCAGCAGCCTTTCAGGCCCGTCACCAAGCGCCAGCCCGCGCAGCCCATGGCAGCTTGCATGGTAGGTGACACGGTGCGGGTAGTAAGCACCGACATCCGTGATGCCTAGTTTCTTGGTGAGGAACTCCGAGATTTCAAAGACACGTGGCAGCAGGCTGTCTACGGCACCGCGCAGCCCCGGATGGTTCCCTGCCTCCTCCAGCGAATTGGCCATCGAAGGGTATTGCTCGCGCATCGTGGTGACGCAGCTGGAGGACGGAACCACCACGGCCTCGGCATGGCGAAACTGCTCAACGAATCGCGCCACCAGCGGCAGCGCCTCGTCCCGGTACCCGCTGTTGGAATGCATCTGGCCGCAGCAGGTCTGCCCCGGCGGAAATTCGACACTGTGACCCAGTCGTTCAAGCACGCGCACAACGGCTTTGCCGGACTCGGGAAACAGCGTGTCGTTATAGCAGGTGATAAATAGCGAGATTCGCAGCGAGAGCCCCCGCGCACATTGTCTACCTCCACCGAACAAGCTTCAAGAGACCACCCAAGCCCTCCAGCTACGGAACAGGCTGGCTGGGAGTCGCCGGCGGTCAGGCCCAGACAAGAGGCGTCCCAGGCAAATTCCGAGTGACGAAATCGCGGAAGTCTCTTGAAAATTGGGGGTCATGCGGTTAAAGTCAGGTAAATCAAACAGAAAACTGTTCAGGTCAGCCTGATACGATCACTTTGCTCCGCAACCCTTCTGCTTAGGAGTTCCCCATGCGCCAAAGACGTCTTCTTCCCCTCGGCATTATGACCGTGGCGGCCGCTTGTCTCGTGACGGCTGCCCCGCTGGATGCGCAGACCATCACAGGCACTGTCAACGGCGTGGTGACAGACGCCTCCGGTGCCGTGCTGCCGAATGCAACTGTCACGGCAAAGAATACGGCCACCGGCGTTGAAACCTCCGCGACCTCCAACGCCTCTGGCGACTATTCCATTCGCTTCCTGCAGATCGGCTCCTACACCATCACGGTCAAGAGCAACGGCTTCCAGAACTTCGCCTCTGCCCCGTTCACCCTGGAAGTAAACCAGGTTGCCAAGATCGACGCCCACCTCGGCGCAGGCGGCGGAAACGAGACGGTCACTGTCACCGACAACCTCCAACCGATTCTTGACACCGAAAACGCCACGATCTCCGGCACATTCACCGCGAACACCATCCAGAACATGCCCATCAATGATCGAAACTTCTCCTCGATCACCGAGTTTCTGCCCGGCGCTGTGACCACACAGCCAACGGCGATGACGGGCACCAACGCCATTGAACGCGACACCAATCAGGGCGGCCAGGTTTCCATCAACGGCAACCGCAACCAGACGAATAACTACCTGCTGGACGGCGTCGAGATCAACGAGACCATCAACAACGTCATCGGCTACAACCCCAGTCCGGATGCCATCGAAAACCTCACCGTGGTCACCTCCAATGCGCCTGCCGAGTACGGCAACGTCAATGGCGGCGACATCATCACCGTGCTGAAGAGCGGCACGAACAAGTTCCACGGGTCGGCCTTTGGCTTTCTAAAGAACTACAACCTCGATGCCAACTCGTGGGCAAACAACTTCTCCGGTGTAGCCAAGCAGCCCTTCACGCAGACGATCTTCGGCGGCACGATTGGCGGGCCGATCATCAAGAACAAATTGTTCTTCTTCGCGGATTATGAGGGAGCCCGGTACCAGACCGGTGGCACCCAGGCCGCCAGCGTTTTCCCGGCAGCTTTCCGGAACGGCGACTTCTCAGCCATTCCCGTGCAGCTCTATCACTTCGTGCAGGGCGCCGGCATCGTGCCGTATGCGAGAAATCAGGTGCCGATTACCAACCCTGTGGCGCAATACCTTTTTGCCCATCCGGAACTCTATCCGCTGCCGAACCAGGCGCCCCGCGATGGCATTGCGCAGGACAACTACGTAGGCTCCTACAAGAACACGGTGCGCAATGACCAGGGTGACGTCAAAGTTGACTTGAAAATCAGCAACCGCGACAGCTTGATGGGCCGCTTCTCGCAGGGTGAAGCCTCCGACGCGACCCCCAGGGCGGCGATCCTGATCACCTTCCCCACCACGAACGACTACCCGTTCAAGGGCTTCGCCTTCAATGAGGTCCATACCTTCTCCTCCTCGATCGTGAACGAGTTCCGGGCAGGCTGGTCGCGTGTTCGCTGGACGCAGGGCGTACCCGTGGATCCGACCGGCGCCTTTGGGGATACCGGCAATTCGGTCGTGGGTATCAACTACGCGCAGCCATATGCCGGCTTCACACTGCAGGATTTCGGCGCAACCGGTGGTGCACCGAGCGGCTACTCCGTCTCCAACCAGACGTACCTTACGGCTCTGGGCACCTTCGGCGGCGGCAGCAGTCTGATCGATAACACCTTCACCTACGGCGACAACATCACCTTCCAGTTCGGGGCGCATACGGTCCGGGCCGGGGTGGAAATCCTTCGCTACCAGCAGAACAACTTCTATCCAGGCAATGACGGCGTCATGGGACGCATTCAGTACAACGGCTCCTACACCGGCTCCACCGTTTCGGACTTCGCCAGCAATGATGTTTCCTACGCCGGCGTCGCCGCCAATGTGGGCCGTAGCGGACAACGCCAGTATCGCGATGCCGGCTTCGTGCAGGACGACTGGAAGGCCAGCGACAAGCTGACCCTGAACCTGGGCCTGCGCTATGAGTACGATCAGCCCATCTTCGAAGTCCACGATAAGCAGGCCAACGTCGACCTGGTGAACTCCCGCTATTACTACGCCGGCACAGCCGAAGCCGCGCAGGCTTTCGGCGACGGCCATGCCCTGTACAACCCGGTCTACACCAACCTGATGCCGCGCATCGGCTTTGCATTCCAGGCCAAGCCCCGCTTCGTGGTACGCGGCGGATACGGCATCACAAACTACCTCGAGGGCACAGGAGCAAACCTTCGCCTGAACTTCAACCCGCCATTTCAGCCTTCCTACGCGTACACGGCGCTGCCCGCCAGCGCATCGAGTGCAGGCACCGCTATCCCTGTGCAGAACGCGCTGCCTGCCAGCTTTACCGGATCGACCAGCGCAACCATCCTGCGTGCATGGGATGCCAAGCTGCACCCGGCCTTTATTCAGGAGTTCACGTTCGGCACGGAATACCAGCTGAGCAACAACACCTCGGCGATGGTCGCCTACCTTGGACAGACCGGCCAGCACCTCATTGATGCTCGCGCAGCCAATCAGCTGACACTGCAGCAAGCCATCGCCAACGATGCGGCTTCGGCTGCCGGTCTGCCGCTCGCGAACGCCGCACCTTACGCCAACCTGGTCGGGCAGAACGGACGCATTGTGGAGACACAGACTGAATCCATGATGAACTACAACGCCGCTCAGCTGACCTTGCGGCACCGTCAGAGCTTCGGCCTGGAGTACCAGATCAACTACACCTTCTCCAAGGCCATGACGAACAACCCTGGCTTCTTCGGGACAGCCAACGTTAACGGTGCCAGCGCCTACTGGCAGGATGCCTACAACGGCCACGCGGACTACGGTCCGAGCGGCTTTGACACCCGTCACAACGCCAGCGCCACGGCGGTCTATGCACTTCCTTTCGGTCGCGGCAAACGCTTCGGCG
Organism: Verrucomicrobia bacterium Tous-C9LFEB; assembly: GCA_964658105.1. Lineage (GTDB taxonomy): Bacteria > Acidobacteriota > Terriglobia > Terriglobales > Acidobacteriaceae > Granulicella. Next base: position 43,768 of record CAZZXY010000008.1, on the reverse strand, counting down.
GCAGCATGAACCGTGTGCTCGATGAAGCTGCCGGCGGCTGGAAGATCACCGGTGCAGCCATCGCCTTCTCCGGTCTGCCTGTCACCATCAACGGACCGGGAACCACCAACACCTTCAACGGTGCGAATCGCGCAAACCACTACTCCCATCTCGCCATCGCGAATCGCGGCGTGTCGCGTTGGTTCGGTAATGGTCCAAGCGTCCAAAGGCCCGTAACCCTCGCTAACGGGACTGTGGTCAATGGCTGCACCCAGGGAAATCTCGCACAATCCCTGGGCTGCGCGTATGGCCCCACCGTGGGTGAAGAGTTCGGTTCTGCTTCGGTCGGCTCCGAGCGCGCACCCGGCTTCGAGCAGATCGATCTGACGGCAGGCAAACAGTTCAACATCACAGAGCACCAGAATCTCGAGTTCCGCGCAGACATGTTCAACGCCTTCAACTTCGCCAGCTACAACAACCCGGACAACAACATCACTGATACGAATTTCGGTCAGATCAGCGATGTGCGGACACAGCCACGGCAGGTTCAGTTCTCCCTGCACTACAACTTCTAATCAAAGCCGAAAACAGCCAGGGAGCCGGAGACGGAAGTCTCCGGCTTTTGCTTGCACGGATGCCGTCCTGTGCTCGTACCGGAGAGACCTGCGGCGTGGGTACCCCCTTTGCAGGCAATTAGGCCCCTTTGGTTTACGCTCTGAATATCGCCATGTTTTTCGACCCCTCTTTGCCTGGCGCATAGGCGGATTGATCCGGGCCTAAGTTCTTTCCTTCGAAGATTTTGCGAGAAAAGGTGGGGGGGGGTACGGTAGGGCGCTCAGGGGCGGCCGCATTACTTCCAGTGTGCCCTTTCAGGTCACCGAAGCGACAGCTCATGCCTAGAAAGTGCGATGGCCCTCTCGGCTGTCCCCCTCTACCGTGGGTTCAAGAGTCCATCTTGCGCATTCACATCCCAGCAAACTATCCGCCTGAAACCCTGGTCCTCTTCGTCATGAGTACATGGCACGTACTTGTCGCTCTGCTCATCTCAAGAGTCGGCGTCCTGCGACGCGAGACCGAGGCTTCGACGATCACGGAACAGCTTGAAACCGCGTTGGCCTCTTCACCGGATGGAGTTCCTGTCTAACGCTCGGAGGATCTGTCCCGCACCGGCGACGTCAATGGATCCTCGGGCCAGGCGTGCCTTGGATAGCGCCGCATCAACTCACGGCGAACCTGCGGGTAAAGCCGCCCCCAGAAGCCAGCCAGGTCCGTGGTGGTCTGCACAGCACGTCGATTGGGTGCGAGCAGATGGACAACAACCGGCGTCTTATCCGGTCCTATCCTGGGCGTCTCTGTCATCCCGAAGAAGTCCTGCAGTCGGGACTCCACCCATGGAGGCCTGCCTGCGTCATACCGCACCTTTGTCTGACGACCACCGGGCAGGCGCACACTCGTAGGCGCGAGATCGCGGAGCGAACTTCCAGCCCGTGCCTCCAGGGCTGGCAGCAGACCAGCGGCCGCGTCCCGCAACTCTGTGAAGCTCCGAAGCCCCGTACACAACTCGCGGAGGGCACCTGCCGCATCGGGTTCAGTGAGTCCGGAAAAGCGAATGCGCGCGAGCGTTTGTTGCAGGGCCTCCGCATCCACGAACCTCTCCACCCCGGCCTGAAGGGCCTTGTCTGCCAGCAACTGCGCCACTTCGTGCGGGTCACCCCGCCCGCTGCGTGACTCTTCCAGGACGAGCGCGCCATAGCGCAGCGCGCTTATGACTTCGACTCGCTCCGCAGCCTGATTCCATTCGACGGAGACCTCCTCCCTGACCTGGTCCGGAAACAGATCCAGCAACCATTCCGGCTCGATCCGAGCGGTCATCCGAACGATGGGCATCTGCCGATCTGAACGAACCTCGGCGTCCAGCACCGTCATAAACTCGTAGGCAGGTGGGCTACCAAGCAGTTCGGCTGAAACGCCATTAGCCAGCAGGAGAAGGTTCCCTGCCCGCCTTCGCGCAACACGATCGGGAAATCCGGACAGCACCGCCAGGAGCAGCGCGTCTTCGTCACCAGAGCTCTGCCGTGGAGAACGGATCAGCCTGCGGAGTTGCTGACGTTGCCGCTCTGTATTCGCGTCACGCGGAAGATCGAGGGCGCGGAGTAGATCGGGGACCTCGAACCGCGTGCCTGCACTCAACAGCGCCGCAGCCGCAACTCCCTCCTCAGCGACATTCCGCTTTGCAGCGTCGACTACCACACGCGCGAGGCGTGGGGGCAGCGGTAGACGGGCCAGCTTCTCTGCATCACCCTCATGGGCTGCAAGCCGAGCCAGGAGATCCTCGGCCTGCTGCACCGCCCCGTCGGGAGGTGGATCCAGCCACGCCAGCTCAAAGATGCTGCTGACCTGCATGGCTCGCAGACTCAGACATAGCCCGCCGAGATCGCTGCGCAGTATCTCTGGGAGATCGTGCTCAGGCCTTTGCGCGAAATCTGCCTGGGGGTACAGCCGCAGAACCACACCCGGGCCGGTACGTCCGGCCCTCCCGGCCCGCTGGATCGCGGACGCCCGGCTGATACGCCCGACCTGCAACGTCGGCAGACCGCTCCATGGAGAGTACGCTGCAGATCGGGCGAGACCACTGTCGATGACCGCCGTGACGCCCTCGATCGTGACGGAGCTCTCCGCGATATTTGTGGAGAAAATGATCTTCTGCCGCGTATTTGGCGCAATCGCGCGATCCTGGTCGTCGGGCGAGAGATCGCCATGCAACGGCAGAACCAGCGCGTTTGCGCCACGTGCGGCGCCCTCGCACTCCCGCATGGCACGACGAATCTCTGCAGCACCTGGCAGGAAGACCAGCACATGCCCGCAATGCCCTGCCCGCAGGAGATCTTCCAGCGCCGCGCGCACTTGCTGCTCCAGGGGCGCCGCCGAGTAAGGTCTATGCCGCACCTGGAGCTCATACACCTTGCCCGACGATCGCAGCACCGGGCAGTTGCCAAGAAAGGCAGCGACCGGTCCCGCATCCAGAGTGGCCGACATGACCACGATTCTGAGCTCCGGCCGACGCCCTTGCATACGCTTCAGCAATGCAAGGGCGAGGTCCGTCTCCAGGTGGCGCTCGTGAAACTCGTCCAGCACCACGGCGTCTACGCCGCGGAGATCCGGATCGGAGAGCAGGCGTCGTGTCAGAACGCCCTCTGTAAGAAAACGGAGCCGCGTACGTGGCCCGCTCACTTCATCGAAGCGCACCTGGTAGCCCACGCTCTCGCCGACCTGCTCGCCCATCTCCGCGGCGGTGCGTCTGGCCGCCAGGCGCGCCGCGATGCGACGGGGCTCCAGAACAAGCACCTCCCCCGGCACAAGGTTCAGCAGCACTGGCGGCACGCGCGTCGTTTTGCCGGCCCCGGGAGCAGCCTCAATGACAAGGTTGCGTGAGACCTGCAGAGAGCGCGCGATCTCCGGCAGCAGAGCATCGATGGGCAGCCCTGGACGCGACACAGCCAACCGGATCACCTCGTCCTGATCACGGGAAAGGCGTTACCGCCCACCATAGACTGCCCGATATACCTCGCGATTACGCATGATGCTCTGCACGTACTCGCGAGTCTCGGTGTACGGGATGGACTCCACCCACTCAGGCACGTCCTTGTAGTCCCCACTCGCGATCCACTGCCGAACAGGTGCGTCGCCCGCGTTATAGGCCGCCAGTGCGTACTCCACCTGGCCCCCATAGTGGTCAATATTCTGCCGCAGGTAAGCCGTCCCTAGACGGAGATTTTCCGCTGGGTCAAAGAGTTCGTTCGCGCTGAAGTGTCGTTCGCCCTGCTGCTTGGCCAGCATTTTGCCCGTCGAAGGCAGCAGCTGCATCAGGCCGTAAGCGTTGGCCCGGCTCACCGCACCGGGGTTGAACTCCGACTCCTGCCTCACAAGCGACGTGACCAGATACGGGTCAAGCCCTTGCGTCTGCGCATCGTTCGCCAGCTGCGACCAATACGGTCGCGGGAAGACCAGCTGCCAATACGCCGTAGGAACCTCTGCCACGGCCAGCGAGAAGAACGGAACTTTGCTGCGCTTCATGGCCTGCAGCGCCCGCGCATTCTCTCCGAAGCTCTGGTAGATCTGCGCCTCGGCCAGCGCTCCCCACTGCCCAGAGGTGGCGCTCAGCTGCAGTTCGGGCCGGATGTACTCGTTAAGCGCTGCGTTGGCGAGCAGCTTGGCCTTGATGAGGTGCGTGTCATCCTCGGGGATCGCGTCGATCAGATGCGGGTCTTCGACGGCACGGACAGACGCCAGCGCAGCGGCCGGCTCAGCAGGCAAACGCGAGCCGAGTGCAGCGATTCTTTGCCGTGCCAGGGTGGCGTAGTAGCTGTTCACATACGCCGCGTTGAGTGCCTTGTAGTAGTTCAGCGCCTGCCCTGGGTTCGATTCGACATCTTCGTAGAGGCGACCGCGCCAGTACAGAGCGCCTGGGATCTCTGTGCCGCCAGGGTAGGTCGTAATCTGCTCGTCGAACAGCCGTGCCGCCTCAGGCATGTGCCGCAGGCGGTAGCTCAACCACGCCGCCCGCCAGTGCGCGCTGGGAGCGTAGGTGCTGTGCGGGAAATGGCTGACAAGCGCCGAATAGTCTGCAACGGCGTGCGTCGGATCCCGCTTGATGAGGTACATGTTGCCACCGGAGTAGAGGGCCTCCTCAAGCCAGCGGCTACTCGGATACTGCTGCAGCATGTTCTGCACCAGCGTGTCGTGCTCCCCGCTGTTGCCCTCGTTCCGCGCAAGCTCCGATTGCAGGTACATCTTCAACGCTGCCGTGTCGTCGTTCGTCACCGGCAGGTGGTCCACGTCGCCCCGGCTCAGCTTTTTCAATCGCAGATCGCATACCGCTGCGTAAATTTCGAGTGCATCACGATCGGCCTGTGTCAGCGTTCCTTCGTTCTGCTGAAGAGCGCGATACTCCACCGCAGCCTGGCCATACTGCTTGGCATTAAACATGACATCCGCATGCTGCTTTCGTTCGCCTGCGGTCAGCGGCACGTTCATCACGGCGAGTTGCGACTTCGCTGTCGCGGCTTCACTCGTCAATGCATCGTTCAGGTAAATGCCGCGATAGAGTGTCGCTGCCGCAGTCACGTTACCGGCCATCTGGTACGCATGTGCCAGGGTCGCCCGAAAATCCAGGTGTGTGCTCAAGCTCCCGGTCTGCAGAGGCTCGAGGGCTCGCAGAGCACTGGCTGAGTCGTTCTGGGCAAGGTAGGCGCTCGCCAGCAGCACGGGGGCCTGTGGCACAAAGAGGCTATCCGGATGGCGCTGATCAAACCGCTCCAGCAGCGCAACAGCGTCACCAGGATGGCCGCCCGCGATAGCCGCCTGTGCACCCAGATAGTCCGCATAGTCCGACAGGACCTGTCCGGCAGACGCAGCGTTGCGGAAGGCACCCTCGGCGTCACCATAGCGATGATCCAGTGAGTAGGCGTGACCGATCGCGAGATTTGCCGTTGCCGCTGCCTCCCCGGGGTGTGCTGCTGCGTAGCTGATTACGCCGCTGTAAGCCGCCGCGCTTCGGGAGTTAAGAAGCTGCTGCGCCATGGGCCGCAGCGTCGCAGAAGCGATAAAGGCTCCGTTGAGACGGCGGGACTCTGCCGTGGCGTGCACCACGGACAGGTGATGCGTGGGCACGCCCCGGACCGACACCTTGCGAAGCGCAAGGTGTCCCCGACCGTGAGGCGCACCCGTGTGCACAACGACGTGACGCAGGCTTGCGGTCCCCTTCGCTCGTGTGGTCACATGTTTCTTTGTTGCCGCAGCTTGTTTCCCGTTTCCCAGGACCATCGCTGCAACCAGTACAAGGAGGCTTAGCCGGCGTTTCTCCATGGTGTCACCCTGTAAAGACTCTACGTGCGAGACCTCATCCAATCCAACAAACCGCCCTTTGTAGAATCAGGGCAGATACGCTTACCCTATCGGACGTTTCCCGCGAACCTTTAGCCTCGCCCATCTCCGGTACCTGAATGCTCGCCCCGCGGAGGAACGCATCCATTACACTGGAGGGGTATGGCGGCGCAGACTACATCCATCGTCGAACCCGAGGAGCAGCTACGGCCAGCACCTCCCGTTCCGTTCGATCAGCATCCCGACGTCGCTCTTGTCGAGCGCACCAAGGCAGGTGACAGCTCCGCCTTTGAACAACTGGTGCGTCAGTACGATCGCCAGATCTACCGGACCGCCCTCCACATCACGCAGAATCGCGAAGATGCTGAGGATATCACTCAGGACGTCTTCTTCAAGGCTTTCCAAAAGCTGGAACAGTTCCAGGGGAACTCAAAGTTTTCCACATGGCTGGTCCGCATCGCGGTGAACGAAAGCCTGATGCGTCTGCGCCGGAGAAAGACCTCGAAGACGGTCTCCATGGATCAGGACGTGGAAACAGAAGAAGGCGCGATTCCACGCGACTTCGCGGAGTGGCGGCCGAACCCGGAACAGATTTTCTCGCAATCCGAGCTGGGCGATATTCTTCGCAAGACAATCGCCGGCCTTCCTCCAGGTTTCCGCACCGTTTTCACCCTGCGCGACATCGAAAACCTGTCAACTGAGGAGACAGCTGAAGCGCTCGGATTGAGCGTTCCGGCCGTCAAGTCGCGACTGCTTCGCGCCCGTTTGCAGTTAAGGGAGCGCCTCAGTCGCTACTTCAGGAAGAAGAAAGAGGGCTCGCAGTGAACTGCACGGAGTTTCTAGCAAAGCTGACCGACTACTTCGACGGCCAGATCGACCCCGAACTCCTAAACGAGGTAAAGGAACACCTCGGTGCCTGTCATCACTGTGAGGTTGTGGTCAGCACAACGCAGCAGACGATCTCCATCTACCGGCACCAGCAGCCATACGACTTTCCGGATGAGCTTGCGTCACGCCTCCGATCCGCCGTCATGAAGCGTTGCACGGAAGCCGGGGCGCCGGACACGTCAAAACGGGGTCGAGCGGCCGAGGTAACCCAGCACCTGCCGGATCAGCACTGATCTAAGGCCGGAACACTACTGAGGGAAGAATAAGGAGGGGCAGCTCCCAGGAGCTGCCCCTTCTTCGTTGATCCGTTCTACTTCACGACCTGCTGAAACAACGGCGAGCTAAGAAGCGTGGCAAACTGGCTGTCCGAGGAGGAATAAGCCACCGTAACGGTGCCCGAGTTCGAGTCAATCGTGGTTCCGTCCAGAGCGGACTTCTCGATGGGCGATCCCCCGGTCTTCTTCAGGATCATGACGCCCTTCATGATGGTGGCTGCCGTCGCCGCTGTCACGGAATCCGACATCACGACAGCCATATCGAACTTCACGCCATTGCCAAAGTCCATGGTGTAGCGCGCCGACCTCATACGGTTCTTGACTGTGTCGTAGTCGGCCAGCTGAGAGGCCTCTCCCAGCACGCCGCGCATCATGGTCTGCGTGCCCTTCTGATCCAGAAGACTCCAGACGGGGCGTGTGTCCACGGCATTCATCTCGTTCATCATCTCGCCGTTCTGCAGGAAGTTTGGCGTGAGCCCGTCCCGCGCGTCCAGCGCCGCGCGCACGGCGTCCCGGTCACCGAAGGCCATCGTGGTCTGGTTGAGAAACACCACGCTCATTCCTGCCGATCCCATGGGATAGATCGTGTTGTTGCGCAGCGATGTGGTCTTGATCTTGTTCTTGGTGAAATAGTTGAGGATGGACTGGGTCTGAAACTGACCCTGCGCAACGCCCATGATGCGCGTGCCTTTATCACTGCGGAACGCCACAAAGGCCAACGTGTCCGCATCCTGATCCACCTTGAGGCCCGAGGTCTTCAGGGCCGTCTCCAACCGCTTCAACTCGGGTGGCAGTACCCGATCTTTCAACTGCATCGCCGCGGGTGAGTTCTGCATGGAGCGGTAGTCCACCACGGTAATCTGCTGAACGTCCTTGGGAATGGAGGAGCGTGCGTCGCCGCTCAACTGCGCTGCCTGTGCTGCCGTACTCACCAGCGCGGCAGCCATCAGCCCCTTGACCACCTGCCCACGAACCCGCTTCAATCCAATCGTCACTCGCTTAAACTCCCCAAAGTACCGCGTAAGCCCGTTACGCGTACGGTGCTGCTCTATTCTTGCCTGTGCGATCCGGCTCCGCAACTCACCAAAAGCGTTACGGCCATGCCAGCGGGTGTTGTAGTCGCCGCTCAAGCACCTTCAACTCCGGCTCAAACCCAACAGTTTGACGAACCCATGCGGCGTTTGGCTCATACGCTTCTTCCGGGATCAGGCCGATGAGCTCACCTTCCGCAATCGCTCCCCCGTGCCGTCGCGCTACTTCCTCGACCGCCGCGTGCACCTTTGAAACCGGAGTCTTCGCGAAGTCGGTGATGTTCATCGTCACTTGCGCCCTGCCGTTGGCGATCACACCCATGGCTTTCAGGCCGAACAGGCCACCGTTGGAAGCACGGATCTCTTTCGCGATGGCACGGGCGAGGCCCACATCCGCCGCTCCACCGGGAGCGTCAAGGTAGATGTTGTAGGCAATCAGAAACTTACGTGCACCGACGGCACTGGCCCCGGCTCGTCCGTGCAACTCCGGTCCACCCACGTCCGGACGACGCGTGGAATCCCGCACGGCATCCCGCAGCAGACCCTCAAACTGCCCGCGGCGGACGTCCTCCAGATTGACCCGATCCGGTCTCGACGCAGCCGCTTCATAGAAGTAGACCGGCACCCCGAAACGCTGCCAGATCGCCATGCCTGCCTGGCGTGCCAGAACGGCACACTGTCCCAGGGACAATCCGCGTACCGGAACAAACGGAATCACGTCTGCGGCGCCGATACGGGGATGCTCTCCGCGTTGCTGGGTCAGGTCGATCAACTGGGACGCCTTGCCTGCTCCACGCACCGCCGCTTCAACCACCGCCTCCGGCGGGCCCGCAATCGTGACCACGCTCCGGTTATGGTCAACGTCGGCGGACCAATCCAGCAACGAGACGCCTTCTACGCTCATGGCGCGCACAATCGCCAGGACCTTTCCGCGGTCCATGCCCTCGGAGAAGTTCGGCACGCACTCAACAATGGCACTCTGGTCCGTCATACACCGGCCTGCTCTAGCGTGTTGTTTGCAGTCATGGGAGACTGTGTGTCCGGACAGCAGTAATTTACTTCCACCACGAATACCCGACCGAAAACTGTACGCTCGCGTTCACACCCGGATTTTTGTCGCCAAGACTGGCCGAGGAAATATGCACCGCATTCGCGCCGAAGTCCAGCGATTGTCGCGGCCGTACGAAGTAATGGGTGCCGATACCAAACTGCGGGGTGAAGTTCCAGACGCTCGTGTCACCATGCGGCCCGTTGCTGGCCGTATCCAGCGGGTTCGTGTTGCCGATCGCCGGATACTTGTGGTTCGTCCACACCACGCCGCCGGCTCCCTGCACCCACGGCATCCAGCGCTCGCCATGTGTAAAGTTCCAGCGCAGAATGATCGGGGTCACGCTGACGCCCGTGTACGTACCACCCACCGTGTACGGCTGACTGCAGGTGTAGGAACCTGCGGGCGCTCCCGCGTCGGCGCTGCACGAGATCTTCTGGATACGCGGCGTGTACGACTGCCAGAGCGGAAACACCTCGACGGCGTATTCAAAGTTGCCTTGAAACAGACCCGAACCCACCGTGGGCGTCAGCACCTTGCCGGCATGGCCGCCCAGAAGGAAGAACTTGTAGTCGCTGCGGTCCCCTGTGCCGAGGCCACCCTGCGCCAGGGCACCAAGGTCCCAGGAACCGCGGTCCGCGCGCTGCCGCACAGGATTCTGTTGGATCTCACCCTGCTTCGCCTTCGAATCTGGCACATCCTGCGCACCGGCGCACCGCGCGACCAGTGCCGCAACCAGCAACCAACGTGTCAGCCCCAAATCACCCTCACAATCAAAAGCCGCCATCATCTGGCGGCTCTCGCTTTGTCTCGTCTGTCCCTGCGCCTAGGCCGTCACAGCCGCTTCGTCTGACTCAAAGTTGGAATACACGTTCTGCGTATCGTCCAGATCGTCGAGGGTATCCAAAAGGCGCTGCATGGCGTTGGCCTGCGTTCCCTCGAGCTTCTGGTACGTGGTCGGCAACATGGTCACTTCGGCGTTCTCCGGCGTGATCTTAGCCTTCTTCAGCGCCTCCACCACGGCCTCGTGATCCTTCGGTGCCGTCGTAATCTCCCAATACTCACCGTCGTCGCTCAGGTCCTCGGCGCCGGCATCCAGAACAATTTCCGTCAGCTTGTCCTCATCCGCGACCGCTTTCTCGACGATAATCAGGCCCTTCTTCGAGAACATGTAGCCCACCGACCCGGACTCACCCAGGTTGCCACCGTTCTTCGAGAAGGCATGCCGCACTTCGCTGACCGCGCGATTCCGGTTGTCCGTTAGCACGTCCACGATAACGGCCACGCCGCCGGGCCCATAGCCCTCAAACGTGATGTCTTCGTACTGCGCGCCTTCGATTTCACCCGTCCCGCGCTTCACTGCGCGAGCGATGTTGTCGTTGGGCATGTTTTCGGCCTTGGCTGCCGCGATGGCGGTACGCAGACGCGGGTTTCCGTCGGGATCGCCGCCTCCGGCCTTGGCCGCGACCATGATCTCCTTGATCAGCCGCGTGAAAATCTTGCCGCGTTTGGCGTCCAGAGCGCCCTTTTTATGCTTGATTGTTGCCCATTTTGAATGGCCGGACATTGATTCAAACCTCAGTGCTTCGAAATCTAAACGGCACCGCTGCCGCGCCGCAAGTGAGCCAAAACTCAAGCCCCGGGCGCATCGCCGTCGCTGCCGATTCTAGCACCGCGATCTCCCGCCCGGCTGATCCCCGTCTACCAACGTAGGAGCTGCCTAGCCGGTGAGCAACAATCCTTATTCACAGCACAAGCTGCGCCCTACAGCACCTCGGGTGAAAGCAGGTCGTCCATCGTCTCCCGCCGGCGGATCAGTCGAGCCACTCCGTCTCCCACCAGCACCTCCGCCGGGCGTGGCCGCGAGTTGTAGTTCGAACTCAGACTCATGCCATAGGCCCCGGCATCGAGCACGGCCAGAAGGTCTCCTGAGGACGCTGCGAGCGACCTGTCGCGTGCAAAGAAGTCACCGCTCTCGCACACCGGCCCGACCAGGTCTGCCACCTGCGCCTCCCCCGCGTCCTCACGTACGGGAAGCACCTCGTGATGCGCTCCATACAGAGCCGGCCGGATCAGGTCGTTCATGCCCGCGTCCGTCACCACGAAGCGCTTCGAACCGTTCACCTTGATCGACAAGACCCGCGTCAGCAGTACGCCAGCCTGCGCGATCAGAAAGCGGCCCGGCTCCAGCAACAAACGAGCCCCAAGTCCGTCCAGGACGCCCAGAACGCCGCGTGCATACTCCCGCACGCGCGCCTCCGGGTCAAAGCTCTCCTGGCCATACTCAATGCCGAAGCCCCCGCCAGCATCCACATACCGAATCCCGTGCCCGTCTGCGCGCAGTTCTTCCACCAGCGCACGCACCCGGCGCAACGCCTCGGTGAACGGCGCGACCTCCCGAATCTGCGACCCGATGTGCACACTCACCCCCGCTGGCTCCAGTCCGCCCAGTTGAACAGCCCGTCTGTAGATCTCACGCGCGCGCTCAATCGGCAGACCGAACTTGTGCTCCCGTAGCCCGGTGGAAATGTAGGGATGCGTCTCGACAGCCACATCGGGGTTCACACGCAGCGCAAACCGGGCCGTTCGCCCCAGGGCCTGCGCTCGCGCGCTCAGCAGCTCCAGCTCGGCTTCACTCTCGACATTAAAGAGCAGGATGCCCGCATCCAGCGCCGCATCCATCTCCCACGCCTGCTTTCCGACCCCGGAAAACACCACGCGCGCCAGCGCCTCGGGAGCAGCCCTGCGTACACGCTCGAGCTCTCCTCCGGAGACGATGTCGAAGCCACAGCCCATCCCCCCCAGCATCTGCAGCAAAGCCAGCGAGGAGTTCGCCTTCACGGCATAGCAGACAGTATGCTCGGCCGCCGCAAACTCCCGGGCAAACAGGGCCACACGCGATCGGAGATCATCCGCTGAATACAAGTAAAGAGGCGTCCCAAACTGCCGCGCCAGCGGCTCGAGAGGGACGCCCGAGATCTCTAATGTTCCATTGCGGTGCTGTAACGGACGTGGTGCGGGAAACGAAGAACTCACACCCTCATGCTACCGGGTTCGCCGGGGCTTGCCTGCGCCGGCAGCGCATACTGCCCATTCGGCATCACGACCCAGAGAATCACGTAGGCCAGCAGCGGTGTGCCCGCGCCAAAGATCAGGGAGAGCACCAGGACCAGCCGCACAATGGTTAGATCCCAGCCATACCTTTGCGCAAAACCGGCGCAAACCCCGGCAACCATGCGCCCTTCACGTGGGCGATAGAGGCCGTCGAGCCCGTTGGGACGCAGCACCTGCATCTGTGCCGGCGGGGGTGGCACCCTTGCATAGCCGGTCGACAGCGGCACCGCCGCATAGGTCACGCCGCGCCCACAAACGCTGCAGAACCTCGCCCCTGCAGCTACTGACTCTCCACATCCAACACAGGCCATTTGTCTGCTCCTCACACATCCCTACGCATGGGCCCGTCTGCCAGTTCCCTTACTTGCCCGTGTACGCCGTCCTGAGGTACTTGCGCGCTGCCTCAGCCTGCGTCTGGTCGCCTCCCGAAGCTGCCGCAAGGGCGTACATCCCGAGCGCCTCGGGGCGCTTGTGCAGCAGATCATACATCTGGCCGGCATACAGCGCGGCCCGCTTTTTCAGCCAGTCGCTGCAGTTCGGCTGTCCCACGGCCTGGGTATAACCGTACGCCGCACCTTGTATGTCGTTGTAGCCCCGCTCCGTGTCCGCAAGGCCGAACCATGCCATCTGCAATCGCGGATCCGTGAAAAATCCCGGCTTCTGCGCATCAGCGATGACCCGCTTGTACTCCGCGATCGCCTCCGTCCCGTGTCCCTCGTCCTTGAGTAGATTGGCGACCTCCAGACGGAACAGGTAGTCACGCGGAAACTCCGCGGCCAGTCCACGCTCAACTTCCAACGCCTCCGGGTAACGGCCATCATGGCGCAGAAACAGGCTCAAAGCCGTGCGTGCCTGGACGCTGGTGACCGTGCCGTGCGCGGCGCCCTCGCGCAGCATCTGCAGACCCTTCTCCTTGGATCCGCCCACGCCCATGACCCCAACCATCATGCGCACCACACGCGGCAGGCTCGCCACGGCAAACTGCTGGATACCCACGGCCATCAGGGCGTCGGCGTACTGCGGGTCCAGCTTCAGTACCGCTTCAGAATCGTTCCTCGCCTGGTATCCCTGCCTCGCTGCCGCTGCGAACGAGTGATCCACCAGCGTGATAAACGAGGCATGCAGCCCCTTGGCGTATCCACGCGCAAACAGTGCATTCTTGTCGTCTGCGTTGGCTTTCAGACGAGCGTCGCACATGGCGATCACCTTGTCCGTGAGGCTTTCGATCCCCTCCCGCGTCCCCTGGGCTACGTTGACGTCCCGCTTATTGGACAGGAAGCTGTCATGGGCATAGTAGGTGGTGTCCAGCAGGTCCTGGTGATACAGCTCGCGAAAGATCGTCACAAGGAGCAGGTAATTCCAGGCCATCGGCTCCTGTGCGTGTGTCCCTGAAACGCTGCTGAAGACCTTGAGCGCGCCGTCGTAATCCAGATTGTAGAAATGTTCCAGACCCTGCTTGACGGTGGGATCCAGATTCAGGGGATCGGTGTGCACGTTGGTCTGCGCCACGCCCCCACTTCCAGCCCACAACATCAACCCTGCCAAAGCCGTCGCCAGACGCCGTCGAGATCTTCGCCCTGCCCGCAATCCCACTCCTCCGCGCTCGCGACTAAACTATACCTTGAGCGCATCCCGGCTCCCCCAGGCCTGACCTTCTATGGATCCCCAAATCATCCTGCCATGCGCCGCACTTCTTCTGGCGTGCGGTGCTTACATCTTCTGGCCGCAAGGCGCCGCCCTCATCGCCCCCGCTCGCGAAAAGAACCGGCTGGATTACCTGAGCGAACGCAAGGACGTCATCTACGACAATCTTCGCGACCTGAACTTCGAGTACCGCGCCGGCAAATTTCCCGAAGAGGACTACCAGCGCCAACGCGAGTCTCTGGAGGCCGAAGCGGCTCATGTACTGGATGAAATGGATATGCTGACCGCCGGGGCCAGCTGACGCACCCGCCGTAGCGCTGACGTATCCTGAAGGGGTGCGTTCCCTTCGCAATCTTCGCTCTCTGACCGCCAGCCTGGCCCTGCTGCTTCCGGCTCTCGCCTATGCAGCTGCACCGATTACCGGCATCGTCACCAACAAGACCAACGGCAAGCCGTCAGCCGGTGATGAAGTCGTGCTCATTCAGCTCCAGCAAGGCATGCAGGAGTCCAATCGGACCACCACGGACGCACGCGGCCACTTCACGCTGCCGGTGCCGGATGAAGGCATGCACCTGGTGCGCGTTACCCACCAGAAGGCCACGTACTTCACCCCCGTACAGCCCGGCACCAGCACCGCGGATGTCACGGTCTACGATGCTGCCCCGCAGGTCGCAGGCGTAAGCACAGGCGTGCAGGAGTTCCACGTGGAAGCCACGCCGAACGAACTGCATGTCGTGGAAGTCTTGCAGGTTCTGAACAACTCCGCACCGGCACGCACGCAGTTCGGCCCGGACGGCTATGACTTCTACCTGCCCAAGGGTGCCCTGATCGGCCGCACAGGCGCGATCACGCAAAATGGCATGCCCGTCCAGACGCCTGCCGTTCCCCGTACCGACCCTGGCCACTTCAGCTTTTTGTTTCCTCTCCGCCCGGGCGAGACGCAGTTCGGCATCGGGTACACGCTGCCCTACACGGGCAAGTTCACCTTCACACCGCACCTTACCGGCCCCGTGAAGACCTTTGCGGTACTCGTTCCGACGTCGATCACTTTGACTCCCACCGGCCATGTGGCGCTCAGCCTGCAGGCCGGCAAGCCCGGCACAAAGACCTACATTGCCCAGGATGTGTCACCGGAGAATCCGCCGGAGTTTTCGGTCTCCGGCACTGGCAGCCTGCCCGAGAACAGCGCCGGCGGCGACACCGGCGCCAACGGAAGCGCGCCTAACGCCGCCACAGCCAATCCCGGCAGCAACTCCGACGCAAACGCCCCTGCGGTCAGCAACTCTGATCTGGCAGGCGGTCGCGGCTTGAATAATCCGCTGAACGAGGGTGGAGATCGCGACCCCTGGTCGAAATACAAATGGTGGATCCTGACCGGGCTGGCCCTGCTGTTGGCTGGTGCTGCGGGCATCCTCCTGAGGAAGCCCGCGGGCGAGCGCGCGGGCGGCTCGCCTGCCACACCGCCTTCCCCGAAGACCTGGCCACCGGCTCCGACGGTACCGCGCGGCACGGCAACGGGATCCGCCGGCAATGACTCATTGCTCCAGGCACTCAAGGAAGAGTTGTTCGCCCTGGAGACCGAGCGTCTTCAACGCCGCATCACGGAATCGGACTATGTGGAAGCCCGGGCGGCCTTTGAGCTGATCCTTCGTCGCACCCTTGCTCGCGCGGATGGATCGGCCGGCGCTGCGATGCCCGCAGTGGCCGCCGTCTCGCATGAACCCGCGCTCACCGGCCAGGGCAGCGAATGAAGCTGGCATTCCGCAGCATTCGTCTGATCGCGCTTGCTCTCTGGGTCGGCGGCATCGTGTTCTTCCTCGCGGTGGCGAGCGTCGCCTTCAAGACGATGCCGGATGCCCACTACGCCGGCATCATTGTTCGCGGTTCCCTGCTGGCCCTGCATCGCATCGGGCTCTTTGCGGGCGTCATCTACCTGTTCTTTACTCTCGCCCTGCTCGCGACCCACGATTCGCACCCGGTGCGTGCCGTGGAGATCGTCCTGATCATCTCCATGGTGGCGCTCACCCTGTACCTGCAGCAATCCGTTCTTCCGCACATGGAGACTGATCGACTCACCCTCGGCGGAGATGTTCAGGCCACCTCGCCGGATTTGCCCGCGCATCGGCACTTTGATCGCCTGCACGCGCTTTCCACCCGGCTGGAGGGCACAGTCCTTCTGGAGGGCCTGGTCTTGCTCTGCCTCGCACCCGTCCAGAATCCGGAGCTGCACCGCTTGAGTTAAGGACGTCAATCCCGAGCCCGCGAGCTTACTCCACGGGCAACTTCGCCTTGTAGCCGTCCCGCGCGACGATGGAGTACTTTAACGGCTTGCCTTTCTCGTCCGCCATCTTCAGCGGCTTGCCTTCGTTGTCGACCAGGTAGATCTTCACCTTCCGGTACGACCCGTCGTTCTTCGTGTTCGTGGGCCGATAGGTCAACACATACTTGTTCCGGATGGAGTCGCTGATCCGGGAAAAGATGTCCGGCATCTCCCCCTGAAACACAGGCTTGAAATACATGCCACCGGTCATCTGCGCGAAGGTGCGCATCTCGTTATCGGCCTGCAGATAAGTCAGCGACCGTGGTCCGCCACCGGTACGCATCTCGGCCAGCATGCCACCCGTACTGATGCTGAAGATGGTCGTGTTCTGACTTCCCTTCACCTTGGCCAGGATCTGGTCCAGCGTGAGCTTCGACATCGTGTCCACGCCGCTGGAGATCAGAACGATGTACTTCTGACCCTCCACGCGGGAGAGCCGGTCGATCGTCTCGTACAGCGCGTCAAATTCGTTGGTCTCATGCCACGCCGGGATCATCAGGCTGCTCAGAGCCTGTGCCACCACGTCCCGGTTATTGGTGAAATCACACAGGATGTGTGGGCGTATGTCGTAGGTCTCGACAGCCACGTAGTCGTCCGGCTGCAGCGTCCGGAAGAACGCTACTGAGGCGTTCTGCATATCGTTGATGAACCAGTAGGAGTTCGCGGCGAACTCGAGCAACATCACCGCTGTAATCGGCGCTTTCGTCGTCCGAACGGTTTGGACCCGTTGCTCTACACCGTCCTCCACTACCAGAAAGTTGTCGGGCTTCAGCCCCGGAACAAACTGGCGCGTCTTGTCCAGCAACACACCCACGTCCAGATTCACAATCGGCACGTCCACACGCAGGGAGTAGATATCGCCATTCGGATTCTTGGGCTTCTCCTCCGCGGGTGCGGGCGGCGGCGGCTCGGCATCGTCTTTCTTCTTGGGCAGCACGATGCTGTCGTTCGTCGTTGCCGGTCCACTGTCGTCAGTGGTCGCCGGCGGCTTGGTCTGCTGTTTCGGAGTCCCACTCGGGGCCTGCTGCGCCCACACACTCCCCCCCAGAACACAGCCGAGTGCTACGCCCACCGTCCATTGGCCCATCCTCATTGCTGACTCCATCCCCGGCGCGACACACGGCCGCACGGCTTAACGCACCGATGCCACCTTTATAGACGACGGGAGCCGTCTTTTCGCTTACGACCCCTCTCACCAGAAAGCAATCTGGGCACGCCTGCACGTTACGAAAGGGATCATGCTTTTGCTCGTACCGGATGCGATACTGGGGGCATGCAAGCCTGGCTCCGTTACAGCCTTCTCGCCACAGCCACGGTGGCGGGCTCTGCCCACTGGGTCGCAGGTACCGACACTACCCCTGCCTACTACACGGTAGCTCCCCACCATCCTGACGGTCCCATCCTCTCGGGCGACCAGCTGACCGGGCAGTATTTTTCGCATCCCTTCCAGGTGACCGCCTACCAGATGGCCGCCAAAATCGAAAAGGTGCTGTACGCGCAGCCCTGCTATTGCCGTTGTGATCGCGCCATGCGCCACAAATCCCTGCATTCCTGTTTCGAAGGAACACACGGTGCCATCTGTGGCACCTGCATGCGCCAGGCCGTGTACGCCTACGAGCAGACGAAGCTGGGCAAGACGCCGGAACAGATCCGGCAGGGTGTCGAGCAGGGTGATTGGCAGACGGTTCGCTTGGAAGACGCCAGCCTTTAAGCGTCGCTCGCGAGCAGGCGCTCGTACACTGCCGCGGTAGCGCCTGCAATCTCTGCCCAGGACTGATCTCCAAACTGCATGGCCGTCACGGCATCGGTCAGCCGTTCGCGTAGCCCTGGCTCCTCGGCGATGCGCAGAAAGGCTTCGGCCATCCCCCGTGGATCCTCAGGGTTCACCAGCAGCGCGCTCTGTTCATCCACGAGCAGCTCACGAAACACTGGCAGGTCGCTGGCAACGATCGCCTTGCCCAGAGCCAGCCCCGTCGCTAAGGCTCCGCTCGTGGTGATGGCCCGGTACGGGTACACGACAACGGTCGCCGCACGATAGGCAGCAACCAGTTCCTCGGCGGAACAGAACCTGAACTGAAAGCGCACGCGTTGCAGACCGAGACTCTCGGCCTGTTGCTCCAAAGCCGCGAGCAGAGAGGCTTCCCCGGTACCCAGCACAACCAGCGTCAGCCGATCGGACCGGGCTTCGACCTCCTTCCACGCGGACAGGAGGAGATCAACGCCCTTGTACGGGAAGAGAATGCCCTGCCAGAGCACCATCTGCTGATCTTCTCCGACTCCCAGCGCGGCCAGGGTTCCTGCCGTCTCCTCCATCGGAAGGTCATAGAAAAAGGGCCCATGCGGGATGACAGAGATCCGGGATTCCGGGATCGCAAACTCTTCGACCAGTCGTGCACGTATGTGCGCTGAGTGACAGATCAGGGCGTCGGTTCCCGCATAGAGCCTGCGATAGAGCTCCCGGAACTCCTGCCCGGTGTCGTGTGGCATCAGGTCGTGCACTGTCAAGAGAAGCCTTGATCCACGCCACTGACAGAAGCGCACGAAATAGAGATCCAGCGGCAACCGTGAGCGCAGCAGCGGAAGGAACTGCACATGCACGACCTCTGGCGGTCGTAGCGCGAAGCGAAGTGCCAGCACCAGCAGATTGCCCACGCCCTCCAGCAGTTTCAAAACTCGCCTTGCGGACCTGGCCAGATTGAGGCGGCCCACCGTATCCGATAAGCCCGGATCGAGACGGAGACCCCGCGCGCGGAAGCAATCACGATCCAGGTAGTAGGTGATCGACCCAATCTGCAGGTCGACGCCGGCCGCCAGCAAGGCACGCGACAGGTATGCCGTGTAGTAGGGCACGGTCGCCCATAGATCCATCATGAAGACGCGCGGCTTGCTTTTCACTGAAGTCAACGCGCGCTGCCCAGACTCGGATTTCTCGCTCCGGGAACGGATCGACGTGCCAGCGCATGCCGATACACCGCTACGTACTCCGCAGTCATACGCTGCGCGGAAAACATCTCCAGAACACGCCGCCTGCCAGCTCCGCCGAAGCGTTCCCGCAACCCGGCGTCACAGAGCAGCTTGTCCATGGCTTGAGCCACGGCTTCCGGGACTCCGGGTTCGACCAGATAGCCCGTTTCACCATCTGCCACCACCTGGGGAACCTCTCCTACCGCCGTGGCGACGACCGGCAACCCGAGCGCCATGCCCTCCAGCAACGCCATCGGCAGCCCTTCCTGGCGCGATGCGGACACCAGGACGTCCAGGGACTGGTAGAAACTTCGCATGTCGGTCTGCTGCCCCAGCAGAGTTGCACGGCCGTTCAGGTCCAGCTTCCGCAGAAGTTCTGCAAGTGCGCCACGCTCCGGTCCTTCACCTGCCACCACAAAGTCCGCTTCGGGATGCTTTTGCGCTGTCCTGCTGGCCGCCTCGAGGAAGATGTCGATGCCCTTCTCCGGCGCCAGCCGCCCTACGAGCCCTACCCGCAGACGCCCTTCTTCGCGTGTCTTCGGATCCCCATTCCGGGTCAGGTCGGGCACACTGACCCCATTCCGAATGATGCGCACACTGCTCGCAGCCACGCCGCCCTGCAGTAAACGCGATTGCACCTCTGCTGAAACCGCGACCACCTCGTCAAACCGCCGCAACACCCAGCGATCCACCGCTCCATAGACCCGTACCGCCAGGTCGTTGTCGTACCAGGTGTGGCAGGTGGAGACAAGCCCGGGCCGCGGTTCGCCCCGGAACGCCAGGGCTGCGTAGATATCCGCCTTGTAACCATGGGCGTGAACAATGTCGACATTGAGTCGCTGGGTCAGCTCACGAATGGCTCTCGGCACCGAGAGGTCCAGCTGTCCCCGGCAGGGGAGCAACTCCGCTGCCACACCCTCCCGGACCGCCGCAGGGTAGAGGTCTGGAACCGGCTGCCCGGCATGCGAGAACACGCCCAGAAGACTCGTGCCCTCGCGGCTCGCCTCCATCTCGGCCGCCAGCTGGAGAATGACCGCCTCCGCGCCGTACATGCCTCCGCTGCTGATCAGGTGCAAAACTCTCACGAACCAGGCGCCTCCCCGTCCGGACCCTCGGGCTCCTGCCGGTTCCCCAAAGCCCAAATGCGCGCATATAGCCGGTCGCCAAGCACGTCCTTCGCCGCAGCTTTTAGCTTCGCCGCTCGCTCGATCGTCCTGAGAGCACCAGACCTCTCATCCAGCACTCGCGCCAGCCACTCCACGGTCGTCCCGCTCAGCAGATTCAGACGTCCTACGGTCTTCGGCTTCTGCTCCATGTCCTCAGACTTCGGGAAGGAGGTAAAGATCTGCCCGTACCCGGCCTGCTCACAGGCATGCAACACCCTGGCATTCGCTCTGCCCCCGGGAAGCGACATCGTGTTGACCACCGCGCCAAGCCCGTCTTCCAGGCGCTTCCTCGCTCCCCGCAACTCCTCGTCCAGCTCGGCAGGGGAACATCCCGTAAGCAGCTTGTGGGTCATGCCGTGCGAACCAATGCGATGACCAGCCCCATGAAGCTCTCGCAGCTGCGGCCAGGTCATGTAGCCCGTGCGCTGGTCTGTCCAGCCAGCGGTAATAAAGAAGGTCGCTTGCAGGCCATGGCGCTCAAGCGTCGGAGTTGCGTGTATGAGGTCCGACAGGTTGCCGTCGTCAAAGGTGATCTCCGGCAGGAGGGAATCTGCGGCCTTTGCCTTTCGCATTCGAGCAAACACCTCACAATGCGACCCGAACTCCTCGCAGGGCACAACGTAGGAGTACGAGCTCCTGATTGGTCGCAGTTCATGGTAGAGAAAGTGCAGACTTCTCATGCGGGCTGTAGAGGATCATACTGAGTCGCAAAGGGATCGCCTATGTTACAACCGGGTCACTCTCGCTGAAGGACTGCCCCAAGGAGCAACAGGATGCCGCCGTCTATCCCCGGGAATGTGCACGTCCTGATGCTTTCGATCAGCCTTCTGAATGGAAGCGGGAAATAGAATGAGGGAGCCGCACTCTTCCGATGACCAGCGAAGCTCGCCATCCATCTCCCCCTCTGGACAGACATGAAGTATCGTCGCTCATCGCCTATGCAAGCTCTGTCCGTAGGGAGCTACACCCAACACATACTTGAAGCCGTCAGGCTCATGCGCCGGGAAGGGGTAGCCGCGTGACGTTGGATGTCCTTCTCTGTACCTACAAGCGTAGTGCTCTGCTGCGTAAAGCGATCGAAAGCGTGTTGCGGGCACCCGTCCCTCCTGGGCTGCACGTGGAGCTATACGTCGTCGACAACAACAGCCCGGATGACACCGCGGCGGTGGTCAGATCGTTTCAGCCAAATGCCTCGCTTCCCCTCCACTACGTGCTGGAGAAAAGCCAGGGCCTCTCTTACGCCCGCAATGCCGGCATCGCTGCAGGAAGCGGCAACATCATCGCCATGATCGACGATGATGAAGAAATTGAAGAACACTGGTTCAGCGTCATCGCAAGGGAGATGAAAGATCCCAAGGTGGATTTCATCGGTGGCCCGTACCTTCCCAAATGGCAGGCCCCGGCTCCGCATTGGCTTCCCCCGGGGTACCACGCGGTCATCGGGGCAAGTCCTCCCAAGACGCGCGGATGGTACAGCGAAGGGCAAGCGGGGATGCTCAGCGGCGGAAACGCCGTGGTGCGCCGTGAGGTCTTCGAGAGAATCGGCACCTATTCCGTGCGCCTCGGCAGGACCAACAAGGGCCTGCTCTCCGAAGAGGACGCGGAGTTTTTCCGGCGTGCGCTCGCCGCGGGTTGCGACGGACTGCATATCCCTGATTTGGCCGTGTATCACTTCATTCCCGTAGAGCGGCTCACGCGCAAGTACCACCGCCGCTGGGCCTTCTGGCGCGCTGTCTCCCACGGCGTGCTCGATCGGGAAACCCCGGAACCCGTCTCTTACCTCTTCGGCATTCCCCGCCACCGCATCGGGCGGGCGCTACGCAGCTTGGTGGCGATTCCTGGCCATCTCATGCGCAAGGACGGAAAAGGACAGGCTTTTGCGAATGAACTCGCCAGTTGGGATCTCCTTGGCTTTCTTTATGGGCGATTTTTCTTCCGCCTACCGAAGGAGCAAACCCAGGAAACGCTCTGAGTACCGTTTCGCTGTTTCTCAGGTGGTACCACTCTCATTGCTTCACAGGAACCAATGAAACCGCTTTGCATCTACTGCCAGCCAGAGGATTTGGAGCAAGGTCTTTTCGGCCAAACCTTCTACTACCTCCTTCAGGTCCTGCCCTATCTGAACGAGTGTGGGTCCTTCCCGAAGTGGGAGCTACGAACCACGCACTACGGCGATGCTCCTGACTACCTGACAGTTCCGGGCGTCCTGGATCTCGCCTACGCCCCGCCGCATGGGCCATACCACCGCATCTCCCTCTTCGAGTTCCGTAGACGGCACGCGCATGTCGTTGGCAACGATTGGGGTGCTCTCCATCGGCTTTGGAATACCTATTTCCGGTTGCCCCCTCGCATCCTGTCCGCATCTGAAAACGTTTTGCCGCAAGGCAAAGTCTTAGGCATCCACTACAGGGGAACGGATAAGCAGACGACGAGCTGGGATAGCAATCCCATTTCCCAGCAGCAATATCTCCTTTTGATCCAGGAATTTCTTGAACAAGACAGGAAGTTCGACGCGGCATTCGTCGCAACCGATGAACCATCTTTCATCGAAGAGCTACGAAGCTCTCTGAACCTCCCCGTTCTTTCAATGGGTGCTGCAGAGTTTCACATGGCGGCTGAGCACTCAACAACTCGCGCAGAAAAAGCAGATCGTGCCATTTTGGATTGCGTCTTGCTTTCGAAATGTGCGTGCGTTCTTGAGACCTCTTCCGCCCTTCCAAGCTTTGCAAAATTGCTTAATCCAACGCTGGAGATCTACCGGTGTGCCGCCAGCAAGCTGTTTGGGAAGCTGTTCACAAACATGCCCTACTTCCCGGTGGCCCACATTCCCATCCTGCCAGTCAGCAGTCCCGCGGCCAAAGAGATTCTTCACCAGACGATGCACCTGGATTGGACAACGCAGCCCGAGGCGAAACAGTTCCTTGAACCCTTTGTTGCCCTGCCCCGCTGGAAGTTCAATCATCGGTTCTTCCGGTCCGCGGAACGACTCGGGGTAGACAAACTCGCTTCCTACGCAGTACGCGGCTTCTCCTAAGAACAAACCGAAGAACGCGGAACGGATCTCCCTAGGAGACCGCTACCAGGCGCGCGCGGCGTACGGCCAGCCACCTCTGCAATAAGTCCTTGCACTCCTTCCGGAATGCCACTGCCACGCAGGCAGCATAGAGCGGAAGAAGCGCCGCCATCTGCGCGAAGAAAACAAAGAGATGACTTGCATGCCAGACCCGATCGGTGATGGCGCAGGCAGCAGCGAAAGGCACCACACAGACCGTGATCTTTCCCCAGCCCTGCCAGAGATAGGTCTTGATAGGGACGTGAAGGATCTTCCTAACGTAACGCGGCCAAAAAGAGAGGTGCGTAAACGTCATAGAAATGGACGTGCCCCACGCGACGCCATACAGACCGATCTTCTTTGCCAGCACGATGCTCAGGCCGAGGTTCAGCAACGCTTCATAGACAGCCCAACGCGCCATCGGCTTATGTCGTTCCGTCGCCATCATGATCGCGCCAGCCGTCCCGTTCGCGACGCCGAAAAACATGCTGATCATCAAAATGCGAACGACATTCTCGGACACCACCTCGTATTGAGGGCCCATCCACAGGTGAATAAAGGTCCCTCCACGGAAGAACAGGCCGGCGCTGATCGGCATTGCCAATCCCAGGGTCGCCTGACATCCTCGAATCAGCATCGTCTGCAGCTGCTCTGACTTTCCTGAAGCTTCCAGACCGCTGGCCATAGGGACAAACGTGGCGGACAGTGCACCAGACACCTGGTAGGCATAGTTGGTCAGACTGCCGCCAATCGCGTAGAAGGTAACCACACTCACGGAAAGGAAAGCACCGACGACCAGATTGTCTGTGTTTGTAATGATCTGAACAGCGATGACAAAGACGAAGGTCGTAAAACTGTACGACCAGATCATCCGCAGCACGGCCATATCCGGTCGGCCGGGCCTTACCCGGCTATGCGGAAATGCGCGCATCGCGGCTAGGGTCGTGGCCAGACCCACGAGCGTGAGTACGGTGAGCTCCCAGCATGCGAGAGGAACAAGGCCGCGCCCTCGATGGAGAATGAACAGCACCCCGGCCGCACGTGTGACAGTCTGGCCCATGGTGATATAGCTGAGGATGTCAAAACGGCTGATGGCTGCGAGAACCGCTCCAAAAACCCCGGAGATCAGGGACACAGCTACGCCCAGAGCACATAGCAGCGTGGTCAGCTGCGCGGCTCGCATTAACTCTGCCGGGATCTTAAAGAAATGCGGAACTGCCGCTGCGAGCACCACACTGAGGGCCGCCACGCCGGACGCCATCAGCAACCGGACCCAGAGCGCCGCATTGATTGCCGTGGAAGCCTCGTGAAGATTTCCTTTGGCCTGCGCCTTGGAGACGAAACGGATCACTGCACTGCGCAGCCCCAGATCCAGCAGGTTCAGGTAGCCAACAGTAGAGACAGCCAGGATCCAGACGCCGTAACCAGTAGAACCGAGATGCCGCACCACAAAGGGCGTCAGAAAGAACGGCACGACCATATTGACCGCCGTCGACACCCAGTTCATCACAACGTTGATCGCCAAACGCTTGGTCGCGGCCATAAAGCAGGAGCCTCAAGGTTAACAGCGCAGCTACGCGCCTCGAAAGTACTGGACCGGGGAAACCGGACCAGCATGCAGAGTAGGCTCGGTGCGGGCTCGCTGGCTATGGCCCGAAAAAGCTATTCTCTGCTCAGAGCGCGGCGGTTACTCTCAAAATCGTACACATGCGTTCTGTCTTTTGGTTGAGCCTGGCCCTTGTCGCCTACGCTTACGTCGGTTATGCGGCGCTGCTCGTGATCCTTGCGCGGTTGCGCCGGCTGCCCATACACGCCGCCCCCATCCAGCCTTTCGTCTCGCTTATCCTCGCCGCCCACAACGAAGAGGCAAACCTGCCTCGCAAGCTCGCCGGCCTGTACGCCCTGCACTACCCCGCAGAAAAGGTAGAGATCGTCGTTGCGTCCGATGGATCGACCGACGGAACAAACGCCATTCTGAACGGACATGCCCCCAGGGTCACGTCCGTCCTGCTTGCCACGCCGGCAGGGAAAGCTGGAGCGTTGAACCACGCCGTGGCGGCGGCACACGGAGAGATCCTTGTCTTCATGGACGCGCGTCAGTCGGTAGACTTCAACGCCATAACAGAACTCGTTGCCTGCTTTGCGGATCCCGCCGTCGGCGCGGTTAGTGGCGAGTTGCACCTCGAAACCGAGGACGGATCCCCTTCGCCCGACGCTCTGGGGATCTACTGGAAAATAGAGAAGCAGGTACGCAAACTCGAATCCGCTACGGGGTCTGTGGTGGGCGTTACGGGGGCGCTTTTTGCCATGCGGCGCGAACTGTTTATGCCCCTTCCGCCCGGGACACTCCTCGACGACGTGCTCACCCCCATGAACGTCGCCCGCGCCGGCAAACGCGTGCTCTTTCTGGACAGCGCGATCGCCCGGGATCGTATCTTCGTCCAGCATGGCAAGGAGTTCGCCCGGAAGGTGCGCACGCTCACCGGCAACTATCAACTGCTGCAGCTCGCGCCCTGGCTCCTGACGTTTCGCAATCCCCTTCTGTTCCGGCTGATCAGCCACAAACTGCTCCGCCTGACCGTGCCGCTTCTCCTGCTGCTTCTGCTGATCGCCTCGGCTGCCATTGATGCCCCGTTGTACCGGGCAGCCTTGGTTCTACAACTTCTTGTGTACGGCCTTGCGCTGGTCGGGGCACTTCGTCCGGCGACAAGGCAATTCCGTATCATCTCTATCCCTTATACGTTTGCTATGTTGAACGCGGCCGCGGCGGTGGCGTTTTACAATCTCCTGACGGGCCGTGCCCGCTGGGCTTAGCCGCCCGTTGTCGGAAGAGCTGAAGAGGTCGGTGCAATGGGAACAGGAATCGGTCACTTCATACCCTTCATTGCTTACCTCGGCTTCTGGGTAGCGATCATCGTTTCGTTGGTCCGCAGCCCTCGTTTCGGCCTCTACTACATGATCCCGTTCCTGCCCTACCGGACCATGCGCGACCACTTTCTTGATTGGCCGCTCGGCGGAAACGTCCTGACCATCCTGGTAGCCGCCGTCTTCGTCGGAGCGCTCCTGCGCGGCAAGCGGCCCCCCAAGAACGCACTGCCCTGGATCTGGCTCGGATTTGCCATCTATTTGTATATGTCCATGTGGCTGGGCTCCGCACTCACGGCGGCGCCTGCGCCCCTATGGCTCTCCGACATGAACTTCGTGACCTGGAAGGACTACATGCTCATGCCGCTGATCTTTGTATCCGCGGCCATGGTGGTAGAAGACCGTCAGGCGGTTCGTACCGTGATGATGTTGACCGCCTTCTCGGTATTGATGATCGATCGCAGTTCGCTAATGGACAGCCTGTCGCACAGTTGGGGCAGCTTCGACGAGAACAAGCGGAGCGGCGGTCCACTCGGCTACGGCTCCAATCAGACAGCCGCTTTTCTTGCCCAATTCGCTATGTTCTTCTGGGGATCCGTCCGCTACCTGACCCGTCGCAAGGTGAAAATCGCTGCCTACGGAACCGTTGCTTTGACGTTGTTAGCCTGCATGTACTGCTTCTCTCGGGCCGCGTACATGGCCATCATTGTGTGCGTCGTTCTGCTCGGGATCGTCAAGGATCGCAAGCTCATCATCCTCGCCGCTGTATTCCTGGTGACGTGGCAGGCGATCGTGCCTGCAGCCGTCACGGAACGCGTCAAAATGACACACAACGAAGATGGCCAGCTGGAGGCCTCCGCCCAGGAGCGCGTCGATCTTTGGACGGACGCCGAGGAAGTCATCCTGCACTACCCCATCTTCGGCACCGGCTTCGCCACCTTTCAGTACGGCGACCACGTGGACAACCTGAAAGACACACATAATTGGTACGTAAAGGTTCTCGTCGAAACGGGTATTGTTGGCTTCATCTTCGCCATCACCATGCTGTACCAAATGTTTGCTCTCGCGGTACGGCTGTTTCGGAAAGCCACGGACCCCCTGTACCGGGGCTTCGGCCTGGGTCTCCTTATCTGTCTCACCAGCCTTGCCATCACAAACTTCTTTGGCGATCGCTGGACCTACATCGAGATCAATGGCCTGCTCTGGGTGCTAATCGGCGCCGGCCTTCGCGCAAGTGAGTTGAGCAAACCTGCGGGTCTACCCTCTGAAGAGCGCGCGACTCCCTCGCAGCCAACGCGCTATGCCTTTGCCTCCTGAGTTCCGCCCCAGCCATGTCCCAGATCCATCTCGTCGCCGTCGGCCCGCAGCCGGTTGTCCCAGAGTCACAGCGCAACTTACCTCTCGTCCTGCTCGTCGTCGATGGCTTCCCCAAGGCCCTGGGTGGGGGGGAACGAATCGTCCTTCGTCTGGCGACACTTCTTCCGCAGTACGGCTATCGCGCCTCCATTCTCACCCTCGCCATTCACCCCGACAGTGAGTTCCGCCCCGACCAGGCCCCCTGCCCCGTGTACCTCCTTCCGCTCAGGAACACCTACGGTGCAGCTGCGCTGAGAGGATCCCTTGCCCTGCGCCGCTTTCTCCGCAAAGAGGATGTACGCATCGTTCACACCTTCTTTGAGAGTTCAGACATCTGGGCCGGTTTTGTGACGAGGCTCTTCTCCAGAGCAAAGCTCGTGTGGAGCCGTCGGGACATGGGCATCCTGCGCACCTCGAAACATAAACTCGCGTATCGGGCTCTTCGTCGGCTGCCCCATGCTGTGATCTGCGTCTCTGCACGGGTCTCCGAGCACGTCATCACGGTGGACAGGGTATCTCCCTCGAAAGTGCACGTCGTACATAACGGACTGGACCTCGGCGACGTCGCCCCGAGCGCATCCGCAGGCAAACCAAAGCCGCTGCCGGCCATCGTCACCACGATCGGCAACATTCGCCGGGTTAAAGGACATGACCTCCTGGTGCAGGCCGCTTCCGAGGTCAGCAAGCGGCACCCCGGTACGCAATTCACCGTTGCCGGCGAGGTGCTCGAACCGGCCTACTTCGAAGAACTGCAGGGGCAGATCGCAGCTTCCGGCCTGTCCCGCAGCTTCCACTTTCTCGGAAAGATCTCCGACCTTCAAAATCATCTCGGGACAGCGAGCATCTTTGTACTTCCCTCCCGCAGCGAAGGCTTTTCGAACGCACTCATCGAAGCCATGGCCGCCGGCGTACCGTCGATCGCAACGGACGTAGGTGGGAATGCGGAAGCCATCCAGAACGGAGAAAGTGGCTTGATCGTCGTGCCGGAGAGTGCGGCGGCGCTGTCCCATGCCATCAGCAGCCTACTGGACAACCCAGCTTTGGGAGAACGCCTCAGCGCTGGCGGACGTGCCGCCGTTGAGGAACGCTTCAGCTCCGCGGCGATGATGCGCGGCGTGGTGCACGTCTTCGCAAAACTGCTCAAACCGTAACGTCCCAACGCCCTGCCTAGCGCGCCAGTCCCGTCAGGGGCAGGCTGTCTATCGCTAGGGCGCTAAACTTTACGATCCAAGAGAGCCATCATCCTGAGTGCAACGAAGGACCTCAGGGTTCCTCGGCGGAACCGCTGCCCCTCTGACACCAAGTACAGCTGCATCCCGAACCGGACGACGCCGCACACTTGCTACACCTCTGAAACCAGCAAGACCCACCGTCAAGGTGGGTCTTGCTGTGTTTCGTAAAGGCCTGACTCAAGCGCCCAGATGACTCAATGCATCGCTGGCCTGCTTGCCGGTTTGCGTGTTGGGTGCCAGGTCGGCGGCTTTCTTCAGCTCGGTAGCCGCCCCGGATTTGTCGCCCATTTTGTTGAGCGTCAGTCCAAGGTGGTAGTGAATGGAAGCGTCGTTCGGGCTTTGCTTCTCGGCATCCTGCAGCAGGTCACGCGCAAGAGAATAGGTACCCTTGTGGTAGTACACCCAGGCGAGTGTGTCTGCCGTGTTGGGAGCCGTAGGCATCGCTCGCCGTGCATTCTGGGCGTAACTCAAAGCAACATCGGAGTTCTCGTTGTTCTCGACCATCAGGAAGGCCAGGTTATTTGCCGCGACCGCCTGCGAAGGATCAAGTTGCAGAGCCTTCTTGTAGTGTTCCATCGCCTTGTTCACATCGCCCTTTGTCTCTTCGAGCACACCCGTCAGCGTTTGCGCCCGCGCGTCGGAAGGATGTGCCGTCATCCAGGTCTGCCAGGCAGCAATGGCCCCATCCGTATTGCCCGTAGCCACGGCTGCCTGCGAGTACGCTTCCACCGCAGGACCGAAATCCTTATCGATCTGCAATGCCTTTTGCGCGCTGGCCTGGGCCCCACTGAAATCTTTTGTTTGCAACTGGAGCTGGGCGAGATCGGTGTACAGCGCGGGATTGTTTGGAACCTTGGCGATCTGTGCCTGCACTCTCGCCAGCGCCTTCTCCGGTTGTTTGTCCTGAAGATCCGCCCCTACCAGCATGTTCAGCGCGATGATGAGATTTGGATTCTTTTCCAGCACCTGCTCGAGCGTTGCTCGTCCCTGGCTCTCATGATTCTGGTGAAGTTGAAGCTCCCCGAGATCCAGCTGGGCTGCAACGTTGTTCGGATCCCTCCTTAGAGCTTCCTGGAAATCTGCGTTAGCTTTGTCGAACTCCTGTTGGGATCCCTCAACGGAACCTCGCCAAAGGTAGCCGTCAGGCGCATTCGGGTGCGTCGTGATGGTCTTCTCGGCCAGCTGTGTCAGCTGGATGTAATCCTTGCGTCGCATCGCCAGATCCGCCAGGCCGCGTGCCGCGTCCAGGCTTTGCGGATCGAGACGGGCTGCCTGCTGAAAAGCCGCATCCGCTGCGCTCGTATTGCCGAGTGCCTGCGCTGTTCTCGCCAGCAGGATCTGCAACCGGGCGTCGTCGGGAGCATTCGCGGTGGCTTTTTGAAGCAGGGTGAATGCCTCCCGAATCTTGTTGGCGTGCAGCAGGAGCTCTGCATTCATGCGCGCCACCTGGGGGTTGCTGCCGTTTGACTTACTTAGTGCCTTCACGGCATCCGAGGCCTGATCCCATTTGCCGCGAGCCACAAGAACACGGGCGTAGCTGATCTGGATCGGGACGCTCTTTGGATGTTTCGCGCGCAGATCGGCGAAGACCACTTCGGCCCGGTCGGCCTGCCCGGTCCGAACAAAATAGGTCAGCAGGACCTCCGCACACTGCTCCTTGTCGGGCAGATCGTTCACAGCTTGAACCAGCGTCTGTTCGGCCTTGTCCTTGCTGCCGCCGCGCAGATAAAGCTCCGCGAGAGCCACGCGCGCCTGTAGATCCTGCGGAGACGCCTTCACGGCTGCTTCCACCTGCTGCTCGGACCCTTGCACATCGCCCTTGTTGGCAAGGATTCCCGCGAGAGCCAGCCTGGCATTTGGATTCTTGCCGTCCAGGACCACGGCCTTTTCCAGCTCCGCTTGTCCCTCGGTCCGCGTCTCAGGCGTCAACGACTGGATCAAGCCCAGCGTCGTGTGCAGCTTCGAGTCATTCGGGTTGAGGGAGATAGCTTTCTGAATGTCCTTCAGAGCCTCGACCTTGTCCCCGGACTTCAGGGAAATGCGGGACAGCAGCGCATAACCATCAGCATTGTTCGGTTCCGCAAGCAACACCGCCGTAGCCTGCTCCTTGGCCCGCTGTGGAACTCCGCCTGCTAGCAACAGATTGCCCAGATCCAAACGGGCCTGCAGATTGGAAGGGCTCAACTGCACCGTGCGCTGCAGTTCCTGGTAACCCGCTACCACGGACCCCAATTGAAGATAGGTCTTCGCCAACTCGTAGTGTGCCGGAGCGAAGTTCTTGTCCACGCGCAGAGCGTTGGAGAACTGAATGACGGCTTCGCGATACTTGCCATCAACCTCGTAGCGCTTTCCACTCTCAAAGTACTTTTGCTTCTGCTTGTTGGGGTCGTGCCTGCATCCACTCAGGCCCATGCAGGCCACACCGACGCCCAATACCGCTATCAGATGACCCGGTCTTCTTGAAAAACTCTTGTACATGCTTTCCTTCTCTTGCTTGTGTATTGGGGCCGCACGGGACGGCGGACTGTCCTAATTGGGAACGTAGGCGGGCAACAGCGGGGTGACATTCCGCGCGAAATTCACCACGCGTTGATGGGCCGCATCCGGACTCTCATTCGAGCCCACAGAGGTAATCACCCGCACGAGCGCCGCATCGGTACGACCGTAGCGTATGGCATCCGTCATCATCATCAGCTTCGCCTGGTAGTCGCTAGCGATGCTTCTGCCGTGCGACTGGTACCAGTACAGAACTTCCTGCCGGTCTTTGCCGTCCGAGATGAGGTAATCTCCCACCCGGAACTCCTTCCCGGAAGTGTCCGTAAAGGCAGTGACGCCGGAGTGCACAAAGCTCCAACCAGAGCCGGGAAGACAGTTCTGCGGGGAGTGGATAGATTGCCCGGATCTTTGCGTCGGAAAGTAGGCAATGAACAGTTGCACCGGGGCGACTGTGCTCGTTGTATGGCCTGACTCCGGAATGGCGGTATACACACGATTCAGGAACTCGCCTTTGCCGAGGATCTCAAGGGCCTCCGAACTGATCGGAACATCCTGGCTCGTACGGCCCGCCAGCATGGTTGGCATCTGCTCCAAGGGTGCGCTCGGTGGCACCTGGTCCACGTCGCCCCGGGCCTTAAGGATCAGAAGCGTCCCAAACAGGCAGGCAATCACGGTCCATAGCTGCAGTGACTTCATCGCGACGGCTCCGTTCGATGCTTCCAGAAAATGCCGGTGACCCGATGCACCAGGTAGAGAAACGTCAGCGATACCAGGAACATGAGCCAGCCGGAGAACTCGTGAAAGAAGCCCATTGCCTTATCAGGGTCCCAATACTGAACGCAAAGCCCGGTACCGAAAATCCTCGCAGCATTGGCCGCCACGGCGATAGGAACACTCGCAATCGCCAGGGCCACTCTACGTCCTACGCTTTTTTCCAGAAAGTAGCCGTAAATCACAGCCAGCGTGAACAGACTTAGCAGAGAGCGTATGCCGCTGCAGGCCTCCGCTACCTCCAGCTGCATGGCGGGCAGCTGAATCACATTGCCTTCCCGCAGGACAGGTACGCCCGCCAGGGGCAAAAGGCTGCTCGCCATCCGGGAGGCCAGCAACTGCAGTGGAAACGTAATCTGGT
Source organism: Verrucomicrobia bacterium Tous-C9LFEB (assembly GCA_964658105.1). GTDB lineage: Bacteria > Acidobacteriota > Terriglobia > Terriglobales > Acidobacteriaceae > Granulicella. Next base: position 11,323 of record CAZZXY010000008.1, on the reverse strand, counting down.
TGAACAACACAGCGGGCAGCGGAATCGCGAGCAGCAGGACCAGGAAGACGAACTTCAACTGGCTCACCATCGCCCTGCCAAACAGCATCCACACACTTCCAGCTGCAAGCAGCAGAAAAGACGTGCGCGCGAGAAACAGGTCCGCGCCAAGCCTCCCCGTCATCAGGAACAGCAATCCCAGAAGCACAAGGGGAAGACCCATCCAGGAAGACCGCACAGGGGTCTTCCTCAGGGTGTCCCACTTCGTCCAGACGAGGTATGCCGCGAAAAACGGGATCAGGAAACCGTGGGAAAAGTCCGGGAGCTCGAACCAGTCCGTAACGAGCTTGAGCGCCACTCCCCGGTAGAGCAGCACGACCAGCAACGCCAGAAGAGCGATGGGCAGTCCGACCGTCCACGGGATCGCGGGCCTTTGGCCCTGGAAAGACGCAGCGGCGTCAATAGCTTCCGCAACGGGATGAGCTCCGCCTGGCGCCGGGATGGCGACGGGACTCCTCAGCGCCTTGGACGTTTGGGCCTGCACAGATGACACTCCATCATACTAGGGCTTCTAGTTCAGACCAGCTTACCGTTTTTCTTCGCGTTTCCTACGAAAATCGAGGAGCAGGTCGCGCACCATAGTTGTAGACCATTTCCGACAAGAGTGGCGCAACAGCACTTGTTTTCAGGGTCCCTCAGGAGCGAAACTATACCGAGCGTTCGCTTTGACTTCGATCTGGTTTTCCCTGCTCCGCACTCGAAGCTGCGCCCTGATGCGAGGAAGATGATGAGAGCCGGATGTACCGCCGTCGCCCTGCTGGCCATTACCGGGTTTACCGCTTTACCTGGCCGTGCGCAGCAGATGGAGACAAAACCTGTCCTTACCGCCGCTCCTCCTCCCCAGGCGCCCGGCCCCGATGCGCCCCCGATGCCTGTGTCACAGAAGGGCACGGTCGACCCCGACTATGTCATCGGGCCAGGGGACACGCTCGAGATCAATGTCTTCAACGAACCAAAGTTCTCTGGACAGCTGCCCGTGCGTCCGGACGGCATGATCTCGGTCACGCTTGTGGGCGACATCACCGCCTCCGGCTACACCCCGATGCGGCTCGCGCAGGAGATCACCTCGCGCCTGAAGAAGCTCATTACCGACCCATCCGTAACCGTCTCCGTGCTCAGCATCACCAGCAAGCGCATTTACCTGGTGGGCGAAGTGGGCCACGTCGGTCCCCTTCCCATGACCCCGGGTATGACACCGCTGCAAGCCATCGCCACGGCCGGCGGCCCTGGGCCCTACGCGAACATGAAACACATCTACATCCTGCGCACGGTTGCAGGAAAACAGCAGAAGATTCCGTTCAACTATAAGAAGGCCATCCGGGATGGCGACATGCAGGGCGTCACCCTGATCAGTGGCGACACGATCGTGATCCCATGACGAAGCTTTTCCGGCGGGTCCCTTTGGCCTTTCTAGCACTCGCAACATCCGGGGTTGCGCAATCGCTTCCGGCGGACACCGGCCCGGCTGCGCCAGGTGTCGGCTTTTCTCTTCCGCGCGTGGGCGGCTCCCTGACCTACGGCGTGAATGCCTCGGAAGTGCTGTCGACCGGCTTTTACAACTCCGGCACCAGCTACAGCACCAACATCTCCGGAGACGCCGCGTACATCTCCAAAAGCCAATCACATCCGTTCAGTGCGATCTACAACGGCGGTGTGCTCCTGGCCAACTCAGGGCAACCCACAACCTTCTTCCAAAGCCTTTCGTTTTCTCAGGTGCTGACCACGAAACACTGGAACTTCGCGCTGGCGGACTCGGTAAGCTTCTTGCCACAGAGCCCCACCGGTGGTCTTTCGGGTGTTCCTGGAACGGGTGATCTCGGGGTGGACCCGGTCGCTGTCGGTTCGATTGGTGGCATCGGCATTCTCACAAGCTATGGTCCACGCGTGAGTAACAGCCTGTCCGGCACCGCGTCCCGTCAAATCAATGGCAGATTTTCGACGCAGGTAACCGGCATGTATGCGATCCAGCGATTCATCGGCGACAACTCTGACCTCGCCCTGAATAGCACCACGGAGGGTGGCTCCGTTGGTCTCAGTTATCGCGCCTCCGCCCGGGACACCTTCACAGGCAATTACAACTACTCCAACTTCACTTACTCAGGAAACACGTATTCGTTCCAGGCCCAGGGAGCTACCGTCTCTTACTCCCGCCAGTGGTCTCCCAGGTTCGTGACGGACGTCTATGCCGGTCCACAGATCATCAGCGGATCGAGTGAGGCGATTAACGGGACCGCTGTGACCGTTGCCGCCGGTGCGAGCGCGAGCTACTTGAGCCGTTCCACCTCGTACTCCGTTACTTACTCCCGCGGCGCAAACAATGGATCGGGCGTCATTCCCGGTTCGTTTTCGGACAATGTGACCGCTGCAGCCCATCGGCAACTTGGTCGGGAGTGGCTCGTCTCCGGAGATGTCGGCTATGCGAGGACAAGCAGTCTCCCGAACTCCACGCTCAATCAGTTCAATAGCAAGGGAGTCTTCATGAGCGTCCAGGGCTCACGGCGCCTCGGACGTTACTTTTCAGGCTTCGGCAGCTACACCGTAGAAGATCAATCAGTCAGCATTCCTACCGGCTCCGCTGCTCCGCAAAACGCGTTCAGTGGAGTGTTTCAGGTCGTCAGTCTGGGTATCAGCTTCTCTCCACGTCCCGTCCTCCTCGGCAGATAAGGAAGCGTCTCTATGCTAGGTCATCGTCCACTTGTTCCCGAGGATTACTTCACCATGCTGAAACGGCGATGGTGGATCGTGCTCCTTCCGTTACTCATTCTGCCCATTGTGAGCTATTTGTTCAGCTACACAATCCCACCACAATACCAATCGCAGACGCTGGTGCTCGTTGAAGGCCAGAAGGTTCCCGAGGGGTACGTAAAACCGGTGCTGGCGGAAGATCTAGATAGTCAGCTGGCGTCCATGAAGGAGCAGATTTTCAGTCGCTCTCGCCTGCAACCTATCCTGGAGAATTACAACCTCTTCAGTACCGGCCAGACCGACATGGATGAGCGGATTGAACTCATGCGCAAGAACATCGAGATCAAACCCATCCATTCCGAGGTAGGCCGTGGCTTGCCGGGGTTCTATATCTCCTACAAGGCGAGTGATGCTCACGTGGCGCAGGCCGTATGTAGCGAGATCACCTCGATGTTTACCAATGAAAATCTCAAGCAGCGCGCCCAGTCCGCGGAAGGTACGACGGAGTTCCTGAAAGGTCAGCTGGATAACGCAAAGCGCAGTCTTGACGACCAGGACATGAAACTCGCGCAGTTTCAGCAGAAGTACATGGGCAAGTTGCCCGGAGAAGAAAGTTCCAATTCCAGCATGTTGACGACCCTCACGACGCAGCTGGAATCTGCAAATCAGGATCTGGCTCGGCGGGAGCAGGATCGCGGCTTGATGCAATCGATGCTGGCGCAGGTGACAAACACTGCAACGCCGCTTGCTGGCGCTCCCGCGACCACAGCGCCGATTTCCAATCCCGCCCTCGAAGCGGAGCAGGCCGATCTGCAGGTTCTCCAGAGCCAGGAAGCGGACCTTCTGCTGCACTACACAAGCGACTATCCAGAAGTCGTTGCAGTGCGACGGAAGATTGCCGAATTGCGCAAGAAGATGTCCCAGCAGGCTGCAGCGCCCGCTGCGGGACGTGCACCGGGCTCGGTAGCAGCGGTGCGGGAGAACCTGGCCATCCAGCAGCTGCGGGCGCAACTGCACGCCGCCGACCTTGGCATCGAGGCAAAGCGCAAAGAGCAGGCACAGATCCAGGCCAGCATGCGGAACTATCAGGAGCGGCTCGAAGCTAGCCCCGCGGTAGAGCAGCAATACAAGATGCTCACGCGCGATCATGAGACGGCGCAGGCCTTCTACAACGAATTGCAGACCAAAATGGCCGGCGCGACCATGTCGACGGATCTGGAGAAACGCCAGGAAGGCGAGCATTTCCAGGTTGTCGATGCGGCCAATCTACCGGACGCTCCGTTCTCTCCGAAACGTCCCGTCTTCGCTATCAGCGGCGCCGGTTTCGGCCTTGTTCTCGGTCTCATCATCTCCGGTCTGCTTGAGTACCGGGACACGACCTTGCGCACAGAGCGTGACGTCTGGGCCTTCACGAACCTCCCTACACTGGGTGTCATCCCGGAATCCGATACCCCGGACCTTCGCGCCAGTCGTGGTCTCGGTCACTTCTTGCGTCAGTTTCGCTTCGGAAAGAAAAAGCAATTGGCAGGTGCACACAGCTAGCCTATGTATAAGCAGTTCTTCCATCTCGAAAGCGAGCCCTTCACGATCAACCCGGACCCGCGTTTCCTGTGCATGATGCCGCACACCCGGGAAGCTCTGGCGTGCCTGCAGCATGGCATCGCGTCGCGCAAAGGGTTCATGGTGCTCACAGGCGAGGTGGGTACGGGAAAGACGACGCTGCTGCGGCATACGCTGAACGCGCTTCATCGCACACGGATCCACAGCGCCTTTATCTTCAATCCGCGGCTGGACATCATGGACTTCCTCGAGTTCGTGCTGGCTGATTTCGGTCTGACACCGTCTATTCGCAGCAAGTCCAGCATGATTATCCAGTTGAACCGGTGGCTGATCGATCGTTACCGCGAAGGCGAGATCTGCGTCATCGTCGTGGATGAAGCGCAGAACTGTTCTCTGGAACTGCTGGAGGAGATTCGCCTACTCACCAACCTCGAGACCTCCTCGCAGAAACTCGCCCAGATCGTTCTGTCAGGGCAGCCTGAACTCGAAACAAAGCTTCGTCAGCCGAACGTGCGCCAGTTGCGGCAACGTATCGCACTCTGGTGCCGCACAAAGCCCCTGACGCCGATACAAACCGCAGAATATATCAGTGGTCGACTCCGGATTGCCGGCACCAGTGCGGAGATCTTCCTCCCTGACGCGATCCAGCTGATCTACAAAGCGAGTCACGGTATTCCGCGCCTGATCAATCTCATCTGCGAAAACGCTCTGATCTTTGCTTACGTTGACCAGTTACGGCAGGTGCCGGCCAGTGTTGCCTATGCCGCCATTCAGGATCTCAATTTGGAGGACGCTACCTCGATGCTGTACGACCCAGCGATTGTTGAGGAAATCTCTGCTTTCCGACAGCGTGACCTAGCTTCCCAACCGAAAACAGTTGCCGACCCTGGACCCGCGGTCGCCGACACTCCGAAGGGACAAACGCCATGAGCAAGATCTATGAGGCGCTGCTTCGCGCAGAGTTGGAACGCACCGTCGCCACTGGCGAAAAGCCGGAGATAGCTGCCGCACGGGCCGTGCAAAACCTGCTCACTCCGGAAGAACCGGACTTTGCAGAGCCGGACTCCGATCCGCTTGGGCCAACCTATGTGGAGTCGTCCCAAACCGATGAAAGTCTTGGCCAGCTTCTGGCGCCGGTCGACTTCTCCGAGGTTCCCCGGCGACGTTGGACTCCGTCCCTGCCCTACCTCCCTGCTCTGGGTGAGCGCGGAGCGCACGTTGAGCAGTTTCGCAGCTTGCGGTCTCACATCTTCGAAGCGCGTGATGCTGCGCCCCTGAAGTCGATCATCATCAGCAGCGGACTCCCCGGTGAAGGCAAGAGCTTTGTCACGCTCAATCTCGCACTGTCCTTCTCTCGCCACAAGGCGAATCGTGTGCTGTTGATCGACGGAGACATGCGCCGAAGCTCGTTACATAAGGTTCTAGGCACATCGAGGGATCCAGGACTAAGTGACTTCCTATCAGGCACCTGTTCTCTACTCGAGGTCATGCAGCGTTGCGAGACCGAAGGTCACTCCACTCCCCTCCCGGCGGGCCTTGCAGCGCTGACCTTCATCTCTGGCGGACGTGAAGCGGAAAATGCCGGGGATCTGGCCTCCCATCCCCGCTTCGGAGAACTCATCGCGACAGCGGGAACGTGGTTCGATTGGATCTTTGTGGATTCGTCACCTGTCAATCTCGTCGCGGATGCGGTCAGTCTCGCTCGCTCCTGCAACGGCGTCCTCCTGGTGGCACGCGAAGGCACCACAAAGTTCAAGACAGCTCAGCAGGCGCAGGCTCAATTCAAGACGGCTCCCATCCTTGGTTTCGTCCTGAATGCGGTACGGAAGCTGCCCCAAAAAGGTGATTACTACGGCGGCTACGACGCCTACAAACCGGAATCGTAGCCGGAGTCCAGCCGCACAATGATTCGCTTTTTGAATGTGTACTACCCGACCAGGACTGTCGTTCTGCTCTTGAGCGAGGCGATCCTGGTGAGCGGGTGCTTCCTCATCGCGACCCTGGCGCTGCTAGGTCCGGACGCCTATCTTGCCCTGAATTATGAAGAGGGTTACGCCAAGATTGCCGGCATCACGGCCGCTAGCCTGATTTTTTCCTACTACTTCGACCTGTACGAACCACAGATCGTTTCAGCGCCGCTCGAGATCTATTTTCGTATCCTGCTGGTCCTCGCCTTTGATTGTTTCCTCCTCTCGGCGCTGATCAAGTTCTATCCCCAGTTCGCCATTGCGCAGTATGTCTACGCCCTTGCTTTTCTCTTATTAACTCCTGCCCTTATCAGTTGGCGGCGCTTCTACGACTGGGTCGTAGGGCACACCTTCTTCCGCGAACGGGTGTATGTCCTGGGCTCCGGAGCCACGGCGAATGGCGTGGTCGACTGTCTGAAGACCCGCCGCGAACTCGGAATGGAAGTCGTTGACTGGCGGGATGTTCAGTCCTTCAACAAACCCGCGCGGAAGCAGATCTGGATCGACGAGCTAGCCCGCCTGGAGGTAGCGAAATCTCCAGTTCACCGCATCATCGTCGCCGTTGAGGATGCGCGTGACGAACTCCCGGTTCAGGAGCTGCTCAATCTTCGCTTTGCCGGCTTCACGGTCGAACGAGCGAATGACCTCAACGAGAGGCTGTCCGGCAAGATCCAACTGGACGGTCTTCGACCCAGCAACTTTCTTTACAGCGATGGCTTCAAGATCAATCGATCGCAGCAGTTCACGCGCCAGCTTGTGTCCATGTTGGTGGCGGGCATTGGCCTCCTGTTGTTCCTGCCATTTTTCCCGATCGTTGCCCTCCTCGTGAAGTTCACTTCCGAAGGTCCCATCTTCTTCCGTCAGACCCGGGTGGGCATGGGTGGTAAGCCGTTTTTCGTGTACAAGTTCCGTTCCATGTTCACCAATGCTGAAGCGGGCGGCGCGAAATGGGCCACCAAGAACGATCCGCGTGTCACAAAGTGGGGCATGTTCATGCGGAAGACGCGCATTGATGAGATTCCTCAACTTTGGAACGTTCTCAGGGGCGACATGGGCTTCGTCGGCCCTCGTCCAGAGCGACCCGAGTTTGTGCCGATGCTCTCGGAGCACCTTCCCTTCTACTACCTGCGGCACCTCATCCGTCCAGGCCTCACCGGGTGGGCCCAGGTTCGCTACGGCTACGGCGCAACCCTGGCTGAGGCGCGCGAGAAGCTTGAATATGATCTGTATTACATTAAGCATGCTTCGCTGGGGCTTGATTTGCTGATTATGTTTGAGACGATCAAGACGATTCTGCGGCGCCGAGGTGCGCAGTAGTTCTGTAAGTGGTTTAGAAACTACAACTTAGCGCCACAGATGGTCAGTTCGTCATGAGAAAGGCGCGCCGGGTGGCGCGCCTTTCTCATGGCCGGAAGTGCCATTTTCGTGCAAAAAAAGCGTGTTCTTAACGGGCTTTTGAGGCGTTTTGTGCATTCCTGCACACGTACGCGGAGATGGGTGTCGGAAACCGGGTTGGGAACTTTTGGGTGGCTTTGCCGATGAAGCTGCGTCCGTCAACGTCAGCCTGGATGCCCAAGGGGACCCAGGCTGACGTCCTACGCTGTGAGGAGCGTTTTTGCGCTTTGCTCGACGTACCAGGCCGTGGTTTTTTCCAGACCCGTACGGAAGTTCACCCCGGGCTCATAGCCAAGCTCGCGACGTGCACGCCCGATATCCGCCAGTGAGTGGGGGATGTCTCCCGCGCGCACCGTTCCATAGATCGGCTTGCTCTTGAAATTGAGGATGGACGCGAGCGCCTCGTACAGATCGGTCAGGGTGTGGCTGGCTCCTGTCCCGACGTTGTACACCCGGCCGGTGGCAAAGGCGTCCGGAGCCTCGCATGCCAGCAGGTTGGCGCGGACAGCATTGGCAACAAAGGTGAAATCGCGGCTGACTTTGCCATCGCCGTAGATCGTGGGCGTCTCACCCGCCAGCATCCTGTAGATGAACTGCGCGATGACACCGGAGTAGGGCGAATCCGCGGCCTGTCTTGGGCCAAAGATGTTGAAGTAGCGCAGACACACGCCCTGCATGCCGTATACGCGGCAGAACGCCTGGATGTAGTGCTCACAGGTGAGCTTCTGGACGGCATACGGCGAGAGCGGGCGGGGCGTCATGTCCTCCTGCTTTGCCTGGCCTTCCTGATCGCCGTAGGCCGACGAGGAGGCAGCGTAGACGATGCGTTTCACCCCTGCGTCCCGCGCCGCAATGAGGAGATTCAACGTTCCGTTCACGTTGGATTCGTGGGAAGTGAGTGGATCCTTTACGGAACGGGGCACGGACGCGAGCGCGGCCTGGTGAAGGACGTAATCGGCCCCTTCACAGGCAGCTCTCATGGCGGCCGCATCCTGCAGATCTGCCACTTCAAAAGAGATGGACGAGAGGATGTCTTCGATGTTTTCCATCCGGCCGGTCGACAGGTTATCAATGCCCGCCACGGTGTGGCCCTGTTCGACCAGAGTGTGAGCCAGTGTCGAGCCAATAAAACCAGCTATGCCTGTGATTAGATACCGTGCCATCATTCCTCCATCCTGCCGCTCTGTCGCTCCGCGTCACAGGATATGCCGTACCTACACTCGCGTGTGTGCCAGCAGGCCGCAATTCCACATTCGTTGGCTTCGGCCTACATCTTCCGACCGACCGTCTGCCACGGATGCGATCAGAGTATGCCACACCCAAGGGGGCTGAAACTTGACAATCGAGTGCAATAATTGACATCGACATGCCCCTAGAGACAATGCAAGTCGCCGTTTCCGTAGTTTCCGAACGCCTGGAACGCCTTCAAAACCGAACCGCCCGCATCGGCGTGATTGGTTTGGGCTATGTCGGGCTTCCCCTCTCCCTGTTGCTCGCAGACGCCGGTTTCCGGGTCACGGGATTCGACATCGATGCGCGCAAGATCGATGATCTGCAGGCGGGGAGATCTTACATCTTCCGTATTCCGCAGGAAGAGATCCAGCAGGCGCGCAGCCAAGGTTTCAGTGCGACTGCCGATTTCGCCGGGCTCAGCGATCAGGACGCGATTATTCTCTGCGTTCCCACGCCGCTGACCGGGCACCGCGAGCCGGACCTGAGTTATATCGAGAACACGGCGCGAGCTGTTGCTCCCTGGCTTCAGGAAGGACAGCTCGTCGTCCTCGAGAGCACGACCTATCCCGGAACGACCGACGATGTGATGATTCCGCTGCTGGAAGCGGGCAACAAGGCTGGCCTCAAGACGCATACCAACACCGATACGGCCAAAGCCGGCTTTTTCTACGTTGCGTTCTCTCCCGAGCGCGAGGACCCAGGCAATACCGACGTAGCGCGGCGCGACATCCCCAAGGTCGTTGGCGGCCACGATACCGTCGCCACGGAGCTGGCAGCGACGCTGTATGAAGCGATCTTTACCCGCGCGGTCCGAGTGTCCACGACACGCGCCGCGGAGATGACCAAGCTCCTCGAGAACATTTACCGCTGCGTCAACATCGCGCTGGTCAATGAGTTGAAGGTCCTTTCGCTCCGCATGGGCATCGACATCTGGGAGGTTATCGATGCGGCGTCGACGAAGCCGTTTGGCTTCCATGCCTTCTATCCAGGACCGGGACTTGGCGGGCACTGTATTCCGATCGATCCGTTCTATCTCTCCTGGAAGGCCAAGGAGTACGACTTCAACACGCGCTTCATCGAGCTTGCGGGCGAAGTGAACGAGGCGATGCCCGAGTTTGTCGTTCAGCAGGTCGCCCGCGCGCTGAACACGCACAAGAAGCCTGTGAATGGATCCCGGGTGCTGATGCTCGGGATGTCGTACAAAAAGGATATCGATGATCTCCGGGAGTCGCCCTCCCTGACCATCATCGAGCTGCTGCGCAAGGAAGGCGCGGAGGTGCTGTACAACGATCCGTACCACCCCAAGGTGGGTCGCGGCCGGCACTACAACCTGAACATGACCTCGACGCCGCTTGAAGACCTGGGTCAGTACGACTGTGTGCTGATCGTGACCGACCACACGGATTACGACTACGCCCGCATCGTTCGGGAGTCGAAGCTGGTGGTTGACTCACGCAATGCCACCAAGGGCATCAAGGCGGAGAACATCGTGCGCTGCTAGCGACCTGGCCCCCCCAACACGTGGGACAGAAGGGACGGCCTCGGCCGTCCCTTCTGTGTTTCTGAGAAGGTTGGCGGACTCGGCCGCGTGGTCTCTTCAGGGTCAAAATGGAACAGAAAGTAATGTAAAACGCCGGTAAGGTAATGAAATGTTGCCGCTTAAGAGCGTCCGGCTGCCGCTGATGGGGGAAGGCGAACCCAGATCGTTAACCCTAAACTCAGTCCATCGCAACGTTGTTCGGATGGAAATGATGAAACCCTCAAGCATGCTTTCTGCCCTCACCGTCGTCGGCGCAGTGTTGTGCGCCTCCGCTGTCGCTCAAGCTCGTTACTGCATCGGCGGTGATCTCGAACACCTGTCCAAAGCGCAGAAGGACGCCTGCAACGCGAAGATGCAGACGGTGCGGAACGTCGCGGGCACGCTGCATGCGCCGGCGAACTGGCACTTCGTGGTGGTGTGCGGCGAAGAGGGCTGGAAGCAGTACGCGGCCTACGCCATGCACGCCGAGGGCGACCTGCTCAACGCTATGGCCGACACCAACTACGAACAGCATGAGACGTTCTTTCGGGAGCGTGGGCTCGATGAGGGAGCTCTGTCGACGCTGCAGAGTTCCGTGGCCCGTGAAGTTGCCGGCATCCTGTCGCATCATACGCAGGAGGCCGGAGTGGACACCGACGCGGCGCGGCTGGCTGGAAGCCATCGGCTCCCTTCGGGGCTTTAGTTGGAGAGTTGGCTGGGGTTCTCGAGGTTGCTGCGGGACGCGGTACCGGTTGCGGGGGTATGGGCGGTCCAGGCAGAATACCGAGGTCCTTCGTTTCACTCAGGATGACGGTTGTTTGTGGCTGGGTTTGTGGAGAGCTATTGCGGCTAGAAGCAGACAGCAGATTCCTCCGCTGCGCTGCGGAATGACAAGCCAAGACAGCAGATTCCTCCGCTGCGCTGC
>CAZZXY010000007.1:22948-89713 GCA_964658105.1 Verrucomicrobia bacterium Tous-C9LFEB | reverse complement strand
GCCGACCTGGAACCGCATGGGTATGGCGTGCAGTGTGATGTGCAGTTCATTGAGCGAGTGGAAGGATTGGTCGGGCGGGGCGCGGTGCAGGTGATTGCCTAGGCGCGCCCTGGCCGGCTCGTCGCAGATGGGTTCGGCGGAGCATAGGATAGTCTGCGATGTTGGTTTCCCCGGGCCCCGTTGGGCACTACAAGAAGGCTTCAGAGGGCATCAGGTCACCCTGGTTCCGTGGCATGAGTTTCGCCGTGGGATGTTGGCTCCTCGTTGAGGTCGCGATAGGGCTTTTCAGGACTCGTCACTGGCCCCTGGTGAACGACGGTGCGCTGATTCACTACATCAGCTTCATGATGGATGGCGGCAGCGCCCCGTACCGCCAGCTGCTCGACATGGACCTGCCTGGGACCTTTCTGCTGGATTGGTCCGTCGTTCACGTGCTTGGTCCGGGACCGGTAGCGTGGCGATTCTTTGATGCGTTTCTTCTGCTCTCCGCCACGGCCGCCATGGTCGCCATTGCCCGTCCTTACGGCAGGTTTGCTGGCGTGTTCGGCGGATGCCTGTTCTGGCTGTTGCACCTCCGCGACGGCATAGGCCAGGCTGGCCAGCGGGACCTTATCGAAGCCATGATGCTCCTCGCCATGGTGGGCCTGGCGTTTCAGGCGGTTCGTTCCGGTAGACTCTGGCCGCTGCCGCTTTCGGGTTGCTGCGCGGGTATCGCCGTTACGATCAAGCCGGACTGCCTGGTGCTTGCCTTGATGGTACTTGCGTTGCTGCTGCAGGATGAAAAGCGGAGAGGTCGGCCGGTGACGGCGGCAGCACTGCTGGCGACCTCGGGGTTTCTGATCCCGATGGCCGCGGTGGGTGTTTTCCTCGTGCGCGAGCATGCCCTCTCTGGTTTCTGGACTGCGCTGACTGAAGTGATTCCGTAATACGCCTGGCTGGGCCGCCAACCTGTCGTCAGTCTTCTGCGGGATTGGCTTTCCGCGCCGCTCCGCCTTTTGTTCCTTGCGGCGGTTGCTCTGGCTTTCGCCCGTCCGCAGCGGTGGAACTGGGAACATACCGTGCTGTCCCTCGGCGTGTTCTGGGGCCTTGCTTCCTTCCTGCTTCAAGGAAAGGGCTTTCCTTATCAGCGTTACCCTTCTGTGGCGTTTCTGCTGTTGTTGAGCAGCATCTTGTGTATCGATGCCGTGGAGAAAGAGGGTTGGGAGCGCTTACTTGCCTGCGCAGTCCTTCTGTATGGTGGCTTCGTTCTTTCGCCCATGAGCCTCGCCCGCGCTGCCCGTGCCGACTGGAACAGCACCCTCCTGGATTCTCTCCAGCGTGACCTGACGGCCTTGGATGATGGCCGTCTCGACGGCACAGTTCAATGCATTGATTCGATCGTGGGCTGCAACAACGTGCTTCTGCGGTTGCACCTCCACCAGCAGACCGGGATGTTGACCGACTTTCTGATCTTCGGCCCGGAGAACGTTCCCGCTGTTCGGCGGACCCGTCAGCAGTTCTCCCAAGAGGTAAATGCACGGCCGCCACGCGTCATCGTCCTTACCGGAGCACTGCACCCCAGCGGTCCTGGCGACCTGCCCTTCGCGAAGCTCGCCACCTGGCCTGCTTTTGCGAAGCTGCTCACAAACGCGCTACACCCTGACCACGGAACGGTCGTTTGCGCCTGGGCTGAATGGCCCGCTCGCCTACAGGATCTACGCGCTTCGCCAGCCCCCATGCGGTTCTGCTGTTCTGCCGGGAGCGCTATGACGCGTCTTGGCCGGGGCTGTTGGGCAAGCAAACAGCCCCGGTTGCTGGCGGGAATTGGCCGCGTTTCCCGGGTGTATCGATTACACCTGGTGGGAACCGAGCTTCCGGCGCCTGAGAACACCAGACGCAGCGAGCAAGCCTGTGCCGAACAGTGTGACGGCAGATGGCTCAGGCGTGACGGCGGAGGGAGCGATGTACTCGGAGATGGTGAGCGTGCTGTCTCCACCGGACAGATCCAAGTGTCCAAGGACCGAACTGCTGATCTGATAGGTCCCTGTCACAAAGGTGGGCTGATCCGGGGTGCCTGTGTAGACGGATGCCCCGTTGAGAATGAAGCTGGTGTTGTAATCAGAGCAGAGTGGGTCCGACACATAGGCGCAAAAACCCTGCACGCCACCGAAGGTGGGCGTATCGGAACCGAAGCTGAGCTGGATATCGTTGACGGTGACGCCGTCCATGGTCACGGAGCCGGGAGCTACGACAAAACCGGTAAAGTCGGACTCGACCGGCGTGGGTGACGACTGCTCGAGGAAGGTGATGGTGTGCAGACCTTCGGTTGCGGTCGGATCGGAGCCGAAGGGCTGCGCACCGTTTGTTGAGAAGGAAAACAGATAGGTGTCCGCGTGGGCCATTGCGAAACAGGCAAACAGAAGGCATGCCGCGGGAGCGAGCTTGAGAAACATGAGCGTCCTTGGGTACTGGATGATCCTGAGTCTACCTAGCGCTGTTACGGCTTCGAGCAGCCATTTCAAACTCTTTGGTAACAGTACCTAACCGTTTTCGCAACTACAGCTAGCCAGCATCATTTGGCTGTTCTCACGTCTACTCGGAGAACCTCCAGTCCATGGAGGGTGTGATCGGCCTGGCCTGCCGATCGTCGTAGAAGATAGCGATCGGTACCGTCACCTGCCGGCCAGATCGGGCCTTTCTCGGCTCAGCGTGCAGGTCGTCCCGATCGCATACAATGAATAGCTGGACCATGCCAGAGCCCCAGCACCCAAAGAACACATCTACGCAGCCGGCAGTTGTTCCCGAAGCCTGGTTGAAGACAGAGCTTGCACGGCACCCGCAGCGCCCGTATCCGATGGACTATATCGAAGCGCTCTTCACCGACTACAGCGAGATCCATGGCGACCGTCAGTTCGGCGATGACCCGGCCATGGCGGCAGGGATGGCTCGCTTTCATGGCGACCCGGTGCTGGTGATCGGCAACCTGAAGGGGCGCACGCTGAAGGAGCGGGTGACCCGCAAATTCGGCTCGCCGGATCCGGAAGGCTACCGAAAATCGCTGCGGGCGATGAAGATTGCGGAGAAGTTCGGACACCCCATCTTTACGTTCATCGACCTTGCCGGGGCGAACCCCGGACTAGGCGCAGAGGAGCGGGGGCAGGGCGAGGCGATTGCCCGCAACCTGCTGGAGATGAGCCGGCTGCGCGTTCCGACGATCGCGACCATCACGGGAGAAGGTGGATCGGGTGGAGCGCTGGCGCTTGCCGTGGCCGACCGGGTATTGATGCTCGAGAACGCCATCTATTCCGTGATTTCCCCGGAGGGCTGTGCGTCGATTATGTGGAAGGACGCCAGCAAGAAGCAGCAGGCGGCTGCGGCGCTGCGGTATACGGCGTACGACGTCCAGCGTTTGGGGTGCGTGGACGATGTGATCCCGGAGCCGGGGGGTGGTACGCAGACGGATCCGGCGTATGCGATGCAGTTGGTGGGGGAGCGGCTGGAGCGACACTTTGCGGAGCTACGGGCGAAACCGTTGGAGACGCTGCTTGAGGAGCGATACAAAAAGTTCCGCAATCTCGCGCAGTTTTACACGGCGGCGTAGGCTGCTAAGAGGCGTTCTTGCGCCCAGAGTTGCGAAGGAGTCCAGCGGCGTTGGCAGCAATGGGTGAGTCAAAACGGAATGTGCCGCGATCGTTGGAGTTCGCCCAGTTTGCCATAGGTTTCCTCTGGCTGCTGGCAGCGCGTGCGGGCGCGGATAGCGCGGCGCAGGGTTTCTCCCGCCTGATCGGGACCGAGGCAATCCACCCGCTACTGCAGCAGATCTTCCTTCTCATCCTGCTGGTGACCGGTTTCACTGCGCTGCACTGGGTGGCTACCCGGAATGGCAGCATCGGCGAAACCAACGCCCTGCGGCTGCGGCCGACGATGACGCGGGAATGGCAGAAGGGCGCGGCGTTCGGTTGGGCGCTGCTGCTGATCACGTTGATTCCGATGGCGGTCGTGGGCGACCTGCATCCCCAGTTCTGGCTCGCGCCGCGTGCCTGGGGATCCGCTCTGCTGGCGCTGATCACCCTTTTTGTGGGCGGACTGGCTACCGAGATGGCCTTTCGCGGCTACCTGTTTCAACGGCTGATCGCCGCTACCGGTCCGGTGACGGCGACTGTTCTGTTGTCGGCGGTGACGTCGTTCCTAGTCACTTCGCCGCAGAACTACACTCCATTCAGCTTTGGCGTTGCGTTTATCAGCAGTGTTCTGTTCTGTGTGGCCTACCTGCGGACACATGCGCTTTGGCTGGGTTGGGGCATTCGGTTCGGATGGCTGGCGTCGATGGGTGTGCTGTTTGGGCTACCCCTGGCGGGGTCGGTTGATTTCGCAAGCGTGGTGGCGACCGACAGCTCCGGCAGGACCTGGCTGACTGGGGGAGCGTACGGACCAGAGGGTGCGGTCTTTACGGGGCTCGCGCTGCTAGCGGGCATTGTGGTTTTGTATTCGTTGACTCGGGATTATGCGTGGGTTTACACCCACTCACCGATTGTTCCGGGAGGCTATCCGATGGACGTGCCCCCACCGGCTGCGCACGCCGCCATGGAGACCGCGGCGGACAGGCAATTGGTGCAGATTCTTGGAGCGACGCCCTCTGCGGGTGCGACCTCGAGCTTTGCTCCGCAACCGCCGGTGGTCTCGGTTCATTCGACAGGCAGGTCGCAGCTTCTGAATGAGGGCACGGAGGCGCAGTCCCCCGACGGGGGCGATCGGGAGAACGAGTTCCCACGCTGACCGCTTTCAGCTGACACAAAGGTGCCCTTGCAAACGGGTTCGACTTGGAGCAGAATCTGTGGCATCCAGAGGTGAGCCATGGGATCCCGTGCAGGTTGCGCTTTGTTGCTTTTCGGCACGTTTCTGCCGGGAATGCCCCCTTTGCGCGCGCAGGTCTTCGTGGTGGGAATGAAGACCGCAACCGCTGACGTGACAACGGAGTTCCATCCCACCCACATATCCCTTCCGGAGCAGCCACTGGACGAGCGCGGGCGATTGGACCTGATTCGCAATCTGGAGGCGGAGCAGGGCTTTGCGCACCGGGAACTACCTCTTGGCGCGGGTTTGACGCTGTTGGCCAACGGGAACATGACGCCGCGGGACGGTGAGTATAAGCGCCTGCTATATGAAAAGGGCGCGTCCGCCAGCCCTGGGGAGCGCGTCGAGGTCAGCAACCTGCAGTTCAAGGCCGACCGCATCGTCATCGACTTCAACGGCGGCCCCTATGCCAAGCACCGGTTTCTGAGCCATATCTCGATCAACAACATGGCGTTGGCCCAGCAGGGACCCATTGCGACCGGCTGCAGGGTGACACTTGTTTTTGAGGGCGGTGTCCCCGAGGTGACGGCCGCGGAGGTGAAGGCGTTGCTGGACCCCGTGGTGGACTTCAAGGCAAAGAGCAGTGCGGAGGCTTATGCCGACACGCTGCCAGCCAAGGTGCGGGATGCGGTGGATGCGCACGAGGTTCTCGTGGGGATGAACCGGCGCATGGTGCTGGCTTCTGTCGGGGAGCCGAAGACCAAACATCGCGAGCATACCAATTCAGGGGATGACGACAGTGCGATGTACGAGGAGTGGATCTATGGGGATCCACCGCAGCCCACCCAGTTTGTGCGCTTTCAGCACGACCGTGTTGTGCGCCTGGAGATTGCAGCCCTGGGGAAGCCGATTGAGATCAGGGAGAAGAATGAGCTTGGCGTGCCGGCTCAGCCCACGCTCGAGGCACGAACGATCGTGAACGGGGATGCTCATACCAGTGGCGTCGAGGGCAGTGCGCAGGGAGCGGCACCCACGCTGCGCAAGCCGGGCGAAGCGTCAGAGCAGGCAGGCACACCCGGACTGGGGAAGGTTGTTGTCCCAAAGGACTCCCCGGCTCCGGTTCGGCCTCCTGTCGCGCCTTCGAACCCGCCAAATGATCATCTTGCTTCTGCGAAGTAGGGAGCTTGTGAGCCGGCGGGCTGGGCGTATCCGGGCTTCGCCGGGTGTACACTACGGGGGAGCCTTTCCGGGGCTCGGCCTCTGTGCGTCCCGCAAGATTCGTTCGAGTGCCTGACACCGCAGCAAAGTTGAATCTGCGTCCTGGAAGCGGCTAATCGATTGTGAGAGGGACCGAAGATGGCAAAGATCGCCAAGACTGGTGACCGCAAGAAGGTCATGGATACGCAGAAGAGTACGGATTGCCCGAAGTGCTCAAAACCGACGCGCATTGTGAAGCGTGTGAAGGACCGGGAGCGCGGCGTTCCGGGCGGAGTGTACATCTCCTGCTCTACCTGCGACTTCTTCGAGAAGTTGTAGATTTTAAGTGAGCCAAAGTGAAAAGCCTGCCAAGCGGCAGGCTTTTACTTTGGACGGCATGAGGCGGATCAACGCGTTGCCAGTGGATTTTCTGATGCGGAGAGCTGAGCGAGAAGTGCGTGGGCCAGTTCCGGATCGTTCGCGCTGACGGGCTCGACGCGGACGGCAGCCTTGCCGAGCAAGCCGACACGCTGGGCGGCGGCATAGGAGAGGTCGACAATCGTCCCACTCTTATACGGCCCGCGGTCGTTGACCCGGACGAAGGTCGAGCGCTTGTTGCCGAGATTCGTTACACGCAGCCAACTGCCGAGGGGCAAGGTCCGATGTGCGCAGGTGAGGGCGTTCATGTCGAAGCGCTCCCCGGTCGCGGTGCGCTTTCCCTGGAAGCCCTGGCCGTACCAGGAGGCTTTCCCGATCTGGAACCAGCGGTGCGATGTGAGCCCAGATTTGGCGTTCCCGGTCGGCTTGGCGGGAGGACTCGCGAGCACAGTGACCGAGACGGCAAAGGCCAGGAGCATACCGGCTGGCTTACGTCCTACCTGAATCGATCTGCGGAGGTGGCGCAGACTCTTGCGTACAAGTTTCTTCACACCCTGATTGTCTCGATTTAGGACCCGTAAGTCAATGATCTATAAAGACTTGTAAGTAGAACGCGAACTTGCGTTGCACCTTTGGGTTATGGTACCGAGCAGGGGAAAACAGTGGCAGAGACGGACATTTCCAGAGAAAAACCGGATCAGGTCTCCTCAGGCCTTCAAGAGGGCCTATCACCTTTGTTGCAGAAGAAAAGGACGCAGATCGTCTGGTCGGTAGCCGGTTTTGACCCGTCGAGCGGTGCCGGCGTGACGGCGGACCTGATGACCTTTGCAGCCTTCGGACTCTTCGGATGCTCCGCGCTTACGGCGCTTACCGTGCAGACGACCGTGGGTGTGTTCCGCTGTGAGCCCGTCGACAGCGGTCTTCTGGCCGATACCCTGCAACGGCTGGAAGAAGATTTACCAGCGGCCGGCGTGAAGCTTGGGATGCTGGGCACAGGTGAGGCCGCCAGGGTTGTGGCTTCCTTCCTGGAACGGCGGAGATCGCAAGGGAAGAACGCGGTCCCGGTTGTGCTGGATCCGGTGCTTCGGTCCAGTTCGGGCAAGGTGCTGTTCCCGGATGCTGGCCTCGACGTGTTTCGCGAGGCGCTTCTCCCTGAGGTGGACTGGATTACACCGAACTGGTCTGAGCTGGCCGTATTAGCGGATGCGCGAGTCGGTGATTTCTCGGAGGCGGAAAGGGCCGCGCGGCGACTGATGAAGAGCTACGAGAAGCTGGGGATTGTCGTGACGGGCGGTGACCAGCGGGAGCCGGTCGATCTGTTGCTGCTACCGAACGGAGCCACTCACCGGCTCTCCGGAACCACAGTTGAAACCACCGCAACCCACGGAACGGGATGCGCGTTTTCGTCGGCTTTTCTGGCGAGTCTCGTGTTGGGAGCCAGCCCGCTGGAGGCCGCTCGTGAAGCGAAGGGCTTTGTCGAGGGGGCCCTGCGGGCAGCTCCAGGGCTGGGAGCGGGGCGAGGCCCGATGGAGCTACTGTGGCCGATGCTGAACGCGATGGCGGCCGCCAATTGATAGTCTGAAGGTGTGAGTGAGCCACTGAAGTTGATCGTTAATGGGAAGGGTCGCGTGCTGGATGCGCTGTCGTCGCCTGTCACGCTGGACGTTGTGCTGACGACGCTGGAGTTGCGGGCTGACCGCGTGGCCGTGGAACTGAATGGCGAGCTCGCCTCGCGTGCGTCGTGGCCTCAGACCGAGGTTCAGCAAGGCGATCGGCTGGAGATCGTGCACTTTGTCGGTGGAGGTTCTGCGTTGGTCCTAGGCGGCGACCAGCGATTGGGATCTGAGCCGGACGGCATCCAGAAGGCGATCTACACCCTCTTCGTAACACCGCACGTCCCCGTCGGACTGCAGAGCGGCGACAGCGGCAGCCCCGTTGTGGGTGAGTTTGTCGCGAAGGTCGGCTGATTCGTAGAGTCTCAGGATCGAGTCCCGGATCTGCTCCACGCTGAAGGCGTCGATCAGGAGGAAGTCATGCTCGGGCCGCAGGAGCTCAGAAGCTCCCGTGTTGCGCGTTGCGATGGAGGGGACGCCGTTGCCGACCGCCTCAAAGAGCGCCATGCCGAAGCCATCGTCCACGCTTGGGAGAATGAAGGCATCGCACTGGGCATAGAACTGGCGGATATCAGGGACGTAGTCGATCACTTTGACCGAGGGCTGGTCGGCCAGAAGTTTGGCGAGTACAGGGTAGTCGTTGAAGTTGCTTCCGGAGCGAATGTGCAGCTCAGCGCCAGGCAGGTTCAACTGCTTCCATGCTTGCAGCAGGTAGAGATAACCCTTGCGCAGGGCCTGTCCGCCGACGCAGCCGACGATGAACGTCTCTCCCAGGGGTTTGGTGGGACGGGGCGCCATCATCGCTCGTCCATAAAGAGGGCAGAGGATCGCTTTCTGTCGCAGGTGCTCGGGGAAGCTGTCCCGGCTGTAGTTGGAGGGCGAGATGATGAAATCCGCTTCTTCGTATTCCGCTACCTGCCGCTCGATCGACCAGGGTGGGTTGGGTTGCGTGAGCGCGCCGACTTTGCGAGCCTCTTCCTGGGTCTGTGCGCTTTGCACGCGGATGTCAGGACAGGCGCGGTCGAGGACGTACATGCCACCGCGGCGCTTGATGGCCTTGCCGGTCGCCAGGCTGGACGACGCAGCACCGATGAGCAGATCGGCGGGTTGGAGCCGCAGAGCGACAAGATGGTCAAACAGCACTGAATCGAGTGCTTCGAGACGCACCCCGAAGCTCACCCGAAGCAGGCCGTTGGCCATGTTCAAGGGCGCGGGGACGAACTTGTGCTGCAGGCCGGATTCAAACCCGCGCAGGCGGGAGCGGGGAGTTGAGGTGTACATGGCGACATGGTGGCCGCGCCGTAAAAGCAAGTTCGCCGCCAGCCGGTAGTGCATCTGGCGACCTGTAGCGATAATCGCGTTCAAGGCGAGCTCCCCCGCGCCAGTCTAGCATCGGGGATGGCGCCTTCCGGCTCACTCGGAAGGTGGCACGGCGAGGAAGGCCGATTGCAGCACATGCCGCGTGACAGGGTCCTCTACCCAGGCGACCAGGGCGAGATGACCGCCGTTCAGCGGGAACGCCGTCATGGGGAAGTGAAAGCTGCCGAAGTGTCCATTTCGCTGCTCGAAGGTGGCGAGATAGGTCGTGTTTTGTTCCGCAATCGTCGCGAGCGGGAAGGTTACGGTCGTGCCTCCCCCCTGGGGCACCAGCGCGCTGGCCGCGAAGCTCTGTCCCAGGGCGCGAACGACCATGCGGTGAAAGCGAACGCCGTTCCTGCCGGGATAGCGCAGGTCGTCCTGGACGAGGGCGACGTTGAGTACAGCACGTTGCAGCGTACGCAACGAGATGTCACCGGTGGAGGGTGTGGAGACGGGCGCTTGCGCCAAAGACACCGTGGAACGGATGACAGCGGAGCCACTTCCCGCCGAGGAGAGGGAGAGGCGCAGACCACTCGGCAGGGTCGCCCTGTCCTCGATCTGATCGGCGAGACTCACCACAAGGTTCGCGACATCCTTGCGGGAGGAGCCAAGCAGGTTCACGGACTCGCCATCCAGAAAGGCTGTAGGCGTCGAGTCGACTCCGTAGAGAGCCGCCCGCGCGACGGTAGCGGGTGTAGCCAGCGGATCGGGACGGGGGATGTGTTCGTCGAACTCGAGTGCGATGAGGTCTGAGCGGCTGTAGGTGCCGAGGAGGCTGTCAAGGGCGAGATCCGGCCCGGCACACGGAGCGCAGTCGCTGCCGGTGAACAGCTCGAGCAGAACGGGATGGCCACCAGGAGGCAGAGGGCGTTTGGGCAGGCTGAAGAGCGGCGGATAGGCGGCACGGTAGGCGGTGTCGATACGATCTTCCAACGCGGCTGCGTCCGCGTGCTGGACCTGCCCGAAGAGTTCCTCTTCCTGTTTGCGCCTGGCGGGTGGGAGCGGTCCAAGAGCGTTGGCTTCGATCAAAGCAGAGAGGGCCTTTTCTTTCTGACCCTGCAGCAAGGCCAGCTCACCCGCAAGACTGTGGCCCTCACTGGAAAGGGGATCGAGACGCAACGCCTCATCCAGCAAGGGTGCTGCCCTCTGGACCTGCTGCTGCCGCAGGTACACGTTGGCCAGCGCCAGCAGGCACAAGGCGCGATCGGAGTGGAACTGCCGATGGAGCTGCCCGGGTGTGAGAGCCGGCAGCTTGTAGCGGGTTCCCATGCGGATGACCTGCTGCTTATAGGCCGGCTCTGTCATGGACTCCGTGGCGTCCTTCGCCCACGCCTCGGCGTCGGCGAGATCTGCACCGTGTTCGCCGGCGTTCGCGAGGAGGTCGGCGATGCGGGCCTCCTCTGTCCAGCGATCCAGCCCCGCTGAGGCAGCGGTGATCCGTGCCGTTGCCAGGATGTGGATGCCCTCGGTTGGTTCGGGGGACGTCTGCAGGTAAGCCTCGAGTAGAAGCTGCTGAGCCGAAGAGAGCCTCGATGCTTTTGGGTAGTCGCGCAGGAACTGCTGCAGGGAATGGATGCGGGCGTCCGGAGCGGTCTGGGCTACAGCGGCGTTGAAGCTGGCTTGCTCGTCAGCGTGCATCTGCGCCGCGCCGCCCGCGCAGATGGTCAGTGTCAGGGCCAGAGTTAGGACCTTGCGATGTACGCGACATCGATTCGGAAAACCGGACATACGTTGATTGCTACACTAGTGCCTTATGCTTTTGCAGCAAATCGTCGAGACGCTCGACGTAGAGCTCGACAGACTCACACGATTACGCGTCATCGTTGCCAGTTTAGGTGGAACGCTCAATCTCGAAGTGGGTGAGACGGCGTACCCCTCTGAAGATGTTTCATCAAAGGAAGCGGCCGGTGCAGTAAAGCCCATCGCCGTGGCGGCTCCAGTCCCTGCGCGTGTTCCTCGTAAACGGGCAACGAAAGCTGCTGCGCCGCCTCGCACACGAGCACATGCGGGCGGAGCCGCCGTTCAGAAGCCCAAGGCGTTGAGCGGGCCGATCCCTGCGGGTCCTGTTGTGGTGAATGCTGCCACGCTGGCCAGGGAAGTCGCAGCGAAGCGGGCGGCGAAGGCCGAGGTCAAGGAAGTTGCTTCCCATCCACCGGGAAGCCTGGGATCAATGATTCGTGCGTTGAAACTGGATCGCCCCGGTTAGAGCATTGCCTCAGGCTCCTGTTCGAGCTCGAGTGCCCGGGGAGCGTTGGGCTCCCAGGTCAAAGAGACCGCGTCTGCTCTTCCACCAAAGTTGTAGCAGCGCGCGGAGGCTGTGTCTCTCCAGCGCAGGGCTGGATATGATGTGCAGAGAGCCCTTGCATGCAGAGCAAACCAAAGCTTCCCCTTGTCTGCCTATTGCTGGCGGTCCTGCTGACATATGCAAACTCCCTGGGAAATGCTTTTCACTTTGACGATTTTCACACCGTAACGGACAATCCCGCGGTGCGCTCGCTGCGGAACCTGCCGCGCATTTTCACCGACACCACAGCGTTCAGTGTCCTTCCGGCAAACCAGACGTATCGGCCGGTAGTAACGGCTTCGCTGGCGCTTGATTATGCGTTAGGGAGAGGTTATGTGCCGTTCTGGTTCCACCTGAGCACGATGATCTGGTTTCTTGCCCTGGTGGCCTTGCTTTCCGTTTGGGCTGATCTGATTTACAGGCGCACGGAGGCGCAGGCCCACGAGGGGTGGCCAGCGCTCCTGGTGGCGGGCTGGTTTGGCTTGCATCCGGCGATGGCTGAGACCGTCAACTATGTCATCCAGCGAGGGGACCTCTATTGCACGCTGGGCTGCATCGCCGCGCTGGTCGTGTACGCGAGGTATCCGACATGGCGAAGCCGCGGGTTGTACCTGGTGCCATTTGCCCTGGCGATGCTCGCCAAGCCTCCCGCGCTGGTTTTCCCGTCCCTGCTGCTGCTCTATGTGTTCTTTTTTGAGACGCCGGAGTTCGCAGCAGGCGAGCGCTGGCGTAGAAGCCTGAAGGCTGCAGCGCCAGCGCTCGCGGTCACCGCAGCGTTGCTCTGGCTGCAGTCTGCGATGACACCGAAGACGTATGCGCCGACCATTCTCTCTGCGGCAGCGTACCGACTCACGCAACCTTATGTGTGGCTGCGCTACTTCCGCACCATGTTTCTGCCATTGCACCTGAACGTGGACACAGACCTGGGTCCCTTTAGTCACTTCCAGGCGGCGGAAGCAGCTGGACTGCTGTTTGCCATGGCGCTTCTTGCAGCGATCGCGTACTGTGCGCGACGGCGGAGGCTCTATCCCATTGCTTATGGCCTGCTGTGGTTTTTGCTGACGCAGCTTCCGACGTCGCTGTACGCCTTAAGCGAGGTGGAGAACGATCACAGGATGTTCTTCTCGTTCCCAGGACTGATGCTTGCGGTGGTCTGGTGCGTCTTTCTCGGGTTCAAACGCATCGAGGCAGGGGGCGCCAGGATGGGAGTCCGGGGTTTGCTCCTGCGGCGCATCGGCGCAGGGATCGGCGGCACCGTGCTTTGCGCCTATTCCTATGGTGCGCACCGGCGCAATGCGATATGGCACGACGAGGCAAGCCTGTGGGCGGATGACGTCGCCAAGTCGCCGCACAACGGGCGTGGGCTGATGATCTATGGCCTGACGCGCATGAACGTGGGAGACCTCGCCGGAGCGCTGGACTTCTTTAACAGGGCGCTCCTCTACACGCCGAACTACGCCACGCTAGAGGTGAACCTTGGCGTGGTGAATGGCTCCCTCGCCGACAGCGGGCACCCGGACCGGACCAACGCGGCCGAGGAGCATTTTCTGCGCGCCATCGCGCTTGGACCGAACGATGACCTGCCGCACGCGTATTACGGCCGTTGGCTGCTGCAGCACCGACGTCTCTCCGAAGCAATCTCGCAGCTCGAGACAGCGGTGAGCCTGAACGGCCTGCGCTCGATGCAGCGCGATCTGCTGCTGAGCGCGTATGGGCAGGCCGGGAATGCAGGGGCGGCGCGGTCGCTCGCCCAGAGCACACTGGTCGTGGTTCCGGGTGACACTGCAGCGCTGGCCGCGCTCAACGGTGCCCCCTCCGCCGAGACTCCCCCAGGGGCAGCGGCGCTGATCAATGCGTCGCTTGCGGCTTACCGGGCAGGACAGTTTCAGCAATCCATCGCAGCGGCGCAGGAGGCACTCAAGGTAGACCCACACTCTGCGGAGGCATGGAACAACGTCGGCGCGGGGTATGGTGCGCTGCATCAATGGGATCTTGGCATTGCCGCGGAGAGACAGGCCCTGGCCCTGAACCCGAGGCTCACCATTGCAGCGAACAATCTCCACTGGTTCGAATCGCAAGGCGGCGGTCACGACGGCAAAACGCAGGCAGGCGCGCAGCATACGGGGAGCGGGACGGAACTGGTGAACCGCTCGCTTGCGTTGAGCCGGGCGGGGAATTACGCCGAGAGTGTTGCCGCGGCACGCGAGGCACTGGCGCTTGATCCGAATTTAGCCGAAGCGTGGAATAACGTGGCGGCCGGGGAGGAAGCGATGGGGCGATGGGACGAGGCGATTGATGCGGCTCGGCACGCCATTGCGCTGAAGCCGGATTTCCAACTCGCGCGGAATAATCTGGCATGGTCACTGCAGCAGCAGGGAGCCGGCAAGCACTGAACGGTGTGCTTGCTTGTGACCGGGTTCGACGGTGTGCCTGTCGGTCAGAACGTGTCGTACGGCGACTGAGCGGAAGGGGTTGCCGACACTTGCACCTCCCTTGACATGGGAATCCGTGGAGGCGCATAGTGCCCATCGGGTCAAACGTTTGCCCGATTTCAAGTCATTCCATGATTTCCGCCAGCCGAGGGAAAGCCGTGGTGAGCAAACTCTGGCCAGGAGGCAGTATGCGTTCTCTCACAAACCAACGTAGAACACGGGCGATGCATCAGCGCTGGACGGCTATGGCGCGCTGGGCCGCTCCTATGACTTTGGCGCTTGCAGCAGGGACCGCGCACGCGCAGTTTCGCGCCTCCATCCAGGGCACCGTCACGGACACGACAGGTGCGGTCGTGCCGAACGCCACCGTGACACTGATCGACCAGGCGACAAACAAGACGTTGACTGCCACGTCGAGTGCTGATGGGATCTATAATTTTAACGCGCTGCCGGCCGACCATTTCAAGCTGACGGCGACGGCGGCGGGCTTTCAGGCCAAGGTCATCCAGGACCTAACGATCATTCCCGAGCAGGCAAACTCGGTGAACGTGCAGCTTGCGCTGGGCACGGCGTCGACGACGGTGGACGTATCCGGGGATACGGTATCTGCAGTTGATACGCAGACGGCGAACATCGGCGGCACGATCACAAGTAACGATATTCAGCATCTGCCGTCCTTCAATCGTGACGTGTTTACGCTGACGCAGCTTGTTCCTGGCGCAATCAGCGATGGTGCACAGGCAGGCGGCGGTGGTGTCTACAACCAGCCCGGGAACCAGGGCCCAGGGGGATCGGGCAACGGTGGGTCCTCCCCAACGGAGAACGGGCCGCAGGCCAATGCGAACGGTCAGCAGTATGGGACCAATGGGATTTCCATCGACGGCATCAGCACGGTGAGCGCGGTCTGGGGCGGAACGACAATTATCACGCCCACAGAGGACTCCATTGATAACGTCCGCATTGTGACCAATGACTACGACGCGGAGAACGGCCGCTTCAGCGGCGCGCAGACGATGGTTACGTCCAAGAGCGGCACCAATCAGCTCCATGGCAGCGCCTTCATTGCCATTCATCGCCCTGGATTAAACGCCTACCAGCGTCGTGTGCCGGGAGCCGATCCGCTGCGGGACACCCAACGTTTCAACCAGTATGGTGGCAGTCTTGGCGGCCCGATCTGGAAGAACAAGGTGTTTGCGTTCTTCGCCTATGAATCTTCCCCCAACAGTTCGACAAGTACTGCGATCGGCTGGTATGAAACGCCAGCGTTCCAGGCGTTAGCGCCATCGAACAGCATCTCCTCGACGTTTCTGAACTTCCCGGGAAATGCCGTGAGCTCCACAGCCATGGTAACGACGAACTGCGCAGATGCGGGCCTCACAGAAGGGGTGAACTGCCGTGCCATTGCGGGCCAGGGCTTGAACATCGGTTCGCCGCTGACCGCTGCTTTAGGAAGCCCCGATCCCTCAGAGGGTGGCACCCCCGTGAGTCGCGGGCTTGGCGGCGGTCTTTCGAACGTTGCCGATATTGCGGAGTACGTTACGGAAAGCCCGTATAACGCCTACTATCGCCAGTTCAATGGACGAATGGATGCGGATGTCACCGGCAAAGACCATCTTGCGTTTGCGATCTACTGGGTGCCGCAGGGCAATACGCAGTACAACGGTGGCGCGCGGTCCTACAACATCTTTCATCATGACCAGATCAACGATGCGTTTGCCGTGATCTGGAACCACACGTTTTCTGCGAACTTTCTGAATGAAGCCCGTGCAAATGCCGCTGGTTGGCGTTGGAACGAGATCGCCAGCAACCCGCAGCAGCCCGTGGGTTTGCCGCAGGACAGCATTGAACAGATTGGTTCCGTAACGCTGGGTCAGTTCGGCTCTTCGCTGGGCAGCGACCTGAACCAGTGGACATATGGATACAAGGACGTGGCCACAAAGATTGCCGGCCGCCACACCATCAAGTTCGGCGGGGACGTTACGCAGCTTCACTATCTGAATAATCCCATTGGTCGCCCCAATTACGCGTTCTATAACGTGTGGGATTTCCTGAACGATGCTCCCCGGCAGGAGGCCGGTGCGTTCAACACCCTCACCGGGCAACCAGGCGGCGTCCGTTCCGACGATCGTGAGAATCTGCTGGGTTTCTTCGTGCAGGATGGCTGGAAGGCAGCGCCGAACCTGACCCTGAACGCCGGTATGCGCTATTCCTACTTTGGCTCACTCTATGCCAAGCAGAACAATCTCAGCGTCATTCAATTCGGTTCCGGATCCTCGCTGTTTACCGGGATCCATACGCGCATTGGCGGAGGCCTCTACTCTGCACCGAAGGGCAACTTCGGCCCGCAGTTGGGCTTCAACTGGAGCCCTGAGGCCCTGCATGGCCGTATGGTCCTTCGTGGCGGGTACGGTTTGAACTTCAACCAGATCGAGATTGCCCTGACGGCGAACGCCGGCAACAATCCGCCTACACAGGCCTATGACACCTTCGCCTTTGCGAGCCCCAACAATCCGGGTGCCAACGGCAAGTCGATCGTGTACGGCGTCTCGAGCAGTCCCACCTCGCTCACGGGTTTCGCACCCAATCCGAATGCCATCACGACCTACAACAGCGCTGGCCTCCCCACGGCGGGCAGTGCGAGTATTACGGCATTTGGCAACCTGAACGGAACGGTCCCTACGCCCTATGCGCACCACTACTCCCTTGAGACTTCCTACGAGGTTGGGCGAGAGCTTGTGGCAAGCGTGGGTTACCAGGGCAGTTCGTCGCACCACCTCATTAACCACCAGTCACCGAACTCGGCCGCAGTCGTAGCAGGCGCGCCGCTCAATCCGCTCATCCCGAATGGCGGCGGCGACTACTGGACGAGTGCCGGCGCGGCGAACAACAACGCCTTGCTGATTGAGGTGAAGCATCCCATGCTCCACCGCTTCTCCCTTGATGCGCAGTACCAGTATGCCAAGAGCCTGGACACGGACGGCTCCGGTCCGTACTACGAGGATGAGTACTTCCCACTGGGCGCTGGGTACTCGTATGGCCGCTCGGACTTCAATGTGGGCCAGTCCTTCAAGGTCTTCGGGCTGTGGCAGCCGGTCTTCTTCCATGGCAGCAACAGCTGGGCAGAAAAGATTGCGGGTGGCTGGTCACTTAGCGGGATCATGCAGATTCACAGCGGCTTCCCGTGGACACCGAACTACAGCCTGTCTTCGTCGCTGTATTGCCCCAACTGCGGCTACAACAATCTGCGCCCGGTATACATGGGAGGCGCAAAGCGCAGCGGAAGCAACGCGGCCTTCGAGGCGAACAAGGGCGAGGCAAACAGCAACTTCTTCAACCCAGGGACCCCGGTGCAGACCGGCAACATGAACAACTACGCCAACAACTATTTTGTTGTTGGTGACTATACGGCAGCGGTCACCAACAACGCCGGAGGCACCACCGCCAACGTGGCCCTGCCACCGCTCCCGGGCTCGGGTCGCAATACGTTTGACGGCCCTCGCTACCGTGACGTGGATGGGTCCCTCACCAAGGGCTTCGGCATTCCGAACACTCGCTTGCTTGGAGAGAGTGCCCGCCTGGAGATCCGCGCGGATGTGTTCAACGTATTCAACCTGCTGAACTTGAACACGTCGAATATCTCCACCAACATCAATGCGGATAATTTCGGAAGGACGACCGGTGTGCTGGGCGCGCGCACCGTTACGTTCCAGGGACGGTTCAGCTTCTAACCTGTTCGACAGAAAAGGGGGTGCCGTTCTTGCGCACCCCCTTCCTTTTCCTTTAGCACGACCTATTCCGCACGGAGCTGTATGCAAGCACCACTCAAGAAATGTCTTACGGCTCTGCTCACAGCTGCCCTTTGCGGGGCGGCCTTGCACTGCGCTGGCCAGGCCCCGACACCGGAAGAGCTCCACATCGACGCCAAGGCAGCCACGACGCCGTTTCCACATTTCTGGGAGCAGACATTTGGGTCGGGGCGGGCGATCCTCTCTTTGAGGGACAGCTATCGGCAGGACCTGCGGACGGTGAAGAAGGCGACGGACTTCAAATCGGTTCGGTTTCACGGCATTCTGATGGATGAGGTGGGGCTGTATGACCCTGACCGGATGACGAAGAATCCGGGGCTTGCGGCGCAGAAGGCAAACGACGCTTCGGTTTATAACTTTTCTTACATTGATCAGATCTATGACGGCCTGCTTGAAAATGGCGTGCGGCCCTTTGTGGAGCTGAGCTTCATGCCGACGAAGATGGCAGCGGATCCGAACCTGCACCAGCCGTTCTGGTATCGACCGGTGGTCTCGCCACCGAAGGATTATGCGCTCTGGGACGGGATGATGCGCGCGTTTGCTCAGCATCTCGTGGACCGGTACGGGCTGGATGAGGTGGCGACCTGGAAATTTGAGGTGTGGAACGAACCCAACCTGGACTTTTGGGGCGGTAACCCGAAGCAGGCCACCTACTTTGAACTGTACGACCATACGGCGCGCGCGCTGAAGTCGGTGTCGCCGCGCTTGCAGGTGGGCGGGCCTTCGACGGCCCAGGCAGCGTGGGTCACGCCGTTTCTGCAGCACGTGAAGGCGGCTGGTGTTCCTGTCGACTTTGTGTCCACGCATGTGTACGCCAATGACACTGCGGATAACGTGCTGGGGACGAACGAGCAGGTTGATCGCGACAAGATGGTGTGGCGTGCGGTGAGGATGGTGCACGACGAGATTGAAAAGTCGCCCTACCCGAAGGTGCCGCTGATCTTCTCGGAGTACAACGCGAGCTATGCCAACGAGCCCGACGTCACCGACTCTGCGTTCGTTGGACCGTGGCTGGCGAACAACATCCGGCTATGTGACGGGCTGACCGACAGCATGGATTATTGGGCGTTCTCAGATGTTTTTGAAGAGCAGGGTGTTGTGCGTTCGCCGTTCTATGGTGGTTTCGGAGTGATTGCTGCAGACCACATTGAGAAGCCTGCGCTGAATGTCTTTCGGCTCCTGCACCAGCTGGGAGATCGTCGGATCGCGGTGCAGTCGGAATCAGCGCTGGCCACGAGCGATGGCCAGGGGCATGTTGCCGTGGCTGTCTGGGATTACGCAGCACCGTACGGAACAGGGGCCAACTACACGCCGCCGCCTTCCGCGGTACAGCCTGCGAAGACGTTTAGCTTGTCTTTCGAGCATGTTCCGGCGGGTGCTTCGGTAGAGATTTTGCGTGTCGATGAGGATCACGGCAATGTGATCAAGGCGTTCGATGCAATGGGTCGTCCGGCGGGCGATCTCACGGCCGCGCAGGTGAAGCAGTTGCAGGCTGCGAGCGCTATGTCCGCTCCGGAGCACGTACGTCTGCAGGGTGGCCGCCTGGAGCTCACGGTGCCTGCGCATGGCCTTGCCGTGGTGCTGGTCGGGCAGTAAACGCATGGATCGTCGCAGGGTCCTGCAGTGGCTGGGCAGCGGCCTGGCGGGTGCGATGTTGCCGTGTGAGGCAATCCTTGCGCAAAAACAGAGGAAGCATGCCCGGCCGGCAGCCCGGACAAAGCCGGTGCTTAGCGCAGCGGAAGAGGGGTTTCTCGATGATATGCAGCGGCGGGGCTGCCTGTATTTTCTGGAACAGGCCGACCCGGATACCGGTCAGGTGCAGGATCGGGCACGTGCGACGGGGCTCGACGGGGCGCTGGATCCTCGCAGACTAAGCAGCATCGCCGCTACCGGGTTCGGACTGACGGCGCTGTGTATCGCGCACAAGCGCGGCTACGCAGCGACGGAGATGATCGAGGCGCGCGTCGAGCGCACACTGGCCTTTCACGCGCACAAGCTGAAGCATGAGCACGGCTTCTTTTGCCACTTCAACGATGTGATCACGGGTGTGCCGATCGCGCATGTCGAGTATTCCAGCATCGACACGAGTCTGTTGCTGTGCGGTGTGTTGACGGCCCGCGCCTACTTCTCCGCAAACGCGAACATCGTGCGTGATGCCACACGGATCTACGAGCGTGTGGACTGGCCGTGGATGCTGTACGGGAAGACAGACCTGTTTTGCATGGGATGGAAAACGGGTTCCGGGTTTCTGGAAGCGGTCTGGAACCACTACTGCGAGTTGATGATGATTCCGCTATTGGCTATGGGATCCCCGACGCATCCTGTCCCGGCGAAGATCTGGAGCGCGTGGTCACGGCCAATGATGGAGTACAAGGGCTTTCGCTACATCGCCAGCCGTGACCCATTGTTTGTGCACCAGTACAGCCATGCGTGGTTTGACTTCCGGGGCAAGCGGGACGCCTTTGCGGATTACTACGAGAACTCGGTTGTGGCAACGGAGGCGCATCGGCGGTTCTGCATGGACCTGGGCGCGCCGTACAGTGCGGAGTACTGGGGCATCTCGGCTTCTGACAGTGAGCACGGATATCGGGCTTGGGGCGGACCTCCCAGCTTCGGTGGGGTAGACGGCTCCGTGGTGCCGTGCGCCGCGGCAGGATCGCTGCCATTCCTGCCGGGTGCCTGCCTTCAGACGCTGCGTTCGCTGCAGGCGCGTTATGAGGAGAAAGCGTGGGGACGGTATGGTTTCTGTGACGCATTTCACCCGGATGCGGACTGGTATGACCCCGATGTGCTCGGGATTGACCTAGGCATCGGCGTGCTGATGGCCGAGAATCTGCGCACCGGATTTGTCTGGGAGACCTTTGCGCGCAATCCGGAGGTGGGGCGGGCGATGCTGATGGCGGGCTTCGCGCCGAGTGGCCGATCGGTGTAGCAGACCCGGCCAGGCCCGGGAACAGGGTGGCAACCGCCTGCGTATGGGAACATACCAGCCGTTGGTAGAATCGCTGCACTGGCGGGTCAGGGGGAAGGGCGGCGGCTACGGGCATGACTCTGCAGCAACTCGACAACGTCCTGAAGACCTGGAAGGCGCGGCTCTCTGCCGTCGCGGAAAATCTGATGGAGCTGCAGTCCGATTCGACCTACCAGTCGTTAACGGGCGAAGGCGGACTGGTGAAGGTGCATGTCACCGGAGCCACGGCGACTCGCGTCGGCGCCGCGCTGCGGACCATGAACGAGCTGTTCCTTCGGTTCGGCCTGTTGCAGTCAACCGTTGATCGAGCTGAGGAGATCCGCCGCGGGTTACCGGCCATGTTTGGCGCGGAGGCGAAGTGGCGAGAGATCCAGCAGCTTCTTTTCACACGGTCTATCGAACTGCAGGCAAGCGATGTGCCGCTGGCGGAACGCCACCTGCTGAGCGGGGCCCGCACTGCACAGAGCGTCTCCCCGGAGGAGTTGCTGGACTCCATGACGCGGACCTTCGCCGAGGTGAGGGATGCTGTGTCGGATGTCGGCAAGGCCTGGAGTGAGTTTGCAGTCGGCGATGATCGTGTGGAACGGGAGATCGCACGGCTGCGCTCCCAGGCGGTCATGCCCAGCAGCTTGCTGGCTCCCATGCTTGACGAAGTGATTAGGTGGCTGGCAACGACGCGGGAGCAGATGCAGAGCGACCCGATGGGCGCTTTGGCGACGCTGCGCGGGCAGGTTGAACCATCGCTTGCGACCGCGAACCAGCGTGTCCTTGCGTCGGAGCGAATGCAGGGGGAACTGAGGGCCGCGCGTGGCCGGTGGAAGATGCTGGAGCGGCTGCATGGTGAGGCAGTGGCTGTCGCCGAAGAGGCGAGTGCCCGGCTGGTCGCGGCACCGACTGCCGCCGGCATTGTTCCCGAGGAGAAGTTGCGCGCGCTGGCAGAGTGGCTGACCAGGCTGGAGCGCAAGTGCGATGACGGGGCAGTGGAGGCCGTGGCTGTCGGGCTACGGAACTGGTCCGCGGCCACAGAGGCCTGCACTGTCCAGGACAGGACCGTGCTGACGAGGTGGGAGTCACAGCTTGCATCGCGCAATGAGCTGCTGGGGCGCATGGAGGCGTTGAAGGCGAAGGCACGGGCGTATGGGTGGTCGGAAATCGGTGATATTCCGGCCCTGTGCAGCGGCGCTGAAGATCTGCTGCACGCTCGACCCATGGATCTTCGTCGCGCATCGGATGCGGTGGCCCACTACGAGCAGCGGCTACGTGCGGCGCGTCCGGCGAGCGAGCCGGTCGGAAATGCGGGCCGGCGATGAGCGGAAGCGCTTGCCGACGGGCTGGCTGTGCCGGTGTTGTTGAAGATGGCTACTGCAACCTGTGCGGCCACTCGGAGGTGAGGACGCCGGCCGTGTCGCCCGGAGGCCGCAGCACTGCCGTGATGGGTGGCTCCGCCAACGCTTACGCTCAGGGGGGTGCGCCTCTTTCCTCTATCTCGACGACAGCGACAGGATCTGCACCCTACAGCAGGGCAGCGCATGGGACGCGTCGCATCCGGCAAGCGGGCCGGCACTCGTCTCGCAAGCAGCTGGGCGCGGGACTGATCAGCCTGCCTGATCTGCCGTCGGTGGAACCGGAGCGCGCAGTTCTGCTCGATCCAAAGGTGCCGGAGCGCAAGCGCATCTGTGTGACGTGCGAGTCGCCGCTGCGCCGCGAGGCGGGCTACTGCGGCAAGTGCGGTACGCGCTACAGCTTTGTGGCCATGCTGCATCCGGGCGACGTGCTGGCCAACCAGTACGAGGTCAAGGGTCCAATCGCCTTTGGGGGACTCGGCTGGGTGTACCTGGCGTTTGACCGGCTGCTCTCGCGATATGTGGTGTTAAAGGGGCTGCTGAATGCACAGGATAGTTCAGCGGCAGCAGCAGCCGTAGCGGAACGGCAGTTTCTCGCGGCGGTAAAGCACCCGAACATCGTGGGGATCTATAACTTCGTTCAGGCAGCCGGCGAAGGCTTCATTGTGATGGAGTATGTCGGGGGCAAGACGCTGAAGCAGATCCGGCAGGAGCGTGGACCTCTGCCAGCGGCCGAAGCGATTGCTTACATTCATCGCATTCTGCCCGCGTTCGCGTACCTGCACCGTCTGGGTCTGGTCTTCTGCGATTTCAAACCGGACAACGTCATGCTGGAGCATGATGACGTCAAGCTGATCGATCTCGGGGGCGTTCGTCGCATCGGCGACCCGAACGGCGACGTTTACGGCACGGTGGGCTATAGCGCGCCGGAAGCAGGATCCGGACCAACGCCAGTCTCGGATCTGTTCACCGTGGGCCGCACCCTGGCTGTGCTGCTGATGGAGATCAGCGGCTTTGGCAGAGAGCATCAGTACAGCCTGCCCGGTCCGGAAGAGAAGCAGATCTTCGCCGAACAGGACTCGCTTTACAGGTTTCTGCTCAAGGCCACGGCGAAAGATGCTGACGACAGGTTCGCCACGGCCGAGGAGATGACCGACCAGCTGCTAGGGGTGTTGCGGGAGGTTGTCGCGCGCGAGAGTGCGTCGCCTCGTCCAAGCGTCAGCAGTGACTTCGGCGCAGATCTGCTGGCATTCGATGCGGCAGATGCCATGGAGCCCGTTGCACCGGACCCTCGCCATCTGCCTGCCCCATCACTGAACCTGAACGACCCCGGAGCCCAGCAGGTAAGCGCGGCGATGGCGCTGCCGGATGCGGGCCGTTGTATGGCCGCGCTTCGGCTGGCGTGTCAGCAAGTGCCTGAGTCACGGGAGGCGCGACTCCGTTTGGCCGCGATGCTGACCGACTCCGGGCAGACCGAGGAAGCAGAGCATCTGCTGCGCGGACTGGGTACGGAAGACGCCTGGGACTGGCGTGTCCTCTGGTTCCAAGCGCGCGTGTTTCTGGCTCGCCATCAACCCTCCGACGCACGCAGGCTCTTCGATCAGGTCTGCTTCGATTTGCCCGGTGAGTTGGCGCCCAAGCTGGCCTTCGGATTGGCGGCCGAGTTTGAGGGCAACATAGACCTTGCCGCCAGGATGTATGACCTGGTGTCCCGCGTGGACCCGTCCTTTGTCTCGGCTGTGTTCGGGTTGGCTCGCTGCCAGCGAAGGCGGGGTGATCGCAAAGCTGCCGTTGCAGCGCTTGGCCGTGTTCCGGCCTCGTCGGCCTCGTACTTGCGTGCCCAGGTGGAGGCAACGAGAACGTTGCTCCTGGTGAATGGTTCAAGGCCAAAGCTGGATGACGTGCTTGCGGCAGCGGCTAAGGCAGAGAGCCTGCCGCTGGATGAAAGAGATCGCTTTCGTTTAAACAGGGATGTGTTCCAGGCAGCGATTACGGAGATCGGCACCAAGCGAAGCGGAACCGACGGAGATACAAGAATTCTTGGACAGCCGTTGTCAGAAAGATCGTTGCGGTCGGGGTTGGAAGGCGCTCTGCGCGCCATGGCTCGCTTTGCTGACGAAGGTGAGCGGGTCCGCCTGATCGATGAGGCGAACCGTGTACGCCCACGAACCCTGATCTAGGCTGCGGGCATCGCCAAAGGAGAGAATGGATGATCTGCTCAGCCTGCGCAACGGATGTACCCGATAGCGACGTGTTCTGCGAGAACTGCGGAGCGAAGCTGCAGGAGGACGCGCAACACGTGGGCACGCCGTCTCCGGGCTGCTCATGCGGTGCAGCGGCTGGTGAGATCGATGAGGACGGCTTCTGTCTGTGCTGTGGAAAGCGCCTGCTTCGGCCGGCAAGCGATCATATCGAAGAGAGGATCTCCCCAGGCTTTGCCGCCGTCAGCGATCGTGGGCTGCGGCATGACCGCAACGAAGATCGCTTTGCCCTTCTTCAGGAGAGGGGAATGTCTGGCCTGGTTGTCTGTGACGGGGTTTCATCCACCAGCCACTCTGAAATTGCGTCTGCGTTTGTGGCGGCGGCTATAGCGCGTCAATTGACGCAGACCCTTGCAGGCGATGCGGAGTTCGATGCGGCGGAGGCACTTCTTGCGGCCGTTAAGGCAGGCTCCCTCGAGCTACAGACCCATGCAGATGTAGAAGACAGTGACAGGTCGCCTTCAACGACCGTTGTTGCTGCACTGGTCACAGGCAATGAGATCACCGTGGGATGGGCAGGAGATAGCCGGGCGTACTGGATCGATGCAGACAGTGCGAGAGCGCTCACACGTGATCACTCGTGGATGAACGAAGCTCTTGCAGCGGGAGAGGTGAGCGAAGAGGAGGCAAGGCTGTCCCCGCAGGCACACGCCATCACGCGCTGGATCGGGGCGGATGCCAGCATCGAAGCGGAACCGGAGATTGTACGATTCGCTGCAACGACGAGTGGCACGCTGCTGCTCTGCAGCGATGGGCTGTGGAACTACGTTGAGGACACCGGCTCTCTTTTCAGCCTCCTCACGGAGATCGCGGCAGAGGACAGGGACGCGTTGGCGATGGCGCGCCGGCTGGTCGCTTTTGCGAACGAGCGAGGTGGGCGGGACAACGTAACTGTTGCTTTGCTGCACCTGGATCTGGATACGCCTGATATTGCCGCAATCAGATCTACAGAACAAAACGATGACTTGGATCGTAGAGAAGACACAGAGGACGTGGAACATGCCGGGTCCGTTTAGGGCTGAGACGTTTCAAAACGAGTTCCTGCCTGCCGGGTCGCGCGAGGTGCACGCGATCATGACTGTGACCGCGGAGGAAGACACGGCTCCGGAGTTTCGGGGAGAGCGCCTGTTCGGCATTCTCTGCGACGTGTCCGGCTCCATGGAGGGCAGCAAGCTCCAGGCGGCAAAGGACGCAACGGCACGGCTGGTGCAGATGCTGCCTCCAGAATGCAACTTCTTTCTCGTGGCAGGAGCGGACAGTGCGCATCTTGTGTGCCCTCCCATGCGGGCCGAACCTGGCGCAAAACAGCATGCTCTACAGGCTATTCAACAGATGCGAGCCTTCGGCGGAACCCGCATCTCGAACTGGTTGCATGTGGCTTGGGAGCAGTTCAGAAGCCGTCCGGGCTGGATACGCCAGGCACTCCTGCTTACGGACGGGCAGAACGATGCTGGCGATCTCCAGCCGTTACAGGGTGTGCTGTCGCAATGCGAAGGTGTGTTTCAGTGTGACTGCCGTGGTGTTGGTACGGATTGGCAGGTGGATCAACTACGGCCGATTGCGGGCAAGCTGTTAGGAACCGTCGACATCATTACTACGGCACAACAGATCGACGCGGACTTTCGCTCCATCCTTGAGAGGGCCCTTGCGAAGACAGTAAGCGATGTGACCCTGCGCTTGTGGACCCCGCAGGGGGCTATCGTGAAGTTCTGCAAAGAGGTAAACCCTGCGATCAACGATCTGACCCGCCGCGCCCGGGAGCTGCGGCCACAGTTGCGGGAGTATCCAACCGGCGCATGGGGCAGGGGAGAGAGCCGGGACTTTCATTTCTGCATCGAGGTTGTTCCTGGCGCAATCGGCGACGAGGTACTGGCCGGACGGGCGAGCCTGGTGCACACGACCGCTGGCGTTGAGAACAAGGTCGCCGAAGCGCGCATTCTGGCGGTATGGACCGACGACGAGGTCAAGTCCACCAAGATCAACAGGGTTGTCGCCCACTACACCGGACAGGCCGAGTTGGCGCAATCGATCCAGGACGGCATGGACGCAAAGGCGCGTGGTGATCTGGACCGGGCTACGACGCTGCTGGGCAAGGCCGTGAAACTTGCGCAGGACTCCGGCAATGAGGCGACGGCCAAGTTGCTGCGTCGCGTGGTGGATGTCGAGGATGCTGAGACCGGGACCGTTCGGTTGAAGAGCAGTGTAGCCAAGGAAGACTCCATGGCGCTGGAGACTCGATCTACCAAGACGGCGCGTATTGTGAAGACACAGTGAGCCAGGCGACAAGGAGGCAATCGTGATGTCGACGGCAGAGAATCTGGTGTGTCCGAAGGGACACGTCTCTACGGAAAGCGATTACTGTTCCGAGTGTGGAGCGAAGCTCGGTGGCAGCCCTGCTGCGGGTAGGAGCGTCATGAGTGGATCATCGCTCTCCGCGGGGCAGATCTGCCCGGACTGCGGCACGCTGCGTGAGCAGATCGATATCGCCTTTTGCGAGGTGTGTGGGTACAACTTCGTGACGGGAGCTCACGGCGAAGTCGGCATCATGCCAGCGCCTCCTCCGCCCATTGTGGAACCCGTAGAAGAGCTGAATCTCGAGCCCGAACCTGAGCTGGTAGTGCCAGCAAGGCTTTTGCCCCAGAGATGGCTGGCCATGATTTCAGTCGATCCGCGCTTACGGGGCTCGGACAGTCCCGAGGCGCCAACCGATGTCGAGCCTTTCACTGTTGCATTGGAGCATCCTGTGAATCTGATTGGTCGAAAGGACGAGACCCGGGGCATCTTCCCAGAGATTGCTTTGCCGCTTGACGAGGCGGTCTCCCGACGCCACGCGCTGCTTCAGAAGGACGACGAGCGGGGCTTGCTGCTCCGAGACATTGGTGCGGCGAACGGAACCAGACTGAATGGCAAAGACCTGGAACCCATGGTGGATTACGCGGTGAAGGATGGTGACGAGATCGCCTTAGGGCACTGGTCACGCATCCGGATCGAGGCCCAGCAGCTTCCGTAGATCAGGCTTGCAGCGCAGAAAGGATGCGGCGTGTCGACAACCATGGTGAGTGCCGCTTCGCGAAGTTCCTGGAACACCCTTCGCCTACTCAGGAGCATGCGGGCGCTCGTGCTGGTGTTGGACTTCCTGCTGCTACTGGCGCTGAGCAACGCAGTCAGCGAGCACCGCACCACCCTTCGTTTAATCGGAGAACACGAAGTGCCTGGCATCACAGCGGCGCAGCATGCCGAACTCGCGTTGAACGCCATGGACGCAAGGACGGTGAACGAGTTGCTGCAGAGCCCGGTCAGAGGCGCTGTGACGGGGCTGGGGTATGAGGAGCGACGCTCCGAGGCGGTGCGCGCGATGATGCAGGCCGGCGAGAGTGAGGCTGGAAACCAGAGCGGAAAAGCGTACCTGGAGACCCTTCAACTCGGATTGGGCACCTATGAGCGCCTGGTTGGAGCCAGCCATGACCTGCATACCCGGGGCGACGCTGGGACCGTCCCGGCGTACAACCGTGCTGCACACTTTATGGACGAAACCCTCCTTCCTGCATCCCGATCTTTGGAGGATGTCGGGGAAGGGCAGCTCGCCGACACTTACAAGGCACAGAGCTTTCGGTCCGCAGGATTGCGGTTTCTTGTGGGTGCGGTCTGCCTGCTGGAACTGCTGGCGCTGGTAGCGGCTCAGCTGTTCCTAAGCCGGCGAACGCATCGCACTTTCAATCTGCCGCTGGTGGGTGCCTCAGCAGTGACACTTGTACTGGGGACTCATCTGCTCGGTGTTCTGGCGAACTCGCATCGCCAGCTTGTTGCCGCAAGGGAAGACGCCTTCACGTCCGTACATAGCCTGTGGCACATTCGGGAGACCGCCTACGCGGCTGACCGCGAGGAGAGCCGGTACTTGCTGGACCCGGTGCATGGAGGCTCGAGTGTGCAAGCGTTCGCAAGAGATTCCAGCGCGATGGCGACGAAGCCCGCCGGGCTCACGCCTGACCAGCTTGTAAGCGCGTTGCGCGAACGACACTCCGTGGACGGCTTCTCCGGACTGCTCGCGGCTGAAATTCAAGAGACGGATTCCGCAGAGGAGCGTGAAGCGCTACTGAGGGCGCTCACGGCCTGGCAGCAGTACACCGCGCTGGATGCGGAGGTTTACCGCCTGCAGCACGCTGGACTACACGAAAAGGCAGTGCAGCTCTATACCGGAAACGAGCCTGGTCAGGCGCACGGAGCTTTGAAGCACTTCGACGACGCAACAGAAGTTGCAGTCAGTATGAGCCAAGCGACCTTTGATGATGAAGTACACCAGGGGCTGTCCATGGTGAGCAGTGCCGAACTTGAAGGTGGAGTTGCAACCTGCATGGTCGCGGCTCTGGTGGTGCTCGGGTTTGCACCGCGGATCCGGGAGTACCGGTAGCCAAGCTTCGTAGAACAAAATTGCAATTCTTTACGTAGGGCGTAGAGTGTGTTTCAAGGAGCGTGCATGTTCCGTCGTTTAGGCAATCTGGTGAAAGGCTTCTTCGGCTTGTTTCTGACCAAGGCGGAGCGGCGCAACCCTGAGGCGTTGCTCGAGGTGGAGCAGGAGAACCTGCGCAAACAGGTGGGCAAATTCAATGTAGGCCTTGCTTCCCACGCGGGTATGGTGGAACGGCTTATTGGCCAGGTACGCAAGCTGGAGACTGATGAGACCGATCTGCGAGCCAAAGTGACAGCCAACATCAGGCTGGATCGGCGCGATGTTGCCGGCCAGTATGCGCTGCGCCTGAAGACCGTGGAACGCGAACTGGACGAGAACCGTAAACAGCTGGACCAGTCCGAGGTCACGTACAAGGAGCTCGTCCGCGCCCGTGACGTTGCCGTTTCGATCACACGCTCCAAGATCGAAGCGCTGAAATCGGGCATCAGCGACATGCGGATGAAGCGGGCGATGGCCGAAATCACGGAGATGGCTTCCGGGATGGTCACGACGCTGGGTGGATCCGGTGACAACCTGAATCGACTTGAAGCCATGATTCAGGATGAGCGCTATCGTGCTTCCGGTCGCGTGCGCGTAGCCGTGGACAGCCTGGATCTACACGATGTGCACCTGAAGGAAGCCGAGCAGAAGGCACTGGCCGACGAGGCGCTCCTGGAGTTCGAAGCGAAGCAGGCCCCTCTTCAGATTGGCAGTTCGGAGTCAGGTCAACCCAGGAATGGACTGGCGCCCACTATCACCATCGATAAGCAGCGAAACAGCTAGCTCGCTCGATTTCGTAAGCAGCAAGGGCCACATCGCGGCAACCGATCCAGGGCTGAATCCCTCATCGAGTGCTGTGGTGTGGCCCTGCTGCGTGTGTGTGCAGAGCCTAGCTGCAACAGCTTTGAGTAAAGCGGCGCGCACCAGGCGTGTATCGGCACTTGGAGTTTAGGTCGTAAGACCTGTGCTTCGTGCGTTGTGGAAGTGAGAGCAGTCACTGAGAACCAGTGAGAACGTTGTGCCGATAAAGGACAGAGCGTCACACAACTTATGTGACGCCCTGATCCTTAGAAGTTGCCGCGCACGTGCAGTTGTACGCTACGACCGCCGGTCAGTCGCTGCAGTTCGGTCGTGGACTGGCCGAAGAGAGAACCCGAGGAAAGATCGGAGTTCACGCCGGTCAGGTTTACGCGGTTGAACAGGTTGAAGGCTTCGGCTTTGCCTTCGAGATTCAGACGCTCTCCCCCGAACCACTTGACGGAAAACAATTTCGCCAGCGTGAAGTCGAAGTTGTTATATCCCGGCTGGTCATAGGTGTTTCGGCCAAGCGTTCCTTCTGTACCGAGTGCGGGAGCAGTGAAAGCCGATGCAGGGAAGAGTCCAGTGATGAACTTGCTCCGTGATTGTCCAGGAAGATGCGCGCCAAAGCTGGGCGTGTTGGGCAGGTCGTAGTTGGAGCCGTCCGCGTTGTAATCGCCGCCCGTGTTGCCGACAACCTGTCCATTTGCTCCATAGACTGGAACAAAGCCAGCGCTGGTGTAGACGGAGAAGGGAAGTCCCGTGTGGAAGAGCCAGACGCCGCCGAGCTGCCAGCCTCCGAGGAGATTCTTGGCGAACATGTTCGTGAAGTGGTTCGGGAGGGTCCAGGTTCCATCCGTCGTGAACTGCTGACGGATGTCGTAGTCGGCCCGGCCGTATTGAGAGTTGAGATCGCCGTTACGGAAAACCTGTGTGGCGGTGGTGATTGAGCCAGCATCCAGCGAGCCGGAGTTGCTGAAGACGTCAAGCGCTTTGCCGAAGGTATAGATGCCGCGAATATTGAAGCCGTGAGAAATCAGCTTCGTCATCGTTGCCGAGCCGTAGTGACCCACCGAGTTGCCGTCTGCCGTTCCGTAGGTGAGACCGCCGAAGTTCGGGTTCAACCGAGTGAGGGTCCCCTTGTTCACGACGAGATCACCCGCGAAACGGTTGATGTCCTGGTTGAAAACGGGCAGATGGTGGGCGGTGGAAGCAGAGTAGTTGAGCTCCATGATGAGAGTGTTGGTGAGTTGATGCTGGACGCTCAACGACCAGTTTTGTATTTGAGTGAGTTTGAAAGATGGCGAATACCCGCCAATGGTGGCTCGCTGGCCCGTGATGCCGCCGCTGGAGTTAAGAACGACGTTGCTGGTATCCACGATGGGACAGTTGATGGTGAACCCAGTGGGCGGGCTGCAGAGTTGAAAATCAGGGATAGCCTGACCCTGTTGGACGTTGATGTTCGGTGTGAAGGAATTCGGGAGATTGCCGGCGGTGATGTCAGTGATGTGGATATAGGGAGGCTGATCGGCAAAGATGCCGTAG
This sequence comes from Verrucomicrobia bacterium Tous-C9LFEB, assembly GCA_964658105.1. GTDB lineage: Bacteria > Acidobacteriota > Terriglobia > Terriglobales > Acidobacteriaceae > Granulicella. The sequence continues at coordinate 58,506 of CAZZXY010000007.1, read as the reverse complement.
CCGCCACGGAGGGCGGTGCGACCATTTCCCTGCACATCGTAGGAGAAACCAATGCGCGGCGTGACCTGCCAGATGTTGTGATCCAGGACGTGGCTGCTGGGCTGCAGTCCAGCGACGCCGTTCGCGATCTGCTCGTTATAGGTGGAACCTGCGCCGAAGGTGAAGTTCGTCAACTGAGGGCTGAGCACGGAAAAGAAGTTTGCCATCATGTCATAGCGAATGCCGGCATTCAACGTGAACCGCGGCGACACCTTCCAGTCGTCCTGCACGAAGACGCCGGTAACGAGAGCACGATAGCGACGGTTGTAGGGAGCCTGCTGGTGGGTGAGCAAGCTCACCGGAGTGCCGCTCTCCGAGGTGGCCTTGTCCTGCACGAAGTCGAGCAGGCTGTTGAAGTTATACGTGGGCCGATCGAAGGCGCCGCTCTGCGCATCCGCTTCACGAACGTTGTCCTGCTGGAAGCCAAATTTAAGGGTGTGTGTTTTCACGGTTGCGGTAAGGACATCACGCCAGCCAACCGTTGTCTGCGTGAAGTTGCCGGGACCCCAGTTGGCGAACCCTTGTAGTCCGGTCACATTGATGAACGGAATGGCTTCTGAATCAACCGGGAGGTTTGCGCCGAAAGGGCGAATCATGTTCCCACCGACCTCGTTGAGGAGTTTGGGTGAGAAGGTATGTGTCCAGTCCAGGTTGGCGAAGTCGGAGCTGTTGGACTGGTTGTAGTTGAGTTCGGGACGCGGCGTCGCGCTGACCGATGTGTCCGAGGTGCGCATGAACTCTGCGTAGATGCGGTCGTTGTTGCCGATGTAGTTGTCTCCACGAACGCTGTACTGGTACCCGTTCTTGGGGATGGAGTAGCTGATGTTGGAAGTACCGAACACCGGCAGGTCTGCCGGAAGATTGGCGGGTAAGGCAAAGTAGCTGCCCTTGACCTGGCTGGCAGTCACTAGATTCGTTGTGGCAAAGTTGAGGGGAGGCGCTGCCAGAAGCACCTGCGTCGCGACGTTGTTGGGCAGGTTTGCCGACGCCCAGTCGTCGAAAGCCTGGGTCTCAACGGTGTAGGCATTCGCGCTAACGGAGCTGGAGCGCAACACATCGATCGCACCGTAGAAGAAGAGCTTGTTCTTCAGGATTGGACCGCCAACCGTGATGCCCATCTCCTGACGCCGGAAGTTCGGAACGCTGCTTTGGAATTCTGTACGCGTTACGAGATCATTGTTGAGGAAGTAGTAGTCCCCCGTGCCGTGGAACTGGTTGCTGCCGGACTTCGTGAAGACGTCGACCGTGGCACCCCCGTTTCTGCCCTTACCCGCGTCGAAGTTGTTCGTACGGATGTCAATTGACTGAACGATTTCCGGATTCGGGGAGATGGAGGTGCCACCTGCACGCGAGGGCGTGTCTGTGTAGGCTCCATCGATCTGGTAGCCATTCTCTTCTTGTCGCAGGCCGGCAGCGTTGATGTTGATCGCGTATTCGTTGGTGTAGTTGTCAGTCCCGTTTGTCGCGCTGCCGGTGATTCCCGGCGTAAGGCTAGCGAGACCGTATACGTTCTGTCCGCCCAGCGGAGTGACGCTGACCGTTTCTTCCGAGATGATGGATCCCGTAGTGGCTGCGGCCAGGTTGAGAGAGGCCTGCGATGCAGTCACGGTGATCTCTGTGTTCGTCGACCCGAGTTTCAGTACCGGTGTCAAGGTACGCATCTCGCCGACCTGCAGCGTCAAATTGCTTTCCTGGAAGGCATCGAAGCCGGCTGCGCTGATCTGAATGGTGTAGGCAGACGCACTGATGCTTTCAACACGAAAGTACCCGGTGTCATTTGTCGTGGTGGTCTTCGCGACGCCGAGTCGTGTGTCAGTGATGGTGACCTTTGCACTGGGGACGACGGCTCCAGAGCTGTCGCGGACTGTCCCTTCAATGCCGCTGGAAAATTGTGCCAACGCCGACACAGCGCCAAGGCAGAGCAAAAGCGCAAGCAGAAAGATCTTTCGGGTAACAGAACGATCAGACATCGTGTACACCTCCCAAATCGGTAGCAATTATGCAAGCGCTTACAAAAAGCCGATCCACGCTCGGAGAAACCGAGCCGGAGGTACCGGTCCCGGTATTCAGAGGACAGCCTGATTGACTCACTTCGTGATGGTTCGCAACTTTAGCCCCGTGTTCCAGCGAGTGTCAACGGTTACATTGAGTTTTCATCTTCGTGAACCAGTTCGCGCCAGATAGGGCACTCACAACCAGATGGGCGGCCTGGGAGCAAGTGCAGAGTAGAACCTTGGGATACGCGAGGGAAGTGTGAGCTGCTAGGGGTGAGGGGGCGCGGCAGGTTGCGTGTTGTCCTTGAGACCTGGGCCGGGTGCTTCTTCGATTCTGTAGCGAAGGCGATTGCTCTCGTCCTGTCGTGCGCGCTGATGCATGTCCGCGACCTGTTTTGCCAGATCATGTGCGGTGGCTTCATCGCCAATCTCACGGGACGCCCGCATCAGTCGATACAACGCATTCTGATCGGACGGATCGAGCGCGAGGGCGGCCTTGCATTGCTCGATGGCCAGCTTGTTTTTGCCCTCTGCCATGTAGATCTTCGCGAGAAGGTCACGTGCTGCGATAAGGTCCGGTTTCAGCCGAACTGCTGCAGTTGCAGACTGGGTCGCTTCGATGAAAGCGGGCGAATCTGGCTGGGCGCCTCGATCGGTTAGGATTCGGGCTAACAGAAAGTGAAGCTGGGCATCCTCCGGGTGCGCGCGAAGTGCAGTGCGTGTTGTGTTCAGGGCGTCGTCGGACCGATTCCTCTGGGATTGCACGAGGCCTACACCGTAATCGCCCGTTCCATGCTTTGGATCGAGAGACTCCGCAGCATGGAAGTCCGCCTCCGCCTTGTCGTACTGGGCCATTCCTCCGTAGAGCATGCCGCGGGCCAGGTAGAGGGAAGGGTCGCTTGGGAGACGTGAGATACCGGCACTTACCATGTCCACACCAGCCTGGTAGGATTCATGCTCCATGCACAGCTCGGCGAAGCGCACATAGGAGTCCGCGTGCAGAGGGTCTGACACGATCGCGCGGCGCATCACAGCCACAGCTTTGGGGGTATCTCCGACGTCTTCGAAGGCGTCGGAGGCGAGCGCAAGCGTATCAACATCGGACGTCTCATCCAGAAAAGGGACGAGGGTTGCGGCAGCAGCTTTGCCTTCTCCATCTCGCAACTCAGCAAGGGCCAGATCGTAAGCGATCCCTCCGTCATGGGGGCGCTCCGCCTGTAGTTGCTGAAAGACAGGAACTGCTTCCTTGTACCGCTTCAGGCGAAAGAGGCAGCCTCCGTACTGTTCCTGAGAGGCGGGGTGTGCTTTGAGCGCGGACGCGATCTCCCCGAAATCGCGGACAGCTGACGTGCAGTCATCGTTTTCCGCCTCGGAGACGGCGAGCATCTCGCGCGCGGTAGTATCGGCGGGGTCAGCGCGGAGGATCTGGTTGAGCACAGGGATCGCTTCGCTGCTGCGTGTGCGGACCAGAACCTGTGCCTCGGCTCTAAGAGCGCCCGGAAATCCGGGAGCAAGTTGAAGTGCGGCTCTCAAAGCTACAAGGGCCTTTTCGTTGTCGCCCTTCATTGAATACGCGATTCCCTCGACGGTGTGCAGACGAGCATCCGCAGGTCTGGTCCTGAGGCCCTGTTCCACTTCGGCGATAGCGGCGTCGTACTTACCCGCGCGTACCAGCGCAGACGCAGCGGCGAGAGCGTCCTTTGTCTCCTGCGCGACAAGACGTTCGGCGTTGAATCCGAGGAGCAGGCAAGCGGTCATGGTCGCCGTCGCCCGCGGAAGCGCAACCCATCGATGAAGTCTTGCAAGGCAACGCGGACGCAATGTGCAAGCACCTCTTCTGCACGGAAGCGTACCACGGTGCTGTCTACTGGCTTGGTGGTGCATTTGCTTCAGCGCCGCCCAATGCTGACTCCATAGACACAGATGTGGGAAAGGGCGTATTTTTCAGTTTGCATTTCGGATGACGCGTGTAAGCGTGTACATTCGTCACCTTACACCAGTTTGCCTCGGACTGAGTCGTCTCCGCGGAGCAGATGCACCACTCAAGCGAATAAGGAACCTGCATGTCCAGAACCAGGCACACGATGACCAGCAAGCATCTTTCTTCCGAACCGAACGGGGACTCGTCCGAGTTGCACCTGAACCGGCGAGATTTTCTCGCTGGGGTTGCGGGAACCGCCATCGTCGCGGGTATCACCGGGCCCAAGGCCTTTGCTGAGTCAGCGGATGCCTCGCTCAATCTTGCGAAGGTAGCTCTCGCGTCCAGTCTTACGACTACGAGCGAGAACAAGATCTCCACGCTCAATGATGGGTTCACTCCGTCGAGTTCGCGTGACCGAAGCAAGGGGGCCTATGCGCTGCGTGGCGAGTTCGAGTCAAGAAACGCGCCGCAATGGGTGCAATATGCCTGGAGCAAGCCTGTCTCGACCAGCAGGATAGATGTTTATTGGGCGATTGATGCCCCTCGGCGTGCCGGGATCGCGGGGAGCGAGTTCGGCCGGATGGCCGCGCCCGCCTCCTATCGGATCCTCTTCTGGAACGGGAGTGATTTCGTTCCAGTCGGGAATGCCCGCGGTTTGGGCAGTGTGCACGATGCGTTCAACACTACAACGTTCGATCAGATCACAACCGAGAAGGTGCGTCTGGAGGTGGTCTCCGAAGGCGAGCATGCCGCAGGGATCCTCGAATGGAAGGTCTACAACGCCGGCCCTGTACCGTCGCTTCCACCCGTGATCGACGCGGGTTTAGACCGTTCGGTGGTGATGGGTGGGCGGACCTACCTGGCTGGAAAAGCAATCTGGTTGCAGGATCAGCCAGGGAATGCAGTGCGGTGGTCCAAGGTCTCAGGCCCAGGGAATGTGTCCTTTGCGAGTGCCGTGTCCGTGGTGACAACTGCTTCTTTCTCCGCCCCGGGCGAATATGTGTTGGAGCTCACCGGAGCCGGAGCGGACGGGCCGCGATCCTCGAGAATTCATGTTCATGCAGAAACGGCACCACCGCGAGATCGTTTGGACGTGGTCTACACGAGGCGATATGCCGTCGACAGCCCACTCTGGAGCGCGCGGGCGAAAACACTCATCGTTGACTGGATTCCTCACTGTATTGCTTACTGCGAGCGCGCGGACGTCGCTGTGAACAAGGGTGATGGAGGTCTGGACAACTTCATTGAAGCAGGCAAAGCAAACCGCGGTGAACCGCATGCGGCCCACAAGGGGTACGTGTTCTCCAATGCCTGGGTACACCAGACAGTTGAGTCCATGTGTATTGCGCTGATGGTTGATGCGCAAGGCGATCGGGAGATGATCGATGCGCAAGCGCATATGCGCGACACGCTGGACCGTTGGATCCCGACCATTCTTGCAGCGCAGATGTCGGACGGCTATCTTCAAACGGCGTATATTCTGGCAGATCGCACGAGTTGGCCCGAACGGTGGTCGCCTGAGCATCGTGGCAATCACGAGGGCTACGTTTCCGGCTACTTCATCGAATCTGCTATCAACCACTACACACTGACCGATGGCAAAGATCTTCGTCTTTACAACGCAGCGAAGAAGCTTGCTGATTGCTGGGTGGCGAACCTTGGACCTGGCAAGAAGGACTGGTTCGATGGACACCAGGAGATGGAGCAGGCTCTGGTCCGTTTCGGGCGTTTCGTCAATGATCAGGAAGGAAATCACCGCGGAGACGCGTATATCGCGCTTGCCAAGTTTCTGCTCGATTCGCGTCGTGGTGGGGCCGAGTACGATCAGAGTCACCTACCACCCGGACAGCAGTACGAAGCTGTCGGCCATGCCGTCCGTGCGACTTACTTCTATTCGGGTCTTGCGGACATTGCCGCGGAAACGGGAGATCTCGATTATCAGAGCGCGGTGCTATCGCTTTGGGACAACATGGTCAACCGAAAGTACTATCTGACTGGTGGTATCGGCAGTGGAGAGACCTCGGAGGGCTTTGGACCGAACTACTCGCTCCGCAACAACGCCTACTGCGAATCCTGTTCGAGCTGCGGACTTGTGTTCTTCCAGTACAAATTGAACCTCGCCTATCACGACGCGAAGTATGCCGATCTGTACGAGCAGACGATGTATAACGCGCTACTGGGCGGTGTGGATCTTCAGGGCAAGAGCTTCTGCTACACCAATCCGCTGGTGAATTCACAACGCACGCTGTGGCATGTGTGTCCGTGCTGCGTTGGAAACATTCCCCGCACGTTGCTGATGATGCCGACCTGGGCATATGTGAAAGACAGGAATGGTGTGTACGTCAATATGTTCGTCGGCAGCCGCATTCACGTCGGAGAAGTTGCAGGCACAAGAGTCGAGATGGTTCAGAAAACCGATTACCCATGGCACGGCGCAATCGCGATCACTGTGAACCCTGAAGAGGCAAAGACATTCTCAGTTCATGTCCGGATACCCAACCGGACCACAAGCAAGCTTTACACCGATACACCGGTGATCAATGGCGTGAAGCGGTTTGCTGTAAACGGGAAGGAAGTCACACCGCACATCGTGCGCGGCTATGCGGTCGTCACGCGCGAGTGGAAGGCGGGTGATCAGATAGAGCTTGAGTTGCCGATGGAACCACAACGCGTCAAGGCAGACGACCGCATCCAGGCTGACCTAGGCACGGTAGCACTGAAGTATGGACCGCTCGTTTATAACGTAGAAACAGCGGATCACCAGAACATCGATCAGCCATTGAGCGACGGTCCTCTTAAGGCCGAATGGAAACCGGATCTGCTTGGCGGCCTTATGGTCCTTACCGGCACATGGCAGGATGGCTCGCCGATGATGGCAATCCCGAACTATGCACGCATGAACCGGGTCGGTCCTCCCCATGAGTATCTCGGCGACCCGGACATCAACTACGCGCCAGGTGCGACGACGAGTTCTGGTGCGCAAACGCCTGGGGTGGTCGGTGACACCGCCGCGCCGCGAACGCCCGTCATCATCACGCCATCCTCTGGTGCCGGCAATACAACTCCAGCAAACAGCCGCACCCGCAAAGCCAGCGCGCAGGTCGAATCCAAAGTTTGGATCTAGCCTGGGCTGCCATTGCAACACAGACTTCGACGGAGGTGAGCAGGGAAGGCCTGCTTCACCTCGCTATGGGCAAACTGAAGGTGAAGACAGACCCATGGCCCGGCTGGCTGGTTACCGTGATGTTCCCGTGGTGAGATTCCACGATAGCCCTGCTGATCGCAAGTCCCATTCCTGTTCCTGGAACACTGCTGTTCTGTGTTCGTGAACGGTATAAACGATCGAAGATCAGGTTCTGCTCCTCCGCGTCGATCCCAACGCCACGGTCCGCCACGCTGGTCAAAATGAACCCGTCCTTCTGCTCGGCGGTGATAAAGATCGGCGAATGTGGAGACGAGTACTTCGCCGCATTTTCGAGTAAGTTGCAGAGCACCTTGCTGACCATCTCAAAGTCGGCAGATACCCTCGGAAGTTCGGGTACCCTCACGGTAACTGGATGCATGCTGCTCACCCAGGCACACGTCTCCTGCGCCTGCGCCAGGACATCAGCCACGGAGGTTGGAGCGAAGGTCATATGTACTTCCTGCGCTTCCAACTGCGCCATCTCAACCGCCTGCCCGACAAGGCGATTGAGGCGGTCTGCTTCTTCATCAACGATGGCGAGCAATTCCTGACGATCCTCCTCGCTGACGTTCAGTTGTGACCTCAGGGTGCTTGCAGCGCCTTTGATTGAGGTTAGCGGTGTTCGGAGGTCGTGCGTGATGGAGTCGAGGATCAGCGTGCGCAGACGCTCACTTTCTTTGTTGGCTTCGCTCTTCGCAACATCCTCGAGGGCCTGTGCACGGTCAAGCGCGATCGACACCAGCCCGCTTAGCGCCTGCCAGCTTTCGATGGAAAGTGGTGCTTCCTGCACAAGCAACAGCCCTCTGGGTCGCACACCGGCATGCAACGGAACGCGCATCTCTTGTGCCGGTCCAGACTCAGGTGCCGAAAGGCTGAGCGCCAAGTGGCGACAGGAAGCGATATCTGATGGCGATACTTGTCGTAAACCAGCCTGATACAGCTTGTCACCGTCCAAGAGGTAGAGCAAAACCGACTCAGCACGGGAGGCGCTACGAATCAGCGCTGGCAAGCTGTTCACGAGTGCGCCGACGTTCTCTGTTTGCAGGAGCTCCCGACTGAGGGTGAACAGCACCTCCAACTCACGCTGCCGCTGCCTCGCCTGCTCTGCTTCATCCCGAGCCTTCTGGGAGAGTCTGCTGCCAATGACGCTGGTCGTGAGAAACGCAAACAGGGCCAGCCAGTTCTGTGGATCCGCTATGGTGAAGGTCCCAAAGGGCGGAAGGAAATAGAAGTTGTAGCAAGCTGCGGCAACCAGGGAGATGGCCACGGCGTGACGAAGGCTCCAGCGCGCTGCCAGGATAAGGATCAGCAGCAACAGCGACAGCGCCACCGTTGTTTGGTTTACATGAAGCCAGCGCCGGTAGACGAGTAGAATTCCGGTGAGAGCGCCAAATGCGAGCACCCATCGAGTGATTGCTACCGCGCGCCGCGAGTTCATGGAGAGATTGTAAGACGTGTGGAACGCACTTGGCCTGCAGAGAGCGACGAGGAAGCCAAGTTGAAGCGCGTTCTCGTGGTGGACGATGAGCGTCAGATCACCCGGATGCTGAAGGCCTCACTCCAGAGCAATGGATACACCGTTCTGGTAGCGAACAACGGTCTCGAAGGCTACGAAACGGTGGAGACGGAACGTCCGGATCTAATCATCACAGACTTGGCCATGCCCGAGATGAACGGGCTAGAACTGACGCAAGCTGTGCGTAAGATTGTGACGACCCCAATCATCGTGCTCAGTGTTCGCGATACGGATCTGATGAAGATCACGGCCTTGGACGCAGGCGCGGACGACTATCTTACCAAGCCCTTCAGTATGCCGGAACTGCTTGCCCGTGTGAGGGCACAGTTGCGAAGAGTGGCCGAGCCTGTGCAGGGAGAAGATCGCATTGAAGCAGGCCACTTCGTTCTGGACGCTCTGGCCCACACCGCAACTCTGCAAGATCTTCCTATCCATCTCACGCCAAAAGAGTTTCAATTGCTCTCTCTGCTATTGCACAACGCAGGACGCGTGATGACACACAAGGCGCTTCTTCGAGCCATCTGGGGTCCTGCAGCTGAGGATCAACCAGAGAACATACGGGTGCTCATCGGGGCTCTTCGCAAGAAGCTGGACCGAGGCGATGGCATTCGCTACATCCAGAGTGAGCCCTGGGTGGGTTATCGCCTGCTCGCGAATGGCATTCCGACCGAGTCAGATGTCCGAATCTGATGATTGTCCTCCGTGCCCATTAGACCAGGTTACGGCTAGTCGTCTGACCTTGTAGCACGGCTGCCCAAGGTTAAGCTCCTGCTCAGGCTAAAGGTGAGGATGCTCTCTGCGCCGTAGGTGATTTCGCGATTGTTGCCGGTCATTCCTGCACCTGCCGTTCCCGCACCCGCACCCAACAGGCCGCCGATCAACGCACCTTTCCCGCCACCCGCGACGCCGCCGATCAAAGCACCCGCACCTGCTCCACCGCCAACCATCGCTCCGGTTCGCTTTCCTTTGCCCTTGCTTTCTGAGCTAATCGATGCTGTCTCCACGGCGTACCTGCGGCCACGAACGACAACCGAAACCAGCTTCAGTGACAGAGAAGCCGCACCCTTGAATCTGCCCGCAGACTTGGCAGAGGTAACCACCCCGTTCACGGTTGAACCCGCCGGTAGCACCACACTTTGCTTCAGACGGACAGGGCTGGCCAGCTCACCCTGAAACGTATCGCCAGTGTTGTTGTTCTTTGAACTCAGACTTACGGACAACCTCACAGGAAGGCTGGTTCCAGCCGGCACGACCTGCGGAGGAGGGGCAGGAATCGGCTTAGGCGGCGTGGTTACGGGTGTCGTGGAAATCGGGACGACCGGCGTTGCAGGGGGAAGAGCAGGAGACACCACTGGAGCCGGCGCTTCAGGCGAGACGGCAGCTTGCTGGTTCATTGCAGGGGGCGCAACGGATGTTGCTGTCCCGGTAGTTGCGTTGACGCCTGTCGATCCATTCACAACCGCTGCGGAGCGCACCGGAGCGGGGTTCGATTTGCTGCAGCCTACTAAGAATACAAATGACAGCAGACCCAACCCGCACGGGAGGCAGCGCCGAACGAAAGGGTGACGCTTATCCGCGTTCCTAGCAGGGTCGCCGCAAGAGCTTACAGCCGATACAGGATTGATCGATAGATACATAGCGTTGAGCCCTCCGCTCTGTTGGGGCTACAGTACACCCCTCTGTCGCAAGATCGGCAAGCATTTCTTTCCGCTGTTCGCATGATCAGTGCCGGATGTGGCTACTCTGCACCGGCGTGATCTGATCAAGCGCCAGGTTCAAAGCCAATACGTTGACGCGCGGCTCCCCGAGGAGTCCTAGTTGCCTGGGCAAAAGATGCTGGGCAACAAGGGCCTGAACGACAGCCTGCGAAACATGACGTTCCGCAGCCACGCGAGTGATTTGATATGCGGCTGCAGCTGGACTGATGTCTGGGTCCAGCCCTGATCCCGAGGCTGTGACTAGATCGATAGGTACCGGACTTCCGTTCCCCTCGGTCTTCACTCCAGCCTCGACACGCTGGATGAGAGCCTTGTTGGTCGGACCCAGGTTTGAACCCGAGGATGCTGCAGCGTCATAACCTGCGCCGGCTGCTGAGGGTCTGCTGTGGAAGTAGCTAGGACCGGCAAAGGGTTGTCCGATCAGTGCGGACCCAACGATCTCTCCATGACGGACAATAAGTTGCCCGTTCGCTTTTTCACGCATGGCGAGTTGCGCGATCCCGGTAATCGCAAGAGGGTAGCCGAGGCCAAGCAGTAGTGCCGTGATCGTCGTGTAGAGGCACGTGGTGATGAAGAGCTTCATAGATTGTCTCCGGAACACAGCGGCTCTACGCCAGATGCAACGTGAAGATGAGCATGTCCAGCAGCTTGATCCCTGCAAAGGGAACCAGGATGCCGCCCAGACCATAGACCAGCAGATTGCGCTGCAAGAGTGCTGCGGCCGACATGGGTCGATAGCCTACGCCGCGTAAGGCCAGCGGAATCAGACCTACGATTACGAGAGCATTGAAGATGACAGCGGAGAGCACGGCCGATTCCGCATTGTGGAGGTGCATGATGTTGAGTGCGTTCAGCACCGGGAAGACGCCGGCAAACATGGCCGGGATAATCGCAAAGTACTTCGCCACGTCGTTTGAAATTGAAAACGTAGTCAGCGCGCCGCGCGTCATGAGCAATTGTTTTCCGATCCCGACGATCTCGATCAGTTTTGTGGGATTTGAATCAAGGTCCACCATGTTACCGGCCTCCTTGGCAGCTTGTGTGCCGGAGTTCATAGCGACACCTACGTCGGCCTGGGCGAGAGCGGGAGCATCGTTCGTTCCGTCCCCAGTCATGGCTACGAGCTTGCCTTCAGCCTGCTCGCGCTTGATCAGGTCCATCTTGTCCTTGGGTTTCGCCTCCGCCAGGAAGTCATCGACGCCGGCTTCACGGGCGATGGCTGCCGCCGTGAGAGGGTTATCGCCCGTGATCATGATGGTACGGATACCCATGGAACGAAGCTGCTCAAAGCGCTCCTTCATGCCTCCTTTCACAACGTCCTTAAGGTAGATAACACCGAGCGCACGGCCATTTTCAGCAACGACCAGAGGCGTACCACCCTTGCGTGCAATGTCTTCTACCGCGTTGCGCACCGCCTCGGGCATCGGCGATCCATGCTCGGTCAGATAACGGGCAATTGCATCCACAGCGCCCTTGCGAATGGACCTATCTTCTACCTCGATGCCGCTCATGCGAGTGTTGGCGGAGAAGGGAACGAACTCGGCATGCATTTGCGACAGCTCGCGGCCGCGCAGGTTGTAGCGTTCCTTGGCGAGCACCACGATCGAGCGACCCTCCGGTGTCTCATCGGCAAGGGAAGAGAGCTGGGCCGCATCGGCAAGCTGATCCGCCGTAACACCTGGTGCGGGCAGAAACTCGGCTGCCTGCCTGTTTCCAATGGTGATCGTTCCGGTCTTATCCAGCAAGAGTGTATTTACGTCACCTGCGGCCTCTACTGCGCGGCCCGAGGTGGCCAGAACATTGTGCTGTACAAGCCGGTCCATGCCCGCAATGCCGATGGCTGAGAGAAGCCCGCCGATGGTCGTTGGAATCAGGCAGACAAGAAGAGAGATCAATACAAAGACTGTTTGAGGTGCCCCCGAATAGATCGCAAATGGCTGCAGGGTGACTACCGCAAGCAGAAACATGATCGTGAGACCCGCGAGCAGGATGTTAAGGGCGATCTCATTCGGCGTCTTCTGACGTTCCGCCCCTTCTACCAAAGCGATCATGCGATCCAGGAACGTTTCTCCGGGATTCGATGTGATGCGGAGGGTGATGCTGTCAGAGAGTACGCGAGTGCCTCCCGTGACGGCGGAGCGGTCTCCTCCCGCCTCTCGAATCACCGGCGCTGATTCGCCGGTAATGGCGGATTCGTCTACTGAGGCGATGCCCTCGGTCACGTCGCCGTCTCCCGGAATCATCTGGCCAGCGATGACCCGCACCACGTCACCGACACGCAGCTGAGAACTCGGAATCTCCTCGATCGCTCCGGTCTTGCTGACGCGATAGGCGGTGGTCTCCGACTTAGCCAGCCGCAGAGCATCAGCCTGGGCCTTCCCGCGGCCTTCCGCCATGGCTTCTGCAAAGTTCGCGAACAACACCGTGAACCACAGCCATAAGGTGATCTGCAGATCGAACAGGAAGTGGCCGTGACGCGTGCCCACATTGATGCACAGAAGCACCGTCGTGAGCGCGCTGCCCAACTCGACCACAAACATCACCGGATTCTTCATCATCAGGCGCGGGCTGAGCTTGCGCAGGGCGTCGAGCGACGCTCTGCGCATAATCTTCAGATCGAACAGCGAGCGACGTTTCGCTTGTGTGGACATGACAGCAATCTCTCGTTCTTAGAACAGTTGGCCTGTACGCATCAGCAGGTGCTCCAGCACCGGCCCAAGCGCAAGCACAGGAAAGAAGGTAAGCGCACCGACAATCAGGATCACGCCGGTAAGCAGCACCGTGAAGAGCGGTGTTGTGACCGGGAACGTGCCAGAGGACGCCGGAACGACCTTCTTTCCGGCGAGATTCCCCGCGATGGCGAGCATGGGGATGATCATCATGAATCGACCGAAGAACATCGATGCCGCCAACGTGTAGTTGTACCAGTGAGTATTAGCATTCAAACCGGCGAACGCGGATCCGTTGTTACCCGTAGCGGACGTGTACGCGTACAGGATTTCGCTTAGCCCATGTGGCCCGTGATTGGCAAGACTGCTTAGGCCCAGATTTGGCAACATCACCGTGATCGCAGCGAATCCCAGAATCAACATTGGGAAGATCAGGAGGTACAACATGGCCATCTGTACGTCAAAGGCTTCGATCTTCTTGCCCAGATACTCCGGCGTGCGACCCACCATCAGCCCCGCGATGAACACGGCCATCACGACGAAGACGAGCATCCCGTAAAGGCCCGCGCCAACTCCACCGAACACGACCTCGCCCAGCAGGATGTTGACCATTGGCACCATGCCCCCGAGCGGAGTGAAGCTGTCATGCATGCCATTCACTGCGCCACAGCTGGCGTCAGTGGTGACTGTGGCGAACAGCGCTGTGTTCGCGATGCCGAAGCGAACCTCCTTGCCTTCCATGTTGCCGCCGGACTGCGACTCTGACACCTGCCCGTTCACATTGTGCAGAAGCGGATTCGTATGAGACTCCGCCCAGTAAGTCGTGAGTGTGCCGGCAAACCAAAGCACGACCATGGCGGTCAGCACCGCCCAGCCGTGTTTGGGCGACCCAACCATCTGGCCTAACGTGACGCATAGACCTGCTGGAATCAGGAAGATTGAAAGCATCTGGAGGAAGTTTGTTAGCGGTGTGGGATTCTCAAAGGGGTGAGCGCTGTTTCCATTGAAGAACCCGCCGCCGTTTGTACCCAGCATCTTGATCGCTTCCTGCGAAGCAACCGGACCTTGTGCAATGGTCTGCGTAGTTACCGTGATGAGCTTACCATCAGCGCCGACGGATCTCTGGGCTTCAAGGAGCTTGACCGTGTCATACGGACGGAGGTTCTGGACTACCCCTTGAGACACAAGCACAAGCGAGAACACCACAGAAATCGGCAGGAGAATCCATAACGTGCCCCGGGTGAGATCTACCCAAAAGTTGCCAAGAGTCGTCATCTCACGACGTGCAATGCCGCGAACGAAAGCAATCGCCAATGCGAGTCCAACCGCTGCAGACCAGAAGTTGTGCGTCGCCAGTCCGAGCATCTGCGTGAGATAGCTCATTGTGGTTTCTGGCACGTAGGCCTGCCAGTTCGTGTTTGTCGTGAAAGAGATCGCGGTGTTGAGTGCGAGTGACGACTCGACTCCTGGCAAGTGCTGGGGATTGAAGGGCAGATGTGCCTGCAGGCGTTGCACCACGTAGGTGAGGGCAAGGGTGGAAGCGCTGAAGGCGAACATGTGGAGCACATACGTTGCCCATCGCATCTCTTCGTTCGGCTTTACACCGGTAACGCGGTATAGAAGACGTTCGCACGGGCCGAGCAGAGGGTCGAGGAACGTCCTGCGATGTTCAAAGACGGCCGACATGTAAGTGCCCATCGGCTTGGCAAGCAAGAGCACCGCGGCGAGAAACAAACCGATCTGGAGCCAACCGTTCAGAGTCATGACTTAAAACTTCTCCGGACGTAGTAGTGCAAAAACGAGGTAGATGATCAAGAGGGCGGAGAGCAGCAGAAGAATGGTATTGAGAATCATCGGCGAGTTCCTTTGAGGCGATCGCAGCCGCGGGTGTAGAGAACCGCTAAACCGAAGAGAAGAGCAAAGGACACAAGGGCTATGAAGTCGAGCATGGGATGGCGCTCCTTACCTGCACCGGTATGCGGCTTCGGAGGACACGGCTCTGGGCGGATCGGTGATTCTGCAGGGTTGAGTTGTCCGTCCGCACCAGCCCACAGCTGCATGCTTCAAACCCGTACCGGGAGCGTTCAGGGAAGGCAAGACGGCGGAGCGTTTGCGCCAACGGATATGGCGACCACGTAATCGGGCAGGTCATATGTCTCTCCCTGACTATTCAAGGGCCAGGAGACATAGAAAGTCCGTAGGTTTTCCATAAAGATTTCGTAAAGGCAGACGCCGGTTCGGCAGAACCATGCCTAGTGGCGATCCTCTGTCACGATGTGGAGATCTACGTGCGGCGCCTCTGCCATAAATTTCTGCAGCGCGTAGTAGTACAAGTAGGAGCGCATGCCGTGAGTCGCGGATCGCCCCACGATGGCCTGGGTGATGCGATGCTCGCGAATATAAGCAGCTGTTGTTCGAGCCGTGTCTCCGCCTGGAAGGTTCACAATGTGCGCACCCAGGTGCGTGGCGAAGGCGAGGCTGCTGTTCAGCACGCGCAGCCGTTCGCTATCACTGTCCCCCTTGTCGATTACATGTAGGACATAAAGCTCCGCATTCAGCGCTTCCGCTAGTCGAGCACCGCGCGCAATCAGGTCGCGCGCCTGTTGACTGGCGCTGATGCAGACGGCCACTTTCTCCGCTACTGCCCACTGCGGACCGAGGCGCTTCCGTTTCACGTATTCATCAAGGGTGCGATCAACCGCCCGAGTCACTCGTTGCAGAGCCATTTCGCGAAGTGCAATGAGATTGCCTCGCCTGAAGAAGTTCGTAAGCGAGCGTTCGACGCGCTCCGCGGGGTAAATGTCACCGCGGCGCATACGCGTCACCAATGCTTCGGGGGTCACATCGCTTATGACGATCTCATCTGCGCTATCCAGTACCCAATCAGGTACCTGCTCGCGAACACTGATACCAGTCAGCGCCTGCACGCGCGGCGTCAGGCTCTCCACGTGCTGAACATTCACTGTGCTCAGCACGTCGATCCTGTTCTCCAGCAGCAACAAGACGTCCTCGTAACGCTTCGCGAAGCGGCTGCCCTCGATGTTGGTGTGCGCCAACTCGTCCACAATAGCGACCTGCGGTGCCCGGGCGAGCACCGCTTCCACATCCATCTCCGAAAACAGGGTGCCCTTATATTCGAGGTCTCGGGAAGGCACTCGTTCAAGTTTGCCAGCCAGCTCTGCGGTGCCGCTGCGGCCGTGCGTTTCCACGATGCCGATCACCACGTCTTCACCCCGGCCGCGTCTCCGTATGCCTTCACTCAACATGCTGAAGGTCTTTCCCACGCCGGGCGCGTATCCAAGAAAGACCTTGAATCGTCCGCGCTCCTGCTCCGGTTGGCAGACCTGCAGCCAATCCTCAGGCGACTTGCGCGCGGGTTGATTCCATTCAGCCACGAGTCTATGTCTCTCCTATCGAGTATGGTGCTCCAGGTTGGAGTACATCAGCGCTCCGATCCAGGAGCTCTCGCCGGAATTGTACTTGCTTATGTCGCTCTGTCCTTGCGGAGGGACGAGACAGTACATGCTCTTTCGACGCCTAGCGCGCCCTGTCAAAGGCTGTTCAAGATCGTCAATGATTCGCTCTTATTCTTTGGACAGACCAACAGCTCAGGCCCGTTGTTCCGCACCCTTCCTACGGCAGGATTGCAGGAGACAACCTGCATCGCCTCTGCCTCATACGGACGTAATAGGCCTACAGGAGCGCCGGCAGGATCGTCCCGCTGCAGCCAGCGGTCATAATCTCGAGGATGCAGCAGCACCGGCATACGATCGTGAACCGGCGCGGTCACCTCATTGGCCGTCGTCGTGACAATCGCAAAGCTCTGGAGCCATTCGCCTGTTTGGGGATCCTTCCATGCATCCCATAAACCCGCGAAGGCGAAGGGAGCGCCGTCTTTCAGAGTGTACGCAAAGGGCTGCCTGGTCTTTGGATCCAGCTTCGTCCATTCGTAGAAGCCGTCTGCAGGCACAAGACACCTCCGCTTCTCAAACGGTCGCCGCCACAGCGCTCTCTCCTGCACCGTCTCACCCCTCGCGTTGATCGTCGATATTCCCCTCCACTCGGCAAGAATCTTCGCAAAGTAGGGAACTAGTCCCCACCGCATCAAAATCACCTCACGACCGCCTGTGTCGCGGTTCAGTCGAATGACCGGCTGAAAGGTCGTCGGGGCGACGTTGTAGTCAGGAGGCAGAATCAGGTGCTCGGGCATGTCCCCCAAACGAAACGCTTCGGCGATGCGCTGCTTATCAGCTTGGCGAAGGTATCGGCCACACATCGGGTTCTCCTTCCAGCTAAGCCAGCTACCCACGCATTGGCCTTCGTTATGGCCATTTACATGTGTTTGCAAGATAAGCTCAGCACCGATTCCTCGTCGGATCTAACTCTTGCTGGGGCTGCGTGCTAACATCTCGATCCGAACCAGTGGTAAACATGGATGACAGTGTTGGAGGAGCATTTGGCGAGTTGGCAGCGAAGAGGCAAACTAATTCTGGGTCCCGTGTTGGTGAACGCTGCATTCTTCGGCTTGATCAGCTCCCAAGCTTCCGCTCAGAAGAATGTAGGAGCACCTGTGGCAAATAGCAACTTCAGTGTGATCAGTCCGGATGGGACGGCGCACATCACTCGCGTTGTACCTGTGCCGCAAACGGTCAGCCCCGAAGCTCAGAAGATGCTTTCGCGGCAGGTCCCTGATAACCCTGTGCCTCAGACCCTTGCTGACCGGCGAAAGGGAACCGATACCTGGCAGGCGGGAGCAGGGCAGGCGTTCCGCGCACTCTACCCGGTAGACATCCAGCAGAGCACAGTGGCCGGCGTGCCCGTGCGCCTGATCACACCTCCTGCAATCCCGGCAGATCATCGTAGTCGCGTTTTGATCAATCTACACGGCGGCGGCTTCAACTCGGACTCCGGATCCTTGTCCGAGTCGATACCCGTAGCCGCGTTGTCGCACACGGCCGTAGTCGCCGTTCTCTACCGCCTAGCACCGGAACACAAATTTCCTGCGGCCGTGGACGACGCTGTTGCGGTCTATCGCGAACTCCTGAAGACGCACCGACCTCAGGATATCGGCATCTTCGGGACCTCCGCGGGTGCCATCCTTACGGCGGAGGTCGCCGTACAACTACGCAGACTCAATCTGCCGTTACCTGCCGCACTCGGCATCTTTTCCGGTATGGGTGATTTCAGCAGGGTCGGAGACTCGCAGTCGATGTTCGCGCTGAACGGCCTGTCGGGTCACCTCGACCTGCCGAAACAGCCGGTTGAGGGAACCGGGGAGTACGCCGGCAGTACGAGGTTGACGGATCCGGTGCTTTCCCCGGTTTTTGCGGACCTGAAAGGAATGCCACCTATACTTCTCATCACGAGCGGAAGGGATCTCTTGCTAAGCGGTACAACAACCCTTCATCGTTCGTTCCTGAAAGCAGGCGTGGATGCACGGCTTGTCGTCTTCGAAGCACTCCCGCATGCATTCTGGAATGATCCGTCCTTGCCGGAGACGAGAGAAGCAGACGCAATGATGGCAAGCTTCTTCGCCGAACAAGTAGGAAGATGAAAGCAAAACAGCCGCGCAATGCGCGGCTGTTCATTGCCGTGGGTCTGTTAGGCTAGGCTGTCGCGGTAGGATTTCACCTTGTCGTGTGACGTGTGGATGTGTGGCTGCTGACGGCTTAGGACGGTACGCACATTGCTATCCAGACCGGTGTCTTCCAAAGCCTCCTTATAGGCCTTCTTGGCCGCATCTTCACCCTGCTCGGCTGTTTCAAGGAGCGTGTGGTCTCCGCCGCCTAAATTGGCCTTGAGATCACCCCATACCCGGTGGACTGTACCGGCCGTCGTTCCACCAACATCCTCGCTCACACCAGCGGCCGCTTGTACTTCGTGCGCAAACTGGGCGCGTGTCTGAGCTTCCTGCACGAAGAAGGTCTTCAGTTCGGGACTTTTCAGATGCTCGCCGATATCAGCGAAACCACGTGCGCCGTCATTGAGGACCTGAATTACTGTTTTTACCAATTCATTTGTGTCAGCCATGTTTTACCTGTTCTTTCCTGGTTCCGTTTCGTTGGATGCAGCCTGGCACACCCTTCGTACATGCTGCCTGGCCGCAGACGTGCTCTGCGCCTCTACTTGGGTGGGATGCACGATGTTCCTTCAATCTGTTTCGAAATTGGAATGCCGTGAACACAAGGGGAGCACTCCAGCGAAGACGTAGCAAGTGAGGGTCACTCACTCGCTACGTCCGATAACATGTATTCTGCTGTAAAACTTTGTAACGCCCAAGTATAAATGTCATCCCTCTGCCAAGTTGAAGTGTCCAAAAGGCATGGGCCTGGTGGCGATGAGTGCGAAAGACTTGCAGCGCATTGTAGTGTTGACGGAGGTCCTGGCCGGGCGGCGGGGCGTGGCCTCGGCGGCAGCTGTTTTGGCCATCAGTGGACGCCAAGTGAACCGGCTGTTGCTGCGCTACCGGGACGGTGGTGGCGGAGCGCTGATTCATCAGGCTCGGGGCCGAACCTCGAACAACCACCTGGAGTCCGGGCTTCGAGAATATGCGCTCGAGCTAGTGCGCAGGAACTATCGTGACTTCGGGCCGACGCTGGCCACCGAGGCGCTCGAGGAACGGCACGGCATCAAGGTGGGCCGTGAGACCGTCCGCAAATGGATGGTGGCCGACGGCCTGTGGCTATCGCGCAAGCAGCGCCGGACCTTCCATCAGCCTCGCTTGCGTCGCGAGTAGTACGGAGAACTGGTTCAGATCGACGGCAGCGAGCACCGCTGGTTCGAGAGCCGCGCTGAACCCTGCTCGTTGCTGGTCTTCATCGACGATGCAACCAGTAAGCTGATGCAGCTGCGCTTCGTTCCCAGCGAGAGCACCGCGTCGCACGCGTGCGATCGGGAACGCGAGGCCTTTGTACACCCTTGGCGGAGTCAGTCAGCCCATGAACCTGCGGCTAAGCTCTATTCCACTTAACTAATCTCATCAGCTCAGTGGCTTCCGTGGTCACGATGGCGAAGGATTGGAGCCAATGACCGTCCTTGTCTTTCCGTGCGTTCCACAGGCAGGAGAACGCGAATGGTCCACCGCTGCTCAGTTCGAATAACTAGGTCTGCTTCGGCGGCTTACCATCTTTCCGCTACTCACAGAGCCATTTACAGGCACGAGGCATCGGCGCTTCTTAAAGGCTCACGCCAGGTCGGAGCCATGGTGATGGTCTCGGAGCGGGCGTTGATGGTCGTGATGCCCCTGATGTCTTTAAGGTCCTCGGTGAAGAACGGCACCAGACCCCAACGGGCCAGCATAAATTCCCGCTCGCCTGACTCCCAACTCTGCCGGATGATCGGCTGGTGCGTCGTAGGTGCACCTTATAGTACGCATCCGGCAGCGGCAGATCAGCAGGCTGAGGGATTCGCGCGAAACTGCTCGGCGCGCTTTTGTTTGTCGCTTCTGCGAACGTATCGCGCGCACATGAGTCTCTCATCCGATTCAACAGTAGGGGTAGAAAGGAGCGGCCACTACGCCTCCGCGGTGAAGGGGATGGTATCTCCACCTCCTTCAATCAAGCCCAGAGACGTTTCAAACGAGACCAGACGCTCACCTTCGGAGGTGTCGTCAGTTGCTCTTCCCGCCAACGGCGTTCCGCTTCGAAGTCTCGCCACTGCCTTGTCTCCCGGGCCTGCTGACGCTGTCGCTGAGCGCCCTCTACCAAAGCTGGATTGAAGCTTTCACCAAGCTCAAATTGGGGGCGTACTGTCGCGGAGGCTTCACCTGTCCAGTGTAGGTGCGTGTGACGTCATCGGTTCTTCCACAAAGGCTGTGGTCCTTGTTCAACTCTTCGCCTTTTGTCGTCCTAGATTCTGCGATGGGGTACATGAAGCGAGCCGAAGTGCGGGAGATGGCACGCCATCAGCAAGAGACGCGCGCGGGTTTACGTGAGCTTCTTTGTCCGCGGTGCCGGCGAGTGGGTTGTGGCTTTCTGGAGGCAGGTGCCAGAAGACCGGTCGGCCGAGGCAACAGCTTCGGATCGGCAGATAAAGTGCGCGAGTTGATCGGCAGGACACCTACCAGGCTACAGAGCGAGGACTGCGAAGCGCTCGAGCATGGCATTTCTAAGGGATGCGGTGGCCTTTTGCTCGATGTGATGGAAGAACAATGGGCAAAGCTGAAATGGCGGGAGTGATTGAACAAAGACCGCCTGAGCTGCGAAGCCGCTGCGCAGCAGCTTGGGTTACTTCTCGGGGTTGACCAGGGCTCCGTATACGGCGGCATGGCTGCGGTATTCCAACGTGTGGTTATCGTGCCCGTGCATGCGCTGAATCATCGCGACGAAGACGATATCGTTCGTTGGGTCAACCCAGAACCACGTGCCCGCGGCGCCATCCCAGAACCACGTGCCTTGGCCATCCGGCAGCTCCGCCGTGGGCGGATCGAAGATCACCGCACAGTTGAAGCCGTAACCAAATCCAGGCCGCATGACCGATTGCCCGATGCCGAACTGCCCCGTCAACTGCACGGGTCGAAGGTGGTTGGAGGTCATCAGGCGCACGGTTCCCGGTGACAGGATGCGCGCTCCGTCCAGCACGCCGCCGTGCGCCATCATCTGCGCAAAGCGATAGTAATCGCCAAGCGTCGTCACACTGCCGCCGCCGCCCGAAGGCATGGTCGGTTCGGCCAGGTAATCCGTCGGGGCTCCACCGCCAGCCTGCACGGGCACGAGCTGGTTCTGTTGATTGTCCTCGTAGTTGGTGGCAAAACGCGCCCGCTTGTCGGCCGGAACATAGAAGTCCGTATCCTTCATGCTCAGCGGCGTGAAGATGTGTTGCTTCATAAAATCCGGCAGTGTTTGCCCTGTAAGCTTTTCAACGATGTAGCCCTCGATGTCCATCGAGGCGCTGTATGTCCAGCCTCGACCCGGCTGATAGTTCAGTGGGATCTTGGCCAGCTTGTCGATCATCTCCTGCAGATTCGGCGACTTCATCACGCCGAGATCGCCATACATCTTGTCCACCACGGTGTGCCCGGACCCGTATGAAAATCCCGCGGAGTGCGACATCAGCTCACCCATGGTCGGCGCGTGATCCGGCTCGGCAAGGATGGGCTTTCCTTCGGCATCCACGCCCGTAAATACCTTTAAGTGCGCGAACTCCGGAATGAACTTTGAGATAGGGTCCCAGGGTAGCCACTTACCCTGTTCATACAGGATCATCATGGCTACGCCGGTCAACGGCTTCGTCATGGAGTAAGCCCGGAAGATCGTGTCTCTGGCCATGGGCGTGTTGGTTTCCAGGTCACGGTCGCCATAGGTCCTGAGGTCCACAACCCTCCCATGCCGGGCCAGGATCGTTACGGCTCCAGCCAGCTCTTTACCGTCGACCTCCTCCTGGAGCAAGCGGTGCAGGTTCTCGAGCCGCTTCGCTGAGAATCCCACGCTTTCCGGTGGGACCAGCGGGTACTCGGTGTCTGAGGAAGCCCCGCCCGCTGTTGCTGCCTTGGATTTCTTCTGCGCCACCATATCTGGACCCTGTCCAAGCAACAAGCCCAACAGAACGCCTGTCGCCAGGCGTTTACACGCACGCTTTACTTCAAGCTTCTTTCGCATCCTGTTCCTGTCAAAGCCAAATTCGCATCTGATGCTAGCTGTGGTGATGGCCACATCACAACGGGAAACGTAGTGTCAAAGAAGTTCGATGGCAAGACAGCCCTGATCACAGGTGCAAGCCTCCGTTCTATCGCAACTCGGCGTCATCTGACATGATGATCATCCTTACTCAGCCGCTTCCACATCATCGAGGTTTTCTCGGATGCTTTGTGCAACGCTCTCTATCGAAGTTTGCTGACTCAATTCGCGGACTTCTGACGTGTTAGCTGCCTTCTCAGCTCCCACCTGCACGGCGATCTGGCGGTCGACTTTGAGAACAGCCGTGATTTCTTTCTCAGTAAGCAGCAGAATCTGCAGCATGAGATGATCCCGCTCGTCGGCCCGGCGTCCCATGCGAGCCTGGCGCATCAAGATAAAGCTGGCGAGAATTATGCCTTCCATCGCGACAACAGTGCCGAGCAGAGAAAACGGGTATGGATCGAAATGCCGGGTCGTACCGGAGAGGTGATTCCACACGATCCAGAGCACAAAGAAACAGAAATGTATCGAAACGAAGGTAAAGCTGCCAACCCAGGCGGCAATCTTGTCTCCAAGCCGCTCCCCGGGAGTGCGTTTCGCTAGAAATTCCTGCTCGTGTTTCGCGATGAGGTCTACATGAGCTTCGATATGGCGTTGGGACATGAGACAGTATGCGATGCTCCGGGCAGGTTTGCAGTCGCGGAACTTGGCCGCTCCAGGCTACATGAGGGTTCGATCACGCTGGGCCAGCTGCTTGCTGACGGTGTTACGTTCCCCTGCCCTCAAGGCGACTACCAGCTGCTTCTGAGTTCTTCCGACACAGCCAGCCCCAAGAACCCGTCCATATTCGAACCACTGATCCAGTGAAGCTCCGCGTCAGATTACAACTGAGCGCTCTCGCGGAGACGTATGGGAAGCCTCTTTACCACTCACAGACTTGGTGGACATGAGCGGCAGGGCGGTTGCGGCTCCGGTATTTGACCGGCCGACACTGATCTACTTCTGGGCAGATTGGTGCCAGGGAGGTGGAGTTGACCTTTAGGTCGTACTTGCAGAAGGGATGTGTGTTGAGGTGCTCCGCAGCTTTTCCCAATGCGGCGCTTGCCGCGCGCTTCTTCCCGGCAGCATCTCCTCTAAAGGAGCATATACGCCTACCAAAACGCATTAAAAGAGCGAGCAGACGGACGAGCTCTTCAGCCCAGCTCTGTTCCTTAACGATGTGTCCCACCAAGAGATCGAGCCCAGCACTGGCGAAGACTGCGATAGATGCTTGGAAACCATGAAAGAAAGACTCCCGCCGCTTCCAGTCGATCTGAGCATTAAACGGCCAAACCCCGGTCGAGCGCCGACCGTAAACGAAGAGAGCACGCCGGACGCCAGTGCTCGCGACTCGGCCCTATTTAGGGGCTCGCAGCCGTGCGCTTCGCGAAATATTAGGAAGATTCCGATCGCAACATACATTCCGATCACCAATCCTTCGGAGGCACCCTGCCGGAATCAGCCGCCGTGCTGCCGCACGAGTTGTTCACTAGAGATTCCCATGCGGCCTGCCAGCCAGCGGCCCGACACCTCCTTCCAGCCTTCTCCCTTGCCGCGCTTCTTTTGCCAGAACCGAAGATTGCCTTGGTCGGCAGGCACAAGCGCAAATGTGCCCGCTCCCCCACGGATGTTTACTTGCGACAACGGGTGACGGTTGACCAACGCCGCGGCCGCGGACTCCCACGCTTCGACCGAAGCTGTCCCTTCAAACGCTGCGACTATCACAAAGTTCCCACGCTCGCTTCCGGCAACCGTCATTCACCTGCAAAGGTGAACCTGGAGTCCGCAGTCGAGTTAGACCCTCGCTGACTGCCCCGATGCTTTGTGAGTTGCGCCGCTAGGCCGCTGCCGCCACAGCGGGCGGCTGCCAGGAACCCTTACCAGCCGGCAAGATCGAAGGGGCTTTTTCCTTCGGCCAGTACAGGCGCATCACCAGGTAAATCGGTCCATCGGGCGCAGGAAGCCAGTTCGCCGCTTTCTCCTTAGGCGGCGCATCTTTTTGGATGTACAAGGTAAGCGAGCCATCCGGGTTCGTAGTCATGCCCGGCAACATCGGCGAATTGATCAGGTAGCGATCAATCGGGTTCTCAATCAGAAACTGAGTCTTGCCGTCGTACATCGTCACCGACCAGAAGGCATTTACCGGAGGCAAGTTGCCCTTCTCGAAGGTGATGGTGTAGTTGTGCTTGCTGCCGTCCATCGTCTTCCCACTGCTATCTACCCTCGTTAACGGATACATAGCCTCCATGGCACTGTTGCCGAAGATTCCTCCTTTAGCCGCTGCGGCTCGCTTGAGCCAGTCGCCATTGATGTAGGCGCGGTCTCCGAAGAAGGAGCCGATGTTCCAGCCATGGATCACCGCTCCCCCGCTCTTGATGTACTCATCCACCTGGTCGTTGCCGGCCTTCATGCCCAGCAGGATCTCGGCTTTGTGCAGAAGCGAGAGATCCTTCATGTCAAACGGCTTGCCCGGACCGATGCCGATGCTGGCCAGCTTGGCGCGAATGTCGACTTCGTTGGGGCTGGCTGGGGAATACTGCAGCGCGAAGTCCAGGATTTCCCAGAACTGAGCCTTTGCGATCTCGGCGTCGGCCTTCATGTAGTTAATGGCAGGTGACGGGGAGGGCGCGGGCTGTTTTAGAAACGCAGAAAGAGGTTGGACCTGGAATCCGGCCTGGATCTTGACGACGTTCGGCATGTCCTCCGCATTGAACAGTTGTGTGCGAAAGATCACGACCGTGAAGGGAGTAGTGGAGTGGAACACCTCCTTGATCCCGGAAGGTGTGTCCCCTTTCCAATCAGGGCCTACGATCATGTAGTCGCCTGCCGCAGTACCCGTCGCCCGGCTCCCGATATAACCGTAATTGTAGGTGTTCGCGTCCGTCAGTTGCACCGCATAGTATCGAGGCCCAGGGATCTCCGGAACCGAAATCACGGACGGCTCGGCGCGGAGGTCGACCTCCATTAATCCGTACGGGGTGTCGCTATTGGGGGTGATGACAGCGGTGTCTTTGTAGGTAAACACACGCGCTTCATTGGTCAGCTGACCGATTGGTGCCTTGTATTGCGACGACGTCGTATCCACAAACAATTCGTAGGTCGATGTGTAATACATGACGAGTGGGAGACCGAAGACGAAGCCTTCCTGAGCGATGCGTTTTGTCTCGAGGATGCCCGGCGGAGCGACACCGCTGATCTTGTCAGCTTTCTTTGCCTGGGTGAGTGGGTCAATCGGCTTGGAGTTCGTGTCAATATTCGTCGTCTGCATGTGTATTGCCTCCATGGCTGGCCGGGGAACAAGAGAACGGTACCAAGGTATGCAGAACCGGGTAACTGGTAGTTCTGCCAGCAGACAGGTACGCTTACGAGCATCCTTGGCTTTCAACCTGCTAGCCATCCAGGACGTTAGCCATTCATGTGAGGAAGGTCTGCGCCTTCCCCCGCTTGCAGCCAGCCTCTGGTGTATGGATTCCAAGGGCTACTTCAGCACAGGCGATGGCACCCGGTGGGATCCCTTCACCATCACCGATGCCCTGCTCAGGATGAACCCGATCTCCGCGGCGACATCCATCGCCTCCACTGGCGATCTCAGCCGTTTTTTGGCGTCCCGCCCAATGCTGTTATAAAGCAGGCCGCTTTGCCTGCCATCGAGTGATTCGTTCGAAGGTAGCGGCGAGGGCTAAGATCCTTGCCTCGGAGAAACGCGGGCCCGCGATGGTCAGACCAATAGGCAGCCCGTCTGGACTGAAGCCGCATGGGATGCTGATTGCCGGAATGCCGTAAAGATCGAAAGCGAGGGAGTTGAAGATGTTTTCGGGTTCACTCGGCTTGGGCTTCTCCTCGCGCTCAAGCTCGTCCGCAATGGATCGTGGACCCACCCGGTTCGTAGGCAGTACTACGAGGTCGAAGGTGTCGAAAGCGTCGTCAATGTTCTTGCGAAGCTGGGCCAGGTGCCAGTTTGCCCGGACGAGATCCGCGGCGCGACTCGCGCTGGATTGAGAGGGATCGTTTAATTCCTGGACCGTGCCTTCTAGCACCCTGCGGGTCTGGAGGGAGTAGTTGCCGGCCTGACGGCGGAAGATGTTTTCATGGACAGCTTCCACCTCGGCGGCCCGGATCAAGGTCCAGTCAAGAGCATCGGTAGCGGGAAGGTGAACGTCATGGACGGATTTGACCATGGGTCGAAGTACCTCGATTGCGGCCTCCACTGCGGCCGCTGTGCTGGCTTCGAGCCGATCGAAGAATGGCTCGCGCGGTATGCCGAGTCGGAGCCCCGAGACGGGTTGCCGCATGGCCTGCACATAGTTTTCGGGAGCGTGATCCAAGCTGGCGACGTCACGTTTGTCGTAGCCCGTCATGCACGTCAGAAGGAGGGCGGCATCGTCCACGCTGCGGGCCATGGGACCACAATGATCAAGCGAATAAATCAGGGGAAAGATACCCCACAACGAGACCAGGCCATAGGTCGGTTTCAGACCGACAACGCTGCACCACGCCGCTGGAATACGGATTGAACCTCCGGTGTCTGTGCCAAGCGCCCCGGGGACGAGTTCGGCAATCACGGCCGCAGCAGAGCCGCCCGAGGATCCACCAGGCACGCGATCAATCGCCCACGGATTATGAACCGGGCCGAAGTAGCTGGTTGCAGAGGAGCCGCCCATGGCGAACTCGTGGAGATTGGTTTTGCCAAGCACAATCGCACCAGCATGGCGAAGCTGGGAAACGACAAAGGCGTCTTCTGTCGGAACCCTGTCATCGAAAACAAGGCTGGCCATGGTGGTGCGGAGGCCCGCGGTGTCAATGTTGTCCTTGATCGCAAGGGGAACGCCGTGCAGGGGCCCGCGAAAGCGACCTGCCGCAGCTTCGCTGTCAAGGGCAGCAGCTTCGCGCAGAGCGCTCTCGCGAGCCACGGTGATAAAGGCGTTAAGTTTGGGATTGAGCGCATCTACGCGTGCAAGCAGGGCTTGGGTCAAGGCTGTTGCGGTGAGCTCGCGACGGCGAATCCGTGCGGCGGCTTCGGTTAGAGAGAGTGCATGGAGCGGTGTGTCGCCAAGGCTCGCGTAGGAAGACAGGGGTGTGGCGCTGGCGCAGGTGACCAACGCTGTCTGTTGCAAGAACCGCCGACGGGTAATCTCGAACATGAAGGGACCGTGCTCCTCCTGCTTGCCGCGAGCCCGTCTTCGGCTGTGACGAGCCTTTTGAACAGATCGCTTGGCAACGTATGTACCGACACTGTATACCGGGGGCGCAACCTGGAACGCTTCAAGCGGGTGCGCAGAGGCAAATGATCAAGCTGGTAAAGGGCGGGGCAACGGCGGATGCAACGCAGGAGCGGAATCAGCAGGTACGTGAAACAGTGGAACGTATCCTGACCGAGGTGGAGCAGCGTGGCGACGCGGCCGTGCGGGAGCTGAGCGTCAAATTCGACGGTTGGCAACGTGAGAGCTACTGCCTGGAAGCGCATGAGATAGAAGACTGCATCGCCTCCCTGTCGAAGCAAGAGGTGAAAGACATCGAGTTTGCGCAGGCGCAGGTGCGAAACTTCGCACGGATCCAGCGTGCGTCGATGCAGAACGTCGAAGTCGAAACGTTGCCGGGAGTGGTTCTGGGACACCGGCACATCCCGGTAAACGCGGCGGGGTGTTATGTGCCCGGCGGAAAGTATCCGCTGCTGGCGTCGGCGCACATGTCTGTCATCACTGCGAAGGTGGCCGGTGTGCCGCGGGTCTTAACCTGCGCGCCGCCCTTCAGGGGAAAGCTCGCCGCGGCGATTGTGGCAGCGCAGGCGATGGCCGGCGCGGATGAAATCTACTGTCTCGGCGGCGTGCAGGCGATCGCAGCCATGGCCCTGGGCACGGAGACCATTGCTGCTGTCGACATGCTTGTCGGGCCTGGCAATGCGTATGTGGCTGAGGCAAAGCGCCAGCTCTTTGGGCGTGTCGGGATCGACCTCTTTGCAGGCCCAACGGAGACGCTCGTGATCGCCGACGAAACCGTAGATGGTGAAATGTGCGCGACGGACCTGCTGGGCCAGGCTGAACATGGGCCGGACAGCCCGGCGATCCTGCTCACAACCTCAGAGGCGCTTGCACAGGAAACCCTGCGCGAAGTGGAGCGGCTGCTCGGCGTCCTGCCGACGGCTGAGATCGCACGAAAAGCCTGGGAGACTCATGGGCAAGTAATCGTTGCCGAAAACGACGAGGAAATGGTGCGCGTGGCGAATGAGATCGCCTCGGAGCACGTCCAGGTGTTGACGCGGGATCCGGAGTACTTTCTGCAGCACATGACCAACTATGGCGCCCTTTTCCTGGGTCCACGCACCAATGTTGCCTACGGCGACAAGGTGATCGGCACCAACCACACACTGCCCACCCGTAAGGCGGCGCGGTACACGGGCGGCTTATGGGTCGGCAAGTTCCTGAAGACCTGCACGTATCAACGGGTGCTTACCGACGAAGCTTCGGCAGCTGTGGGCGAGGTATGCTCGCGTCTTTGCGCGCTGGAAGGCTTTGCAGGCCATGGCGAACAGGCCAACCTGCGGGTGCGGCGCTTCGGTGGCCGTGAGGTCCCCTACGCAGGCAAAGTCGAGCCGCGAGCACCTGTGGCAGGCGAAACGGACACGATCGTCGCATGATCCTGCCGAAGATGCCGTCGCTTCGCCTGGACGGCCAGCGCGCCTTAATCACCGGTGCGGGGCGTGGGATTGGGCTCGCTGCCGCCGCGGCGCTTGCAGAGTCCGGCGCTCACGTAGTGCTGATGGCTCGATCGCACACAGAAATCGAGGCTGGAGCGGAAGCAATCCGCATAGCCGGCGGCAGTGCCGAGGCACTCGTCTGCGACGTACTGGACTGCGCAGCGATGCAGAGCGCCCTGGCAGCCCAGGAGCCCTTCGACATCTTGGTAAATAACGCCGGAACAAACCGTCCGAAACCCTTGACCGAGGTCACGGAAGAGGACTTCGATGTCGTGATGGATCTGAATGTGCGGGCAGCGTACTTTGTCGCGCAGGCCGTGGCTCGGGGCATGGTTACGACCAGGAAGCGTGGCTCTCTGATCCATACGGGATCGCAGATGGGGCATGTTGGTGGACGCGAGCGGACGCTGTACTGCGCGTCCAAGTGGGCGCTGGAGGGTATGAGCAAGGCGATGGCCCTGGACCTGGCGCCCTATGGAATTCGCTCAAACACGATCGCTCCGACCTTCACGGAGACCGCCTTGACGCGTCCCTTCCTGCAGGCAGAGGAGTTCCGCAAGGAGACCCTCGGGAAGATCAAGCTGGGCCGCTTTGGTACGGTTGAGGACGTGATGGGGGCGGTGGTGTACCTGGCGTCGCCAGCTTCGGCCATGGTAACGGGGACGAGCCTTATTGTGGATGGCGGCTGGACGGCAGACTAGTTCGAGGAGAAACCAAGCAGGAATGAGTACCGCTATAGTCGACAGCAAACATCGATCCTCCTTGAAGGAGCGCCTGGCCGCTCGAGAGCTGGTGGTAGGCACCTTCGTCAAGACTCCTTCGCCCATCGTGGTGGAGGTCCTTGGGCGGACGACGCTGGACTGCTTATGCCTCGACGCGGAACACGCACCTTTCGATCGGGGGACCCTCGATAGCTGCATCTTCGCAGCGCGGGCTGCGGGCATGGACGTGCTGGTCCGTGTGCCATCGGCCGCGCCGGAGCACCTGCTCAATGCGTTGGACTGCGGTGCCACGGGAGTTGTGGTGCCGCATGTGCGGTCAGTGGCAGAGACCGAAGCTGTAGTCAAAGCGGCGCAGTACGGGCCTGGAGGACGCGGCTATGCCGGATCTTCGCGAGCGGCCGGCTACACGACCTCCTCCATGGCAGACCATCTGGCAAGAAGCGCCGAGCGAACCGTGGTGATCGCGCAAATCGAAGATCCGGAAGCGGTCGAAGCGGTGGAAGCCATCGCTGCCGTTGCAGGTCTGGATGCGCTGTTCGCCGGCCGGGCAGACCTCACGGTCGCGTATGGGGCTGCGACACAGGACGACCCGCGTGTAGTGGCCGCGGTGGAGCGGGTGTGTGCTGCCGGCGATTCCGCAGGCAAGCCGGTAGGCATGTTTCTGGCACGGGTGGACGACACAGCCTACTGGGTAAGCCGGGGCGCATCTCTCTTTTTGCTCGGGTCGGACCACGGCTTCTTGCTTGGGGGAGCGAACGAGCTCGTACGGCGCGTGAAAGACTAACGCTGGCGTAGCGTCAGCAGAGGAGAAGACATGAGTACTGCAGAGTTCCCGGCAGGGTTTGAAGGACAGGTCCGATACGTGAAGGCGCCCGGGCGAAGCTCAATCGTAGACACGGCGGACGTAGTCGGGCTGGTCGGAGAGATCTTAGCGGCCGTACGCCTACGCGGCGACGGGGCGGTGCGGGAGTACTCGCAACGCTTTGATGGAACGGATCTGGACGCCTTCGAGGTGAGTGCAGCGGACCGCGCCGCCGCCGTCGAAGCGTTGGATCCGCAAACGCGGGCGGACACTGAATTCGCGATCGAAAACGTTCGCCGCTTCGCGCAGGCGCAACTGAACACGATTCAGCCGCTTGAGATGGAGGCCTTGCCGGGACTTCATCTGGGACACCGCGTCATCCCGATTGAGCGCGTGGGCGCCTACGTACCGGGTGGACGTTTTCCTCTGCTGTCAGCGCCCATCATGACGATCGTGCCCGGAAAGGTTGCCGGTTGCGACGAGGTGGTGGCCTGCCTGCCGCCAAACGCACACAAAGCCATGATTGCCGGGTGCCATCTGTCTGGGGCAGACCGTATCTTCCGCATCGGCGGTGCCCAGGCAATCGCCGCGATGGCATACGGTACAGAAACCGTACCGCAGGTGAACAAGATCGTGGGACCCGGCAATGCCTTCGTGAACGAAGCCAAGCGCCAGGTTTTCGGCCCGGTTGGCATCGATCAGCTCGCAGGTCCCTCGGAGATCTTTGTCCTGGCCGATCACACGGGCGACCCGGAGCTGATTGCGACCGACCTGTTGGCGCAGGCTGAACATGATGTGCGCACACGTGTAGGACTGATCACCACGGACAAAGCCCTGGCAGAGGCGACTGCAAGCGAGGTGCTGCGGCAACTCGAAACGCTTGCCACCGCAAAGATTGCCGGTGAGAGCTGGGCCAACTACGGCGAAATCACCGTGTGCGAACACGAAACGGCCATGATTCGTTACTCAGACTTCATCGCCGCCGAGCACCTTCAGGTGCACACTGCGGAGCCCAGGACCTTCGCGAAACGGCTGCGTAACTACGGATCTCTTTTCATAGGGCAGAACGCAAGCGTGGTCTACTCGGACAAATGTGTCGGCACCAATCACACGCTGCCAACCATGCATGCGGGCCGTTACACCGGCGGCCTTTGGGTAGGGTCTTATGTAAAAATCGCCACGCATCAGTGGCTGGATGACAGCGCGATCGATCTCGTAGCTCCGCCCGCGACTCGCCAAAGTGCGAGCGAGGGTCTGGAAGGACACCGGCGAGCGGCAGCCATCCGATATGACCGCAGAGCAGCCACCTTCGCGGCCCTTACGCGGTGATCGGCTGAGCCGTTCCCTGAGCTTGAGCCGCTCCCTGAATGGCTCAAGCCTTCTGTCCCAATCGGCTTCCGGTGGCTACGCCCCAGCCCGGGCCAGCTGACTCACCGGGGCTGAGGCAAACGTCGGCATCTGCGGATCCTCCGTACCCCGGACCACAAACAGAACGGCGGGCGCGGACGAGGTATTGCGAAAGCTGTGCTGCACGCCGATCGGCATCGACAGCGTGTCGCCTGCGCCCAGGAACAGCGACTCTTCCCCACGCTCGTTGATCCAACTGATCTCCACCGTACCGCTCTGCACAAACAAAACCTCCACCTCATGGCGTGCATGCATCGGGACATAGGCACCCGTCTGCAGGCGAAGTTGGCGGAGGTTGAGATCGTGCGGCCACCAGCCCTGGATGGGACCCGCCGGGAATCTGTCCGCAGTGGCCTGCGGAACAATGATCCCTGCCTCCTCAACGCCCTCCCCAGCAAGGGGCGAATCGGGATTCGGCTGCATCTCGGACGCGCGCACAACACACTGTTGCAGCTTGTCGAGCGAAGGTGTTTTCAGATAGGCCAGGCTATCGTCGGTCGGAGGCGTCTCCAGCTCGACTTCCTTGAATTCATACGTGCCGGAGGTCGTGTCGATCAGCTTGCCTCCCTTGGCCAGCTTCAGGCCGTGATCTTCCGCCGCTTTGAAAACGGCCGGAGCCCAGGTGACCTTACCCGGGTCATCTTGTCCAAGCGGCATCCAGAGAAAACCCTTCCCTTGATCGAGCTTGCTGAAGCCACGGAACATATGGATCGGTACAGAGGCCACGTCACCAGGACCGATATCAAGCGAGCCATCCTCCTTGTTCGGGCCGAAGTGAAGTCTCCAATGACCGGTGTGCACAATAAAGACCTCGGCTGTGTCATGGCTGTGCTGCGAGTTCACACAACCGAACGGCTGGCGGGCGCCACCGATATTGAAGCCGTGTTTTTCGCGTATGTGCACGTGTTGGTCCAGGCTCTCCGAAACACCCGGGCCGATGATGGTGAAGTTTTCCTTCTCGGTCGAACCCGGTGTTCGGGTATCAATAAATGCGGTGCGGCAGGCCTGAAGATCTGCGTAGCGAACCAGGCGACTCTGCATCGCTTCTGTGTTCGGGGAGGGATGGGTAATCTGCATTGGTTTGGAGCTCCACGCCGCAGCGGTCTACGCCGCAGCAAACGGATTGATTGTACCCAGCCACGAAAGCTTTGCGTGGCCTTTTGCGCGCCGAGCATGCTAGGGTTCGGTCGTGCTGCTAAACGGGCGTGAGCGCAACGGCAACCGCGCAGAAGGACGTTTGCCCCTGGTGCTGCTGCCGGGAACACTGTGCGACGCCCGCGTCTTTGAGCCTCTGCAGCAGCGTCTTCGTGATCTTGAGACGCGGGTCGTGTTGACGCTTGGAACAAGTTCCATGCGGGAAGCCGCAGAACACGTCTTGACAAGGGCACCGGAGCACTTCGTTCTGCTCGGTTTTTCACTTGGCGGCATGGTGGCGATGGAGACGGCCTTGGCCGCGCCGGAGCGGGTGCGTGGTCTTGCTCTGATCAGCACCACTGCCCTGCCTGTTCCGCCCGCTCTGCACAGCACACGCCGCGCAGCTGTGGAGCAGGCCCGAACCATGGGCACCGGCCGGTTCTTGCGTGAAGAGCTGTGGCCGCAGTACTGCGGCTCGGTGGAGCGCCCGGAGTTGTTGTCCCTCCTGGATGACATGGCCGAGTCACTGGGGCACACCGCGTATGCGCAGCAAACAGAGCTGGCGTTGCGACGGGAGGACTTCCGCCCGCGGCTGAGGACGGTCACTTGCCCGGTCCTTCTGCTGGCTGGTGCAGAGGACAAGGTATGCCCACCCGCAGCGCAGGGGGCGCTCGCTGCAGCACTACCGCACGGCACCTGCGTGACGTTGCCCAGGGCCGGTCATTTCGCCCTGCTGGAAAGCCCGGACGAAGTGGCCCAGTCTGTGGCAGCATGGTTCCACACGATCGAGTGCCGAATAGAAAACCCGTGACCACGTGTCCGCGGGAAAACCCCAAGGAGATTGAGTGAGCGAACAGCAGCCTGAGATGCAAAAGGGCGATCCCCAAGCCGTCGACGTGTTGCAGGTAGAACGTCGCGACTTCACGGAACTGGTGCCGTCAAACCGCCCACGGGTCCAGAGCATGCGCGGCTTCGATCCCATCTACACGGACATTGTGGATTACATCGTCCGTTGTACCCATCGCATCTGGGACGAGCGCGACGTTGGGCTGATCTACACGCACTACACCCACAATTGTGTTCTGTACGGAGTGTTGGGCACCATGTATGACCGCGAAAGCATCGTGCGCGAGACCATTCAACGCATCGTGGAACTACCCGACCGCCGCGGCATGGCAACCTCCGTCGTTTGGCGTGGCAATGACGTGGACGGCTTCTATACCTCGCACATGACACACGGCACCGGGCGGCACACCGAGTACGGTATCTTCGGCAAACCCACCGGACGCACCTTTGTCACCCGCACCATCGTCGACTGCATGATCGTGAAGAACAAGATCTACCGTGAATGGGTGGCGCGCGACAATATGGCGCAGCTTGTTCAGCTTGGGATCGATCCCCAAGAGTACGCCCTGACGCTCGCGCGCAAGAAGTTCGAGGCGGGCGAAGCGGTCGTGGAGATCGCCGAGAACCGTCGTCTGCTTGGGCAGTATCCGCCGGAAGCGAAACCGGATCTGTCTCTTGCGCATAGCGAAACAGAAGCTGAGGTACTGCGCTGGCTTCACCACATCTTCAACAAGCGGATGTTCGGCAGAATTGGTGAAATCTACGCCTCCAACTGCCAATGGCACGGGCCGCTCATGCGCGAGCTCTACGGCCCCGCTGCGGTCATGCAGCAGACCATGCGCTTGGTCGCGACCATCCCTGATTGCGCCTATGTGCCGCAGCATATCTGCTCCGTGGAGAGCGAAGAGGGCGGTACCAAGGTGGCGATCCGTTGGGTGCTCGACGGACACCATCTCGGCTACGGGTCCCTGGGTCCGCCGACAGGCTTCAAGCTGGTAGTCATGGGCTTCACCCATCTCCATCTACGCGATGGCAAGATCGTGGACGAATGGACCCTGTACGACGAGCTCTCTATGCTGGTGCAACTCAAGCTCGGGGCCATGCAGCGCGCGGCCGCTTGAGGAGCTCGGCTTTGGCACACAGCATCGAGCTCCGTAGGAACGCCTGGTGTGAGGTCGCATGATCGGTAGACAAGTGTCCGGGCCTGTCTCGCCAGCTCTGCTGCAAACCGAAGAAGGTGTTCTCGCTTCAGAGCTCCC
>CAZZXY010000007.1:0-22848 GCA_964658105.1 Verrucomicrobia bacterium Tous-C9LFEB | reverse complement strand
AGCTATGCCGGCTTGCTACTGCAACGCTTCGCGCTCGGACTCTTCCTGGGCGGCAGCTTTCCGGTGGTAGTTGGGATTTACGTAGAACTCTTTCAGCCCACGCTACGGGGGAAGCTGGCCAGCGCTATCAACGCAACGTTCAGCCTCGCCATTATTTCGCTGAGCTTAGCCCTGGGGCACCTCGGGAAACACAACTGGCACGTGTTGCTGTGGTTGGGCGGGCTTCCGCCAGTGTTGCTCGCAGGATTCGCCTTGCTGCTCGTGCCGCGCAGTGAAATGCGCTCAAGCAAAGCGGGCAAATTGCCGCTTGTGGAGTTGTTCGCGCCGGCGCTACGCCAGCGAACATTGTTGCTGGCCACCATGACGGGACTCAACTTCTTCGGATATCAGGCCTTCAGTGGATGGGTTACAACCTATCTGCTTAGCTTCCGGCATTTCGTGATGGCCGACGTTGGACGATTAGTCGCGGCCCAATTTGCAGGCAATGTCCTGGGCGGCTTCTTCTGGGGGTGGGCCAGTGATCGATTCGGGCGCCGCGTGGGAGCCACAGGCTTCTTTGTCACGGCGGCAGTCATTGGCGCGTACCTGACGGTGCCCGGAACGAGGTGGGGCTTACTCGCTCTCGGAGCTTTATATGGGTTTTCCCTCTCAGCCAGCGTGATCTGGGGACCCTGGCTCGCGGAACTCTACCCTCCGCACCTCAAATCGACGGCTAGCTCCATCTTCAACTGGGGACGCCTGGTGAGCTTCTTTTCACCCCTCATCACAGGCCTACTGGCTGAGCACTTCGGCCTGCTCGTCGGCATGTTTGGAAGTAGCTTTGCCTTCATAGCTGCTGGAGCTATCTGGTTGAACCTGCCTGAGACCCTCTCTTGCAGCGAACCTCGCATCGCCGGCCAGAAAAGCCTTAGCTAGCAGCGCAGCAACAGGGCACCCGTTCCCAACGCTGGCTGCCAAAACCCAGATGTCGTCTACCCGAGAGCAATCAGGGGTAGGCCTGGC
The DNA here is from genome assembly GCA_964658105.1 of Verrucomicrobia bacterium Tous-C9LFEB. Taxonomy (GTDB): domain Bacteria; phylum Acidobacteriota; class Terriglobia; order Terriglobales; family Acidobacteriaceae; genus Granulicella. The sequence goes on along the minus strand of CAZZXY010000007.1, from coordinate 21,846 downwards.
TCCCCCTGCTCCGGCCGCCAATGTCCCCCAACCATCATTCACAGCAGATTGCGCTTTCAACGCACAAAGCACTTCGGCAGGAAGAGTAAAAAATCAGGTCGACGAAGAAGTTCCTGGATTCCGTGCTCAAGCGGTACTGCCGCGCGACAAAAGCAAACCCACGGCCAAGTTCCAACAAGAATGCTTGCAGGCTATCCAAGAGCGCACGCTCCAGATCGGCTTCGAGAAGCCTCTCCGCATATTTCGCAGGTTCGAGGCGTCGAAGCCCTTACCAAAATCGGCTGTGAGTAACCCTGCCAAGGTCTGCAGGAGCCCTCTTGCATATTCGGCTCTGTCCGCTCCGCCCCGCTCGAATTCAACGATGTGGCGGCCAATCTGCCAGCACGTCTCGACTTGAACGTCGTTGACCGTCGCCGCGACTCTCTGCCGAGCGTGCAGAATGAGTTGCCGCAGTTCCTGAAGGAGGCTGCTGGTCTTCTGAGAGGCCCCGGGATGCTGGAGATTGTCTGCCACGCTACAAACCTAACGCATCGTTCACGGCGACGGCGACCTCCTGCTCGGACCCCAGATAGCGCTCGGTGGTTTGGATGAACGCCTGCCCCAGCAGGAACTTAATCTGCTCGAGGTCACCGCCTGCCTTACGGCGGAGCTTGGCCAGGTGCGGCGGAGGTCGTGGGCGCCGAAGCGCTCAATCCCTATCTCCCTGGCCGCCGCGGTGACCACGGCCCAGATCGCCCAGTCACTCAAACTCTCCCCTGTCCGGCCGCCTTTGGTGAGAGACCGCAGTAGCGGCCCTTTCTCGATGCTGGCTGCGGCTTTCCAGGTCGATCCCGTGCTTGACCCAGACCGGAACGGCCACCTTCCGGATCCGGCCTCCTTGCCGAGAAGGTCGGCGCTAACCAGTGGTTCTCCCGCATCTGGACGTTCTTTATAGATCGCGAGGCCAGTACCCTCCTCCGGAGGACGCAGCCGACCAGGAGAGCCAGGATCGCGTAGTCGCGTTTGCCTTTGAGCGTCGTGCGATCAGGTATTTGCAACAGCTCCTTCGCTTGTTCCGTGGTGAGCCAGTTGCCTAGTCTGATTCCCTCTTGGCGAACGTTCGGCACATCGGTCAACCTGGCGGCTTCCTTGGCCGAAAGCACGCCGTTCCTGCGGGCCTCGTTGACCAGCTTGCGGAACCCAGCCGGCGCACATTGACTGTTGAAGAGCGAGGTCTTCCATCGTGGCCCGATACTCCATTAGCAGCGACCGGGTGAGTGGCCGGCCCTCGGCGAAGGGGATGGCAGTTCCAGGGCCTTGGCGTAGTTGCGCCGCGAGTGGGGTAGGGTGACCGATGCGAGGACCATGGCCCGGACTGCTATTGAGCAGGGGGCAACGCTGAGCATCTCGCCCGACCTAAGCCGTCTGACTGAGCGGAAGCGCCCCAGAATCCGTTTTCCTGCCCTGCCCGACCCAAATGACTAGTTTCTGTGCTCACAGCCTCGTTGTTCCGGACAAGGGGCATTGTCGTGGGTGATCCAGCTCGGTCCTGAGGGCGGGTTTTCAGCAGGTACCACGCTGCCGTAGTAGAGAACAAACGTCTCGGTCACGCACTTGCCCTGGTCAAAGCGCAGCAGGATCTCAAGCCCACGACAAGGTAAAGACCAACAGCGAAAAGACGGGCTACAAGAACAACCCTCGACCGATGTACGGCCAGACTTCATCGAGAAAACGCGTTCGCGCGCCGCGGTGGAAAGACGGTCTCATGGAGAACGTGGAACGATGAAGCCGTCCCACTCTTCCCACAGACCTTGGAAACCGCCAAAGAACGGCGGTTCCCAATTACGCACCGCGAAGACGACGACGGCCCTACAATGAAATATCCGTTTTGCACAGCGAACGACATTATCGCTTGCACCAACATTGCAGGCGTTCATTCGAGATGCAGTGTTCCCGCAGACGAGGTGTATGAGCGCGAGGTCAGGCAAGCCGGCGACAGTGTTCAGCGCTTTCGTTGAGCATCAGTAAATGGCCGGCCTTCCGTCTGCTGGCCAGGTACCAGAAAACGGCGAAATCTGGTGCACACCGCCCGAAATCGGCACTCGAACCGAAGTCATATTACAGGCGTCCGGAAGTATGCGGTGGAGCTTGCAAGAAGGAGTAACTCCATCAATGATGAGCGGGCGTAACTGTAGTGGGATAGGGTCCGAGCGGCCCGGCGGACGACTGAGTCGCCCGCCGGTGTGACGTAATCTGGCTAGCCGGGATTGGCGAAACAGTCCATCCAGGTACCACAAGGAAGGATCTTGGTGCGTTGTATCTCGGATTCTTTGAGGATCAACGTCCCCCCGGCCCAGAGTCGGGTTAGCTAGGAGAGCCCTGGTACTGGACTAGCGCCGTGTCGGCGTCCCGCTTGCGGTGACCGGACGCAGGGCTGATTCGATGGCTGGATGTGCGTCCACGGGGACGAACACGTCCAAAGCTGCCACCGCCGGTGCTGCTTCGTTCTCCGAAGCTAAGCTGGTTTCGTCCGAGACCAGGTGATGCTTTGGTCCCGACCCGGTGTACAGGTGGTTCTTCACGTCTGAGCTTCTGAGGAATGTCATCGCTGCTCCTGTCATCCAGTTGATTGATTGAACGTGGCGTCTGGAGCGAAGCGAGATCCTTCGACGGAAGGCGAGTAGAGACTCTACTGGCTTGAGTTTACGCTTCGGGTGCTTGTCCTGCGCAGGCTTAGGAAAGTGGTCGAGCGCACGGCTCTATGTCGTGCCGATCTTCTTGACAATGGCCGCTACCCGCTTAGCCGCACGTGACTCACCAGCGGGCGCCGCCAACAGAGCTGCGCTCTCCGCATTCTGCTCAAAGGACTGATCGTGAAGGACAACATTGAGCAGAGACTTGTCCACACGAATCCGCCCGTTGTACTTGATAAAGCCGAGCTTTCGAAACCGGTTCATGAAGAAACTGACTCGTGATCGGGTGGTACCGATCATGTCCGCCAGTGTTTCCTGGGTGATGTCAGGCAGAAGTGTGTGCTGTTCGCCGGGCTTCCCGAACTCCGCCAAAAGCAGCAGTATACGAGCTAGTCGCTTTTCACTTGAATTAAACAGCTGATCGATGAGATCAGCTTGTGTCCGCATGCTGCGCTTTAACAATAAGGCCAGGAACAGGTCCGAAAAGGCATGTTCCTCGTGCAAGACACGAAGGAGCTCCTGCCGTTCAATCCTCACCGCAAGACACGCGGTGATTGCGCTGGCGGTTGCCAAGCGGAGCCCTGGGGTCGCCGAGATCGACTCCTCACCAATGAAGTCGCCTCCTGAGAGGAGCGTTATTGTCGCCTCTTTCCCCGACGCTGAGACGACTGTGACCTTCGCCCTTCCCTTTCGAAGATAGAAGACCGAGTCGGCGGGGTCGCCCTGGGTGAAGAAGGTCTCTTTTGGCCTGAAGGTGACTAGCTTACGTCCGAATCCCGCGCTCGCAAGGAACATCTCAGGATCGAAAGGGGTTTGATCTGTACTGATCATGTCGGCCTTTCCGTACCAAGGCACTTGTTTGTGGCGCCACATGCGCTGGAAGGCAGTATCGCACGCCAGTGCAAACCTTTGACCTGATCGTGCCCCTCACCGCACTTCGCTCCTGCCGGTCCAGCTACGGGCCGAAACAATCCGTAGCGGATCGGGATCCAGACTGAGCTTTGCGATGGCAGCGTTCGGCTGCGCTCTGCCTTGACCTGCCGGGGGGTTAATCAGGACTGGCCCGCGATCCGAACGTACTGTCGTCAGGTCTCCCTGGGCTAGTTGCTTTCCGACGCAGGCCTGGGACGGAAGGACGTGCAGAATCGCCTCACCGCTCGAATAGTCAGGTGAAGCAATACCACTGGAACTTTCTAAGTTCTGCTAGAACGCGCCGATTAATGTCAGCGTTTGCCAATAGCCCGTGGCCTGACCCACAGCTTACTCCGAACGTCTACATGCCCTAGTGTGATCCTCACGCCCTAAAGGTCACGAGGTCGATCTACAATCCGGGATACCTTTGAACGGCAGCCAACGCCGGGCATACCAGACCGTTACCGTTCCACATGGACCTCACTTACTGAGTTAACCTAAACATCATCAACCATCACCGGCGGCAAACAAGCTATGACTGATCCATACGTTGGTCCGAGTATCGGTGAGTATCTTCGCGACCGACTGATGCCGGTGGAAGGTGCGATCCCCCACATCCCCGGCATCGAGATGTTTGGGACCTCGATCCCCGCGGGAACGGTTGGCGGCGACCTCTTCGAGTACATCAACTTCCAGCAGCGTTACGATATCGACGCGCGCATTCAGCGAGCTTTACGATTGGCAAAGGAAGCGCTCGAACCGCTCCCTACCGGCTCGCCTATACGCAACTGTGTAGACGACCATGTGTATTGGCTGCGAGGCACACCTGGCTATCGGCCTGAGATGGAGACTCAGTATCGACTTGCGCGCAGCTCTGAGCATGTCAGAGTCGCGGAGGACCTGCATGATCTTTATTCAACGGCAGGAATCCTGGTCGTGGACGCTCAGGGACATGGCATTATCTCGGCAAAGATCGCCTCCACGGTGCACGACACGTTCCATGCGCTGATGCTTGCAGAACTGGACAGATATGGAAAAACAACCCCGGAGCTCTTCGAAAACCTCAATTTACGATTGGCACAATCGGTCACGGCCCGGAATGCACTTGGCGTGAGTGACAAGGAACACGCGAGGGAGATCGCGACGATGCTGTATGGCGAAGTACGGCCCGGTGGCTACTTCCGCTTCGCCAATTTCGGCCACCCTCCACCGCTGGTCTTCTCCGCCACCTGCTCTAAATTGCTGAAGGTGAATGAGAGCCATATGGCTCAGTTCTTCGCACTAGGTCTCGAGCTGCCGGCAGATCACCCGGATCGCCGTAAGTATTTCGCTTTGAACCTACGAGAGCGAGAGTTCAGACTCGCCGACGTCGGCGAGATCACCTTGATGCACCCGGGGGACATTCTGGTCCTCTATACGGACGGAGTCTATGACGGTAGTGATCAAGTAGCGCGTGAAGCCCTGGAGAAGATCTTAAGCAGGTACCATCGAGAGTCGGCAAAGGACATCTGTATGGCGCTCATGGCATATGCACTCGAGCAGGACGAGACTCTTCGAGAAAAAGGTGAGGAAAGCTTGATCGACGACAAAACCGTTTTCATCGTCAAACGGATCGAGTAATCACCTGCTAAGCCGGCGAACACCGTCCATCACAAACATGTATCTTCTCCTCAGTGAAGCCTCGTCTGAGGTGGAACCTTTGCGAAGGCGGGCTGGATTCGGAGCGGTTGAACTGCGACTTCTCACCGGTTCCAAAACCCTGATTCTGGATGTACGGCGCTTGCACATAAGAGAATACGGAAGCGCGTGACGAATGATCTCTCAATCCATCGGTCACAATCTCGTTTGCATCGTTGTGGGTGTCAGCCTTCTCTTAATGCTTCTTCGTCCAAGAGGTATCTCGGAGGTGTACTGGGTTGGGTGTGGGGCGGTCCTGCTTGTCCTTTTTCGCCTGATCCCCTTGAAACTCGCCGGAAAGGCAGTCGCAGAAGGTTCAGACGTCTATCTCTTCCTGATCGGCATGATGCTCCTATCGGAGCTGGCTCGAGAGCACGGTGTTTTCGACTGGCTCTCCTCCGCCGCTGTCCGCGGCGCAAACGGCTCCTCCGTTCGCCTTTTTACACTCATCTACGGCATAGGCACGCTGGTTACGATTTTCATGTCCAACGATGCGACCGCCGTCGTGCTCACTCCCGCGATCCTCACCTCCGTCAGGAAGGCGAACGTCAAGCCACTGCCCTACCTCTTTGCCTGTGCTCTCATCGCGAACGCCGCATCGTTTGTGCTGCCCATCTCGAATCCCGCGAATCTGGTCGTGTTCCATGAGGGCATGCCGCCACTCGGTCGTTGGTTGACCTCCTTCAGCCTGCCCTCGCTGCTTTCCATCGCGGCAACCTACGGCACGTTGCGCCTGCTCTTCCGCACAGATCTCGGGGGCTGCACCGTAGCACTGCCGGACTCCACACCTCTCTCAAGTAATGGTAAGTGGGTGCTCAGTGGTATCGCGTTGATGGTTGCTGTTTTGCTTACAGCATCTTCTTTCAACAAGGATCTGGGCCTACCGACATGCCTTGCTGCGCTTGTCGTTACGATCGCCCTGTCGATCAAGAGCCGAAGCAACCCGCTCGGTGTAACCAGAGAGATTAGCTGGAGCACGCTTCTTCTCGTCGCCGGCCTCTTCATCATGGTCGATGCCATCCAGAGCGTCGGTGCATTGAACTTGACGCAGCGTGCTCTCGGCTGGGCTCAGAGCTTTTCGCCCGACATAGGGGCTCTCGTGACGAGTTTCGCCGTCGGGATAGCCAACAATCTGGTGAACAATCTGCCTCTAGGTCTCATCGCCGGCGGGACCCTCCAAGCCACTCATGTTCAAGGCCTGATCGCCCACGCGGTATTAATCGGCGTCGACCTCGGCCCCAACCTTTCGATCACTGGATCACTGGCGACCATCCTGTGGCTGCTTGCACTTAAGAAAGAGAACCTGCAGGTAAGCTTCTGGGACTTCTTCAAGGTAGGCGCTGTTGCCATGCCCGTTGCCCTGCTGTCCGCTATGGGCGGAGCGATCCTCATGCACTTCTTCGTGAAGTTGCCCTGAGCGCAGCGGACCGCAACAGCAGCACGAGAGCCCGGAATGACGCAAATCCACGGGCGAGCTCTGCCCGTGTTCTTCGTGCCAAGCTTTGCCCGCACATTTCAAGGCGCACTCCCGTGACGGCTGTAGAATCGCGATGCTTACGCTTCATAAAGGTGGCTGTACTTGCAAAGAACGTTAGAAGCGCACGCGCGCGCTCCCATGTCCAGGCGGAATCGCCGCATCCTCATCCTTCTCGCCATCGTTCTGGGTGCTGTGCTCCTCTTCGGCCAGGGATTGCTCAGCGGCTGGGTTGATCTGCTGTGGTTCGGCTCTCTGGGCTACGGCGAGGTCTTCTGGAAGACCAGAACCCTGCAGGCAGAGGTCTTTGTCCTATTCGCCACGGTGACCTTCGCCGTACTTTTCGGCTCCTTCGCGGCCCTCAGGCGTATACATGCCCTGGATCTCCCCCACTCGCGAAGTATCGTAATCGGCGGGCAGCCCGTCAACATCTCGGTAGAGCCTCTGCTCGCGGTCCTGCGCTGGGGAGCCTCGGTAGTACTTGCACTTATCGCAGGAACCTCCCTGTCAGGTGAGTGGTCCACGTTTGCTCTCTTCCTGTATGCGCCGGCACCAGCAGGTGAGATGGGGGATCCCATCTTTGGCAGATCGCTCAGCTTCTTCCTGTTCACCTTGCCAGCATGGCAGCTGATCCTAAGCTGGATGCTGACGCTCTCGATCCTGGTCTGTGCGGCGGCGGTGCTGTTCCTTGTGCTCACCGCAAGCGCGCGTGCCTTGAATAAGCAGCTCGTCAACTACGGACCTTCCCCTTGGCGCGGCCTCTCTCTTGCGCTCGCTTCCCTTCTGGTTGTACTCGCGATCAACGTCTACTTCGATCGCTTCGGGAGAATTATTGAGCACCACACCATCTTCGATGGCGTGACCTACACCGATGCGCACATCATGCTCACCGGCCTTCTACTCGTTAGCATAGCCCTGCTCATCGGGGCGGGCATCGCCGTCGCCGGGGCCGTGCGCAACGCTGGTGGCGCATGGCTCGCGGGAGCAGCGGTACCCGCCGTCATCTGCTATGCCCTCTTGAGTGTTGTCTCCTGGTACGTCAGCGGCTTCATCGTCAAGCCGAACGAACTGGTCAGGGAGCGGCCCTACATCGCAAACAACATCCGCCTGACGCGACAGGCCTACGGCCTCGACCGCTTCGTATCCCAGGAGTTCCCTGCGGAGACGGGTCTTGCCGCCGCCGACCCGGCGAACAATCAACCGACTCTACAAAATATCCGTCTCTGGGACTGGCATGCGCTGCAAGACACGTTAAGGCAGGTGCAGGAGATCCGCACTTACTACGACTTCCCCGACATCGACATTGATCGCTATACCATCAACGGCAACCTGCGTCAGGTCATGCTCGCCACCCGCGAGCTGAACGTGGAAAAGCTGCCGGAGAGCAGCCGCAACTGGATCAACGAGAAGCTCATCTACACCCACGGCTACGGCGTCACCATGAACTCCGTAAACGGCTTCACGCCCGAAGGTTTGCCAACTTTCTTGCTGAGCGACATGCCCGTGCAGAGCACGGCTCCCGGCATTACCGTAACCCGCCCCGAAATCTACTTCGGCCAGCTCACTGACACCGATGTATACGTCAAGACAAAGCAGCAGGAGTTTGACTACCCCCAGGGCCAGACCAACAGCGTGACCACTTATCAGGGCACAGGCGGCATTGTGCTTGGCGGCTTTCTGCGTCGCGTCTTCCTCGCGCTGAATCGTGGCGACCTGGCCAAAGTGCCCTTCAGTGACGACATTGGCTCAGAGAGCCGTCTGCTCATGCGGCGCAACATTCGCGAGCGTGTGTCGGCCCTAGCGCCGTTCCTCACCCTCGATCCCGATCCCTACGTGGTCGTCGGCGAGGATGGTCACCTCTTCTACATCATCGACGCCTACACCACTTCCGACAGCTATCCCTACGCAACGCACTACGACGTCAACGATCGCTCCCTGAATTACATGCGCAACAGCGTCAAGGTAGTGGTCGACGCCTACACCGGGGCCACCACCTTCTACGTCTTCGACAAGGCGGACCCCATCCTCGCGGCCTATCGTGGTATGTTCCCAGCCCTCTTCCAGGATGCTGCGGCCATGCCCGCCGGACTTCGCCGGCACGTTCGTTATCCCGAGATGCTCTTCAAGCTTCAGTCCGCCGTCTACGGCCTGTATCACATGACCGATCCAAGCGTGTTCTTCAACCGCGAAGATCTCTGGACAGTCGCTACAGAAACCGGCAGCACAAGCAATGGCGAGCAGGCAGTACAGCCCATGCAGCCCAACTTCGTCCTGATGAAGCTCCCGGGCGGCTCCACCGAAGAGTTCGTGGAGATACTCCCCTTTACGCCAGCCAATCGCAACAACCTCATCGGTTGGATCGCCGGAAGATCCGACGGGGACGCTTATGGCACGGCAGTGGTGTACGACTTCCCCAAATCAAGGCTCGTCGACGGTCCGCAGCAGATCGAAGCCCGCATCGATCAGAATGCGCAACTCTCCGGCCAGCTCACCCTCTGGAACCAGCAGGGTTCACACGCCCTCCGCGGCAGTCTCCTTGTGATTCCTATAGGCCGCGCACTCCTTTACGCCGAACCCATCTATCTGCAGGCCCAGGAAAGCCCGATGCCTGAGCTGCGCCTCGTGGTCCTTGCCTTGCAGGACAAGCTCGCGTACGGCCCGACCTTCCAGGCGGCTCTCGCCTCTCTCTTCGGATCCGAAGCGCCTTCGCTCACCCCGGGCGAAACGCCCACACCAACCGCAGCCCAGTCCGGCCCGAAAGCGCCAACCGATCTCGAATCCATGATCAAGGAAGCAGGTCAGGCCTTTGACGACTATCAGCACCTCACCGCGCAGGGCAAGCTCAGCCAGGCCGGACAAAGACTCGACGACCTTAAACGCGTCCTCGGAGAGCTCAACAGTCGCAAGCCCTAACAAGACACTTCGCCCGCCATCTGCCCTTAATCAACGATAGGAAGCCACGCACCCGGCCAGTCATCCCAAACTCCGTGTAAGGTTTTGTGATGATCTTGGGCATGCGATCGCGCCTGGCCGCGATGATGTTTCTGGAATACTTCATCTGGGGCGCCTGGTACGTCACGCTGAGCACCTGGCTCGCCCGTGGCCTGCACTTCTCGGGAGAGCAGATCGGCCTCGCCGCAGGCGCCACCGCGGTCGGGGCCATGGTCGCCCCCTTCTTCGTTGGCCTGCTCGCAGACCGCTGGTTCGATACCCGCTACGTCCTCACGGCCCTCCATGGAGCCGGGGCAATCCTGCTCTTCCTTACCAGCCGCCAGCACAGCTTCGTCGGCCTGTACTCCCTCGTGCTGCTCTATTGCCTGCTGTACATGCCGACGTTGTCGCTGACCAACTCCCTCGCGTTTCGCCAAATGCGTGATCCCAAGGTAGAGTTTGGTCCGATCCGCGTGCTGGGCACCGCCGGTTGGATTGTCGCCGGGCTGCTCGTCGGCTCACTCGGTCTGGAAAGCACCGCACATCCCGTGCAGATCGCCGCAATCGCCTCCGCGATCATGGCGTTCTTCTGCCTTACCCTGCCCGCCACACCTCCCCTGGCCCGCACGCAGACCGGCACGAAAGCCCCCTTGTTTCCGCGCGAGGCCCTGGGCATCCTGCGCGAGCGTTCTGTCGCCATCTTTGCCCTTGCCTCTGCGCTCATCTGTATCCCACTGCAGTTCTATTACGCCTTCACCAACCTCTTCCTCAACGAGACCGGTGTCCATAACGCCGCTGGCAAGATGACCGGCGGCCAATTCTCTGAACTCGGCTGCATGCTGCTCATCCCTTGGTTCTTTCGGCGTCTAGGCGTCAAAGGCATGCTCATGGCCGGCATGTCTGCTTGGGTCGCACGCTACGTCCTATTTGCCTACGGCGGCATCGGCGACCGCATGTGGATGCTCTGGCTCGGCATCCTCCTGCACGGCATCTGCTACGACTTCTTCTTCGTTACCGGCCAGATCTACATAGACCGCAAAGCCTCCGCGGCTCTCCGCGCCGCCGCCCAGGGGCTCATCACCTTTATCACCTACGGCGTCGGCATGTTTGTCGGCTCCTGGGCCTCTGGTGCCGTCGTCGAGCACTACACCCTTACGGCCACCACGGGGAGCACCGCTCACGCCTGGCGGCCCATCTGGCTGATCTCCGCCGCAGCCTCGGCCGTCGTCATGGTCCTCTTTCTCCTGCTGTTCCACGAGCGCGGAGCAACCGGCACCGCATCCGTTGCCGACGCTGACGGCATGCTCCTGGACGCCCCACTCTAATGTCGCCTATACGGCCCAACGCCCCCAGCAAAGGACAGATCGCTTTGAATCACGAGACACTTTCACAAACTCGTCGCGCATTTCTTCGTACCGGCGCCGCAGCCCTTGCCGGCGGCGCTCTCGCCCTGCAAACCCGAAGCGCTCAAGCCTATCCCCTCGGGCTCCCCCTCGGCATCCAGCTCTACTCCGTACGCGAGATGCTCGCCAAAGACTACGCAGGCACCCTCAAGCAGGTCGGCTCGCTCGGCTACCGTGAGGTCGAAGCCGCCGGCTTCTACAAGCAGTCGCCCGAAGAGGTCAAAGCCGCACTCACATCCGCCGGTCTATCCATGCCCAGCGCCCACTACAGCTCCAATGACCTCAACAAGAACTTCGACGAGATCCTCACCTTCGCCCAGGCGATCGGCCTCAAGTACCTCATTTGTTCTTTTCCCGGCATCAAGGATCCCTCGCGTCTTAAGAACGGCGCCTTCACTTCGCAGGTCGAAGCCTTCACACTCGACGACTACCGCTGGAACGCTGACCAGTTCAACGCCTGGGGACGCAAAACAAAGGCCGTCGGCATCCAGTTCGGTTACCACAACCACACCATGGAGTTCAGGCCCACAAACGGCGTCGTTCCCTTCGAAGAGATGATCCGCCTTACTGATCCCGCGCTCGTCACCTTTGAAATGGACTGCGGTTGGGTCAGCGTCGGCGGTGGCGATCCTGTAGCCCTGCTGAAGCGCTACCCCACCCGCATCTCCATGCTCCACATCAAGGACTTCAAGGCTACGGAAAAGCCCGCCTCCGTCACAGCTCCACCCCCCGCAGCCGAGCTGGGCCGGGGCACGGTGCACTTTCAGCCCATCTTCGAGGCAGCAAAGGGCAGTCACATTCGCCATATGTTTGTCGAGCAGGAAGCCTTCGACATCCCACCCTACGACGCTCTTCGCATCGACGCCGAATACATGCGCTCGGTACGTGCTTGAGGGGCAAAATCGCTGGCGGTCACGGGCAGGATCACCGTGATCGCCAACCTGCCCTTCTCGTTGTCATTCCTTTGTTGTCATTCCTGCAGGGAATCCGCGTTCTTACGCCCAATCCGCTAGAGGGCACCCGGCACGTCGAACCGCCTCAACCCGCCCTCGCCGCCTTCATCAACCGGTCCCGCAGGGCATCCCGCACGCCACCCTCCTCCGGCAACGGACAAACAATCACATCCACGTTACGGTTCTCCAGCGCTCGAAGCCCCGCAAACAACCCCGTAGCCAGCGTTCCGGCATCGGTCCACACGCCCCACCGCTCGGCAACCGTATCCTCGCCCGCATGCATAGGCCAATCACCCGGTAGCAGCACTCCAACGCGCAGGCCTCGCCCCTCGAGCCGCAGAACCTCGGCCCAGAGAACACCCGCCTCGCCGGCGGTCAGCCGCACCGGAACCTCAGGCGCATAGTGCCGGATGCCAACCCCCGGCGACGGCAGTGACGCCGGCGTTCCCTCCAAGGCGTCCGCGGGGGCAAACAACGCGGCTGGCACGCCACACACACTAGCGATTTGGTCTGCTGTCACAGCCCCCGCACGATACACGGCCATTGGCGTCGTCCCCGGATCCAGCACGGTCGACTCCACACCGACCGCGCATGGCCCTGCATCCAGCACCGCATCGATCCGCCCATCCAGATCAGCCAAGACGTGCTCCGCTGTCGTCGGACTCGTATGCCCAAAACGGTTCGCGCTCGGCGCCGCGATCGGCAGACCCGCAGCTCGCAGCAACGCCAGGGCCGCCGGATGCGCCGGCACCCGCACGCCCACCAGCGGCCGCCCTGCAGTCACTGCATCGGGCACAGCCGGGGTGCGTGGCAATAGCAGGGTCAACGGTCCGGGCCAGAAGGCATCCACCAGGGCCTCTACCCTGTCCTTCAGCGGGCCCTCAATGCGAGCAATCTCCGGCAGCCGGACCGCATCCGCCAGGTGCACGATCAGCGGGTCCCAGGCAGGCCTGCCCTTCGCCGCAAAGATCCCCGCCACGGCCTCCTCCGAGAACGCATTCGCTCCAAGGCCGTACACCGTTTCCGTAGCGAACGCGACCAGCCCCCCGCGCCGCAGGATTCCGGCCGCACGTTGGACATCCTCCGCGTCGGCGGCACGCAAATGCAGTGTCTTCTTCAACGTCTCCCCTGATCCTAAACTTCGCCGTGCCTTTGCTTTATGGCCTTGTCATTCCCCGAACGGCGAACCTGCTTTTCAAACCCTCCAGGACTCCCGCGCCACAAGCGCCACCATCCCGCAGCCTATACTTGCACCCATGCAGGCGCCCGAGACTGAACTGAAATTCGTCGTCGACAACATACCAGCCTTCCATGCAGCCGTCGATCGCCTCGGCCTCGCCCTGAAAACCCCGCGCACCTTCGAGGGCAACACCCTCTTCGACACACCTGATCGGCAGCTTCGCGCAAAACGCCAGATCCTGCGCCTCCGCGAGTACGGGGGCCACTTCATCGTCACGCACAAACGCATGAAAGATCCAACTGCCACCGACGTCCGCTACAAGACACGCATCGAGACCGAAACCGATATCGAGGACGGCCCCGCGATGGCCGAGGTCTTCTGCCAGCTAGGCTTCTGCCCCGCCTTTCGCTACGAAAAGTTCCGCACCGAGTGGGACGCCCCTGCAATCGCAGGCCACACCGGAGGCCATCTCGTTCTGGACGAGACACCCATCGGGACCTGGGCCGAACTCGAAGGCGAACCCGCCTGGATCGACTCCATGCTCGCCCAACTCGGCATCCCGCCGGAAAAGTGCACAGTGTTGAGCTACGGAATGCTCTTTCTCCACTGGAAAGAACGCACAGGTAGCCCTGCAGACAACCTCACCTTTGCGGAAGCCAGTCCCGTTGCAACAGCCTGACGGACGTCCAGAGAGGAGCGCTTCCAAGCTGTCCAAAAGTGCTGGCGGCTGGCCCAAATCTGCCGCGAGCCACCCTCTGCCTCGGTGCCGCTGAATCAGACCTTGATCGGTTCCATATCAACTTCTACCTTTAGGGTGTGACCGCCTCCGCCTAGAATAATGCCGCGCAAAGGGCTTACATCGCCGTAGTCCCGGCCCCAAGCAACGGTCACATGCCCGTCCGTGGGTGCAACATCATTGGTCGGATCCATGTCCAGCCATCCTGCGCCACGGCAGTAGGCTGACACCCAGGCGTGTGAGGCATCGGCGCCTATCAACCTCGGCCTCCCAGGCGGTGGATAGGTCCTTAGATACCCGCTAACATAGCGGGCTGCAACACCGATAGAGCGAAGGCAGGCAATCTGTACGTGAGCGAAATCTTGGCAAACACCGTGGCGCTTTTCAAAGACTTCCTCCACGGGAGTCCGAACCGTGGTGACTTTGGAATCGAACCGGAAGTCCGCGTGAGTGCGTGCGGTGAGATCACGCAGAGCCTCGCGCATCGGACGTCCTGGGGTGAATGACTTCAGCGCATAGGCGGCGAACTCCGGTCGAAGGCGTATGCGCGGCGACTCGAACTGGAACTGGCAGGCGGCGAGCGCTTCGGGACTGTCAACACCAGCAAGGGAGCATGTTGACTCTTCCCATGCTGGCGACAGTGCAGGTGGTACACCTACCTCGTCGTGGACCAGCACCTCGCTCTTGGACTCGACCACGAGTTCTTTGTGCAGTTCCTGCACTGTGAAAAAGCAAAGCGTATTGCCAAAGTAATCCGTGCGTTCCGTCAGCGTTGCCGGGGCCGGATGAATATGCAGAGAGCTGCATATAAGCCGGTTCTGTCCGAAGGACCGCGGCTTCAGACAAGTGACATGATCGCCAACTGAAACGGCGTTGACGTATTTGTAGGTTGTGCGGTGACTGATCTTGTAAAGCACTGGTTTGTCCTTCAATCCATGCTCGTCGGCAGCGTGCGCGCGTGGCTAAAGTATTGGCTTGATAAATGGTTTGACCAGGAAGCCAGCAGGTTTCCCAACTCCGCAAGAAAACGATCCAGACGCGCAAAGGCCTTCGTACCGGGGCTTGTGGTGGCGGGTCCTGGAAATTGCATCGCTTGCAGATCCATGCCTCGTAAAGACCGGAGTGCCTCGTCGATCGCTTCAAGATCTGAGGGCATATGCCGTGGCAGTTTTGCGTAGAGCTCCCCCAGATGCTCCAGCTGAAAGCCAAGCGACCGGGGATTCGTCTCGTCCGCCATCAAAACATCCAGAACCGCCAGAGGCTGCAGGGTTGTGTAGTACCGCTGTCGGTAGGTCATCGAACTATCCGCGACCTCGAGCAAGCGTTCCAGGTAGCTCCAGTTCTCGGTCGCGAGTGGCCTGGTGATCTCTCGCAATTGGCTTGTGAGCGAGTTCGCGCGTTCCAGGCGACGGCCAATACTCATGAATAGCCATCCCGGGCCGCGATTGATGTTCTCGCGCTCCAGTCCTGAAAAGGCCGAAAGCAGCGCAAGACAGCTCGTGAGCTGCGGGGCGAACTCTGGAAGCTGGGCGGGTCGCTCGACCTGAATGGCATCGCGGAGTTGGTTGATCAGCAGCATCATGTCCGCGGACAAACGCTCCCGAACATTACCACCGGTCCGGGAGACCTCGCGAAGGCTGGCCGGCAAACTGTCCCACCGCTTGCTGTCCGTGAGCAGGGACAGCAGTTCTTTTCTTAACGTCGGAAAGTCTGGTCGTTTGCGCTTAGGGAGCTTACTGTTCCGTGACCCCAGGCAGGCATGCAGGCGAAGCAGGCTCCCGAGTTCGGCGTCTTCGGCGCGCTCCACGCGGGGAAGCATGGATCGAAGGATGCGTGCCATGTTTTCGGCCCGTTCCACGTACCGGCCTAGCCAGAATGTGTTGTCCGCCACGCGACTGGGAACCACGCGATTGATGCGGCGGAGTTCTAGGGCCTCTTCGCGCGGCCTGAGCATGCTGAAGGTATCAACCGGGCTGTCCCAAAGCACCCAGGCGTCTTTGCTGTGACCACCTCGTTGCATGGAGACCACAGATCCGTTTGCATCGGCCACGCGAACCAGCCCACCGGGAATCGCCATCCAGCCCGTTCCCGTGTTCAGCACATAAGTGCGGAGCACCACGCTGCGCGAATGCAGGGAGGCGTTCTCCCAGACAGGCGCGGTTGAGAGCGTCACCTGTTCCTGCGCGACATACTCGTGCGGACGCGATTTCAGGCGATGGAGGAAACGCTCACGTTCTTGTTGCGGCAGCTCCGACCCAAACACCGGCTCCATGCCAACCTTCGGAAACGCCGGCTTGATGACTACCGAATCCAGGTGATTGAGTACCCAGTCCAGGGCGTCGGGCTGCCCGCACCACCAGGTTGCCACGGACGGAAGTTTGAGCTCTTCCCCAAGCAGATGTCGTGAGAGTCCAGGCAGGAAGGGCATGATCGCAGCTGATTCGATCAGGCCGCTGCCAAGAGCATTGGCGATCTGCACATTCCCGGCAACCACGGCGTCTACCAGTCCTGAAATACCAAGCAGCGAATCACTGCGCAGCTCCAGCGGATCGCAGAAGTCGTCATCCACGCGGCGCAGGATGACATCAACTCTTTCCAGTCCGCTCACCGTCTTGAGGTACACGCATCGGCTGCGGACGGTCAGGTCAGCGCCTTCGACCAGGGTGAAATTTAGATACTTCGCCAGGTAAGACTGCTCAAAGTAGGTCTCATTGTGCGGTCCAGGGGTCAACAGCACAACGCGGGGATCCTTGCGCCCCGAAAGGCCGGTCAGCGCCTCCCGTTGCGCCCGGAAAAAGGGCGCCAGCCGCAGCACGTTGGAACTCCGAAAGAGCTCTGGCAGCAGATCGGAAACGATCAACCTGTTTTCGAGCGCATACCCACTTCCCGAAGGTGCCTGCGTGCGATCCGCCAGCACCCACCAGCGACCATCGGGCGAGCGCGCCAGGTCAATCGCCATCATGTGCAGATAGCTCTGCCGGGGAACGCGCACGCCAACCATGGGCCGGAGGAAGGCAGGGTTCGCGTAAAGCAGAGCGGCAGGAAAGTGGCCTTCCTTGAAAAGCTGCTGAGGCCCATACAGATCCTCAAGCAGCAGGTTGAGCAGGTGGGCGCGCTGGATGACGCCAGCCTCCAGAACACGCCATTCCTCAGCCGGAATCAGTAGCGGAACGAGATCAATCTGCCATGGCCGATTGGCCCCTTGGGGGTCTCCATAGATGTTGTACGTAATGCCATTCTCGCGAATCCGGCGCTCCGCGCGCTCCCATCGCCGGCCGATCTCCTCAGGGCCAATGGAGCGAAGCGACTGCATCAGGTGCGCCCAATGGGGCCTGGGCACGACGCCGTCCGCAGACGACTCCTCATAAGTCTGGCCATAGCGGAACGGAGACTGGTAGAGATCGCCCGTCATGCCTCTCCGATTGCCGCGGGGCCCCGTAGATCAGGGTGAACTCCGTCCGCAGGTGCCGGCCAGCGCAGGTCCAGCGTCATGGGGAAAGCAGGATTCTTCTCTTGGGGCGGGAGGGGTACGTTTCCCGCAGACGGAGGCACAAGCTGAAACCACTCCAGGCGACGTCTCCGCGCTTCCTCCGCATCTCCGGGGCGTGTAGCGTAAACCGTTCCGTCCGGGGGGCCTGCGTGGTACACGCAGCTACCGACAGAACGCTCCTTGAACGTGTCAATGAGTTCGAATGTAAGCGGCGTATGCACCGGAATAGTAGGATGCAGCGCTGCGGAGAGTCGCCGCGCCCGGTAGCGAATCCCGGCAATCTGTTCCCCAGGCTTCCCTGTCGCGTGGAGAGGAACTCTGCGCCCGTTGCAGGTCACGACGTAACGAGACTCAGACGTCGCGCCGGCAATCTTCACCTGCATGCGTTCCAGTGATGAGTCCACGCTGCGCCCGGTGCCGCCGGATGTAGTCTCCTCGGCGAGCACGTTCCAGGGTTCGAGCGCCTGTCGCAGTTCCAGTTCAACACCTTCGGCAACGATCGAACCGATCCTCGGGAATCGGAACTCAAACTGGGGATCGAACCACGCGCTCTTGAACGCAAGGCCCCCGCGGTCGAGATGCTCGAGCACCTCCTCGAAGTCCTTCTGCACAAAGTGCGGCAGCATGAAACGGTCGTGCAGCGCCAAGCCCCAACGGAGCAGCTCACCCGCGAACTGCTTACGCCAGAACAGACACACGAGGGCCCGAACCAGCAACATTTGCAGAAGACCCATGCGTGGATGAGGCGCCATTTCGAATGCACGCAACTCCAGCAGTCCGAGGCGCAATCCCGTGCCCTCGGGTGGATAGAGCTTGTCGATGCAGAACTCTGCGCGATGCGTGTTGCCGCTCACGTCGACCAGAAGGTTGCGGAAAAGCCCATCAAGGATAAAGGGCGGGCAATCGTGCTCCGGTAAATGACTGAACGAGAGCTCCAACTCATAAAGCGCGTCCGTCCGCGCCTCGTCCACACGCGGGTACTGACTTGTTGGCCCAACATACATGCCTGCAAAGAGATACGAGAGGGATGGGTGATTCTGCCAAAAAGAAAGCATGCTGCGCAGCAGGTCCGGCCGGCGGAGTACCGGGCTATCAAGAAGCGATGGCCCTCCAACGGTGATGTGGCTTCCCCCACCCGTGGCCTGATGACTGCCGTCATACCCAAATTTGCCTTCAATCAGTCGATGCCGGTGGGCCTCCTCCGCAAGCACCGTGTTGAGCGACTCGAGATCGTCCCAGGTGTTCGTCGGAGGCAGATTTACCTCTAGTACCCCGGGGTCCGGAGTGAGCCCGAAAGTGCGCAGGCGTGGATCAGTGGGTGGGGTATAGCCCTCGACCCAAACAGGAATGCCGCTGTATTCGCTCGTGTCTTCTACCGCGGCCAGGAGGTCCAAGAAATCCGCCAGCACGGGAACGAACGGAAGAAACACATGCATCCGACCATCACGCACCTGAACACAAAGGGATGGGCGGATCAACAGGCTGGCGCTTTCCCCGTCTTCAGGTACCGAGGGAAGCTGATCCGGTCTGGGCTCGACTCCAAACAGGTCAGACCGGCGTGCGGGCTGCAACGGCAGTCTCACGGTCCCCGCGGACGCTTCGCCGACTAAGCCGTCTTCCAGGTCGTACAGCAACTCGTCCGGTACCACCCAGGGCATGCTCTCCACTGGAATGCGGAAGCCAATCGGCGAGTCCCCCGCTGACAGAACGAGGCGGTCAACGCGTGGGAACCATAGCTGGCTGGACCACGCTAGCCGCGCGTCGGGCTGCCGGCGGCGCAGTGGGAGGACATAGCCGGCAGGTTCTGGCATCTCTGCCAGTGCGTCCACCTCACCAGCACCAGTCGGATCGTACGCGGGCAGGATGTTGTCCGCGCTCACCTCGAGACGGCGGGTAAGCGCCGTCATGAAGCGTAGCGCTTCGGCATCTCCAAACCCATACTCCCTGCTTTCCAGCGCGAACAGGCTGGCGTTCTCCCAGACGGGTACACCATCTACCCGCGAGATGCACTGGAAGGCCCAGCGCGGCAGCGCCTCGCCTGGATACCACTTTCCTTGCCCAAGATGCAGCAACCCCCCGGGCGCCGTCCGTTCAAGAAGCGCCCAGATGAGTTCCAGACCGCGCTGCCGCTTCAACGGTCCAAGCGCTGCAAAATTCCACTGCAGGCTCTCCGGCTCATCTATGCCAACGAAAGTGGGCTCTCCACCCATTGTGAGCCGGACATCCTGCGCCAGGAGATCCCGATCCACGGTGTGCGCGAGTTCCCGAACCTCCGCCCACTCTGCCTCGCTGTACGGCTTGGACAGGCTTGGCGCCTGGTTCACACGACGCACGCTCATTTCGAAGCTGAAATCAACTTCCGAGGGCTCAGCCGTACCGACGATGGGCGCCGTCTGCAGAGGAGTGGGTGCATTAGCCAGCGGAATATGGCTCTCGGCGGTGAGAAGACCTGAAGTGGCGTCCATCCCAATCCATCCCGCACCGGGCAGGTACACTTCCGCCCAAGCATGCAGGTCCACCTGATCCTGCCCGGATACGGCAGTTCCGCCACTCATGGGTAGATCCTCCGCTAGCTGAATCAAATATCCGGAAACAAACCGGGCAGCCAGCCCCAAGTGTCGGCAAACCTGCACAAGCAGCCAGGCTGAATCGCGGCATGAGCCCAGGCCCTGTTCCAGTGTGAACTCGCAGCTCTGGACCCCGTGTTCCAGGCGAGTCGTGTATTCCACGTCAGCACACACACGCTGGTTGAGACCGATCAGAAACGTGACGGTTGACTGCGGTTGCTTACCAATGCCTGCGAGGAACGATCGGAGGTGCGGACCGGCGGCTTCAGGCGTGCGGTACAGTTCGAGATCCCGCGCCAGCTCGGAAGAGTAAACGAACGGAAAGGAATCGTAGCCTGGCTCCAACACAAACGCGAAAGGATTAAGGGGCGTCAGGTCTGCTACCAGGTCCACTGTGGCTACGAACTCAGCCGTCTTCCCCGGAAATAGAATCCGAGCAACGTGATTCCCGAGCGCGTCGAACTGCCAGTTCAGCGTGCTCTCGGGAGGCGTAACACGGAGCTCGTAGCTAAGGATCGGTGTCCGGCAGTGTGGCGACGGGCGCAGCTGGATGACATGCGGCCCCAAGGCAACTGCCCTCCCATACCGGTATTGCGTGCGGTGGTGCAGCGCGACCTGTATCGCCATTCATCCTCGTCGGCGCGTTTTGCACTCCGGCCATCCCGCCGTGCCCACATGGGAAGGGCCAGTGTTAAGACGGAAGTGCTGCCTGTGTTCACCATCGTACCGAATGTGCCCTCAAGCCGGACACGTAAACCGCACCCGTTTCAGGGCACCTGTCCGTCTTCGTCCGTCGTGCGCGTTTGGACCGGCATTTCAGAGAGGTACGGTAAACTAAGGCTTCCTCCGAGCGACAACCAGCTACTCAAAGAACATCAGGACCCTATGCTGATCCTTTCAGAATTCGACATCCAGTTCCAGCTTCCCTTCAGAAGTCCCATGGTTGCGGTGCTACATCTTCACCCATCACTGGTGCCAAACCTGCGCTCGGGCAACGAACTCCTCGTCGAGCAGCTGACGGACTCTGATCCAGCGAATAACGTGGTCATCCACTCAACGGAGTATCTGGATGCCTTCGGGAACCGTTGCGCGCGCTTCATCGCGCCTGCCGGCCATCTCCGGCTTTCTGGAAGCAGCATCATCGACGCCGCATCCAGCTCGGACCCGATCTACCCCGAGGCAGGGGAGATTCACATCGAAGATTTGCCCTCTGAGACGCTTCAGTTTCTACTGCCGAGCCGCTATTGCGAGGTAGACCGCTTTGGATCGATCGCCCAGGACCTGTTTGGCACCACAAAGCCGGGCTGGGAACGTGCAGTCACCATCCGTGACTGGGTCCATGAGAAGGTCACCTTCAACTACAACGCCGCCCGCCCGACAAAGACCGCCATGGATGTCTTCACCGAACGTATCGGTGTCTGCCGGGACTTTCAGCATCTTGCGATCACTCTGACCCGTTGTATGAACATCCCGGCCCGTTACGTGACAGGCTACATCGGCGATATCCGGAGGCCCTACAGTGGTCCCGGAGATTTCAGTGCCTGGTATCAGGTGTATCTGGACGGTAAGTGGGTGGATCTCGACGCAAGACACAATTACCGTCGTTTAGGGCGCATCCTGATGGCCACGGGACGGGACGCTGCCGATGTCGCAATCACGACGAGCTTCGGTGCGGCCTACCTCACCTACTTCTACGTCGAGTCAAACGAGGTGAACGATGCGGGGAAGAAAATCCCGCTTCCTTCAGGTGTCGCGCCAACGCCGGTGCCTGCCGTCGAAGTGAATGCTCCAACCCAGACCAACAGCAGCCAGTTCAGTCCCAGCCAAACCCAGTCTGCGACGTCGTAACCG
>CAZZXY010000006.1:73564-90147 GCA_964658105.1 Verrucomicrobia bacterium Tous-C9LFEB | reverse complement strand
AGCCTGCTCGTGACAGGGCTCTGGAGTGTGTTCTTTCCCGCGCTGCGGCGTGCGGATCGGCTCGTAGCGGAGGATCTGATTGCTGTGGAGCGGGAGCTTAGTCAGGCAGAGCCGGTGGATTGAAGGCAAAGGCGAAGGACCTTGTATGTTGCTCGGGAGGGGGGGTATGTGGAGCGCCCGGCAAAATACAGAGGTCCTTCGCGTTGCTCAGGATGACGAGTGATGGGAGTGTTGCTCGTCATCCTGAGCAAGATGTTGGATTACATGACGCGGTTATTGGCGATGATCTGCTTGTAGAGCATGGCGCTTAGCTTGGGCGTGCGCTTTTGCGTTTTGAAGTCGACGTAGGTGATGCCGAAGCGCTTCTCGTAGCCGTCGGCCCACTCATAGTTGTCCAGCAGGCTCCACAAGAAGTAACCCTTGATCGGCACGCCATCTGTTACGGCGCGATGCAACTGCGTGAGGTAGTTGCGGAAGTACATCACGCGATCGGTGTCGTAGACGTGGCCATCGGGGGCGACGACATCGGCGGAGGAGCAGCCGTTCTCGGTGATGAACATGGCCTTGGGGTGCCAGTTGTCATAGACGAGCTTGGGTCCCCAGTAGAGTGCTTCGGGGCCAACTGTCAGCCACGGGCTAAGCATGTGCGGATAGGAGCTTGGCGCCGGCACGTTGGCATACCCACGTTCGCTGTCGTCAGCGCGCACGTAGAAGGGTTGATAGATGTTGGTCCCGACGAAATCCAGCGGCGAAGAAATGATCGCCAGCTCTTCCGCGGTGAAGGTCGGGGCATCGGCACCGAGGTGTTTGAGGTAGAGGTCGGTGTACTTGCCGCCGAGGATCACGCCAAGGTACTGCGCGTTTTCTTCGCGCATAGCGATTTGTGCCGCCTTGATGTGCTCTGGCGACTCGATGACCGGGACAGTGGCGCGCGGGTTTTCTGCGAGGCCCACCATGGCGTTGGGGGCGCTGGCGCGGATGGCCCGCACGGCCATGCCGTGGCCCAGCACGGCGTGGTGGGTCAGCTGTGCCAACCGCTTGGGTCCGACCTTCAATCCGGGAGCATGGGTGCCATTGCCGTAGCCAAGCTCGGTGAAGGTGCTGATCTCGTTGGTGGTCATGTAGTGCTTGAGACGGTCATGCAGCTTGCCCGCGACGAAGCCGGCGTAGTCACCGAAGAGCTTGGCGGTATCGCGGTTTTCCCAGCCGCCCTTGTCCTGCAGGGGCTGCGGCAGATCCCAGTGGTACATGGTGGCGTAGGGCTCGACGCCGTGGGCCAGCAGGGTGTCGACGAGCTTGCTGTAGAAGTCCAGCCCAGCCTGATTCGGCGCTCCGCTGCCTGTAGGAAAGATACGGCTCCATGCCATGGAGAAGCGACAGGTCTTCAAGCCAAGATCCTGCATCAGCTTCACGTCTTCGGCGTAGCGATGGTAGAAATCGTCGGCAACGTCTCCGGTATCACCGTTGGCTGTTTTGCCGGGTGTATGCGAGAAGGTGTCCCAGACGGTGGGGCCACGGCCGCCTTCCTTGGCGGCTCCTTCCACCTGGTACGACGCGGTCGCGGATCCCCACAGGAAGCCCTCGGGAAAGCGATGTCCACCGGCTGAGGAAGCGGGTTCCTGAGCCTTCAGCTCCGGGAGGATCGGCAAGGAAAGCGCGGCAGTGGAAGTGCCAACCAGTTGAGCAAAGGCGCGACGAGAGAGTTTGCGGGACACGGTGTCTCCTGTGTTTGATCTGTCTTGATTTCGGAGTTTTGCTGACGGCAGCAGGTTACCCCACCAGCTAAACCTTTGTCTTCACAGATAGCGAGCTGGTCCACTTAGTACTGGCCATAGCGACCTTTTGCCGAATCCAGCAGCTTCTGTGAGTCGTAACCGACGCCATCTTTGAAGACGAGCACCGTTTTTTCGATGTCGCTGATCGTGTGACTGGGGTCGCCACTCACGACGACCAGGTCAGCATTCTTGCCCGGAGCGACCGAACCGATCGAGGCTGCGCGACCGAGGTAGATGGCGCCGTTCAGCGTGGCGATCTTGATCGCCTCGACCGGGGTGAAGCCGGCGTCGACCAGGAGCTCGACTTCGCGCTGGTCGCCGAAGCCGGGAAGCACACCGCCATCGCCGGTGGGGTCGGGGCCCGCGAGCAGAAGGCCGCCTGCAGCGACGAACTCGCGCTCCAGGGCCATGCCATTGGCCAAGTTCGCGGCGCGTTCGTCCGCGGCCGGGGTCGCGGTCCGCATGAGCTCCAGGTTGCGTGTGTTCAGGTAGTCGTTTCGTGTCACCGGCGACATAGTGTCCAGCACGCGCGGCTGCAGGTGCAGGTGCTTTGGGTCGGAGCTCTCGAAGACGGGCAGGGTGCTGGTCACGGCGACGTGGTGTTCGACGAGCAGCTTGATGAGCGCCTGCGCCTCAGGGGACCCGGCCTTCATCTTCGCAAGTGTCGGGTTGCCCGCGGTGCGTGGGCACACATCGGGCTGCTTGCCGGGATCGAGCTGTGTGTTCACGAAGAAGCCGTGCTCAAGGTTGTCGATGCCCAGCGCCACGGCTTCGGGATAGGTCACGGAGCAGAGGTGGCCGGTGAGCTTGAGACCACGTTTGTGAGCCTCCCCAATGGCAGCGCCGAGCTCTTCGCGCGTGATGTTCATGTACGCCTTGAAGCTGGTGGCGCCTTCATCGGCCCAGAAGTCTACGGTTCTGCGCGCGTCTGCGGCATCCTTGATCTGGTGCATCTGGATGAAGGGGGAGTTCGGTCCTTCCAGGTAAGGCGCGGTGACATCCATGTGCGGCCCGGGGAGCTCGCCCGCGTCGATCTGCCGACGCAGGTTCAGGTCGGTATAGGGTTCGACGGAGCCTGTGGTGCGCAGCGTGGTGACACCTGCGCCTAAGTAGAGATGCGGCGAAGTGAAGGTCATCTGCGGCACGACGAGCGGTGGTTCGCTATGGCCTTCGGCGTCCACATTGGGCCGGGCGATGTAGTACATGTGATCGTGCATGCCGACAAGACCAGGGAGGACGGTATCGCCTGTCAGGTCGAGGACGACCGTCGCTGCTTCCGGTGTGGTTCGGGCCGGTTCGATGCGCTCGATCTTGCCGTCATGCAGAAGGATGTCCTGGTGCTCGCGCGGCGCGGCGCCCGTGCCGTCAATGACACGCACATCATGCAGGAGGATGTCTTGCGTGGATGGCACCCTGATGTAACGCGCAACGGCGGCTGGGGTAGCCGGGGGCGCGTTCGGGACCGTTTGGGGCGCGGGGGCTTGCGCAAGAACACGGGCGGCGAACACGGAGGCAATCGCGATCAGGGTTTGCGACGAACGCATCGGCAACCTCAACGAAGGGATTGCGCGATCATAGCCGATGCGCTTGCCGCAGGGCTTACCGGAAGAGCAGCGGAGCCACTGTCATGAGGTTGTCACGCCACACGAGCCAGGTGTGCTGACCCGGTGTTTCTATGCCGGTGACGGGCAGGTTGCGGCTCTTTGCCCAGGTTACGAAGTGCCGGTTGGGCGTGATCAACCCGTCTTCAGTGCCGCACGCGACCCAAAGCAGTTTGTAATGCGCAAAGCTGTTGCCGTTGCCGCCGGCGAAATTAGGAAAGTGCTCGTCGAAGTGTTCGCCATGGATGGCAGAGCTCATGCCGATGACATAGCGGAAGATCTCGGGATGCTTGAGTCCGATCGTGAGTGATTCGAGGCCACCCATCGAAAGACCCGCAATGGCGTGCTTGTCGGGATCCGCAGCGATGGCGTAATCACGCTGCACTGCCGGCAGCACCTCGCCAAGCAGCATGTCCGAATAGATGCTGACGTTGGTATCCACCTTTTGCGGATCCTGCCAGACGCCAGGGCCGCTGGTGACAAAGTGGTAATCGCCGTACCCCATGGGCATGACGACGACCATAGGCACGATTTTGTCCTGGGCGAGCAGGCTATCCAGGATCAGATTGGCCTGCCCTACCGCGGTCCAACCGGTGTCGTTGTCGCTCCAGCCATGCAGCAGGACCAGCATCGGGTAACCGCCAGGCCGCTTCGGGTCATAGCCCGGAGGTGTGTAAACCACATAGGACTCCTGGTTGACTGGCAGGTTTTGCGCGGTATGCGTCGTGTACGCGTAGCGCGCTACGCTGCCGTGCGGCATCGCCTGCACCTCCCAGGGTTGCGGCACGGAGCCGGGCACAAGGATGTCGTTGTACAGGCCTACGATGTTGGGGCGGATGACCTGGTTCAGCGGATCGCGTTGCAGAACGCCATCAACGCGGAAGCTGTAGCCGTAGTGTTCGGGCTTGAGTGGCGGGGTGGTGAGGGTCCAAACGCCGTTATCGCTCTTCGCCATCGGTGCGGGCTTTGGGACGGCATCCGTCTCTACCATCACCTGTTGTGCCCCTGCGTCCCTGTAGCGAAACGTAATGGAGCCATCCGGATTGACCGCGGTCATCGGGGGCGCGGGTGGTGCCGGCTGTTGGGCCGCGGCTGCGAAGGAAAGGATCGCAGCAAGGAGAGCAGTAATCCGTTGCATGTCGCGAGTAGTGTACGCCGCCGGTCTCTCGGGCAGGAACACGATCTATGCTAGCGATACCTCACCTGGAGTCAGCCCATGCTGGATGTTCATGCCCCGGAACACGGGATCAGCAGTGTCCGCGAGTTCTTTCTGCATCTGTTCACGATTACGTGTGGTCTTCTGATCGCTCTTGCGTTGGAGAATGCTGCTGAGGCCTTCCATCATCGCCAGGAGCGACGGGAAGCCCAGGAAAGCATACGCAGGGAGCTGGAAGAGAACCGCGCGGGTGCAAAGAAAGGCGCGCCGGACGTACTGAAGGAGCGGAAGGCGCTCGAAGATCTGCTCGCATTCGTTGAGGCGCGCAGCGAGGGCAAGCAGCAGACGCTGCCCGCCGGTGCCGGCTTTGCGTTCAGCGAGAACGAGATCCCGGATGCAGCGTGGCGCACGGCGTCGTCGACAGGCGTGTTGTCCTACATGGATTACGGGCAGGTACAAAAGTACGCGGCTGCCTACAGGGAACAGGAGTTGCTGCAGATGCAGGAGCAGCAGACGCTGAGAGACTTTCTACAGCTCGGTTCCTTTTTCAAGCCCAGCGAAGGTGCAGCGGCACTCACCGCAGAGGGTGCGAAGGATGCTTTGTCCTACCTGCGCCGCTGCCTCGGAGATCTGAACGGGATTCTGGCTGTGGGTTCGGGCACACTGTCTGCGTATGACGATGCTCTCTCCTAGGGCTGTCAGCGCACTCAGCCTGTGTTTCTGAGCCCCGCGCTGATGCCGTTGATTGTGGCCGTGATGGCACGATCCAGGGCGGCCTGTTCCTCTTCCGGAACGCCATCCCGTTTGCGCCGAAGGAGCTCCAGTTGGAGGAGACTCATGGGATCGACGTAGGGGTTGCGCAGACGGATGGAGTTCGCCAGTACCGTGTTTCGTTGCAGCAGCTCGGTCTGGCCTGTAATGGCAAGCAACACTCGTTCGGTGCGTGCGAATTCTTCACGGAGCATTGCGAAGACGCGTGTACGCAGGCCGTCATCACTCACAAGGGAGCTGTAGAAGCCGGCGATTTCGAAGTCGGCCTTGGCGAGCGCCATTTCTACATTGCGCACGATGTCGAGAAAAAGTGGGAAGCTTCTGCCCATGGTTTGCAGTCGCGCCAGGCCGTCGGGATGCGCCGCGATGTATTGCTCCAGCGCAAAGCCCACACCGAAGTACGCAGGAACCACGATGCGTGACTGCATCCAGCCGAACACCCAGGGAATGGCGCGAAGGTCAGCCATGGTGCGCTGCTGGGTTGCGCTGGCGTCGGCGCGTTTAGCTGGGCGTGAGCCGATGCGTGCGTGCTCCAGCTCCGCTACAGGAGTGGCCTGCTCGAAGAAGGCAAAGACCTCGGGATCGCCGACGATGTGTTCCTGGTAGTACGCGAGTGAGGTGGCAGAGAGTTCATCCATAGCCCCTTCCCAGGCCGGATCGATGGCTCCTGTGAGGTGCTGCTTCTGCTCACTGAGCTCCAGGTCAGGGCGGGCGATTGCGTCGAGCGAAGCGGCAACCATGAGCTCAAGATTGCGCTCCGCGAGCACTACGTCGGAGTACTTCCAGTTGAGAACCTCGCCCTGTTCGGTCAGGCGCAAAACGCCTGTGAAGCTATCGAGCGGCTGGGCGAAAAGCGCCCTATGGGTCGGGCCGCCACCGCGTCCCACGGTGCCCCCGCGGCCATGAAAGAGCCGCAGAACGATGTTGCACTCGCGGGCCACCGCGTGCAGGGCACGGTGAGCCTTCCAGATCTCCCACGTGGAGGCAATCATGCCGCCGTCCTTGTTGGAGTCCGAGTAGCCGAGCATGACTTCCTGCTGCCGATCCCAGCTGTCGAGGAGCGGTGCATAGACCTCGCTGGTCCACAGAGCGCGACAGATCTCCGGGGCCCGCTGCAGGTCTTCGATGGACTCGAACAGCGGCACCGGTTGCAGGCCGGGGTCACGTTGTCCGTCTTCGAGCACGGTGCCTTCGACGCGAACATCGCTCAGGCGCGCGAGCCACACAACGCGCAGCGCATCGTCGGCGGAACTCGCGCCGGAGATGACGTATTGGGCGATGGCGTCGGGCGCTCCGAGCTTGAGCGTGGCGACCTCGCGGAGTGTCGCCAGGACCTCCTGCGTCTGGCTTGAAGGTGCCTGTGGCAGTTGCAGACCCTCGCTGCCCTTATGCCAGTCGGAGATCTCATCCACCGCAGCCTGGTGTACGCGGGCATGCTGGCGCACATCCAGCGTGTGCAGATGCAGGCCAAAGGTGCGCACCGCGAGCAGCAGGGGATCGATGTACAGCTCAGCGAGCCTTTCGCCGTGGTTCTCGTGCAGGGAGGCTCGCAGGATGGTCAGGTCGTCCAGCAGCTCGGAGGCATTGTTGTAGAGCGGCAGCCTTGCGCCATCAGCCAAGGCAAGGTTGCGATGCATGCTGACCGGCGGCGTGCCGCCGAGACGAAGGGTGATGCAGGCAATGGCAAGGCGTACAGCCTCGAAGGGGAATCGCTCTGCAAAGGCCGTATGACCGGAGGCGCGCAGGTGTTCCAGGTACTCCGCCAACCTCTGTTCAAGCGCCTGCGAAATGGGAGCCTGCTGTGTTGAGGAGGCCAGTTGATCGAAGACGACGAGCAGCTGTGCCAGGTAGTAGCGCTTGAGGAGATCGCGCGCCATCTCAACGGCCTCAGCGGTAGTCTCTGCTGTGACGAAGGGATTGCCATCGCGATCGCCGCCGATCCAGGAGCCGAAGCGGAGTACGATCGGCAACTCGTGGAGAGAGGTCTTGCCCAGCGCTGTGGGAAAGGCTTCATCCAACGCCGAAGCGATTTCGGTGTAGAGCACCGGGATCGTGCTGAACAGGGAGGCGTCGTAGTAGTCGAGGCCCATGCGGATTTCGTCGCGCACCGTTGGCCGCGCAAGCCGCACATCGTCGGTCTGCCAAAGGGCGGTGATTTCGGCGAGGAGCTCGTTCTGCAGGCGATCCAGTTCATTGGGCGGCAGCCCGAGGATATCGAGCTGCTCGAGCAGTTCCGAGATGCGGCGGCGCTTGAACATGACGCTGCGTCGGGCCACCTCGGTGGGGTGTGCTGTGAAGACCGGCATCACGCAGATGCGGCCCAACAAGGCAAGAATGCTCTCCCGAGTGTGCCCGGCTTCGCGCAGGCGGCGGAACGTGCCGCGGAGGCTGCCGCGCTGGGGAGGCACGGCGGTGTCCAGCATGGTCGCGAGGCGGCGACGCTTGCGGTGATTGGTTTCAGCGAGGTTGATGAGTTCGAAGTAGAAGGCAAAGGCGCGCGCCAACTCGTAGGCACGCTGTGGGTCGGCGGAGGCTTCACGCGTCAGGGCCTGCGCCTGCTCCAGCTGCCGCTGCGCCTCGGCTGCGTTCCCGGAGGCTTCGGCCTCGCGGCGTGCGATGGCAATGCGCCGCAACTGTTCGACCAGGGCGTAGAGTTCGTCGCCCGCCTGCTCGCGCAGGACCTGCCCGAGCAGCGCGCCGAGAGAACGGATATCCCGGCGCAAGGGGGCCTGCTTCAGCTCGGGGGTACGCGCTTCCAGTTCAGCCAGACGGTCTGACCAGCGGATGGGCTGCCAATGGGACGCCATACCGTTGATCATGCCATGCCGCCCACGCATTCGGCAGCAAGCGCCCTTTTGATTTCCGGCTAGTGCGCGCGGTTCAGTTCGTACACCTTGAGCTGCACGTAGGCGGCCGTGATGAGCGGGGTGGGCACTCCCTTGGCGTGGTCGAGCAGATCGCCCAGGATGTGGTCTGCTTCCACCGGGGCGCCTTTGGTCAGGTCGCGATAGAGCGAGGACGTGAGCGTGGAACCGACCTCCGTGAGACGCGCCGTGTGTTCGGCATAGACTGCCGGATCGGGCGGGTAGCCGTTCGCGGCCGCGATGTCGCCGCACTCCTTGAGGATGGCTTCCGCGAGCGCGGGACCATGGGGCACTGCGGCCGCCTGCCCGACCGGGCCGCGTGTCAGAACACAGGTCACACCCATGCTGGCGAGGATCCACCATTTCTGCCAGAGCGTGGCCAGAATGTCAGGACGAAGAACGGCCGTGAAGCCAGCGCCCCCCATAGCCTGGTCCACTGCCAGAATGCGGTCGGTACGTTCGCGTGAGCGCTCGCCATAGCTCATTTCGTCCAGGGAGGCCATCTGGAGCACCCGGCCGCCCTCGTCCACGTCGGAGACGACCCGCACGGTGCCGGCGAGCACGTGCTCTGCACCGAAACGATTGTCCAGGGTTTCCAACTGGGCCATGCCGTTCAGGATCGGCAGCAGCATCGTCTTCGGCCCGACGGCCGGAGCGATGTCGTCCATGGCCGCGTTGAGCTGGTACGACTTCGTGCTGAGGATGATTAAGTCGAAGGGGGTCGCTGTGGTCTTCACTTCCTCTGCAGAGACGATCTTTGGGTGCAGGGTCAGTTGCTCGCCCTTATGCGTGACGATCTGCAGGCCATTGTCACGAATCTGTTGCGCACGGCGATCGCGAAGCAGAAAGGTGACGTCGCGCCCTGCATTCAGCAGCAGGCCTCCATAGAAGCCGCCCGTGGCTCCTGCCCCAACCATAAGAACTCGCATCCTGTTCAGTGTCTCAGGTTTGGGCTATTGGGCCAGTGCGCCGCCATGCGAACTTCATGCCGGACCAAGCGTCATCGACAGAACAGATCTTGTAGTCCACAAGGCCTCGCGCCAGACCACCTTCTCGTACATCATGCTCGGTGGGTCTGGACTTGGGTTGTCCCTTCGGTCGCACGATCCACACGGAGGCAAGCGGCGGCAGATGTGTCTCAAGGATCTCCAGCGTGTTCCCCAGGTCGGGGAGGTTCCGGACGAAGCAGATGGCCAGGTTGGTATCTGGAGTCATTCCTGGCACGAAGCGGACTTGCGCCGGCAGTTCACCCAGAAGCTCGCGAAAGCCCTCCGGTGCGCCCATCAGGGTGACTTTGCAGGGTGTCGCCTTCGCACTCAGGAGGCCGAGTTTCTTCGGCAACGGCGTCCCGGGGCTGCAGTTCGTAAGAGGCATATCGTCACCGACGACATGCTATCGCAGCTTCTGCGAGTGGTCCGGTTGCCGGGCTGCTACGCGGTCATCTGCTCCTCGAGTTGCGTGGACAAAGACTCCCATTCCGAGGTCAGCGTGACCTGCCGCTCGCGCATTTCGTCCAGTTCCCCCGCGAGTGCCTTTGCCGCATCCGCCGTAGTGAAGAGGCTTTGCTGCTGCTCCGCCTGTGAGATACGTGCTTCGAGCTGCGGCAGCTCGGCTTCGATTGCCTCGACGCGATCTTCGATCTGCTTCAACTTGAGAGGGTTCAGGCGTTTCGCCAGCGACTTGGGTGCGGCCTTCACGGGTGCCAGGGAGCCGTTTACCTCATGTGTCGAGGAGACGGACTCAAAGGCAAGGGCCTCTTCCGGCGTGGGCAAGGGGTCCTTGGGGGTGGGCAGCGGCTCGACCTTGCCGACCTGCTTCACCGGCTTGAACATGCCCGTCGCCGCGTCGATGGTGCCGCCCGTGGAACTGTCCGTTTTCATGCGCGCGGCGGCTTCGGTCGTGGTGGATGGGATGCCGCCCGTCTTGCGGTGCATGTAATCTTCGTAGTTTCCGGGGTAGATGTGCACCCGGCGCTCTTCTACCTCGAAGACGCGCGTGGCGAGGCCGTCAATGAAGTAGCGATCGTGCGAGACGAACAGAACGGTGCCGCTGAAGTTGTGCACGGCTTCGAGCAGAACGTCTTTGGCTCGCATATCGAGATGGTTTGTGGGCTCGTCGAGCAGCAGGAAGTTTGCGGGGGAGACCAGCATCTTGGCCAGCGCATAGCGGTTGCGCTCGCCGCCGGAAAGCACGCCAAGGCGCTTGAAGACGTCGTCGCCGGTGAACATAAAGCAGCCGAGAAGCGAACGGAGCGTGACGACATCTACGCGTGGGTTGGAGCCGGTGATGTCGTCCAGCATCTGCGCTTCGGGTCTCAGCACCTTGTACTGATCCTGCGCGAAATAGTCGGCCGCGACATTGTGCCCGAGTTTGATGGAGCCGCTTGTGGGTGCTTCCAGGCCGGCGAGCATGCGCAGGAGCGTGGATTTACCGGCGCCGTTGACGCCGACGAGCGCGATGCGATCGCCGCGGTCGATGGTGAACTCCACCTTATCCAGCACGCGCTTGATGCCGCCGCTCGGGGAGGGGTAATGCTTGGTCAGGCCCTTCACTTCCAGCACGGTGCGGCCGCTGGCGATCGGCTGCGGGAAGGTGAAGTGAATGGTCGCCTCTTCGTCCGGGACCTCGATGCGCTCGATCTTGTCGAGTTCCTTGATGCGCGACTGTACCTGCTTGGCCTTGGTCGCCTGCGCCCGGAAGCGATTGATGAAGGCTTCAAGGCCCTCGATGCGTTCGCGCTGGTTCTTGTACGCGCTCATCAGCTGGGTGCGGCGCTCGTCTTTCAGCGTCAGGTATTTCGAATAGTTGCCGTGGTAAACGTGCATCCGCTTGTTCCAGACCTCGACCGTCTTCGCGACGGTCTGATCGAGGAAGTAGCGATCATGCGAGATCAGAATGAAGGCGTTCTCGTAGGTCTGCAGGTACTCTTCCAACCAGTTGCGCGACTCGAGATCGAGATGGTTGGTGGGCTCATCGAGCAGCAGCAGCGAGGGCTTCTGCAGCAGCAGCTTGGCGAGCGCGATGCGCATCTGCCAGCCGCCGGAGAACTCTTCAGTCCGCCGCTCCCAGTCTTCCTTGCTGAAGCCAAGGCCGCCAAGTACAGCACCTACCTGCGCGTCGAGGGTGTAGATA
Source organism: Verrucomicrobia bacterium Tous-C9LFEB (assembly GCA_964658105.1). Taxonomy (GTDB): domain Bacteria; phylum Acidobacteriota; class Terriglobia; order Terriglobales; family Acidobacteriaceae; genus Granulicella. Next base: position 78,848 of record CAZZXY010000006.1, on the reverse strand, counting down.
TCGTGCGCGTGGAGCAGGTCGCCGATCTCGGAGAAGCGATCCGCTACGGCGGCATACTCCTTCGACTTTGGGTCAACCTCGCTCATGGTGTGCATGAGCTGCTCGTACTCGCGTTCGAGCGCGCGCAGTTCGTCGAAGACCGACAGGCACTCTTCAAAGACGGTGCGGCCGGAGAGCGCGAGGCCATCCTGCGGCAGGTAGCCGAGCGTCATGCCGCGCGTGTGGGTGCGCTGGCCGTAGTCCAGACCTTCAAGGCCGGCCAGGACCTTCAACAGGGTGGATTTACCCGTACCGTTGCCGCCGACCAGGCCCGTCCGTTCGTTGGGCGTGATCAGCCAATTGACTTCATCAAACAGCAGCTTGTGACCAAAGCGCTTTCCCGCGCTAGAGAGTTGCAGCATCGCTCCTCTATTTTCGCAGAGCGGCTACCCGCGCATGAAATGAACGCGCGTCGGGCTTGCATTTGACAGCATCAAAGGACTAGAGAAAGACTCGTGCCTGGCGATTGGAACGCTCATTCCGCTCAGCTCGCGACCGACACCCTTCGATGGTGGCAGCGTCGCTGGTTCAAGGTCGTCGTCTCCCTGTGGATCGTGGTCAGCGCCGTCATGATGATCACCGCCGAATACGTTCTCCATCACGCCGAGCCCATTCTCCGCAAGCGGATCATTGAGACCTTATCCGCACGATTTGACGCGCCCGTGGAGCTCGATCGCGTGGAGATCTCGCTTTTGAAGGGAATCCAGGTCTCTGGTTACGGCTTGCGGATTCCGTTCGGCGCAGGGCCCGGGACACAGCCCACCTATCCGATGATTGCCGTTCAGCGCTTCGCCTTCCGCACGACGCTGCGGGGCCTGCTGCGCCAGCCGACCAACTTAGCCACCGTGCAGGTGGAGGGCATGGAGATCCATGTTCCTCCGTCGGACCAGCGCGGAAGAATCCTGGGAACGCGGGAAGGTCTCAAGCCTACCGACCCAAGGAATCCAAAGACAAAGCCGAAAATTGCGCTGCTTGTGAAAGAGCTGCGCTGCAGCGACGTCAAGCTGTTCATCGAATCCGGCAAACCCGGTAAGGATCCAGTGCTGTTCAACATCAATACGTTGAACATGCAGGATGTTGGACCGAACCAGGCGATGCTCTACGAGGCCCAACTCACCAACCCCAAGCCGTCGGGTCTGATCCACGCGCGGGGACACTTTGGGCCGTGGGCGGGCGGCAGGTCCGACGGGGAGCAGACGCCGGATCCGGGGCAAACGCCCCTGGATGGCGAGTACACCTTCGATCATGCCGACCTGAACACCATCCACGGGATCAGTGGCATCCTGTCGTCCACCGGTCGCTTTGCCGGCGTGCTCAACCGCATCACGATTGAGGGCACCACGGACGTTCCGGACTTCTCCCTCGATATCAGCGACCGACCGGTTCCGTTGCACACCGCATTCCAAGCGGTCGTCGACGGCACGAGCGGCGACACCTACCTGGAACATGTCCACGCCCGGCTGCTGGGCTCCGACTTCACCACCTCCGGGAAGGTCGTGAAGATGCAGGGGAAAGGGCATGATATTCAGCTTGACGTAGACATCCCGCACGGCCGCATGCAGGACTTTCTACGCATCGCGGTAAAAACGGACCCGCCGCTGATGAACGGCACGCTCAGCATGAAGGCACGGCTCCACATACCGCCAGGGCACGAGCGCGTGGCCGCAAAGATGGAGATGGCTGGCAGTTTTCAGGTGACCGGGGTGCGATTCAACAACACGCGCTGGCAGGATCGACTGGATGGCTTGAGTGCCAGGGCGCAGGGGCGTCCAAAGGACGTCGCAGAGGTGAGCCAAGATCATGAGACCGAGGTGCACTCCGAGCTTGCCTCGCGCTTCACCATGAGGCATGGTGTGCTGACGGCCAGCGACGTTCGCTACGCGATCCCTGGCGCGCTGGTGCTGCTAAACGGTGTGTACTCCATGGACGGCAGACTGTTCGAGTTCAAAGGCCACGTTCGTACCGAGGCGACTGCATCGCAGATGGTCACGGGCTGGAAGAGCTGGCTGCTGAAGCCTGTGGATCGCTTCCTGCAAAAAAACGGCGCCGGCCTGCAGCTGCCGATTGAAATCTCCGGCACGCAAGGGGACCTGCATTTCGGCCTCGCCATGCACGGCACCGACGACACGCCCGAGCAGATGCTCGCGGACGTGAAGGCCAAGGACCGTGAGAAGCGCCAAAAGCAGCAGGCGCGGAGTCTGGCCGCGCAGGCCGATGCCGAAGACAGGCAGGCTGCGATGGCTCCTTCTCTGGAGGCTGCCGAACAGGCGCACCAGGCCGCCGTTCGTCATCGCGCGGAGGCCCAAAGTCGAGCGCAGGCCCCGCAAAAGGTGCCGGGTTCGCCGGAGCGGTAACGCCCGCCTCCCTGCTTCACAGGGCGGTAGCGCCGGAGAGACGGGAACCGCAGCCCCCTGTTACCGTGGAGTGATGCCATCGCCCGGCCAAGGTGAGCTGTTTCCGGAGACCCCGCCCGTTGCGACTGGCGGCCATTCCGACCTTGCTCCCGTCTGGCTGCAACGCATCAGCCTGGCTGTGCTGGTGATCTTCTGCTTCTACATTGGCGGCCTGGTCACCTTGCTGCCCTGGTCGCCTCGCTATTGGAGCGGCAACGCCTGGATTATGAGCCATCCGGCGGCAGCGAACTGGCTGCTGCGCGGCTGGGTTCGGGGACTGGTAAGCGGGCTCGGTTTGCTGGACCTCTGGATCGGCGTCAGCGAGCTGCTGCATTATCGCGATGTGCGGCGCTAGACTCAAGACAGACTCTCTCGCGTTTGCCTGATTGCCCTATGCGGGAGCTATTCTCTTGCGATGGCAGCTATGGGCTCGGATCTCCTCACCGCAACGCTTGACTCAAAGAACGGCACGCAACCCGGACAGCTGGAACAAGCGCCCCTCGCGTATCGCAACGAAGAGTTCCTGAACTCGCCGGATGGCCGCCTGTTGCGCATTATGGCCGAGTACTCCGAGCCGATGGCGCGGTTTCGCCGTGAGCGCATCCAGGACACCGTTGTCTTCTTCGGCTCGGCACGCTTCCGGGCGCTGGACGAGGCCAACCAGGAGCTACAGCTGCTCGCGAACACCGGTTCGGAGGAACTCGCTCCTCCAGAAGAGCAGCCCGCCCGTGGAGAGGAACTCGGCGAGGGACAGACCACCGATCTGAAACGGAAACGTGCCGAGGCAGCTGTCGAGATGGCGCGGTACTACGAGGACGCACGCACGCTGGCTCGCCTGATGGCAACCTGGGCCAAGAAGCTGCCCGGCCGCCGGCACCGCTTTGTGGTCACCTCCGGGGGCGGCCCCGGCATCATGGAAGCCGCCAATCGTGGCGCGTGGGAGGCCGGCGCCAAGACCATCGGCCTCAATATCGTTCTGCCGTTCGAGCAGGTGCCCAACCGGTACATCACGCCCGCGCTGAACTTCAATTTTCATTACTTCTTTATGCGCAAGTACTGGTTCGCCTATCTGGCGAAGGCGTTGATCGTCTTTCCGGGCGGTTTCGGCACGCTGGATGAGATGTTCGAGTTGTTGACGCTTGACCAGACCGGAAAGCTCGCCAAGCAGATCACCGTCGTCCTCTACGGCTCGGACTACTGGAACAGCGTGATCAACATGGACGTGCTTACGGAGAAGGGGGCGATCTCCCCGAAGGATCGCGATCTGTTTCACTTTGCCGACACCCCCGAGGAGGCCTTCCGCCTGCTCACGGAGGGTCTGGCCAAGTTCCATCTGGGAGAGAAACCGGACGACGCCGTCGGGGTTCCGAGCGAACCCGCGGCCAGTGCGCAGGAACAGCTCGGCCCGGACATCGCCAGAACCCGGCCGTAAAGACTGCTCACCAGCCGTGCGATGATCGAGTCACAGAGGGTAGCCGAGGTGCTATGAGGAAAGTTCGCGCGCACTCCACGCCTGCAGTCGCTGCCTCCGTCGCGGCCCATCTGCTTGGCGTGGGCGTCCTGATAGTGGCCTTACGGCATCAGCCCAGCTCGCTTTCTCCGTTGCACCTGCCCGGCACGCCCCAGGGACAGCACATGCTGCTGACCTACAGTCCTGGTGGGCCGGCGGAGATGCGACAAAACACATTGGTTCGTCACACCGCGCCGAAAGCTGTAACCCCGAAGGCTGCTCAGGCCAGCCCACAGCCAGCGCTGACGACTCCGCCATCCGCTCCGCAGAGTGAGATGGGCTCAGGCACATCGGGCGACAGTGCACGTGGAGACGAGAATGTCCGGGTCGCTCTGCCGCAGGTACACCCCCGCCCCCAGCCTGACCTATCTGCGCTGCCGCATGGAACAGCGGGCGATGTGATTGTGGATGTCGTGATTGACGACGTTGGCAAGGTGACTACCGCTACCCTGGTCAAAGGCCTGGGCCCGTCTGTCGACACGACGGTGATCAACGCCCTGCGCGACTGGACGTTTACCCCTGCAACACGCAACGGTCAGAACATCGCCAGCGAGCAGGAGATCCTGATCCACTACGAGCGCGGCTGATTTCCGCCCGTTCAACAGGCGTCCAAAGGCTGAGTGACGCCTCCGGACACCTGCCGACTACCACTCCTTGGCGGCTGTGTCCGATTGCACGGGCGTGCTGGCAGGCGGGGCTTTCCAACGCAACACGGGCTTACGCGCCGCTGTGGTCTCGTCCAGGCGCTGCAGACGTGTGGTGTGCGGGGCTGTGGTGACGAGCTCCGGGTTCTCTTCGGCTTCGCGGGCGATCTGCTGAAGAGCGTCGACGAGGAGATCGAGCTCTTCCTTCGACTCGCTCTCCGTTGGCTCGATCATCATTGCGCCCTGCACCACGAGCGGGAAGCTGACGGTGTAGGCGTGAAAGCCATAATCAATCAGTCGCTTGCCCATGTCGCCGGTCTTGACGCCGTTCTTGGCCTGAAGGCGATCCGAGAAGACGACTTCGTGCATGGAGGGCGACTTAAACGGCAGCTCGAACGTGCCTTCGAGCTTCTTGCGCAGATAGTTTGCATTCAGCACGGCATCCTCGGTCGTCTGGCGAAGCCCATCCGGACCGTTCGCCAGGATGTAGGCGAGCGCCCGGATAAACATGCCATAGTTGCCGTACCAGGCCTTCACGCGACCAACCGTCTGCGGGCGGTTGTAGTCGAACCCGAGCGTGCCATCGGGCCTGGTGGTGATCACGGGCGTAGGCAGAAAGGGTTCGAGAATCTTCTTGCAGGCGACCGGACCAGAGCCTGGGCCACCGCCGCCGTGCGGGGTGGAGAAGGTCTTGTGCA
>CAZZXY010000006.1:30731-73464 GCA_964658105.1 Verrucomicrobia bacterium Tous-C9LFEB | reverse complement strand
CCGGTGATCTCGATCAGGCACTCGCTCAGCAGCTTCATCAGGCCGAGCGCGCCCTGCGAGAGTGACTCGGGCTGATAGGGGTGCGCCTCGGCCAAGCCTTCCAGGCGCGCAACCGCTTCGTTCACGCGTGGGTTGTACTTCATCGTGCAGCTGCCCAGCGGGTACATGCCGAGGTCAATCGCGTAGTTCCACGTAGAAAGGCGCGTAAAGTGGCGAATAATCTCGATCTCGCTCAGCTCCGGCATGACGCCCAGATCGTCGGTGCGAACGGCTTCACCGAGAAGCGCGGCGGCGTCGATCGCGGGCACGTCGAGCTGGTTGAGCCGATAGGCCTTCTTGCCCGGCGAGCTCTTCTCGAAGATCAGGTTTTCGTTCTGATTGACATGCGTGGTCGCCTTCTTGGGCGTGCCTGTGAACTTTTCGTCAGCCATACCCTTTCAGGGTCTCATATTTGGACCGTTCGCTGGCCGGATCACGCGGTGCGCTTTGACGCCGCGGACCGGGGAACGGTCGAGAGCGGATGAGCCGCAAAATGCTTTCACCGGGCGGCATGGGCTATCTCTCTTGGTTCGCCGCCGGGCGCTTTTCCGGGCCGTCCCGGCAGACAGGTTGCGTCTCGCCGGGGTTGGTTCACAATAGAGGGAGGCAAACCTGCCTCCGCCGGGGAGGAACTCCCTCCGCGCCCGCCGAGTCGCTGCACTCGCCGCGCCCGCTGCCACCCCGGACCTCCCCAAAAATCGATCTACCTGGAGCGCACCCCGATGCATCTTTGGACCGAATACGAAGGCCGCACGATTGCCGAGCATTACACCCTCGGGAAACTCCTTCGCTCGGAGGGCCGCAATGGCTTCTTCGCAACCGCAGACAAGGATGGTCATCCCGCCGTCATCCGCCTGACCGAGGCTCATTACGATGAGGCCGAGCAGCTTCGCCGATGGCGCCACGTTGCCGAGGTACACCAGGACAACCTGATCGAGATTGAGCAGGTAGGCCAGACGACGTTTGAGGGTGTCGCGCTTACCTACGCCCTGATGGAGCCCGACGACGCCAACCTGGGTGACGTGTTGCAAGAGCGTCCGATGACCACGGCAGAAACGATGCAGGTCGCGAAGGCTGTCGTCTCGGCTCTGAAGGCTCTGCATGAGAGTGGTCTGATTCACGAGCACGTGGAACCCGTCAACGTCCTCGCCGTGGGTGAGACCGTCAAGCTGCGCTCCGACTGCGTCCGCGAGTGCGTTGCCGATGGTGAATTCAACACGCCCGAGGCGTGTGCCGAGCTCCGCCGTCGCGATCTCCATGACTTCGGAACATTGCTGCTGCGCTGCCTCACGCTGGAGACCGAGTGGTCCCCCGCGCACAACAACCTCCCCGATCCGTTCAAACGTGTCATCCCTCGGGCGCTGGACGGCTCCTGGAGCCTCGACCAACTAGGTGCTGCCCTCGACCCCGCGCTGTTTGCTCCGAAAGCAGTTCCTCGGCCCGAGTACACACCCCAGGCCGGAACGGTCGCCCCCGTGTCGCCGGTCTCGGCAATTGCTCCCGCGCTGAACGGGGCTGTACCGCCTCCGGCACCAGCCAGCCAGTCAGTCGCCCCGGATGCGCCGAAGCGCCCGCTTGTGCCGCCCGGCGTCCGTCGGGTTTCCGGCTCTGAAGCGGTGGATGCGACAGCCTCCGCCCCAGGTAGCCGCAGAAGCGGAGATCCGACAGAACCCACGGTTCCGCTCCGCACGCGATACAGCCCGGAGCCGGTGGAAGCTGCGGCCGGCCCGTCCAGGGCTGTTTGGGCCGCAGTGGCTGTTGCGGCACTTCTGGTCATGCTGCTTTGCTGGCACTTCTTCTCGGGAAGCAAATCCGCCTCGCAATCCACGACTTCACGTCCGGCACCGGTTGTCTCCTCTGGCGCAACCAGCCCGCCGCAGTCCTCCTCGTCTGCCGAAACGGCCGTGGCTCCCGCACAGGCGGCAGTCCCTGGGCCAGCGGACAGCACCGAACCTGCCCACGCTGCGGGCGCGCCCGGCTGGTACGTGATCGCTTTCACCTATAACCACGAAGCGCAGGCGGCGACCAAGGTGCAGCGCCTGCGACGCAATCACAATTCCATGCACCCGGAGGTGTTTACGCCGACCGGGCATGCACCGTTCCTTGTGAGTCTGGGCGGCGCGATGAGCAGCCAGGATGAGGCAGAGGCGGTGTATCGACACGCTCGCCGCTCTGGCCTGCCACGTGACACCTTTGTGCGGCATTACTGATGCGAAAAGGAAAGGGGGCGTCCCGATCGGGACGCCCCCTTTTTTAATGCAGAGATCGTAGCGGCGCCTATACGCGCTAGGTTAGAACTCCTGGTCGCCGACGCCACTTCCGTCCTCGGAGTAGCCTCCGGCTTCGGGTCCGTCCACGTCTTCTTCGCGCAGGCTGATCGCCAACACCGTTCCGGATTCGAACTCCACGGTGAGGGAGTCCAGCTCTTCCAGCTTGGCGGTAGCGACCATCTCCCCAATCTGGGCACACAGCGCATTGCGGTACTCGGGCTCACCAAACGCCACGCTGAAATCGGCAAGCAGAACGTGCGGCCAGGCATAGAGCGTGAGCATGGGGCCGTCGAAGCGCAGGCGAAGGTAGTCCGCCACGAACTCCACAGCCGTCAGCTCCTGGCCTTCAAGGGCACTAACGTCCACTGGGGACCTTCTCCTGTGCCATCGCTGTCACATAGAGGATGGTGGGTTCGCTTGCGACAGGAAAGTTGACCGAGTTGGCGATGAAACAGAGCTCGTGGGCTCTGCCGTGCAGCTCGCGGGCGAGGTCTGCATTGGAGTTGGCGGTGATGGTCACCTCGGGGCGGAGGACGACCTGCTCAAAATGACCGCTTCCCGTTGTGGAATCGAAACGCATGGAGCCTTCAGCATGATCGACGTAGGACGTAACGACGACGCCATTCACGGCGCACAGGTGGAGGTAGCTCAGCTTGTGGCAGGCGGAGAGCGCTGCAACCAGCATCTCCTCTGGATTCCAGCGGCCAGGCGAGCCGTGGAAGGTGAGGTCGGCGGTGCCGGCAATGGGCGCCTTTCCGTCCGCTTCCAGCGTAAAGTCACGGCTGTAGTGCTTGTAGCCTGTTGTGCCGGTGCCCAGGTTGCCGGTCCACGTGATGGTGACCTGGTACTCATGAAGATCCGTCATATGCTCCCTCGCTTCTTCGTACCGTATACCTGCACAGGCGCTTTCGTAGCCGCTAGCGAGCGCCTACCAGTTCCTGCTTTGACTCACTTGCAAGACCGGTGACAACCTCTGCGGCTGCTTCCATCTGGGCGCGGGTGGTCAACTCCGTAGCGCACCACAGGGAGGCGCCGTCGCCCAGTTCCGGATACCACTTCTTTAGCTCCAGGCCGCCGATGATGTTCCTGGCGAGTAGATCTTCATTCACTTGCGAGGCGGCCACGCCTGTATCCACTACGTACTCGTGGAAGCGCGGCGAGCTCTCAAAGAGCACCTTGGCCCCGGCATCGATCAGCGACTTGCGCAGGAAGGCCGCCTTGGCGAGGTTCTGTTCGGCCAGCTCGCGCAGACCCTGCTTGCCGTAAACGGTCATATAGATGGTGACCATCATGGCGACGAGCGCCTGGTTGGTGCAGATGTTGGAGGTCGCCTTTTCGCGGCGTATGTGCTGCTCGCGGGTGCTGAGCGTGAGCACAAAGCCCCGCTTACCGTTGACGTCCTTCGTTTCACCGACGAGACGGCCGGGCATCTGACGCAGGAACTTTTCCTTGCAGGCGATGACGCCACAGTAGGGGCCGCCAAAACCAACGGGCACACCAAAGCTCTGGGCTTCGAGCGAGACGATGTCAGCTTCGACCGGTGGCTTCACGATGCCCAGGCTGACGGCTTCTGCAATCGAGACGATCAGCAGCGCACCCTTGCGATGGACGACTTCAGCAACGGCCGCCACGTCTTCAATCACGCCGAAGAAGTTGGGCGACTGGATCAGAACGGCAGCAGTGTCATCCTTGATCGAGGCCTCAAGCGAGGCAAGGTCAACGCGCCCGGTCTTCGGGTCGTAGTTGAACTCGCCGATGTCGATGCCCTGGTGTTGCGTGGAGGTCCGCAGGACCTCGCGGTACTCGGGGTGAACCGTGCGGGCGACCGTGCAGCCCAGCTTGTTCGTCACGCGGCAGGCCATCAACACGCTCTCTGCGGCGCCAGTCGAGCCGTCGTACATCGACGCGTTAGCAATCTCCATGCCGGTGAGCTCGCAGATCATCGTCTGGAACTCAAACATTGCAGTCAGCGTGCCCTGCGCGATCTCAGGCTGGTAGGGCGTGTAGCTGGTCAGGAACTCACCGCGCTGCACGAGCGAATCGATCACAACAGGCCGGTAGTGGCGATAGGCGCCTGCGCCCAGAAAGCTCGCAAACCGCTGCGACGAAGGTAGCTTCGCCAGTTCGTTCGCGTCGCCGCTCGCTAGATTTGCGGCGTAGGCCTTGAACCGCTCCAGGATCTCGCTTTCGGACTGCTGGCGCGGTATGTCGAGATCGCGGGTGAGGCGGTATTCCTCGGGCACGGCGGCGAAAAGCTCGTCTACGGACGAGATGCCGATCTCGGCGAGCATCTCTTCGCGATCCTGGGGTGACTTCGGCAGATAGCGCATTGATTCCTATCCCTCTACTTGAAAGCCGTCCTCTCGACCAGACCCTGAGCTTACGGAGAGGGGAGGTGGAGCGACCTGCAGTTTGTCGGACTAGTGTGCCTGCTCTTCAGCTACGAACTTCTCGTAGTCGGCTGCGGACAGCAGGGCATTGTTCTCGTCCGTATTGGTTACCGTCACCTTCAGAATCCAGGTCCCGTTCGCATCGGTATTCAGCGTCTCGGGCGCGCCGGTCAGGGCTTCGTTAATCTCGGTCACGGTGCCGGAAATGGGCGCATATAAATCGCTTACCGCCTTGACGCTTTCGACAGAGCCGAAGGTGGATCCGGCCTCAATGTTCTGCCCGACTTTGGGCAGTTCGACGAACACAATGTCCCCAAGCGAGTGCTGCGCGTAGTCGGTGATCCCAACGGTGCCGTTCTCGCCCTCAAGTTGCAGCCACTCATGGCTCTTGGCGTAACGATAGGTATCCGGGTAGGCCATTCTGTCTTCAGTCTCCATAGAAATTGTAGAGGATGGGACGGGGGGCGAGTTTCGTGCGCTCGAAGCAATGGGCAGGAAGGCACCCCCTTACGGCGTATTCAGCTCCCGCACCCAGATATTTCGGAAGCTGATCGGCTCGCTCTTGTCGCCGTGGGCCTGCAACTTGATAGGAGCGCTGTCAAAAGCCTTGTAGAACGGCTTGCCGATGTAACGGGTCTCGCCTTGCAGCTGGAAGTGGTTTTCGACCAGCACGCCGTTGAGGAAGACCGTGGCGTATGCCGGGCTCTTTAGCTGGCCGTCAGCAGCAAAGACCGGGGCCGTCCAGACCACGTCATACGTCTGCCACTCGCCCGGCTTGCGTGCCGGGTTGGTCAGAGGAATGGCCTGCTTGTAAAGACTGCCCACCTGGCCATTCACGTAGGTCTTGTTCTCGTAGGAGTCCAGAATCTGCAGCTCGTAACCCGCGTCCCCTGGTCCCGTCGAGGCAAGAAACACGCCGCTGTTTCCGCGTGCCTGTCCGCTTCCCGTAATGTTCGTGGGAATGCGCCACTCCAGGTGGAGCTGGTAATTCCTGAACTTCCGCACTGTTTCGATGTTGCCCGAACCGGAGTTCTTGTCCACCGTCATGGCACCGTCCGCGACGGTCCACCGAGCGGGCGTGTGGTCCTGCGCGGAGACCCATTGGCTCATATCCTGGCCATTGAAGAGCACAACTGCGTCCGATGGCGGCGCCGTGGCCGTGGCTCCTGGCGTGACCACCCTGGGCACCGGTTGCCAGATCTCGGTTTCCTCAGGTTTCGGGCTCGTGGGCTGTTGCGCGTGGAGCAGCATCGGCGTAAGCAGCGCTGGTACCAGCAGGCCTGCAAAAGCGTTGATCCTCATATCGTCTCCTAGGAGAGTGGTGCTGTGATCACCGGTTTATCCGTCGCCTGAGCCGTGCCGGCTGCCATCTTCGGCCGCTTGTAGAAGGGCGTCGGTACAACAGTGGCTTTCACCGGTACACCGCGAATCTCCACCGCAACCTCGGTTCCCGGCTCAGCGAAGGTCACCGGCACGTAGGCCAGCGCGATGTTCTTCTTCAGAAAAGGCGCTGGCGATCCGGACGTGACCTCACCAATCACCTGCCCGTCGGGCGACAGCACCGTGTACCCGTCCCGGCCGATGCCGCGGTCCAGCATCTCAAGTCCCACCAGCCGGCGCGTGGGCCCACCGGCATCGACGATCTTCTGTAGCGCCTCGCGCCCAACAAAGTCCGTGCCCTTGTCGAGCTTGCAGTAGCGCCCCAGGTTGGCCTCGAAGACGTTGATCGAGTCGGAGATTTCATGACCATAGAGCGCCATAGCGGACTCGAGCCGCAGGGTATTGCGCGAACCCAGACCGCACGGCTGGATGCCGAACTCTGCACCGGCCTGCAGGATCTCACCCCAGACCCGGGAGCTCGTGGGTTCATCGGCGGGGATGTAGATCTCAAATCCGTCCTCCCCGGTGTAGCCGGTACGCGCGATCAGCACGTTGTGGCAGCCGGCTACCTGACCCCAGGTGAACCAGTAGTTCTTGATAGGTGTCAGGTCCGTGCCGGTCAGCTTCTGCAGCGTTTCCTTGGCCTTCGGCCCCTGGATCGCGAGCTGCGTGTAGTAGTCGCTGACGTCCATGATGTGCACGCCGCCCATCGAGCCGATCACCTGGCGCACCCACTGCACGTCCTTCTCACGGGTGCCTGCGTTGATCACGATCAGGTAGTCGTTCTCGCCCAGCTTGTGCAGCACCACATCGTCCACGAAGGTGCCATCCGGGTAAAGCATGGCGGAGTAGTGCGCCTGGCCAGTCTGCAGCTTGCTGGCGTCGTTCATCAGCAGTTTCTGCACGGCAGCCAGCGAATTCGGGCCGCGCAGCTGGATATCACCCATATGACTGACGTCGAAGATGCCCACGCCTGTCCGCACGGCCACGTGCTCGGCCACAAGCCCGGCATATTGCACCGGCATATCCCATCCGCCGAAGTCCACCATACGAGCCTTGTGCCCGTGGTGGGTGGCGTGGAGCGCGGTCCGGCGCAGCAACTTGTCGGCTAGGGGTTGATCCACCAGGGGTCTATCAGAAAGGGCCATACAGTTTCATCCTCAAACGAAGTGGCGCGGCAGCAGTCGCGCAGTCTCGCCCAGCGTACTACCTTTGCCTGGCTGCTGCTGTTCGAGCAAACATGCTGTAACGGTTGCTTGTGCGTAGTTAGGCCGTTTGCCGCCGTGCTCCTAGCCGTTCACGCAGGTTCGCACGCACGAAACTGCTGAGGGCAAAGTACCCGAACAGCACGGCGAAGGCGGCAAACACCCAGAGATGTCGCACCTCGACTGCAGACCCCGCTCGGTGTTGGAGGACGCCCCGCAGTCTCCACGCCCCGTTCACCATGGCCAGGGCGATGACGGCGAAGAAGACGCCCGTAACCCGCAGCCAGAGCGCCCCCGAGAACGTCGCCAGGGGAGCCCAGACGGATCGTCCCACACCGCGTACCTGTGCTCCCGAAGGAACCCGCGTTGGAAGGCGGGAGCGAACCTCGCGCTGCGTCGTTGCTGCGGAGGGGGTACTGTTGGGGCGGCTTTCCGCTGCCGCTTGCGGGTAGGGAGTTGGTTCCGATCCCAGGGCCGCTGCCGCCTCGGCGACCGCCGCCAGGGTCTTTGCTGCATGCCGCGTTCCGTACCCCAGCGCGCGTCCTAGCCGGACCTTATCCACGCCCCTAGTGTACTCATCCCGTCCATGATAGAAATTCGCAGATGTGCGCCTGGACGGCAGGCAGTGCACGGCATGCGCTCACACAGCCCCCATGACACCGGCTGCATCCAACCCGCAAAGCCGAGGTGAGCCCCGAGCTCAACCAAGATAGGCCTACGAAGGACACTGACTCTCATGAAAAAACTGATCTGGACTCTTTCCGGCCTGTGCGCCGCTGCGGCGGGCTTTCTTGTCTGGAGCCGCGCGCAACAGGCCCAACCCGTGGAGAACCTCGCACACCGCCTGGAAGAGGCGTGGGCCGATCACCATACGCGTGTGTAAAACGGGTTCTCGAGGGTCTTCGTTCGGCTCACCCCTCTTCCGAGGCATTCTCATCGCCTCGGAATCGGCGTACCTTAATGAAAGATGTGGTCTCACCCGCCACTGCCGTTCCCGCTGAGCTCCATCGGGAAAACCCATTGCGGGACTTTACGCAATCCGTCCAAAGCCGGAGGTGGCATTGAATCAACAGGTTAAAAACCTCATCCAGAAGCTCGGCGAGGCGATTCACGAGTCGGTCAGTGAATCGGACAACATTGGCGAGGTTGTGCGCGAGATCCGCGAGCAGGGTTTCGATGTGGTTCTGATGCTGGAAGCCACGATTGGCCTGAACCAGGTCGATCGCGACGAGGAAGAAGCTGCGCCCGAAGATATCGTTGAGGGTCCTTTTACGCGAACCGATCTCAACTTCCTGAAAAGCCTGCGGATCACCACGGAAGAAAACGAAGCCAGCTAACCGGGTGGGGCGGTCTCCCCCGATGGAAAATTCACGGCGCTCCGTGCTACATTCGGGCGTCCCGTCCCCCCGCTCTCTGCGTCTGAGGGGAATGACCCGTGAGGTGGCTGGAAGATGAGAGACACACTGGGAGTATTGCTCGCCGGGGGCGCCGGCGAACGACTGTTCCCCTTGACACGCGACCGCGCAAAACCTGCTGTCCCCTTTGCCGGTCAGTACCGCATCATCGATATCACGCTTTCCAACTGCATCAACTCCGACCTGCGCAAGGTGTACATCCTGACGCAGTACAAGGCACTCAGCCTGAATCGTCACATCCGTGAAGGTTGGGGTTCGGTCGTTGCCAGCGAACTCGGCGAGTTCATTGAGATCCTGCCGCCGATGCAGCGCGTTTCGAAAAGCTGGTACCAAGGCACGGCCGACGCCGTTTTTCAGAACATCTATTCGATCGGTGCGGAAGAGCCAAAGCGCGTTCTGATCCTTTCCGGCGATCACATCTACAAGATGAATTACTCGCTGATGTTGCAGCACCACTGCGACTCCGGCGCGGATGTCACCATCGCCACCCTGCCCATCAAGCCGGAAGAAGTCTCAGCGTTTGGTGTTGTTGAAATTGCAAAGAACGGGGAAGTGACCGGTTTCATTGAGAAGCCGAAGTCCACAGAGCTGCGCTCGCCCTTTGATCCGGAGATGGTGGACGCCTCGATGGGCATCTACCTGTTCAACACCGATGTTCTGCTGCCCGAGCTGATGCGTGATGCTGAGGATCCGGATAGCAAGCACGATTTTGGACACGACATTCTGCCCAAGCTGCTCGGTCGGTATCGCGTTCAGGCCTACAACTTCGTCGACGAGAACAAAAAGCAGGCGCTCTACTGGCGCGATGTGGGCACGCTGGATGCCTACTACGAGGCCAACTTAGACATCGCCAACTTCGTCCCTGTCTTCAATCTCTATGACCGAAGCTGGCCCATGCGCACCCGGGCCTACCAATATCCACCGGCGAAGTTCGTGTTTGGCGAACCAGGCAGAACAGGTATGGCGATCAACTCGATTGTGTCGCCCGGCTGCATCATCTCGGGAGCGGTCGTGCGCTCTTCGGTGCTCTCGCACGATGTCCGTGTGAACAGCTATGCAGACGTCGATGCAAGCGTGATCTTTTCGCACGTCAATGTGGGTCGTCACTGTCGCATTCGCCACGCCATCATCGACCGCAATGTAAATATCCCGGACGGGACAGTCATTGGCTACGACGCTGAGGAAGACAAGAAGCGATACTTCGTCTCGCCCAGCGGCTTGACCGTGGTCACCCGCGACTACTCGGTATACGAAAACCCGGTATCCCCGGAGTTTCTGGCGCAGAATTTCTAGGGAGCTGATCAAGAAAAGTGAGTAGTGGGGGTGGGGTGTTCCAGCCCTTACCACTACTCACTCTTTATTTGACTGTCTTTACTTGTTCCGCTTGCCGAAGCGGTACACCACGCCGCCGCTGATCGAGAAAAACTCTCTCGTCTCTGTGCCGAAGTGCTCGAAGATCAGATCCGGTGACAGCCGTACGGCGATCTTGGGCGTCGCGTTGAAATCGATCGATCCACCGATAGCTCCCCATGGGCTCGTGCTGTTGTTGTACAGCCCAAAGACCGTGGGTGACGTGTCGGGATTGATGTTGCTGTCGTTCTTGATGGAGTGGTCGTACTGGCCGTGCGTCGCGCCGACCAGCGCGTGGTAGTCGATCGCAGCGTAGCGGTTCTTCGGCCCGCGGTAGTTCACGCCGCCGGAAAGAATGTTCTGGTAGACCAGGGCGCGCGTGTTTGCCAGCGGCGGGGTCGGAATCAGATCGGAAGTTCCGGCTTCAAAGCGGTAGTCGGCCGCGATGCCCAGGTGAGAGCCGAGCCAGTAGGTGCCCATTACTTCGCCGCCACCCAGGTTGTACCGCTTGGGCAGGTTCTGCCCGGCCTGGCCGTTCATGAGGCTGAAGCCGCCATAGATCTCAAACTTGTCGTCGTACTTCGTGACGCGCGTCGGATTGATCTGCTGTGCCGTAGCACGCGTCTTCATGGGGGCTGTCCCCGGCGCTGCTGTCGTCCCGGTCTGATCGGAACTGGAACTGGAAGTCTGTGCCTGGGCCAAGGCCAGAGACATCAGCGGCAGGAAGGAAAGGACTAGGAGGCGGCGCGTGGTGGAAAGCGAGATCAAGCGGTTTTCGAACAACATCATCCTCGTGGGGCGGGACCCCGACACAACTGGAATGCCCACTCGCGCGCCCAAACAACGCGCAACCCGTTCAGGATATACCGCGAAGGGCATCTACCCGGCATCCCATTCCAGCCACAGCAGCAGGACATCCTCCCGAGGGCGGCCAATGATCCAATCCATTTGCCGTGCGGCATCGTTCCTGCATCAGAGAAAGGAATCTCCCAAGACCTGCCTGCACCTTACACGGCATGCGAGAATGGAGAGTGCTGTCCTTGAGGCGCTGCCCTCTCGCAGCAGGAGAAACTACCATGGGTGAACTTTTTACACCGACCCACCTGATCGTCCTCGCCGTTGTGGCCGTTGTCCTCTTTGGCGGAAAAAAACTTCCCGAGCTTGGTAAAGGTCTTGGCGAAGGTCTTCGCGGCTTCAAGGAAGGCATGAAGGGCATTACGGACGAGCCCAACAGCACTACCAAGCCCGGCGAGACCGCGCACATCGTTACGGCCAAGCCCGCGGAAGAGACGAAAACCACGACGGTTTAACCCCGGAACTCCGTGCGGCAGGCCTGAACCGGTCGGTTGACTGCGAGATGCCCATCCCGTCACAGGGGTTCCGTACACGCGACGAATGATCTGCGGAGAACATGGATGAAGCTGAAGTCGCAGTTTCTGGTCAAGCCGGGCAGCAGATTCAAGTTGTCCTCCTTTGCCACAGAAGCGACGGGCGATGTCGCCGACAGCGATGCCGCAGAGGAAATCGTTAAGAAACACCAGAAGCAACTAGCAGGGATGCAGGAGCTGCTGTTTGCCTCGCAGAAGAAGGCATTCCTCGTCGTGCTGCAGGGCATGGATACTGCGGGAAAAGACGGGACCATCCGCAGCATCTTTTCGGGTGTCAACCCGCAGGGCTGCAGTGTTGCCGCGTTCAAGGTGCCAACCTCGCTTGAGGCGCGACATGACTTCCTCTGGCGATGCCACCAGCAGGTCCCCCCGCGTGGCATGATCGGCATCTTCAACCGTTCGCACTACGAGGAGGTTCTCTCGCCCAAAGTGCACGGAACGCTCTCCCCTAAGCAGGTCCGGCGCCACCTTGAAGACATTAATGCCTGGGAGAAGACGCTCACCGACAACAATGTCGTCATTCTGAAGTTCTTTCTGCACATCTCACGTGACGAACAGACCAAGAGATTGCAGGCCCGCATTGACGACCCCACTAAGCATTGGAAGCTGTCGCTGTCGGATTTTCAGGAACGTCAGTACTGGGGCGACTACATGTCCGCCTACGAGGACATTTTCCGCGAAACGAGCCATAAACACGCTCCATGGTTTGTGATCCCGTCAGATCACAAGTGGTTTCGCAACGTGGCAATTGCGCGCATCCTGGTCGACGCCTTCGAGAGTCTGGATCTCGAGTACCCTGTCCCGACCTTTGATCCGCGGGGAATCGACCTGAGCGAAGAAAGCGTCAAGCAGGTCGCCAAGGAAGCTACGCAGCGCGCCAGTCCGGATGCACCCCCGGCCACAGCACGGAAAACCAAGTAGGATTCTCCGGTCTGGCTACGCCGTCACCATGACAACCGCTACAGCTGCCACGCCCATTCCGAGCAATTGCTGGCGTCCTGGTCGCTCATGCAGCAAAGCCGCCGCGAGCAGGATCGTCGAAGCCGGATACAGCGACGTCAAGACGGCAGCGATGTCCAGGCGTCCTGCGCGAGTGGCGGCTATGTACAGCAGGTTGCCTCCCGTATCAAGCACAGCCACGCCCAGAGCCCATCCCCAGCCAGCCCGGTTCAGCCACTGTCCTCTTGTCTTCTGCCTGGCCTGCTCCGCAGGAAGCGCCGCGTAGAGCACCAGGCTGGTGAGAACGCTGCCCGTCCGCGCGAGCACCAGGGGTTCAATCCATCCGAGAGGGTTCGCAAACTTCAATCCTGCAAAGTACAGGCCAAAGCCCACGCCACCTGCAAGGGCGAGGCCCATCGTTCCTTGCGACTGTGGAGAGCCTGCCTCGGCCGCTGTTGGTGGCGCGGCAATCATCCAGATCGCCACTGCCGCCAGCAGGAATCCTGCAATGCGCAGCGATGTCGGGCGACCTTCGAGAAACATCCCCACGATGGCTGGGATGGCAGCGGCAAGCAAGCCACTCACGGCGGCCGCCCCTCCCATGGCGCCGCGCGCCAGGGCGATGTAGAAGGCTGCAAGCGAAAGTCCCGCGATGATACCGCACGCCAGCCCCCATACAACGGGCCAGCCATGAAGTACCCACGTACCTTGCAAGCTGAGCCATGTACCGACCACAGAGAGACTCATCGTATGGGCAGTAATCATCACGCGCAGCGTTCCGCGCGTCGTTCCGCCGGCAGCCTTGGCGCCCATGCCGCCAGAGAAATCGCCGCCCCCCCAGGAGAGGGCGGCGAGCAGAGCAAAGAGCGCGCCTGATCCTGCGCTGACGTGCATGGCCTAGGGCTGAGGCGTGCTTGTTCCGGTTGTCGGTGTCGAGCTCGTGGGGGGAACTGCGGACGCCGTTGGCCGGCCCTGCCCCGAAAGCTCCGCCATGGGGTAGTAGCCCTTCTTGGCAATGACGTCCAGATTTGGCCTCAAGACCTTGACCTCAACGGTGCGGAACTTGCCGTCGATGAAGGGTTCATGGCTGTAGTAGCCAATCGTGTACTGTGTGCGGACCTGTTCCGCCAGCTTGGCGAAGCTGTCCTGGATGCCGCGAGGCCGGAACTCCGGATCGCACTGGCCCCCGGTAGCCTCCGCGTAGTGGGGCAGGACATCGTCGCGCATCTGCAGCGGCAGGTGAATGCGGTCGAGAAAGCCCAGGCCCGGGATGGCAGAATCGCCCACCAGCGTTCCATAGACGGCGATTTCATTCCTTTGCAGGAATCGAACGACTTCTTTCTGCTTGGCCTGGGATCCGTACTCTTTCCCATCTGAGATCACATAGATGACCCGGCGCCGCCCCTTGCCAGCCTTTGCCACGGTCTCTGCTGCAGTCAGAACGGCGTCGTTCAGGGTATGAAATTCGCGCTCCGGAGTTTGCATGATGACCCCGGCAGAGTTATTTCCATTTGTATTCGGATCGACCGGCAGGTTGTTCTTCACCGTCGTCTGGGACAACGGTCCTCCCATGGCCATGTTCGGCTCACGCCCGCCGGATTTTGAGCGTTCCAGGGCGTAGGTCACGCGCGTACTTTGTGCGCCGGAGAAGCCGGTCTGCTGCTTGACCCCGTTGTTATACGTGAAGATGGACACCTCGTCGTACGGCGTGAACGCCGCCTGCAGCGCATTCAGAGAGGCGTTGATCTTGCGCATCGTGTCGAACGTGACACTCTGGTCGATCACAATGGCCACAGAGAGCGGAATTGGATCCACGGTGAAAAGTCGGGGAGACTGCTTCAGCCCGTTCTCGAAAACCTGTACGTCCCGGTAGGTCAGGCCAGGTACGAGCTGCCCCTTGGAATCCTTAACCGTGAACGGGATCTGCACGAAGTTCACCTGCACAACGATGGAGCTGGTGTGGCCTGCGGGCGCATCCCCTGCGTCAGCGTCTTCCTGTGCCTGAGACGTGGGCGCAGGCGCGGAGGGCAGGGTGGTACCCGGAACTGGATCTTTGCTTGCCGAAACCGGGGGAGCTGCTACTGGGGGCGGGGCGTTGATCGCCGGGGCCGTAGGCGTGATCGAGTTCAACTTTGGTAGCGTCTGCGGTGTCGGCGCGTCGGGCACCCCGCTGCTCTGCGCGGAGGCCACCGCGCCCACGCAAAGTAGGCTCGCGCCCATAGCCCACTGCCACATTCTCAAGCTCGCCACCCGCATTCGATCCTCGTTCCTTGAACCGCTTGCCGCGGTCGTTCCCCAACAAAGCTGCCTGCTCAGAGTACCAGTGCTACTTTTCAGGTCCTCCTGTGAGACGCACGCACGCGCAACTCCGTTGCGCCCGGCCCGTTAGGGGGAGCCGTGTGCGCCCGGCGCCGCTCTCGAAAGCCGACTTTCCCGTCGAGCGCGGATCCCGAGACCGTCCTTGTCGCCTAAACAGGAGCCGCCGTCGTCTAATACAACGTATGCGCCCCTCACATCGTTGCCGCCCCGCGCTGCTTGCGGCCTTGCTCGCCACCGCCCTGGTGCCAGCTCTTCGCGCCCAGGAGGCCCCTTCCCCTGATGGACCGCCGCCGATGAGCAACGCCCCCGCCCAGCCTACGGAGGCCATCCACTCGGGCGAGACCCTGAAGGTGAACGTCAACCTGGTCAACGTGTACTTCTCCGTCCGCGACAAGAACGGATTCGTGACGGGACTGACGAAGGACTCGTGCCAGGTCGCCGAAGACCATGAGCCTCAGACAGTCAAGCGGCTCACCCAGGAGAAGAACCTCCCATTGACGATCGGCATTCTGCTGGACACCTCGGGCAGCCAAACGAATGTGCTTCCGCTCGAGAAGGACTCAGGTGCCAGATTTCTGAAGGAGGTCCTCACGCCGAAGGATGAGGCGTTCCTGATCTCCTTCGATGTGAACGTCGATCTGCTCTCCGATTACACCAACTCCCCTGGCGAACTTCGCCGTGCGATCGACAAGGCTTCCATCAACCAGGCGAGTTCTTCGGGCGGCGTACCCGGGATTGGTGGAGGTCCTTTTCCCACCTCGAACCCGCGAGGAACACTGCTCTATGATGCGGTGTACCTCGGCACGCATGACAAGCTACAGTCGCAGGTCGGTCGAAAGGTGCTCATCATTCTGACCGACGGTCAGGACCAGGGATCGCAGGTCAAGATCAAAGAGGCGATCGAGGCAGCCCAGAAGGCGAATACCATCGTTTACCCGATCCTGATTGCCGATCGCGGTTCCTACGCTGCCGCGGGCATGATCTACACCGGTTCCAGCCAGATGGATCAACTCGCGCGGGAAACAGGTGGTCGCGTGATCAGCGTGGGCAACAACGGTCGGCGGCTGGAAGATGCCTTCGATCAGATCCAGGATGAACTGCGCACCCAATACCTGCTCAGCTACACGCCCGTGAACAAGAAAGCCGATGGGAGCTATCGGCATCTCGACATGACCTGCGGCAAGGACAACAAAGTCCAGGCACGTAAAGGCTATTACGCGATCAGCGGGGAAGAGCAAGCCGCGAACGAGTAGCCAAATGCTGAAGCTGCACCCTGCCAATCTTGAGTTGACGCCGTTAGGCTTAGGGTTTGGCGACCTGCGTGTCTGGAATGGCTGAAGGCGCAAGTGGCTCGACCGTGTGCGTATCGATCTCCTCGGCGAGCCACCCTTCGGCCCCGAAGTCCCGCAGCACAACCGTCATGACCAGATCGTCCTCGGGTGGATCAGTCCGTCCGGAGGGGTTCTTCCAGCTGGCATGCAGCGCGACCACACCCGTGGCGAGCTTTCGCTGGTCCAGCAGCTTCGGCGCAGCGAAGTGAGCGTTGTGAAACGGCCCGTTGTGCAACCAGGTGACACTGCGACGGATCTCGTCTTTTCCATTTGCCGCGACGCCAAAGCGGCTAACACTCACGCAATCGTCCGCCTGCAGCCGCATGATAGCGTCCACATCGTGCGCGTCCCACGCCTTTCCCCATAGCTCCAGGAACTGCTGCGGCGATCCCGCTGTTTGGCCAGAGCTGGGGATCGTCACACCCGCGACAAGGGCCAGGACGAATACACCAACAGAGCGGATCTTCATCTCCCGAGAATAGCCCCGGGCGGGTCTGAAAAGAACGGCTACGACTTACTCTTTTGCGCCACGCAGATCCGCGCAAAAGGTGCAGGTTCGTCCACCCCTCTCCGCGTGGTCTGCCACTGCCTTAGGCGGGCATCGCTCCCGAATAGACTGCCATGCCAGCGACGGCGTCTACTCCCATGGCATCCAGGGCATCGACCTCGGCCTGCTCGCGAATGCCACCGGCCACAATCAGCTGCTTCGCGGTCGTGGATCGCAGGATGGCCGCTACATCGGTAGGGAAGCCCCGCATCGTTCCCTCGGTGTCGACGTGCGTGTAAAGAAATGCTGCACACGAGTCCTCCAGCCAGGTGATGGCCTCCTCCGGGGTCAGATCAACCTGTTCCTTCCAGCCCCGCACCGCCACCCGGCCGTTCTTGGTATCCACCGAGAAACAAAGAGCCTCTTCGCCGAGTTGCCGCTTCAGATCTTCCGCAAATTCGAGACGAATTAAAGCATGCCGTCGCTTCGTGGCGACCGCTGCCGAACCTTCAGGCTCCGCTCCAAACAGGCTCGATCCGAAGATCACTCGCTTTGCTCCAGCATCCAGCAAACGCTGCCCATCCGCTGCCGTGCGTAATCCGCCACCGACCTGGCAGGGCAGCCGGGAACAGATCATCTCGATCAACTCTCGGTTCTCGCCCTGACGCATCGCTGCATCCAGATCAATCAGCTGTACAAGGGGATACCTGGAGAAGCGGTCAATCCAGTACTCAAAATCATCAAACGCCAGCTTGAGGGTCTCTCCCTGCACCAGTTGCACGATCCGGCCACCCATCAAGTCAATCGAGGGAATCAACATCCGTCCATTGTCTCAGGCTGAGCCGTCGCTATCCGCACGGAGCTCTCGGCGCCGCAATCTCACTGATCATCGCTGCAGCCACCCAAAAAGCGTCATTCTGAGCAAAGCGAAGGACCTCGGTACTTCCCTGCAGCCAACCGTGGCCCGGGGGAATCCAGAGGTCCTTCGCTCTGCTCAGGATGACATAAGGGGAGAATCACCCTTACGGGAGCACCTTAGTTAAACCCCCGCCGCGTACGGTTGGTCGCATTCTCCCGCTCACGATCCCGCATACGTTCCGCCAGTTGTGCCGCATCTTCATTGCGCCGACGCTTCTCGCCTGCGGAGAACGTTCGGGCTTCAGAGCGCGAGATGCGCTTATGAGCGGTCATCCCTTCCAGCAGGAACTCTGCTCCAGAGACCGCGATCTCCGCTTCAGTCCACTGATTGATCTTTAACGGGATCAGCTTCTCGAACAGGCCCTGGATCTCCTTGAGCGAGGCCAGCACGCCAGCCGCAGGCTGCTTGTCATTCAGCTCCACCGAGCCGCCCAGGTTGAACCACTGCTCAATCTGCTGCGTGTTGGTGTCAGCGAAATAGGAGTCGTAGACCGAAGCGACCGACTGGCGGATGATCTCGCGGATCACGATTTCCGACCCACGCATTTCGCCCTCGTACTCGAGCTCGATTTTGCCCGTAATTCCAGGTAGAGCTGCGATGATGTCGCCGACGCGGGGAACCACGAGCGACTCACCATGCAGCAACGCCCGGCGCTCTGCGTTTGAAACCACGAGCTCCATCGTGGAGATCGGCAGCCGCTGCGACACACCCGACCGCTTGTCGACCTTTTTGTCCTCGCGTGCAGCAAAGGCCACGCCTTCCACGATCTGCCGTATGTAATGCGGGATAAAGATGCGCTCGATGCTGGGCCCGCTCTGCCCCGGCGCGTCGGCATAGGCGCGCGCCGTCCAGGCTTCCTGCTCCGTGATGGCAATGGCCTCGTCGAGGGATTCCGGGTAGTGCGTACGAATCTCCGAGCCGATGCGGTCCTTCAACGGTGTGACGATCTTGCCGCGCGCCGTATAGTCCTCAGGATTGGCGGAGAAGACGATGGCCACGTCGAGCTCCAGGCGAACCGGGTAACCCTTAATCTGCACATCCCCTTCCTGCATGATGTTGAACAAGGCCACCTGGATCTTGCCCGCGAGATCCGGAATTTCATTGATTGCAAAGATGCCGCGATTGGCCCTTGGCAGCAGCCCATAGTGCATTGTGAGCTCGCTACCGAGCTCCTGACCGGAGCGCGCTGCCTTGATCGGGTCCACGTCGCCAATCAGATCGGCCACGGTCACGTCCGGCGTCGCCAGCTTCTCCACATAGCGATCCTTCGGCGACAGCCATGCGATCGGGGTCTCCTCACCTCGTGCGGCGATCAGGTCCCTAGAGAACTGGCCCAGCGGCTGGTAGGGGTTGTCACGCAGCTCGGATCCGGCGACATACGGGATGCACGGGTCAAGCAGCCCGGTGAGCGCGCGCAGAATGCGGCTCTTTGCCTGGCCGCGGAGGCCCAGCAGGATGAAGTTGTGCTTCGAAAGGATGGCGTTAATCACCTGTGGCACTACGGTATCGTCATAGCCCACAATGCCCGGAAACAGGGATTCCCCTTCTTCCGGGCCGCCCGGCGCAATCGCCCGGAGGCGCAGGATCAGGTTGTCGCGGAGCTCATCCTTTACGGAGCGATTGACACGTTCCGCCGTGAACTGGCTTTGGCGAAGCTCGCCGAGAGTTTTAGGAAGTGTGCTGCCGGAGACCATTTTCTCAGTCAAAATCGCCATCTCATAAGTATAGACGGCCTAAACTGCTGATCCTCTCGCCTTTGCTTTGCCTGCCATCAGACGGGAAGAACACCACCGAATGTGCGAAGCCGCTCAATCGTTCTTCGCAGCTCGGACGCTTCAAAGAGCGCTGCTGCCTCGGCGGCGTTCTGTCCACAGAAATGAGTGGCAGAGCAATCCACCGCTTGCCATATCGCTGTCGGTGCGTGGGTCGCGCAGGACGGTAAGCGGATGAGCGCAGGGCATTCGCTAAACTAGGAGACGCAATGGCGTTCTCTCTCTTTGGCAAGCGCGACAAGACCTCCGAGCCGGACGAGCCTGAGCGCGCCTCCGTTGCCGCTCAAGAGAGCCCCGAACCAGCGCGCCGCTCCGGCTTTTTTGACCGCATGCGGCAGGCAGTTACCCGCACCCGCGAAACGCTCTCCACGCAGATCGCCTCTGTGGTCGCGCTTACTCGTGAGGTCGACGAAGCTTCGCTCGACGATCTCGAATTTGCCCTGCTCGCCTCCGACATTGGGGCCTCCACGACGGACGAGATCATCTCGCGCCTGCGCGACCGCGCGCTGCGCCACGGAATCGCCAATGGCGCCGAGCTCAAGGTCGCCCTCAAGGACGAGATTCGCCGCATCCTCGACGCCGTCAATACGCCAGTCAATCATCCCGCCAACGGCCCCGAGGTCGTCATGATGGTCGGTGTGAACGGCACGGGAAAAACCACCACCAGCGGCAAGCTCGCGGCCATGCTCCGCCGCGACGGTTACACGGTCCTGCTCTGCGCTGCGGACACCTTTCGTGCCGCAGCCATTGAACAACTGGAAGTCTGGGCCCAGCGCTCGGGCGTCGACCTGATCAAGACGAAGCAGGGCGGTGACCCCTCTGCCGCGCTCTTCGACGCCCTTGCCGCGGCCAAGGCCCGCAACACCGACATTGTCCTGGTGGATACCGCCGGTCGCCTCCACACCAAGACCGACCTGATGAAGGAGCTCGACAAGATGCGCCGCACTGCCGAGCGCCAGGTGCCGGGATCGCCCCATCAGACGCTGCTGGTGATCGACGCCACGACGGGCCAAAACGGCATGCAGCAGGCACGTCTCTTCACAGAGGCCGCCCACGTCACAGGGATCGTCCTGACCAAGCTGGATGGCACCGCCAAGGGCGGGATCGTGATCGCGATCGCCCACGAGCTTGGCCTCCCGGTGCGTTTCGCCGGGGTGGGCGAGAAAATCGACGACATCCTCCCCTTCGATCCGGGTGCCTTTGTCGACTCGCTGCTTGCCTGACGGTGGTTGCCGGGAGGCAACTCTGTTCTTTGTGCGGGAAACTAAATAGATTGTCCCTGCTGCGGTTTATGTCAAGCCCACGCAGGTGGTAGATGGAGTCGACATCTGTTTACTAAGGAGACACACAAGGCGTAGCTTGTCTGACGACGATCTTTGCGATGCTTAGCCGTCACACAAATTCTGTACTTGTGTAGGGAAAGCCCATGCACCAGCTATTTGCCACACTTCTATCTCTCTTGGTTGCCCTCTGTCACCACACCAGCCTGACCGCAAGACCAGTCGAAGCAGCCGAGCTGCCTGGTACGATCGTCACTTCATCATCAGATGTCGCAACCCCGGCGATGATTCTTCCAGATCGCTATCAGCTTGCCCGGTACACGACAGAAGACGGCAGCTATGCTGATGCTTCATGCACCTCCTGCCGCCGGATCAACGGTTCCTTCATCGAGCGCTAGAGCTGGCGGAAGACGCCGCAGCCTTTGCCTCACCGAATCCAACGGTGGGCTGCGTATTAGCCCGCGACGGCTTCGTCCTTGGCGAGGGTGCCCACCACTACGACTCCCGCGATCACGCTGAGATTGTCGCGCTAAAGACGGCTGCCGCGGGAGGGTATGATGCCCGTGGATCTACGGCGTACGTCACACTTGAGCCCTGCTCCCACCATGGCCGCACCGGTCCTTGTGCCGATGCCCTGGTCGTCGCTGGCATCAGCCGTTGCGTGGTGGCTACCGTTGACCCGAATCCCCTTGTCAGCGGCAAAGGGCTTGCCCGGCTGACAGGTGCCGGCATAGGGGTCAATCTGCTGGATGCCGAGGCACCTGAGGCACAACGTGCGCGCCGCTTGAACGACGCCTTTGCCTTCTCCGTGCAGCAGGGGAGACCTTTCCTCACGCTGAAGACCGCTGTGTCACGCGACGGAAAGATCGCTCCCCCTTCCGCCAGGCGTGTCGCGAACTCCCCCTTCTGGCTGACTGGTGCAGCCGCCCGAGAGGACGTGCAGCGCCTGCGGCACCTTTCCGACGCGATCCTCACCGGCATCGGTACGGTGTTGGCGGATAACCCCTCGCTCACCGACCGCACCGGCCTGCCTCGCCGCAAGCCGCTCCTGCGCATCGTCCTGGACTCCCACTTACGTACGCCGCTCGATTCCAGGCTGCTGCTGTCCCCTCAGGCGGATCTTCTCTTGATCGCCTCGGACAAGGCTCCCATCGAGAGCGAAGCCGAACTGACGACACGAGGTGCCCAGGTGCTTCGGGTGCCGTCCCGCGACGGCATGCTCGATCCCGACGATGTATTGACCTTACTTGCGGCGGTTCCCGTTCGAAGCTTGCTCGTCGAGGCGGGCTCGACGCTGAATGGCGCACTTCTTGAACGCGATCTGGTCGACAGGCTCGTCCTGTACACAGCCCCAGTCTCGCTGGGTGAGAGCGCGCTCCCGTTCGCCTCGGGCATTGCGCTGGAAGCCCTGAAAACTCGGCTTCGGTCTCAAACGCATCGCCGTCTTCCGAACGGGGAAGCCGAAGATGAATGCCTGACGGGCTACCTGCATGATCCCTGGTCTGCCATCTAGACGCTCATCTGCCCGGCCTCCAGGGTTTCTGTAGCTGTACCCTATCTCTATGTTTACTGGCCTCGTCGAAACTATCGGCACCGTCGTTTCGCTCCAGCCCACGGCGGGCGCAACCCGCCTGATTGTGGACGCACCTGCGCTTGCCGGGCGTTGGCACCAGGGCGACAGCATCGCGGTGAATGGCGTTTGCCTGACTGCCATTCCGCTTGTGGACTCCGGACAGTTTGCGGCCGATCTAGCCGAAGAAACCGTTCAACGTACCACCCTCGCGAGGTTCAGGGCAGGGGCTGCTGTCAATCTCGAACTCCCAACACCCGCGGGCGCGCCGCTCGGCGGTCACGTGGTTCAAGGGCACGTCGACGCCGTCGGGACCCTGATCTCCCTCGTCCCGCTCAGTCCCGATATCGAGACCGCGGACTGGCGCCTGACGGTCGAGCTGCCTCCAGAACTGGCCGCGTACGTCGTCCAACAGGGATCCATCACAGTTGATGGCATTAGCCTGACGATCGCGAAGCTCCATCCTCCACAAGCGGACGGCAGCCTTCGCCTCGAGATCGCCGTCATTCCGCACACCTATCGCAGCACGCACCTGCGCACCCTTACCGCCGGTGCGCCAGTCAACATCGAAACCGATGTTCTGGCCAGGTACGCTCAGCGGCAAGCCACCCCGCCGCCCGCTGACGAATGGCTCACCGCCGAGTACCTTCTGGCAAACGGCTACTAAGCCCTACGCCGAGACATGCGCGGAGTCACCACCGTTCACGTCATAGGTGGCACCCGTCACCATTGCCGCGGCATCGCTGGCCAGGAAAACGGCCACGGGAGCGACCTGCTCAGGCGTCAGCCACGGCACACCTAGCGGGACCTTGGGCAGGCGTGCCTTCACGGTCTCCTCCTCCGTCGGGTGTTCCGGCGGGGGCGTCGTCATTGTCTCGCCGACCGCCAGGCTCCACCGCTTGTCGTTGCGCGTCAGCGGTGTATCAATCAAGCCAGGCTCGATCGTGTTTACCGTGATTCTGTGCTTGCCGAGCTCCAGCGCGGCCGACTTCATCAGCCCGATGATGCCCCATTTGGATGCCGAATACGCCGCACCGTTTTTCATCCCATACCTGCCCTGCATCGACGAAACCAGGATGAGCCTCCCGCCGCCACGACGCACCAGGTGCGGCGCGAACGCTCGCACCGTATTTGCCGTGCCATTCAGGTTGTTGTCTACCGTGTCGTGCCAGTCCGCGTCGTCCATCTCCAGCAGCGGCTTGAAGGTCTGGATCGCGGCATTCGCGACCACAATATCGATCCCACCAAATTCTCCCTGTACCTTATCGGCAAGCGCGCGCAGGTCGTTGATCTGGCGTATGTCGGCCACCATCGTCGTCCACTTCGGGCCGATGGTGCTCAAAAGCCTGCCCGTCTCTTCCAGGTCCTGCGGCGTCGCGGACGGGTACTCCGGCTTTGCCGAGACCTGCGCCGCAATGTCGACCGCGATCACACTTGCCCCGTTACGCGCCAGATCCACGGCGATGGCGCGCCCGATCCCGCGGGCTGCCCCGGTGACTACGGCGACCTTGCCCCTTAGCAGGGCGGGGAATCCCTCCCCCGTCCATACTTGCCCGGAGGCCGTCTGATCCTTCATCTGCTCACTCATTTGCCCTAAGCTCCTCCACGCTCTGATGCACGGTACTGCGGCAGGTCCTTGACGCAGGTATGCCGCAAGCAAAACGGCGCCAGCCCCTTGGGGACTAGCGCCGTTGTTGCTGCATCCGTAGTTACAGCGAGTTCATGTTGTGCAGGAACTCCGAGTTATTCCGCGTCTTGCCGAGCTTGTCCGAGAGCAGTTCCATCGCCTCAACGGGCGAAAGCGGATTCAGGACCTTGCGGAGAATCCATGTCCGCTGCAACTCGTCCTTGGGAATCAGCAGCTCTTCCTTTCGGGTGCCGGAGCGCTGGATGTCGATGGCCGGGAACACGCGCTTGTCTACAAGCTTGCGTTCCAGGATGACTTCCATGTTGCCCGTGCCCTTGAACTCTTCGAAGATGACCTCGTCCATGCGCGAGCCGGTTTCGACCAGCGCGGAGGCAATGATTGTCAGCGAACCACCCTCTTCGATATTGCGAGCCGCACCGAAGAAGCGCTTCGGGCGTTGCAGCGCGTTCGAGTCCACACCGCCGGAGAGTACTTTGCCCGATGGCGGAACGATTGTATTGTAGGCACGCGCTAGACGAGTGATGGAGTCGAGCAGGATGACGACGTCGCGTTTATGCTCCACCAGCCGCTTTGCCTTCTCAATCACCATTTCGGCGACCTGGACGTGACGGGCTGCGGGCTCGTCAAAGGTCGAACTGATGACCTCGCCTTTCACCGAGCGCTGCATGTCCGTGACCTCCTCCGGCCGCTCATCGATCAGTAGAACGATGAGAACAACCTCGGGGTGATTGGCCGTAATCGAGTTCGCGATCGACTGCATCAGCACGGTTTTACCGGTGCGGGGCGGCGCAACGATCAGGCCGCGCTGGCCTTTGCCGATCGGCGTCAACAGATCGAGCACGCGGCCCGAGATGCCTTCCCGCACAGTCTCCATCTTGATCCGCTCCTGCGGATAAAGTGGCGTGAGATTGTCGAACAAAATCTTGTTGCGGGTCTCTTCCGGCGACTCGAAATTGATCGCCTCGATCTTGACCAGCGCGAAGTACTTCTCGCCCTCATGCGGGCTGCGGACGTTGCCGCTGATCGTGTCGCCGGTCTTCAGATCGAACTTGCGGATCTGGCTGGGCGAAACATAGATGTCATCGGGGCCGGGCAGGTAGTTGTAGTCCGGCGAGCGAAGAAAGCCGTAGCCGTCGGGCAGGATCTCAAGGACGCCTTCGGCGAAGATGTGGCCTTCTTTTTCGCTCTGGGCCTGAAGAATCTTGAAGATAAGATCCTGCTTGCGCAATGCACTGGTGCCGGCGATCTCAAGACCGCGGGCAAGCTTGCCGAGTTCGGCAATGCTCTTTTCTTTCAATTCAGAGATAGTCATGATGTTTCGCTGTATGTCTTTCGGGTCCGGGTGGGGTATTGCAGGAGGGAGATGGGCGCAGCAAGAGATCGGCAGCAGGACGCTGCAACAGAAAAGGACGAGCGGAGGGGGAATTGCAGATGGGGGTCTTGCGGAGGTTGTTGATCTAAATTGCGCTAAGCGTATCAGAGATCCTGAAAAACGCAAGCACCAAATGTTGCGGCGGGGCCGCGCAGCTTACGCTGCGCGGCGCTCAGTCGCCAGAACCTCTTCTTGCTCCGGTTCACCAAAGCTATCGCTCATTGGTACGGTGTCCTTGAAACGCTCGAGCACGTCATTGGTCGTGTCTTGCAGACGCGTGTTGGGCTTATGCAGTTTGCGGGTCGCTTTGGACGCTAGCTGGCAAAGCTGATACCGGTTGTTGACGTGAGTAAGGGCTCCGAAAATCAAATCTGAGCGCATAGGTAAGTGTCTCCTCAAAGTGTGGGGAGGCCGGATGACTTTCAGGTCCGTTGCCTCTGCAGGCATTGCCTCTCGGGATCGGCGGACGTGAGCATAGATCCCGGTTTAAGTTTTAGACGCGGGAGCGTTGCCCCGAGATGCGTCCCTTGCACATTGTTTTGCTTCTGCGCGTGCGGACACGCAGAAAAGTTAGATTCTTCCCAGAATGGAATGATCTACGTAAGGAAGTTGAGCCGCTGCTTTGAAACATACCGCCCCGGCTCGCTGAAGCAACCGATGGTACAAAAACTGCCCGGTCAACAGTTCGTACCGTACAAGCCAGGAGCTTCCGGGTCAATCCTTTTTTTGGAAGAAAGACCGTCCGTCATACTGAAAACGGGAGAATGGGCATCAGGGTTGGTAACCCTCAGGAGGCCCAATAGCTACGATCCAGGGTCCTGTACTGGATCGCCTCGGCAATATGCTTCACCGCGATGGCCGATGCTCCTTCCAGGTCCGCAACCGTCCGCGCCACCTTCAAGATGCGGTCATGCGCCCTTGCACTTAGCCCCTGTTGCACCATCGCGCGCTCCAGAAGTCGCTCCGCATCGCTGGAGAGCTCACAATACTGCCGGATTTGTCGGCTGGTCATCTGCGCGTTGGCAAATACGGCTCGGCTCGCTGCCCGCCGGGATCCCTCGGTCCTGGCATTGTCCTCCAGGAATCGCGCATGTTGGCGCTCTCGCGCCAGAAGCACCCGTTCGCGGATCGTGGCGGAGCTTTCGGTCGCAGATCCCCCGCGCAGCTCCTTGTACTGCACCGCTGGTACCTCGATGTGAATATCGATGCGGTCGAGCAACGGCCCTGAGACCTTGCTGACGTATCGCTGAATCATTGGTGGCGTGCAGAGGCATTCGCGGCTCTTATCGTTGAAGTAGCCGCAAGGACACGGATTCATCGCAGCCGCCAGCATGAACCGGGCAGGGAAGCTGAGGCTCATTGCCGCGCGCGAGATCGTCACGTTGCCGTCCTCCAGCGGCTGCCGCAGCACCTCCAGCACATTGCGCGGGAACTCCGGCAGTTCGTCCAGAAACAGAACGCCATTGTGCGCCAGCGACACCTCGCCGGGCCGGGGAATCATGCCGCCGCCAATCAATCCGGCGTCCGAGATCGTGTGGTGGGGCGACCGGAACGGTCGATGGGTGACCAGGCCCTCGTCCTTGTTCAGCACCCCGGCCACGGAGTGAATCTTGGTGGTCTCCAGAGCTTCCTCGAAGCGCAGTGGAGCCAGGATGGATGGCAGCCGCTTGGCCAGCATGGTCTTTCCGGAGCCTGGCGGCCCGATCATCAGGATGTTGTGACCGCCCGCCGCGGACACCTCCAGCGCCCGCTTCGCTACGTGCTGACCACGAACGTCAGCAAAGTCCGGCAAGCCCTCCTGTGCCTCCGCCAGCAGCTGCTTGGAGGCCACCTTCAACGGTTCCGCCCCGATCGCACCCAAGGCCGCCCCGTTCAGCAGCTCGCGAACTTCCAGCAGGCTGCGCACGGGAAAGACGTTCACACCGTCCACGACCGCTGCCTCCCGCGCGTTGGCCGCCGGAATGAGCAGATTCTTGATGCCGGAGGCACGCGCGGCAATGGCGATCGGCAGCATGCCCTGAACGGCCCGCAGGCCGCCATCCAGCCCCAGTTCACCTACCAGCACAAAGTCAGAGACGTCCTTGTTTGCCAGCCCGCCGTAGGCTCCCAGGATGCCGACCGCAATGGGCAGATCAAAGCCCGAACCCTCTTTCTTCAGGTCAGCCGGCGCCAGGTTGATTGTGATGCGTGTGGGTGGGAGCTCGAAGCCGGAGTTCTTGATCGCGGACCGCACCCGGTCGCGGCTTTCGCGTACGGCTGCATCCGGCAAACCGACTGTCGCAAACTGCTCTTCCGTGGTCTTTACGCCGGAAAAGTCGACTTCGACATCGATGAGGTGCGCGTCAATGCCATACACCGCTGCTGAGCGCGTCTTGAAAAGCATTCCCTGGTGAAACCGCCTGATCCTGCCTGCGAGGCTCGAGTGCCCACAGCCTAGCACCGTCGTTGCAGCGGCCCCATACCACTTTCGCACCTACAATGACGGAGGCGCAGGCGCGCAGCGATGAACACCAGCCTCTTCGAACTGTTCAAAATCGGGATTGGGCCCTCCAGCTCGCACACAGTCGGCCCCATGCGTGCCGCCAATCACTTCATCACGGAACTACTTGCCGGAGCGCCCTCCCCACAGATCAGCCGGATTGTGGTCGACCTGTATGGTTCCCTCGCGCTCACCGGCATAGGGCACGGCACGGATCGCGCCGTCATCTTTGGCCTGATGGGCGAGGCGCCGGACACGGTGGACCCCCACCGCATGGAAGAAATCCTCGTAGAAACGCGGCGCACGGGCGAGATCACGAGCTTCGGCACGCACGTATTCCCCTTCCGCGAGGCCACGGACCTTCGTTTCCATCGTGACCAGATGTACCCTGACGCGGCGGAGCCCACCCATCCCAACGGTGTGCGCCTCACCGCCTTTGACGATGCGAATGAAGTCCTGCTAACCCGCGTCTTCTACTCGATAGGCGGGGGCTTCATCCTCACAGCGGAGGAGTTCGCCACGGCATCCAGCGCGAAGAAGCGCGACGTCCCGTACCCGTTCATCAATGCCGCAGAGCTTCTCCGTATGGCTGGCGAAAGCGGCCTCACGGTCGCTGACGTGGTCCTGGCCAACGAGCTCGCGCTCTTCCACGATCCAACCATCCGGTATCGCCTCGACCGCGTGCTGCAACTTGGACGATCAAGCATGTCGAAGTCTCCACTGCGCGACGTGATTCCGCGTTCAGTCGAAGACGAGCTTGCACCGGAAGCGGCCATTCGTTCGGCCATCCTCGTCCTCTGGAGCGTCATGGAAGGGTCAATCGACCGGGGCATTGCCACTGAAGGCACCCTGCCCGGCGGTCTGAATGTTCGCCGTCGGGCGCCCGGGCTGGCCCAGCGTCTCGCGGCTATGGATGCGATCGGCAAAGCGCGCGATCCGCTGGCGCCGCTGGACGCCGTGACGCTCGCCGCCATGGCTGTCAACGAAGAGAACGCCGCCGGTGGCCGAGTCGTCACCGCACCCACCAACGGCGCAGCCGGCGTGGTTCCGGCCATTGCCTTCTACTACCTGCACCACGCCAGCACCGGGCTCTCCGAAGCGGAACGGATCCAGGGTCTTCTGCGTTACTTCCTGACAGCAGCCGCAGTTGGCATTCTGTACAAGGAAAACGCCTCCATCTCCGGCGCCGAGGTCGGCTGTCAGGGCGAGGTCGGCGTGGCTTGCTCCATGGCCGCTGGCGGGCTTGTCGCCGCACTCACACCACCGCTCGATCCTGCGCTCCGGCTGGAGGAACGCCGCACCGCAGTCATCGCCATCAACGCCCAGATCGAGCATGCCGCCGAGATCGCCATGGAACACAATCTCGGCATGACCTGTGACCCTATCGGTGGTCTCGTGCAGATCCCCTGCATCGAGCGCAACGGCATGGGCGCCGTCAAGGCCGTCAACGCCGCCCGTCTCGCCATGAACGACACAGGCACGCACAAGATCTCACTCGACCAGGTGATCGAGACCATGTACCGCACGGGTCTCGACATGCAGTCGCGCTACAAGGAAACGTCGCTCGCCGGCCTTGCGCTGAACATCATCGAGTGCTGACCCCTGCCTGCCATGTCGACCAGCCCCGTCCCGTTCTACGACAATCTCGCCGAGTTCTATCACTTCCTCTTCGACGATTGGGATGCGGCGATTCATCGGCAGGCCGCAGTGCTTGAGCCGCTCCTGGCTGGGCATCTTCCCCATCGCCCCCTTCGCATTCTGGATTGCGCCTGCGGCATCGGTACCCAGGCGCTCGGCTTCGCCAAACACGGCCACGACGTCACCGCGACGGACCTGAGCCCGGCTGCCATTGCTCGTGCCCAGCGGGAAGCCGAGACACGTGGTCTTCACCTCAACTTCTTTGTTGCCGATATGACCTCACTGGCGGGAGTTCCCCCTTCCGACTTCGATGTAATCGCTGCCTTCGACAACGCTCTCCCCCACCTCGGCCCAGCCCAGCTGGCATCCACTCTTCGCGCTGCTGGGACAAAGCTCAGGCCCGGCGGTCTCTTTGTGACCAGCCTGCGGGATTACGACACCCTCATCCAGCAACGTCCGACCATCCAGCCTCCCGCGTTCCATGGGGCTGCCGGTCAGCGCCGCATCGTGCACCAGGTGTGGGACTGGCACCGCCCGGACAGCTATACCGTCCACCTCTACCTCACGCTGGAAAACGACGGCGGATGGCACGCTCACCATTTCACCTCGGAGTACCGTTGCCTGCTCCGTCCGGAACTCACCGCCGCTCTCCACGAAGCAGGCTTCGTGGAGGTCCAGTGGCTGATGCCGGAGACAAGCGGTTTCTATCAACCCATCGTCACTGCACGGCAGCGAAGAGAAGCTGAGAGGATCGAAGCACCATGCTGAATCACCGAACCCGACGCTCGTTCCTGCAACAGGGAACACTCGCAGGATGCGCCCTGCTCACAGGCTTTGCTACGCCGGCTCAGACTGTCACCGGGGCAGACGAACTCGTCCTGAGCACGCCTTCAGGCAAGCTGCGTGGCCAGCGCTCCGATGGCATCCGTGTCTTCCGCGGCGTTCCCTTCGCCGAGCCACCGGTTGGCGATCTGCGCTTCCGTCCTCCCGTGCCCAAGCGGCCCTGGTCTGAGGTTCGCGATGCCACCCATTTCGCCGCAGCTGCTGTTCAGCAGGGTGATCGCAGCGTGCCCCAGAGCGAGGACTGCCTGTACCTCAACGTCTGGACCCCGGACGCCCCGTCCACCAATGCAAAACTGCCCGTCTTCGTCTGGATCCACGGCGGCGGCTTCACCGGCGGCGAATCCTTTGCCGCGATCTTCGACGGCACCGGCTTTGCCAGGCAGGGAATGATCGTCGTCACCGTGGCCTATCGCCTTGGCGTTTTCGGCTTCCTGGATCTTGAGCCGCTGCTCGGCCCCACGTATGCCGGCTCGGCCAACAACGCACTTCGTGACCTGATGCTCGCGCTTACATGGGTCCAGACCCACATCGAAGCGTTCGGCGGCGACCCCGGCAGGGTCACGGTAGGCGGCGAGTCCGCCGGCGCCAAACTCACTGACCTCCTCATGGGCGTACCCGCGGCCAGAGGCCTCTTTTCCGGCATGATCTCCGAGAGCGGCGGCGCCGAGCGCATCTGGCCCAAGGGCGTGGCGAAAGGCGTCGCCGAGGGCTTCGGCAAACAGTGGACCAGCGCATCAGGGATCACCGCCGCCGACCTGAAAACCGCATCGGCCCGGCAACTCATCGAGGCACAGACCAGCTTCCTGAAGACCTGGCCACAGCACTTTCCGCTGCGCTGTGAGCTGGACGGCGATCTCTTCCCGACGCTGCCCATTCAGACCATCGCCAAGGGCTCGGCTCGGGGCAAGCGTCTCCTGATCGGCACGAACCGTGACGAAAGCGCCCTCTTCCTGGGACCACACCCGAAAGGGGATCCCACGGCCGCCGATCTCGGCAACATGAGCCTCGACGCCTTCAACAAGATCTACGCGCAATACCCTTCGGTTTACCCGGAGATGCCCGAGGAGCAACGCCGCATCCGCGCGGTTACGGCGGAGGAGTACTGGGTGCCGTCGCTGCGCGTAGCCGAGGCGGCGGCCCATGCAGGTGCGGCCGTCTGGGCTTATGAGCTGGACTTCGCGCGCTCCGGCGGACCGCAGAAGGGGTATGCCTTCCACTCGGAAGATCTCGCCCTGGTTTGGGACAAGCCGAACCGCGAATATGACTCCGCCTCTGCCGAAGCTACCCTTGCGACACAGATAAACTCTGCCTGGGCTGCCTTTCTTCGTGGTGAAGCGCCTTCTGCCGCCGGTCTGCCCTCCTGGCAGCCATTCACCCCGGGAACGCGGTCGACCATGATGTTTGACCAGGTCAGTCGCATGGAAGGAAAGCCTCGGGAGGCAGAACTGCGGCTCTGGGACAGCTTCGAGCCTGCCTGATACCTGGCCCGCGCCCTACAATCGAAGAGATGGAGTTGCTTCCCGTAGTGGACGTCGTGGGCGTGGGCCTCAATGCAACCGACACCCTGATTCACGTAGCTGAGTATCCGGCGCGCGGCTCTAAATTGGGCTACACGACCGAGCTCGTGCAGCCTGGCGGCCAGGTCGCTTCGGCGATGATCGCCTGCCAGACCTGGAGCCTGAGCACGCGCTACGTGGGCAAACTGGGCGACGATGATGCCGCCGCGCTGCATGAGCGGGAGTTCACGGCGGCCGGCGTCGACTGGCATACCGTTCGCGTCGCCGGCGCCCCCAGCGCAAAGTCGCTGATCCTGGTGGATGGAGATGGGGAGCGCACGGTGCTGAACCGCAGGGACAATCGCCTATGCCTGCAGCCCGACGAACTCCAGCACGAGTGGGTCGCCAGGGCCCGCATCCTGCTGATCGACGGGCACGATACAGCCGCAGCAGCGCTCGCTGCGCAATGGGCTCGTGCTGCGGGCCTTTCCGTGGTGGCGGACCTGGATGAGATCTATCCCGGTGTGGAGACGGTCCTCCCAAACGTCGATTACCTGATTGTGAGCCGGGACTTCCCGTCCCGCCTTACCGGCTTCACTCGCCTGGAAGAGGCTCTTCCAGAAATGCAGCGCCGCTATGGCTGCCGGCTGGCCGCGGGTACCCTGGGGACCGATGGCGTGCTGGCCTGGGATGGCGGGCAGTTCCACCACGTCCCCGCCTACCGCGTTCCTGCCGTCGACACCACCGGGGCAGGCGACATCTTCCACGCCGCCTTCATCTACGGCCTGGTGCAGGGCTGGCCTCTGCCGCGTCAGCTTGACTTTGCCTGCGCCGCGGCAGCCCTCAACTGCACCGCCCAGGGCGCGCGAGGCGGCATCCGTTCCGTAGCCGAGATTGACGCGCTGATCGCGACCGGCGATCGTTACAGCCGCACGTAAACGCATCTTAAAGGAGACACCATGACGCGACGCCGCTGGATCGCTGACACCTGGACCGACACCACTGCCAGCCTCACCGGCGACCAGGCCCTGCATCTCGCACGTGTGCTGCGCGCCGAGCCCGGCCAGGTCTTTGACGTCCTCGCGAACGGCTTCCTGCGCAGCGCAGAGATCACCGCGGTGTCCGAACAGGAGGTCAACTTTGCCCTGGGCGAAGAGCTCGAAACCGACGCCGCGCTTCCCGTGCACCTGCTGCTGGCCGTCATCAAGTTCGATCACTACGAGTGGGGTCTGGAGAAGGCCACAGAGCTGGGGGCCTCCCGCATCACGCCCGTCCTGGCACGCCGCACCGAAAAGCACCTCGCCCTGGCTTCCGCCAAGCGCGTGGAGCGCTGGCGCCGGATCATTCGAGAAGCCTCGCAGCAATCTCGCCGCAGCGATCTGCCCGAAGTGGACGATCCCCAGCCGCTGAAGGCCGCGCTCGCCCTCGTCACGGCACCGCACAGGGTCCTGCTCGCCGAAACGGAGGCAGAGAACACCCTCGCCGCAGCCCTGAGGAGCCACCGCATGCTGGACGGACCGGATGCCGAGCATAGCCGCGCCCTGGCGCTGGCCATTGGCCCCGAAGGCGGCTGGGCTCCGGAGGAAATCGAGCTATTCACCGGGCAGGGATGGCAGCCAGTCACCCTGGGCCCCAGAATCCTGCGCGCGGAGACGGCGGCCATCGCTGGCCTGGCTATCTGTTCCGCACTGCTCTAAGCCCTGGGCTACTCTGCTTCGAGCCGGCGGAACTCAGGCGCACCAAGCCGTCCGATGATCTCCGTGTGGATGTGCGTCAGCGCCTCGGCACCGCGGGCCAGCTCGGAAGCCGCCCGGTACCGCTCCGCCTTGAATGCCCCCACAGCCATTTTCCGCATGGTCGAGAACAGACGCGCAGCCGGACCGGTTAGTTCGTGCTCTTCCGCCCGCTGCTTCGCACGGTCCAGCAAGTCCCGGTACTCCGTCTGCAAGGCCTCAAGCAGGAGGTCGGAGATGGAATCTGGGCGCCCCTGCAGGGCAAGACTGCCAAAGCTCAGGTGTTCCGCCGCGCGCAACGCATCGGCCGCTTCCTTGGTCGCTCCGAGGCGCATCAACTCCTGTGCGAGCGACACCAGCTTGGACACTATCTCCTTCTCAGGGACGAGCCGCAGCAGCGTGGACACGCGCCCAAAGTGCTCGTAGCACCGCCGTGTGTCCTGCGCGAGCTTCTGCCCGGGGGTCTTCTTTGCTGCCTTCTTGGCAACCTTCTTTGCTGCTTTCTTTGGGGCCATCTAGCTGAACATCTCCTTCACTTTGTCGAACAAACCACGCGACTGCTGTTCATTTGCAACAGGCATGGTTTCCGC
This sequence comes from Verrucomicrobia bacterium Tous-C9LFEB, assembly GCA_964658105.1. Classification (GTDB taxonomy): domain Bacteria; phylum Acidobacteriota; class Terriglobia; order Terriglobales; family Acidobacteriaceae; genus Granulicella. The sequence continues at coordinate 39,611 of CAZZXY010000006.1, read as the reverse complement.
CAGTTCCCGCATAAGTTCCTTCTGCCGTTTGCTCAGCTTGCTCGGCGTTTCCACCAGGATCTCGACCACAAGGTCGCCCTTGCCATGAGCGTTCAAGTGCGGCACACCCTTGCCACGCAGCCGGAACTCGCGACCGCTCTGCGTTCCTTCCGGAACCTTGATCGACTCAACGCCGTCCAGCGTCTTGATCTCCAACTCCGTACCCAGCGCCGCCTGGGGGAAACTGATCGGCATCGAGCAATGCAGATCATCACCGTCACGCTCAAAGAAGGCATGGGCCTTCACGCTGAGCACCACGTAGAGATCGCCGCCCGGACCATCAAATCGCCCAGCATCGCCCTCGCCCGAGTAGCGAATGCGCGTGTCGGACTCCACACCGGCGGGTACCTTGACGGCCAGCGTGTGCTCCTTCTGTACCCGTCCATCCCCGTGACATGTGCGGCATGGGTTCCGGACGACCTGGCCTGTCCCTGAGCAGATGGGGCAGGTACGGGCCACGGAAAAGAAGCCCTGCTGCGATCGAATCTGTCCCCGGCCGCCGCACTGCTGACAGGTCTCAGGCTGCTTATTGCCCTCAGAACCCGATCCCGAGCAGGTGTCGCAGGTCTCCATGCGCTTGATCTTGATCTCGCGCTCGACGCCGAAGACGGCCTCCTCGAAGCTGAGGCTCATGTCGAACTTCAGGTCGCGGCCACGCTGCGCACGCGATGCACGCCCGCTGCGTTGTCCGCCCATGTTGAACATCTCGCCGAACAGATCGCCGAAGATGTCGCCCAGGTCGCCCTGCTGAAACCCAGCGCCACCAAACGGACTGCCGCCGGCGAACGGATTCCCGCCACCTGCGCCACCCACCGCCTGATGACCGAAGCGGTCATAGGCAGCCCGCTTCTCCCCATCACTGAGGACGGCATAAGCTTCGGAACACTCCTTGAACTTGTCCTCGGCCGCCGGGTTATTCGGGTTGCGGTCGGGATGGAACTGCATGGCGAGCTTCCGGTACGCCGTCTTGATCTCGCCGTCCGAAGCCGTTCGTTCGACGCTCAGTACCTCGTAGTAGTCCCTCTTCATCGTTGCTGTCGCCATCGCCTGTCTTTCTGTTGAATGTGTATCGATACGGAGTTCATCGGGCTTGTTCTTCGTGAAGAAATCGTTACTCCTTCTCCCGTGAGCCGTTACCGGGTTTCGATCCCGACAAGGAGTTCTCGCAAGGGCTGAAAGCACAGCCTGCTCAGTCGGTCAGCCACCCACCCGCGAACAACGGCTATCTTTCAAACAACGACCCTTATGCCTGATGCTGCGCAGAGTTTGTCGCGATCCTGACCAGCGCCGGCCGCAGCAGCTTTTCCCGCAGCTTGTAGCCACGGCGAATCTCCTCGATGACCTGATGATCCGGGAACTCGGGTGTTTCGACACTGCCCAGGGCCTCGTGCACGCGCGGGTCAAACTGCGTTCCCACGGCGTCTACGGCCTGCACATTGAGGCTGCGCAGCGCCTCTTCCATCTGCTTCACGATGAGGTCCACACCTCCACGCAACTGCTCTACCGAGCCCTCGGCCCTGAGCGCCAGCGCGAAGTTGTCCATGACGCCCAGAAATGGCTCAATGGCCGCCTCAACACCGCGATCTCGAACGTCCTGCCGCTCCTTGGCCTCGCGTTTGCGGAAGTTGTCGAACTCGGCCTGCAGCCGGGCCAGGCGATCCTTCAACACATCGCGTTCTCCGCGGGCCTGCTCGACCTCGGCGGACAACTGCTGCAACTCATTCACCTCGGTGGAGGCACCCTCAGTTCCTGCTTCCAGGTCGACCTGGGCAGCCGGTCCGCCGTCCATCGGCTCGTCCGTTGCGGTCGCTACGCTGTGTTCATTCATCGCTGCCATCTCCGTCTCCGTCATCTCACTTTCATTGTTGCCCATTCGCGCCCATCGCGCGAAACGCTCCGCAAAGCCCTGCTTCTCGTCTGTCATCGAAATTCTCCGGTCAGCGTGCCCACTCCCCTGAGATGTCCGGGGGACGCGCTGTGCGCCCGGCTGCCTGCTGATCCTTGCTTTCAGATGAGCGGCCGGGGGCCCGCGACTCATCCCCGTCCATGACCTCCGCCTTCCAGCACCCGCTCGAACTGCTGCGCAATATAGCTCACCGCGCTCATCGTGGCGCCGTAATCCATCCTGGTTGGCCCAAGAACGCCCACCGTGCCGTGCAGTGCGCCCGGAAGGCGCGCGGGGGCGGCGATCAGCACCAGGCCGGCCAGCTCGGGTACCTGTTCCTCAATCCCAAACACGACGCGAACGCTTTCCTGTCGTGAGTCGATATATGCCGCGAGCAGCTCTGCCACGCGCTGCTTTGCTTCCAGGGCGATCAGCAGCTCGCGCAGGCGGGTGCGATCCTCGCGGAGGCCGATGACGTTGGCTACTCCCTCGACAAACACGGTGCGCTCGGTGGCAAGGCCGCCCGGTTCGGAGGGTACGGCCCCCGTCCAGAGGCGTTCTGCGGCTTCCATCATGCGCTGGTAGGCGGTGCGCTCGTTTTCGATGCGGCGCAGCAGTTCGGCGCGAACGCGCTCCAGCTGCCACCCGCGAAAATGCTCGTTCAGGAAGTTGGCCGAGGACTCCAGCTGGGAAGGGGAAAGGTCTTCCCCGACCACCAGCAGGCGATCCCGCACCGTTCCGCTGCGCCCGACCACCACCGCGAGCACCCGGCGCTCGCCCAGTCGCGTGAAGTGCACATGCTCCAGCAGATCGCTCGCGGCCAGCGCACCGATAGCAAGGCCGACTCCGCTCGAAAGCGTCGCCAAGACGCCGGAGCTCCGCGCCAGCAGGGCCTCGGTTCCCGTCACGCCAGCAAACTGTGTGTCGATCGTGTTTTGGAGTCCGGAACGCAACACCGCTCGCTCGTCCGCTCCGCGAGCTTCCGTTTTTGCTGCCAGCTCCTGCACATAGACCCGAAAGGCCTGTGCGGAGGGGATACGTCCGGCGGAGGTGTGCGGCTGTTCCAGCAGCCCGGCCTCAGTCAGCTCGGCCATCTCATTGCGAACGGTCGCGGAACTGACCGGACCGCCGTTTTCCGCCAGTGCGCGCGCGATCGCCGCTGAACTCACAGGCTCGCCGGCCGCGATGTAGGACTCCACCACCGCCGTCAAGATCTGCCGTTGCCGCACTGTCATCTGCTGGGCCATAGGACGATTCTGCTTTTCGGAGCAAGCCTGCTGTATCTGTCGTACGTCTTTAACTGATCTCCAGCACGTTCTCATTCTGCGCTGCTGCCTGTTCCGTGCGCGATACAACTTTCCTTGCCAGGGCAAGAAACTCACGTCCCCGCGCAGTTTGATCGCCGGCCAGCGCCGCGGGCAGGCCACGGTCACCGCCCTCGCGCACCAGCGGATCCATATCCACAGACCCCAGGAAGGCCAGGCCAAACTGGCGGGCCGTCTGCTCGGTTGCGCCAGCGCCAAAGACGTCGATAACCGTGCCGTCCGGCAACGTCATCTGGCTCATGTTCTCCACCAGCCCCAGTACATCCACGTTCACCTGGTGGAACATCTCCAGGGCCTTGCGCGCGTCCTGCAGGGCCACGCTGGAGCCCGTCGACACCACGACGGCTCCCGACAAAGGCACAGTTTGCACCAATGAGATCACCACGTCTCCCGTACCCGGCGGTAGGTCGACGAAGAGGAAGTCCAGCTCACCCCAGGCGACCTGCTGCAGGAACTGTTTGATGATGCCGTGCAGCATCGGGCCGCGCATCATCAGCGGCTTGTCGCCGGGTGAGAGCAGGCCCATCGAAATGAACTTGATCCCATGCGCCTGCAATGGCTCGATCATGTTGCCCTGCAGGACGTCCGGCTGCCGCGTCCGACCCAGCATCGTTGGCACGTTGGGGCCGTAGATGTCGGCGTCCAGCAGCCCCACCTTGTAGCCGAGTTTCGCGAGCGACACGGCGAGGTTCACACTGACGGTGGTTTTGCCTACGCCGCCCTTGCCGGACCCGACCGCGACAACATGCTTGATTCCCGGAAGTGCCTGCGGTGTCGGCTGCCCTGGCATGCCATGTCCCATGTGTCCCATCGTGAATCCTCACCCCTCCTGGTTGGTCGCGCCGCAGCGGAGGGATCTGCTTGTCGCCGAACTAGATATTCCAGACGTGTCCAATGGCTGCGCGGAGTTCTTTCTTCCGCCGCACTTCGTCGGTGCGCATCGTGCGCCGGTTGGCCGCGTCCTCGAAACGCCGTTTCTGGTGCTCGGTCTCGGGATGAATGGCGGGCACCTCGATCTTTCTGCCGAACATGTCCACGGCCACGTAGGTCAGGTAGGCCGATGCGACGTGGCGCATCCCGGTGCCGCCGAGTACGTCCTCCACCATCGCCTTGACGCCAACCTCCATGGAGGTCTTGAACGCCCGGTTGACGCTGGCCTTCAGAATGAGCAGCTCGCCCACCTTCACCGGTGACACAAAATCCAGGTGATCCATGCTCGCGGTCACCGTGATGGAACGCGAGTGCCGGCACGCGGCAATGGCGCCAACCAGGTCGATAAACTGCATCAGGCGGCCGCCGAACAGGTTGCCAATGGCGTTGGCGTCGTTCGGAAAGATGATTTCACTGCGCTCGGCCTGGGACTCGCTGACGGTCCGGCTCACTACGCTTTCAGTCATGCTTCCATTCTAAGGCTCAAGGGACCTGAGCGTAACTCCGGCAAGCTGTCTAGACTGGATCCTATGGATAAGATCGCCATGCTCTCCGAAATCCTCGTGCAAAACCCCGCTGACAGCTTCGCCCGCTATGGGCTGGCCATGGCCTACGTGGCTGAAGGCCGTCATGATGAGGCTTTGCGGGAATTTTCGACGACTACGGAGCACAATCCGGACTACGTGCCCGCCTACCAGATGTCCGCGCAGACCCTCATCAAAGTGGGTCAGCATGAGGCCGCGGTCGAGCGCCTAAAGGAAGGCCTGGCGGCTTGCGGGCGAACGAATAATGCTCATGCTGCCAGCGAGATGCAGGCTATGCTGGACGATCTTGGCTAGCGCAGAACGTGAGCGCGCTAGATGCAGGTTCTGACGTATTCTTTGCATGAGCGAGGTAAAGCCATGGCAACAGCCGCTCTTGTTTCGGTCGATACCTATCTTCAGACCGCCTACCGTCCTGACCGCGATTATGTCGAGGGCGAGGTCTTGGAGCGCAACGTGGGAGAAATACCGCACAGTCGTCTACAGGGGCTCTTCCGCGACCTCTTTGTTCGCCATCAAGCTGAATGGCAGTTGGAAGCGCTTACGGAAGTGCGCGTACAGGTCTCCCAAGCCCGCTTCCGCGTACCTGATGTCACAGTGATCTCCTATGAAGCGCAGGACGCACTGATCGTGCATGCTGCTCCGGTCCTCTGCATCGAGATATTTTCCAGCGAGGACCGCATGAGCCGGATGCAGGAGCGCGTGGCCGACTACCGGGCGATGGGCGTCCGTGCTGTGTGGGTGCTTGATCCCTGGCGTCGCGTAGCGTATACCGGAGCGCAAGACGGCCGGCTTACACCAGAGGAAGGCGCCTTGACGGTCCCGGGCACCGCTGTGAGTGTGACAGTAGAGGAGATTTTCGCCGAGCTGGACCGCCTGCAGCAGCGCGCAGGCTCCTAATCCGGCTCGACAATTTGTCGGAAGCCTACTTCAGAAGCACAGGCTGCGCATCGATCTTGATCCGGAACAGCTGGTACGGCTTCTGCCGTTCATCCTGCCCGTTGTGCATCGTTGGCTGGCGGTGCAACTGGTTCGAGGTGAAGTAAAGGTAGCCGTCCGTCGCAACGCTCATGGTGTCCGGCCAGAGGATGCGCGGGTCATGCGCGATCGTCTCGGTCAGGCCTGTATCCGGGTTCCAGCGGTGGATAGAGTCGGTGACCGGGTCGGTCATGTAGACGTTGCCGGCAGCATCAGACTCCAAGCCATCCGCGGGCATCTTGCCGGTGACGATCCGCACGGTCCCGGCAACCTGGGCATCGCTCTTGGTCTCGTCGCGCAGCATGGCCGTGGAGACCGCATACAGCTTGGTGCCGTTGATCGGGCAGTAGTACAGGTCTTTGCCGTCGGCCGAAATTGCAATACCGTCTGCAGCGAAGTTTACAGCTTTTGCCGGCTTTCCAGGCAGCGTCTGGTAGACCGGCCGGCCTTCAGCGAACATCAGAAACTGATCCTCAGAAAGCGTGCTGGAGTGCTGGTTCAGGCGGCGCCAGCTCTTGCCCGTGCCAAGGTCGACCACAACGATCGCGTTCGGCCCCTCGCTGGAGCTGTCGGTGATGTAGGCCGTGCCCTTGATGCTGTCACTGGGCTGGGAGCCCGCGGGGCAGCTGCGCTCGGCAAGGGGGTGTGCCGGATCCTTGGGCGGGGCGTTCGGGTTCGGGGCCGGCTTGCTGCCGATCATCGTGGTGCAGTCCTGCGGGCCAGGGTTGCCGGCGCGCAGATCGAAGCGGATGTCATTCATGTAGCTGTTGGTCCCGGCCGACTCCGGCGGCAGAAGGATCGTCTTCACCACCTTGTTCGTCTTCAGGTCGATGGCCACCAGCTTCGGGCCTTCCGGAACGATGTTCTTCAGCAGAGGCGCCCCGGTATCCAGCGCCCATAGGCGATCCTCCGGGTCGACCACGACCGACTGCACGCTCACAAAGTGGGTCTGGTTGGCGGAGGCGTCCATGAAGGCGTTCGGATTGGGCAGCTTGCGCCCCGGCCAGTCATTGATCTGAGTATTCGGATAGGCGACGGCTTTGCCCTTGACGATCTCAGCGACCGTGAACGGGATGTCATCACCCCAGCGGGCGAAGTTTACGAAGATGCGTCCGGTGTGCGAGACGGTGACGCCTTCGGGCATCGGGCCGGGAAAGGTGGCGACGGTCTCCAGCGGGCCGATGGGCCGGTCTGTGGCAGCTTGTTGGGCGAGCGAAGCGATCGAAGCAAAGGGGAGCAGGGAAGCCAGGCAAAGTAGGGCCGCTTTACGCATAGGCGTTGTAGGACGAGCATGTGGCGCTTCTCGTTGGCCGCCAGTGTCAATGCCAGCGCCCCGCTGTTGACCCTGTGTCTATGATGGGAGCTGTTTCTCCTCCAGGACTCAATCCAGGCCCTATGACCTGTTTTTGTCGGCTGCTCTGTGTGCTTCTGCTTGGTGTCGGATGGCCGCTCGCGTTTGCGCAGCCGCGTTCGCCGGCCGTTGTGCAGACCGTGCCGGGCGTAGGCAGGGCCGCAGTGCCCCTCCACGGCGAGTGGGCTTTTCACCTTGGGGATGATCCGCGGTGGGCCTCACCCAACATGGCCGATGCCGACTGGGAACGCATCTCCGCTGAAAAGCCCTGGGGACGGCAGGGGCACTTCGCGTACCAGGGATTTGCCTGGTATCGCCTCCACTTCCAGGTGCCATCGGTGGACGGGGCTGACCCTGACCTGGCCTTGATGGTGCCGTACGCGGCAGATGCCTACGAGGTGTACTGGAATGGCCAACGCGTGGGCGGCACCGGTCGTTTGCCACCCCATGCGGCGTGGCCCGCTTACCCACGACCGGGGGTCTTTCAGCTGGGGAAGGGGCGGGCAGGCGTGCTGGCGGTCAGGATGTGGCGTGCCCCGCTGACGTCCTATGACGACGGCCTGGGCGGAGGTTTCGCCACGGCACCGGTGCTGGGAAGCCCCGAGGCGATCCGGCTGTTGAACCTGTCGTGGTCTCACGCGACCCTGCGTGACAACCAGTTCGCGATCGGGGTCAGCCTGGTCTATGCGATGGTGGGTTTGGCGAGCCTGTTTGGCTGGCTGCGACGACGACGTGGCGGCCCGCTGCTGCTTTGGCTGGGGCTGTTTGCCCTGGGCAGTGTTTTGCAGTCGCGGTGGCTCCACGTGATGCTGCATTGGACCTTTCGGCAGGAGGCGCTGGGCGCTGTGGTGTACCAGCCGATGATGGACATCTCCACCTGGTACCTGCTTTTGTACCTGTTGGACCTGCGGGGCAATGCGCGACTGATGCGCTGGGCACGATGGCTTGCCTGGACCGAGATCGGTCTCCTGGTCGTTGACGGGGTGGCGATCACCTTCTGGGCGAACGGCTGGCCGCAGGCGCTTGACCTCGTGATGTCGGAGCTGATCCTGATTCCGGAGCTTTTTCCTGTGGCCCTGATCGCCTTTGCGCTGGGCAAGAGGCTTCCATTGGCGAGCTGGTTTGTCGCGGGATTTGCCCTGCTCGCGGATGTGCTTCTGGCGTTTGGTGCCTTTCTTTCGCAGGGCGAGCGTTTCACTCACTGGACAGTGTGGGAGAAGCTGCTGATTCCGCTGTTCACCGTGAATGGGAATGGTTTTTCAGCGCAATCGATTGCGGCGACCCTGCTGCTGGTTTCCCTGATCGCTGCGGTGTACCAGGTCCTTGTACGGGAGGCAGAGCGCAGGGAGTCGATCGATCGTGAATTTCAAAGTGCCCAGGAGTTGCAGCGCGTGCTCATCCCTGAGGACCTGCCCTCGGTGCACGGCTACGAGGTCACCAGTGCCTACCGTCCCGCGCTGGAGGTAGGTGGCGATTTCTTTCAGCTGCTGCCGCAGGGCGGCGGCTCAGCGCTGGTGGTGGTGGGCGATGTGAGCGGCAAGGGGCTGGCCGCTGCAATGGCTGTGTCGCTGATTATCGGCACGATTCGCACGCTGGCGGAACAGCTTCCCGGGCCGGCTGAGATGCTGGCTGGCATCAACCGGCGACTCGTGGGTAAGCTCCATGGCGGGTTCGCTACCTGTGTAGTTGTTCAACTGAAGCCGGACGGGACGCTGTGTGTGGCCAGCGCCGGACACCCGGGCCCGTTCCTGAACGGACACGAGCTCGCATTGCAGGGAGCGTTGCCGCTTGGGATCAGCCTTGACCTGCTGTTTGAGGAACGGACGGCTT